>DBPZ01000091.1 GCA_002305655.1 Lentisphaeria bacterium UBA1407 | reverse complement strand
GGCGTCAACTGCTTTTTTTAGGTTAAAAAAGCTATTGTGTGACGATAACGGGATATGTTTCTGTATTGAGTGCAGGGCCGGAACCAAGTCCCGGGGTAAAGATCATCATCGATTCGCGGGTGCTTTCGTCGGCATCGTTGAGCATGAAGTTGAATGAGAATCCTTGTTCTGGATTGACCTTGAGGGCATCGGTTGGCAGGATGCAGGAGTAGGTTGTGGTCTTTGCCGCTTCGTCTCGTTGGATGGTCGGCTTGAGCGCGTTCTTGAGGCTTTGTCCAAGCTTGTCGTCTGTGGGGAACCAGACCCATGACTTTGTTGAGTTGTCATTGTCGAGCGCGAAGCCGAACACCCATGGCGCGATATTGTTGTTGTGCGGTAGGATGGCGACTTGGATGCTGTCGCCTTTCCAGATGGCGTCGTCCTTTTCCGTTGAGTTGTGGATATCGTCCTTGACGACTGCCTTGAGCAGGATGTCATTTCCCGCCTTTGAGATGGTCAACACTGCCGAGAGGTCGTCCTTGCCTTTCCAGAAGAGGTGCCTTGTATTGGGCTCGTTGACCACCGTCGATGTGATTTGCTCATGCTTGTCAAGGATAAATACAGCGGGCGTATCCTTGGTGACGATCGTTACCGGCCTGCAGAGGATTTGTGCCGTTTGCGCGACTGCCTGGTTGATTTGAATGGTGCAATCGAGCGTGAAGTTATCGGTTGTCTTGAAGATCTCGTTGCTTTTTGGAGTCAGCTTGAGTTTTGCGGTTGATCTTTCGTTTGGTTTGAGGCTGAATGTTTGCTTTGTCCAGTCGAGGTTGACTTGATTGGGTTGCTTGAATGCGACGGTGACATCGAGGCTGTTCGTCGTTGGATTGGCGATGCCGATGTTGAGGAAATTGTCTTCGTTTGGCTTGATCAGGCAGAATGCTGGGATGTTGACTATGTCAACATTCATCGTCGGCTGTTCCGCTTGGTTTTTGACCCTGATTGTCTTGCTTCTGTTGTCAAGTGTGATCAGCGCGATTTGCTGGTTGGTGTTGAGCGGGGTTTCGTTGTCGAAGATATCGATGACCGACGCTTCGCCAGTGATGTTTCCAAGCAAAACTGGCAGGGTTTTCCTTCCTGTGATGATGAAGGTCGGGATTAGCCAATCGCCATTTTTTGCCTTGTAGAGGTATGTTCTGAAGTCATTGTTGAGCTTGTAGTCTTTGACGAATTGGGCTTCTTTGAAATGCCTTGCGATCATGTTGTATGTTGCATAGACTTGTTTTGGATAGAAGTCCATCGTGTGCATGCCATAGTGGTGCTCGCTGTCTTTCGGATTGAATCCCTTGTTTCGATTGACATACCAGTTGTAGCCGATTCCTCCATTAGCCCAGCAGTAGAATAGTTTTCTGAAGAGCGTTTCGGCCTGGGCCGTTTCCCCGATGTTGACTGAGGAAACTGCCGTTTCGTTTGACCACCAAGGCTTGTCGATGTCGAGTTCCTTGAAGGCGGCGTTCATCTTGTCGACTTGCGGTGCGTAGCCTGACACCTGTCCGTGTGCGTGGAAGGCGACGACATCGTAGTGTCCCTTGGTATCGACGAGGCTTTGCGTGAAGTACTCTGGATGCGGAGATGATTCCGGGCAAGGGAGCCTGAAAGCCGTGTATCCGCCAGTCAAGGCGATGACATTCGGGTCTGCCGCCTTGGCTGCCTTGTAGTACTCCTTTTGGATTTCGTTGTATGTTTCCATAGGGAAGTTGGCGAATCCAAGCAGATCCGGTTCGTTCCAGCTTTCGATGAACCGAACGCGTCCCTTGAAGTGCGTCATGAATCGGTTGACGTACTTGGCGTATTCCTGGATGTTGGGAGCGAAGTTGTGGGATCGGGTCCATCGTTCGATCGTTGTGAAGGGTTTCCAGTTAGGATCCCGGGCCCAATTCCCGTAGTGGTTTCCAAAGAGGACCTGTGGTTCGAGTCCCTGTTCTTCATAGAGCTTGAAGATGGCTTCGACCCTGGAGAAGTCCGGCACATCATCCTTTTCCCGTTGCGAGGCCCACCACATTGCGCCGCAACGATAGACTTTTGCACCCATCAGCCCGGCGGCGATCGCTTCTTTCTTCTGTTCTTCGAGCGGATATCGCTCCGTGTGTTGCTGAACACCGAAGATGAATCCCTTGGACTTTCCTGGCGTTGGTCCCGCAGGAATCATGTGGCAGTAGGACATTTTCCTGTTCTGGGTTTTGTCTCCGTGCTGGATGGTTGCGTCAAGATAGTAAACCCCGAATTTCTCGGGTCTTGGCAAGGGCAGGCGCCAGGTTTTCCCAGGTGCGACCGTGGTGGCAAATTCCGTTTTGAGGATTTGATTCTTGTATGAATCGGTCAGAATCAGGGTGCCCGTGATGTCATGGGTGTCGGCGTCTGCGGTTGCGACGGTGAAGGCGAGCTTGTCAACGTCCTCGGGCTTGAGCACATGGACCGGACAGTTGGTTTCAACGTTGATGTCCAATGGCGCACGAAGCAACTTGAAGGTGAAGTTGCCGACTGCCAAGTGCCCCTTTTCCTTTGTGTCCTTGAAGCCGAACGCCATTCCGCCCAGTTTCAGCGGCTGGTCGTAGATCTTGTTCAAGTCATCCGACTTGTAGCCGCCTCGAGCCCAGCTATGGGCGACTTTCTTGGTGGTGTCGATTTCGTAGGTCAGGGTTTGCCAGCCTGGCTTGATCGTTTTGTTTGTTGGTTCCAGCTGGATTGCCTCATCGACGCTGTCCGTGACCCTGATGGTTGGGTACCTGTTTTTGATGTCGCTTGGCAGCCAGAGTTCAACTGCAATGGTGCCTTGGTAGAACTGAGGGAGCTTGCATTGTGGCGAAAACCAGAATTCCGACCAGGGCGCCTTGGTTGGATCCCAGTCGATGCGCAATGCCTTTTTGCCTTCTATGGTGACTTCCGTGCATGTTTGCGAGCCGACTTGCTTTGGCGGGAAGCTGACTCTCGGGACATTTTCTCCGGGGATGACTAGGTCGAGAGCGAACGTTGCGCAGGCGAGGAGGAGGGTTGTGATAAAAGCTAATTTACGCATGGTGATTCCTGTATGGTTGATGAACATGAAGTCGTTTTTGTGAGTTACCTAGTATAGCTTGAACTTTTGTGGTTTGCCAATTCTCGATGTCCGCAAGATCAAAAAGTGAATCTAGGGTGGGGGTATATATTTGACGCAACTGTTTTCTGGGTGACACTAAATATAAGGGCGGAATTATTGAAAAGCTCCAGAGTCATCCCATAGGCTTCAAAAATCAGGCATATTCAGCCTGATTTCGTACTTATGCAGGCCGTTTTTCTCAAAAAACCATTTTTGATTTTTTGGCCTTTGCTACTTAACCGAAATTCGGCATCATTTCCCGTTTCAGAATGCCCCGGTTGTGCTGTCCGATGACTTTTCCGCCCGCTGTCCCATGGCTTTTCCACCTGTTGGCGACAAGCTGGATGGTCGTGGAATCGACGGCGTTTATGGTTCTCTTGAAACGCCTGGGCACGCAGGCGTAGCCTTTCCCGCCGGGACGGCTTCGGAATCCAAATTGCGGATGCGCCTCCTCAAGCCGGGCCTTGACCTCCCGGAAGAGCTCCTCCGCCATGCCGGCGCTGCGGACCTTGTTGGCATGGGAAAGGCCGTTGAGGCTCGGAGAGGTGTTTCCGCGCAGGGTGGACAGGGTGCCGCAGATGTCGTTCAGGCTGATCGAATAAGCCAGCTGGGCATACATGAGCGCGACCACGTGGCTGGTGGGGCTGAACGTGCGGGCCTTTTTGTCGACCCCGTGCTTCCTTGCCAGCCTTGGAATCAAGTTTCTCGGAACGAGCTGGAAAAACTGCCTGATGACGGTAAATTGACTTCCTGGCGGATTCATGCTGCCTCCTTTGTTTTAAGCCTACCAATAAGATAGCATGGATTCGCTTTTTTGTGTCAGAAACTAAAGAACTGTTGCTTTCCTATGGGATGGCTGTGAATGAAAAAATAAAATTGTCTTCAAAATGCGGAAATTGATAATGAAAATACTTATTCTCCCACTTCTTGGGGTGATTATATGCTCATGTGATAAAAGGAGCATTGAAACGAATGCCATCTACGGGAAATGGATTCCCGTAGATGGAAATTCTACTTCAAAATGCATTTACTTACTTGAAGATGGGACTGCTGAATTCTTTGATTGTAACTGGAAAGATATTGGACAGTATTCAGGGATTCACCCAATGCCCAACACATGCATATGGTCAATGGAAAGTGAATATGAAAATCCAGGAGGCATTTTGTTTATGCATGGGAAAGCAATCCATTTTGTTTATGAGAAGAATGGTTTTTGTTTTGCAACTGGTTGGTTTAGATGGAATGATGATAGATTAACTCTTTTATTTTGTGGAGGAGATCCAGATGATTATGAACTTATTGAATATATAAAATCCCCTCCTATGCTAACAAAGGCTTCTTCCCAAAAGTTAGCCGTGCAGTTGAATAATTCTACTGGCACTTTCAATATGCATAGCCAAACATTTATAATTACGAATTTAAGTAATACTATGATAAATATCTTTTGTGCAAGGAGTTCATACGATGACATAGTAATATCTTTTCAACCGTGTACACTTGCACCTGGAAAAGATACTTCTGTGAATGTGAGTTTTATAGAAACCAAACTATCTGGTTTATTTAGAAGAACTATCTACTTGGAAACCGACGCACCAGGCCAGGAATTTTTGAAGGTAAACGTATCTGGCATAGCAGTGCCTAGTGCTAATGTTCATCCAGAGTTCAAATGACTGTCCATCGACATCTAGTACAAATTTACACATCTGGCTTAAATAATCATCCAGAACTCAAATGACTGTCTTTCGAACAATATGCGTATTCGCGTGCCTTACGACTACGGCAATCCTTGCACAGGGACTATCCGTTTCGTCTTTTTCTGCCACACTGGGAGAGTTTCCATCTTGGGAGTCTCCAAAAGGCACGTTTACGATAAAAAACACTCTGGAACAACCTGCGAATCTGCTCCGTGTGCGTTCTTCATGTTCTTGTGCCATTGTTGATTTCACGCCATGCACTCTAGCCCCGGGCCAGGATACCTCCGTGTCTGTCAGCATTCCCAAAAACACCCTTTCCGGCAAGTTCTCCAAGACGGTTTATGTCGAGACCGACGCGCCGGGGCAGGAGTTCCTGAAGCTAACCGTCTCCGGCACGGCCGTCCCAGCCGTGGAAGTTCAGCCAAAAAGCGAAGTTTATCTCGGACGGCTTGAAGCTGGAAAGGCGCGGAGTTTCTCGTTCCGGCTCGTGCCAGCAAGTCCCGACATGTCGCTAAAACTTCTTCCAGCAGATGAGGGGGAGGGGCTGGCGGACGCCACCCTTCTGCGCAACGACGACACCACTTTCACAATGAAACTGAATTTCACTCCTGACGCATCCCGTCGATACGTGGCTATAAGGCGAAGAATAGCCATAGAGTGGAAACATGACATTCCACCTCTGACACTGGCCATCATGTTCTCGACGGTGAAGAACGCCAAACAATAACTAGGGAGAATACTATGCAGCATAGATATTTCAGCACCATTTTCTGTTTTTCTCTCAAAGGGCAGGTTTCTGTCATTGCCCTGCTGTTGTTTGCCCTTGTGCAATGTGTCCTCGCCGGTTCCGCGAACACCCCGTCAGTCAGGGGAAGGCGGCTCGTGTGGCAAGCCAGACGTGGAGACGGAGAGCAAGATCATCGCCGCCATCAAGAGCCTCTCGGTGACGGTGCCCGACTCGTCGAACTGCGGCGGCCCGCGGTCGCTTGCGGCTCATTTTTACGGCCGTTGTTGACAAGACAGGACAAGATTGCGATTTGCAAAAGCTCCAGTCTTTTGTAGCGCCTTTGCAAGGCGCATCAATCTGGGGGGCATCACACCCCAAGCTAAAGCATGGGGTTAAGCATAGTTAGGCGCCTACGGCGCAAACTTTTGAATCTTCTTGTGGCATTCATATGTCCCATGCAATGCCCTAGTATGATTGGGTATATGCCCATGGATATGCACTATATGTGAAGACTGTTGCGTCAAGCTGATATCCCCCTCGTAGTTTTTGAAAGATGGCTTTGGGTTGTCTTGTCGGAGTTGATTTTCGTGTCTGTTTTGCTTGACAATACCTCAATGGAAGCCATATTAAAAGGCATTGTCAAAAAGGGGCTCATAGCTCAGTCGGTTAGAGCTGACGACTCATAATCGTCCGGTCGCTGGTTCAAGTCCAGCTGGGCCCACCAAGATATGAAGCCGCACAATCCGGAGCTGGGTTGTGCGGCTTTTGTGTTTTGTCTACCTTAACAAAAAATACTGATATCAATCGATTGTTGCCTTGACGATGATGAAGTCATGTGGCTTGATGTTGAGGTGGAGCGTTCCGTCTTTGCATTCGATCGGTTGATTTGTCTCTGCGTTTATGGCATTGAGGAATCGATGTTTTTTGAACGTTGCTGTGGCGTTTGGGGTGTCGGTTCCATAGTTTGCGAAGATGATGAGAAGGTTGTTGCTTTTCCGGTATGCGACTGAGAGGATGTTCTTGTTGTCGATGTCAAGCGGGTAGTCATTTTGCCAATAGTTGTGCGCGATGCAGTCGTCTGCCCAGGGTTCGAAGTCGGCGATGATGCCAAGTGTTTTTTGGATTGTTTTTGCGTCTGATCCTCGTTGGGCAGTTGGTTTGACCTCATGGGGGAGCAGGGTTGTGAGCATGGTTCTTGTGACCCAGGTACGGTTTTCCTTGGCGTCGTTGATGCCGTCAAGTACGGTTGGGAAGAAGCCTCCTTGCCTTCCGTGGCAGACTGTCCTGATGTAGTCTGGCGTGAAGCGTTCCTGGAAGTCGTTTGCTCCGTACTTCCATTCCATGCCCATCGAGTTTGTGGCGAAGGAGAGCGTTGGGAGTACGTTTGTGTTGGTATGGTGCACGGTGATCCATGGGTTTGGGAGTCCTCTTTCGACCATCAAGGTGAGTTGCCTCTTGGTATATTCCCTGATTCTCCACAATCCGAAGGAGGGGTGGATTTTCCCTGTGCTTTCATCGACGTACGCGTTGTTCGTCGCCCAATTAAATGTCGCCTTGAAGAAGACATTGTCGTTGTAGATTCCATTGAACCCAATTTCCAGCATTTTGTCAAGGTAGAAAATGGCGTAGTCTGCGTACGAGTCATAGACGTGGTATCCGTTTTTCCATTCGTCTTTCATGACATGGAATTCCGGGAGTGCGTGTGCCGAGTCTGCGTTGCAGGTATAGGGGTAGATCGTTGCCTTCTCCTTGACGTGATGGAGTGATTGTGCGATTCTGAATCCCGCTCTGGCATGGTTGATTGCGTATTGCTTGCGAGAGTCGCCCTTGGGCAGGAATGGGAATTGTTCCGGTGGCTGCTCGAGGAGTTTTTCCACCCATTGATTGAGGTAATTGTCATCGACCTTTCCTGTATTGAGCGCTTCGATTAGTCTTTCGAGATAGTTGAAGTCCTTGAAAGCCGGGTATCTGCTTCCCCAGCTTGAGTATGCTCCCCAGTAGGGTGGCGAGTAGAGGCATCTTGAGATTCTGGTTCCCTTTGTCGTGAACTGGTCGTTCCATCCTCTCCATCCTTTCGGCATGGGCTTGACTGGCGACGCCATCAGGGCGAAGGTGATCAGGCGTGGTTTTCCGGCTTTCCTCGGTTCATTGAAGAAATTAATGCGCAGTATGATATCGCCATTGTCTTTTCGATGGTATTCGATTGCGTCCCTGTCCGGCGAGATGATCCAGTTCTTGTCCCAATCTGCCGCGAAAGCGACTCCTCTTTGGTCGTCGCCGAGCCATGCGTATGGGATGAAGTTGCTGATGTTGGTTTGCTGGAGCGAACGGCTTCCCCAGACGAGTCCGTTGCCCTCGGGGATGAAGCCACCCGGGTTGGATCTCAGCCCTTCGCCTACGGGATGGTAGAGGATCGCGATGTCCTTCTTGAGGACGATGTCAAGATAGAACCTGTCCGGGGGATTGTCAGTGGGCTTGAGCGTCAAGTCGTATCTGATCAGTCCATCTTGCTCGAGTTCGCCGGTCAGGTCGATGTCCAGGCAAGGCGATGTCAGGGACGATGTGAATTGCTGCGAAATGCCATCCGATGGAAGGTATTGGACGGGAGTCGTGGTCCAAGGGATCGACTTTCCATTTTTTGTTGCGACGAGTTCGATAGGTTCTGCCAGGATTGGCGTGTCGAGCGAGGTGATTTGCCTTGGGAAGCCCCCTGGCTGCAGGTGGTATTTCCTGAGGATGCAGGAGAGGTCGTCCCCTTGGCGTTCGATCTTGGTGAAGGGGGGTAGGATTCGGCGTGATTTGCCCAGGTCGTTTCCAAGCCATTCGAATTGCTCTGTTTGGATCTGGCGCTTTAGCAGGGTTGCATTTGATTTGGCGTTCAGCAGGCTGAGTTCGTAAGTGCCGTCTGCGAGTGGCTTGCTGGGCTTGATGATTTTGTGTAGGACTGCGATGGTTCCATTGTCGGTTTCCAGTTTTGTTCCTTCGTCCATGTTGACCTGGAATGTTTCGACTTCGTTGCCCTGATTGTCGATGATCTTGAGGGTTAGGTGCTTGTTTTGTTCGTCTTCGAAGTCTGCATTGATATCCAGTACGATGGAGTTTATGGACTGGTACCAAAGAATGTCGCCGCTGACTGGCGAATCGCCTTGGGCGAGGACTTTGATCTCTGAATCTGTTAGGGTTCGTTGGTAAACTGCGAGATTGGCGACTGAGAAATCCCTTTGATCAGAGTTTCCCATCAGGATGTTTCCAAGGTTTTCGGAGTCGATTTGTATTCCATGGGTTTGTTCGCCGACTTTGAGGCCATCCATGTAGAGTTCATATTGTTTTTCATTGAAGTTGATCGCGAAGTGTGTCCATTCTCCGAGTTTTGGCAGTCGATGGATGACGAGGTTTTGTTGCTTATGTCCTTTGAACGAATGTGCGCCGAGGATGAGGTATCCACCTTTTTGTTCCTGCAGGAAGATATATCCTGAAGGTTTGAATTCGCTTGAGATGAATCTCCTGTAGTTTTTTGAGTTTTTCGCTTCTGTCCTGACCCAGAAGCTTACGCTTCCCGGGATTTGGAATTTTGCGTTGTTGAAAGCGAGCGTACCTGTCGTGAGCTTGAGAGCTTTTGTGTCTTTAGTTCTTCCTGTAGTTGGTTCGTATGTTCCTTTTGGATTGAATAGGATGGAGATGTCGTCATTGGCGGCGAAATCCGGTTTAGTTTCCAAGGGTTTGTTGAATGAGTGCTCGAGTATGGCGAAGGATTCGAGATTGAACCAGATCCTGTCGCTCTTTGGCTTCCAGTTGATTGTTCTGTTCCAGATTTGCTTTCCCTGCTGGTCTAGGACGTTGAGTTTTGCGTTGAACGATGAGTCGATCGGAAGCTTTGACGTGATGTCGCAATTATCATTTGCATTGAGCGGCAGGTCGATTTCCGTTGTTGCGTTGTCTGCCGTGATTGTTCCTTGGAGCTTGCAGGGGGTATTGGAGTTGTTGACGAAGGTTCCTGGGAACCTGATTTCGCTGTAGAGTTGCTGGATTGCCGGCGCATTGGAATTGAATTGGAATGTCGAGTATGACTTGTGGTCCATGAAGCCATTGACGTCAGTCATTGGCGCCTGGTATCCCGGTTGCGTGCGGAAGTTTCTGACCAGGAGGATTTTCCATTGGTCGTCGCTGATGGAATCGAATCCGAAATCCGATGCATTGAATCTGAGTTCTGCATGCCAATTGCCGTCGGTAATTGTGTGTTTGGCGAGGAGGCTGTTTTTCCATGGTTTTGCCGGCAATCCGTAGCCGGGATCATGGTGGTTTGCGAATGTTTTGCCGATGGAGTTGGTGATGAACTGGAAGTATCCGAATTTGTGTTGTTCGATGGTTCGGTTTTGGGTTGGTGGCTGGAACCAGACTTCAAGCGAGTCGTCGAGGACTGGATTTTCGTTTTCCCGTGGAGACGCCTTGAGTTTTCCTCGCGGCGGAGCCTCTGCGATGACGGCGAGATAGAGGTGGTTTTTGTCAAAGGCGAGATAGACGGTTGTTTTCCTATGGTCGAGCCGGGTGGGATTGGCACCTGAAATGGCAAGTGCCTCGTTCCATTCCGCTGGGTTCAAAACACCGTCGATCCGAGGTGGATTTTTAATAAAGGGCACGGTGAAGTTGGCTGCTTGGATTGAGCAGGCGAGTAAAATGAGTGAGAGGATTGGTTTCATAATTGATTCTGTGGTGTTTTTGAGGAAAAAGTTTTTTACGGCGAAGGCGGAGTGCTTGGATAGCGGACACTAGCCCTAGCGGGACGTGAACAACTACCTTGGATTCGTGGTTCTCATAATCTAAATGCGCTTTTGGTTACATCAACTGGATATCCACATGACTTTATAGAAGACAACACGTAGAAAGACTATATTATCAACCGACTGATGGAATATGGAAATTGCCGTGATTTTAGTAGATGACAAGGAGGTCAGGTGATGGGCTGGAAGCTGTGCGCGATTTTGTCGGCGGTCTTTGCGTCGTTGACGGCATTGTTTGCCAAGATTGGAGTCCGTGAAATCAATTCCAACCTGGCGACGGCAATCCGTGTGACCGTGATCTTGGTTTTTGCCTGGGGAATCGCCTTTGGAACCGGCGTGGTGGGCGAGATACGTACTACCTCGACGAAGACCTGGGTTTTTCTGGTCCTGTCAGGCATTGCGACTGGCTTGTCCTGGCTGTTTTATTTCCGTGCCTTGCAGTTGGGCGATGCCTCGAAGGTCGCTCCCCTGGACAAGCTCAGCGTCCCCTTGACCATCATCCTGTCCTTTTTGATCCTAGGCGAAGCCGTGACTTGGCAAGGCATCGTGGGAGGACTATTGATTACCGCAGGCGTGTTGGTGCTGTTGATATAGCGCCTTAACTCCCTGAAAAAGCCAATAGGTGAAAAACGTTTTCGCAGGTTGATATTTTAAGGCATGTCACATGCGTTTTGAGTACGAAGTCGTGTAAAAGTCTTCGTGCCGACGCAACGACTTTATCTCAAAACTTGTATGCGATTTGTCTTCGTTCTGCGAGGTAGAGCTGGTAGGGGTCTCCGAATGCCGGGCCGACGGAGAGCCACCAGGAGCGCTTTCGTTCATTGAGGTCGAGTTCCGCGAAGGCGAACCCATGTTTCTGCGTTGTTTGGTCAAGCCAAACCCCGTCTCTGTCGATGATGGCCGAAGGCACTTTCGGGTCTGCGACTGAGACGACCATCGGTAGGCTGTTGTCGATGCATCGTGCCGACCATGTTTTGGACCAATGTGATTCCTTTGCGTCTCCCGCAAGGGGGAAGGCGAGGAAATCGGCTCCGTTAAGCCGTTGCATTCGCGCTGATTCCAGGAACCAATTGTCCCAGCAGATTGAGATTCCCACGCTTGCGAAATCCAGTTTGATGATGTTGAATTCTTTTCCGGGGATGATTCCTGATGTTTGCTCGCCGACTGTAAGGTGGACCTTCCTGAATATCCCGGCGAGATTTCCTGTCCTGTCGACGACGAAAGCCGTGCAGTGCAGGGTATTGTCCTGTTCTCTTTCAATGACACTTGCGCAGATGTTCGTGTTGTATTTTACGGCATAGTGCTTGCAGAGGTTGAAAGTAGGGCCGTCCTGTATGGGTTCCGACCGTTGGAAAGACGTTCCCGGCACGCCTCTGCTGGGATGTGTTTCTGGGAGGAGGATGAAATCCAGGTTTGGGACATTTTGGCAGAGGTTTTTGATTCCGGCCTCCATGTCGGCCCTGTTGCTTTCGAAGGTTGAGTTTGCTGGAGGGTAGTAAAGGTTGACTGCTGCGAGCCTTGCGATTTTTGGTGATACTGGGTTGGTTTCGGCGATTTCGAGGTTGTTGAATGTTGCGGTTCCTCGTTGCCACTTGTGCATGCACCAGATGATGGCGTGGGTGCACTTTTCAGGTGCCTGGAAGACTTGCTCGAAATGGCGTTGGGTAGGAGTTAGGTCCTTGAAAAAGACATAGTCTCGTTGCACCATGGTCGCGTCTGAATCCGTTGTGCTCCATGTGACGATGATCGTTGCATTGTTGCAAGAGCATTCGGGAACGATGGCATCGCAGGCGATCCTGTAGGATTTGCCTGGTATGACGCTGAAGACCTTTTCAAGGTGGCCCACTGCTTTTTCGCTGTCGAACGTGATTCCCAGGGAGTTGTTGCCTTGATGAAAATGCGGTTTTGGAGCATGTTCCGGATAGTGAGTTGTCCAGGTCATCTTGAAGTCCTCTTGGCTAAAATGTGATGGAACGAGAAGATGTTAATGGAATACTGTATATGCTGCATGATGGCAAATCCATTTTCATGGTTTTTATTTCACGTAAAAACAAAGCGAAAATCGACGGTTCCGTACTCAAATGGCATGTGACATGCCTGTTTCTGACTGGTTTGGAGAAAAAGGTTTTTTGTTTCGACGAGCAAAGGCATGTATGGTTCGCGAATGTGTTTTCCGTGGAATAGTTGCACATGCGCGAATTGGGATTTGTGTGATTGGTGCTATATTATTTGTTTCGGGTAGCAAGTGCTCGAGAGGGTTTGAGAAGGACATTGTCGAGAATAGTATTTGTCGTCGTAATATGAACTTGATTAAGGAGTGGAATCATGCGAAAAATTGCGTTGCTTTTAGTATCGATGCTGTCATTTGTTGCTTTGGGTGCCGGCTGGGAAGTCGGGATGAAGATCAATGGTGATTGCCTGATTACCAAGGATGGCGTTACTGTAGGCGAGATCAAGGGGTGCGTATTTCGTCCGGTTTGGCGCGCCCAGGGATTTACTGGGTTCTACGGCAAGCAACAGGACGATGGGATTGTGACTGTCGAGAACCGCAGTGACAATGATGCTGAAGGGGTGTTGGCGCTGCGTATTGCGTATCGTCAGGAAGGGGCGAAGACTTTGGTATTGGAGTATTCCTTTACGCCGTCTCATGATATGCGTGCCCATTCCATCAATGCGAACGTGACCTTGAGCGCTGAGTTTTTGGGCGGGAAGGCGTACAAGATGGCCGATGGGACGGGCGGGATATTTCCCGTTTCGTACGAAGACAAGACCCATATTGCCCGTACGCAGACCGAATCTTTGTCGATTGAAAGCACATTGGGTACGTTTCAATTGCGCACCGAGCCGACGAATACGGTGTTGATTCAGGACAACAGGACTTGGAAGAACGAGATATTCGAGTTCCGGATGAGCTGCAAGCCTGATAACGAGCAGATATCCGGCGAAAACGTGTACGACTGGAAGGGCGGGAAGACGTATAAGGTGTCGGTGTCCCTTGAGTTTCCCGAGGCGTTTGCCTTTGAGCGCGACAAGCCAGTTGTGATGGCTGCTGACGATACCTGGATTCCGTTGACGCATATCTTGGAGATCGAGGCAGGTTCGGCATTGGATTTCACGGATGTGGTGAAGCTGGATGCTCCCGCAGGCAAGCATGGCTGGACGAAGGCGGTCGGCCAAAACTTCGAGTTTTCGGGGTTGCCCGGTCGAGTCCAGCGTTTTTACGGTGTGAATTTCTGCATGGGCGCCCACATTCTGACGAAGGAAGAGTGCGATCGTGTTGCCGATCGCCTTGCCCGATTTGGATACAACACGGTGCGTTTCCACCATCATGAAAATCCAATCATCGCACAAAAGGCGACAGATTCCAGCGACCTGGATCCCAAGCGCCTCGATGCGATTGACTACTTGTTCGCGGCGTTGAAGAAGCGAGGCATCTACATTACGACAGACGTGTATGTGTCGAGGAATGTGCGCGCCTCCGAGATATATCCCGGCGAGGAAGGGATGATCGAGATGGACGAGTTCAAGCAATTGTGCGCGATCAACGCCAATGCGATGGCGAGCTGGAAGCGTTTTGCAAAGGCGTACTTGGGGCATAAGAACCCGTACACCGGCATGACGCTTGCGGAAGATCCGGCGCTGAACCTGATCTGCATGGTCAACGAAGGCGTGATCGGTAGCGTCGCGGGAACGGCATTCCGTGATCGTTGCGAGGCGCAGTGGGTTGCCGCATGGAATGCTTGGCTGGCAAAGGAATATCCTACGGCCGAGGAACGGCAGGAGAAGCTGGGAATAACCGAGTATCCGGTGAAGGCATTGCCATCAAGCAGCAAGCCGGAACAGTGGACGGCGTATTCGAGATTCAGGTTTGACACGCACCAGGCAATGTACAAGGAAATGACCAGGTTCCTGCGCGAGGAACTGAAGTCCGGCGCGTTGTTTTCAGACATGAACAATTCCGGTCGCCAGCTGTGGGCGGCATCGACCCGTGGCACCTTTGACTATGTTGACGATCACTTCTACATCGACCATCCCCGCTTTTTGGTAAAGGCGTGGCGCTTGCCTTCAACCAGCCCGAACAAGAGCGTGATCAAGACGGGGGTGATCGGCGGATCGAATTGTGCCTACATCCGCCATTTGGACCGTCCATTTACAATTACGGAATGGAACTACTGCGGACCGGGACCGTACCGAGGCATTGGAGGGATAGCGACGGGATGCCTGGCGGCGTTGCAGAACTGGGCAGGATTGTGGCGCTTCTCGTACAGCCATTCGCCTGATATGTTCAGCGCGAAGCGGGCGGCAAGCTATTTCGATGTGGTCGCAGACCCCTTTGCGCAGTTGACAGATCGTGCGACGATATGCCTGTTCCTGCGTGGGGACATAGGCGAGGCGACGAAGACGGTGGCGATGACCTTGGATCGCGGATGGGTTGACAACAAGGACGCGGTCGAGCACAATATGTGGATGAAGACAGATGGCTTTAGCTTGACGACGAAGGTCGGCACCTATGTCGGTCCAAAGGGTTCCCGTGTTCCCGCCGATGTTAGTTTCGGGATGAGTCCTGACGCTCCCCAGGCGAAGGTCCACGAGGCATACCAGGGTGATTTCAATACGATAGAAGGCGCCCGCCGCTACGAAGCAGTCATCAAGGAGCAGGGCTTGTTGCCGAAGGACAACAGGACCGATTTGGAGCGGAAGATATTCCAGACTCCGAACAAGCAATTCCTGATGGATGGCGAGGAGAATTTGATGGTTTTGGATACTCCGATGACTGCTGGCGGGTTTGCTGAAGTCGGCAAGACGATATCGACCGGCATTGGGGAGTTTGCGGTTGAGGGCGCTGATGCGACGGTATGGGTGTCGAGCGTGACGTCCGAGCCGATCCGCAGCAGCCGTCGCTTGCTCTTGAATCACGTGACCGAGCTTCACAACACCGGCCAGGAGTATGGCGAGCGTGCGCGTTCGACTGTGCTTCGCTGGGGCGGCACGCCGCATTTGATGAAAGCTGGTTCGGTGAAGGTGCGCTTGGACGTTGAGAAGCCGAATGAGTTGACGGTCTATCGTCTTGACATGGGTGGCAAGCGTTTGGGCAAGGTTGAAACTCGTCTGGAAGGCGGAAAGCTGGCGTTCGAGCTGAACGTGAAGTCGGCCGATGGCGCACAGATGCTCTATGAATTGATCCGATGAATGGATGGTTGCGAAAAATCGTGGAGCGTACAAAGAGAATTACATCGTTATTGCTGTTGTTTTTGTCCGTGGCTTGCCTGGCGTCTCCTGAATGCTTTGACTTGATGAAGTTGGATTACGGCGATGAGCTTGCCCCTCCGCCTGTGGCAGGCGATTGCTTTCCGAATTTGCCCAAGGAGTACAAGGAAGGCTTTGCCGTTGGTGGCTGGGACTACATCAAGGACACGCTTCACACACGTCATGTCGATGAGAATCCCTTTCCGTTGACAGAACTGTTTTTGGTTTTGCCACGAGGAGAATACGGAATGGCTTGCCTGAAGGTCAATGCCAACAGGGACCTGCGGAATTTTGACGTTCGTCTGGACGGTTTGCGCGGCGAAGCGGGCGACATCGGCCTTGAGAATGTAAGGATTGCGCGTGTTGCCCAATCGACTTACTACTACCAGGGCGACTTTTTGGTTGAAGCGCGCCAGGCAACGGTAAGTTCGGGGGCGCTGTTCGGGGTTGCTTTGCTGGTGAACGTTCCGCCTGGAACCAAGGCGGGATACTACAACGGCCGCTTGGTGTTGTCTGCTGACGGGGTGTCCCGTCATGTTGACGTGGTGGTCTGCGTGCCTGCAGTTGATTTCCCGGAGTGTTCGATCCCGCTGGGATTCTATATGCCTTACTTCGCCTCCGACCAGGGAGGACGAGAGGGACGATGGGCTGCCAAGGACTACAAGATGGATTCCCAGAAGACATACTTCAAATTCCTGAAGACACGAGGAATGAACTCGCCGACGATCTTCCACTACAGACCTGAATTCAAGGCCGATAATAGCAAGGAAATCGATTTTTCCACGCTGGACAGGCTTGTCTCGCTGATTACAGGGGCAGGAGGTTGCAAAGGGTTGTTTTTGGACTTGCGTTTTTTGGCGAGTACAGCGAAGGATTTTGCGAAGATGCCCGCATACCAGGAAGCCGGGCTTGACGACATCGCCATCTATCGCGACTTTGTTGCGCAACTGTGCAAGCATTCCGAGGCAAAGAAGTACCCGCCCTGCTACTTCATGTCCGAAGAGGAAGTGGCGTACCATTCTGACAAGCGTCAGACATTCTTGCGTTTCGGCCCCCATCTGCGCGAGGTGGCGGGGGAAGACAGGATGATCTTGCTTGACAATCCGACGGCAGCCCAGATCGACCAGGGAATCGATTTCGGGCATTCGATGCGTTACAAAAGGCGCCAATACAATACCTGGACAGACAAGGGATTGGCGCAGACTGCGGCGGTGGGCGACGAGGTCTGGAGCTATAACTTCGGCTTCAGGCGCCCTTCGTACGGAATATTGCTTCATCGCTTGAACAGCCAGGGGCACCACCAATGGGCGGACGTTTGGGGAAAGCCTTGGACCTCGACGGTGGCGAGACCGGACGGTGTGGTGTCGTCAATTCGCATCGAATCATGTCACGAAGGCATGGTTGACTACAGGATCTTGAGTGGTTTGCGCCAGCAGAATGCCGATTTGTTGTCGTCTTTGATTGGTGATTTGCCTGTCGTGAATGCCCAGTATCATCATGCGATTGATGCCCGTGGCCTATCCTGGGTCGATATGGTCCGTTGGCGGGCGGTATTGGCTCAGGACAAGAGTGGAATCATAGGAAAGCGTGTGATCGGTGGCGAGCCGATGTTGCGGGTCATGGAGAATCATCAGGCAGTAGTTGAAACCCAGGCGGATTTGGCGATTCGTGCATTGTTGGTTGCTGACGATGTTGAGCGGGTGCCCACATGGGACGAGAAGCGATGCCTGGAAAGCAATGGGACGGGTCCGTTGCGCTATATGCTGGCCAAGGAACGTCGCAATCGCGAAGTGAGTTCGAGCGACGAGGAGTTCAAGCGGATCAACCAGCCCAGCTATGCAGGCGCCTGGGTGTGCTACAACAACGTGGGCATCAATATCATCGCCAACCAAAACCATACGGTGCTGGGCAAGGCGCAACTCCTTGACAACGATGCGAACTTGTGGACAGAAGACAGCATGGAATTCTTCTTCCGATTGCCTGACGGAACCATGTATCAACTGATCGTGAATTCCAGCGACCGAAAGACATGGCTGAAGTTGGGGCAAGTCCTGGAATCCTCGATGATCAATGTGCTGTCACGTGCCAAGGGCGACCACGGATACGTGCAGGACATCATGATTCCATGGTCGGCGTTCGGCATGGAAGGCAAGCCGAAGGAAGGGGAGGCATGGACGTTCAATGTCGGTCGCCAATTCCATTCATGGGGTCAGACGATGTGCTGGGCCCGAGTTGAAGAATCATTTTTGGAACATGAGAAGTGGGGTAGGCTGGTGTTTTCCGGAAGCGGGTCTCTTTACCTGAAAAATGTCCGTCCCGGTCATCTTTACGAAGGTTTGAACTCATTGGAAGGAACGTTGGGAAAGGCGGTTGACGGTTGGCTTCGCTTGCGCGACGGCCGCGGTGCGGTCTTGGGCGAGAAGCGGCTTCAGGCGGGTACGACTGATTTTGTCCTTGAGGCGACAGTGTCGTCGTCATCGGCACCATGCGTCTTGTCCGTCGAGGGCATTAATGGTACTGTGCATGATAGGAGCGGCTTGCCGATTCAGGTACATGCCGGTGCGTTTCGTTCGTATCCGCAGTCGGTTTCTTGCTTGTCCGGCGATGTTGTCAGTTCGATTGTTGATTTGAACGTATCTCCCGCAGTGCTCAAGCGCGATGGCTTCGACTTGCGTTTGCTCGACTCGTCAGGGGTTGAGGTTCATCGATTCACGGATGTTTCTGTTCCCGGCACGTCATTCAAGTTGTGGTTAAAGACGAGTGGCTTGGGCGCTGGGAAGTATCGTTTGCGTGGCAAAGTTGGAAAACGCGAGTCCGATCTCGAGCTAGTTGTTTATCCGAGGTGATTGAAATGAAATTTAACTTATCAGTTTGCTTGCTGTTTTTGAGCCTGTATGGATTGTCGCAGGCATTGCCTGTTCGTCCTTGGAGCGAGTTGCGCCTTCAGCGATCTGGGGACGAGATCGTTCATCATGTGTTTGACAATGAGGGTGTAGATGTCTTTTCAGTTCATGCCGAACCTAGGGAGTTGGGGAAGCATCTGCTTGTTGAATTGGCAGGCGACCACGTTCAGATCGACAATCGCGCGGCGTTCGAGAACGGTGCTCGGAAGACCAACACGAATTTCAGGGGCTTGGATCTGGAGGCGATGCGCGGCAAGGAATACCAGTTTACGCTGGATGTGGACGGTACGCCGGGCGTCAAGATGGACCTCTACTTCGAAGGACGTACGAAAACCCGAAGCCACTACTACAAATTCACGACGATTACACTTAGGGGAAAACGCAGGACCTATAGCTTTGCGCAGGAAATCCCAGAGGATGCGCTGTCGATGCATCTTCGCTTCGATTTCCTGGGAGCCGGCGTTTTCAAGATGTATGGAGCGACTGTTGGACCCGCCCAGGCAGAACCCGAGATTCCGAAAGTCAAGCCGGAACTCCTGTTCCATGCCTCATTCGACGGGACGCTGAAGGCGACGACCGCTCGCGGTAACCCAGAGCCCGTCGTTGCCGAGGAGATATCCTACGACAAGGGGGTGTTTGGAAAGGCGGTCAAGCTGATGAAGGCGGACAAGTCGTCGCTTGCATACGAACTCAAGGACAATGTCGATCCTGTTCGCGGGACGATATCGTTGTGGTACAAGCCGCTTTGGCGTCCGGGCAAGGCTCGGGACTACAATGCCTGGAGGAACTTGTTTGGGTTCGAGCGCAAGGAACCACGGATTGGTTCTGGCGCAATTTGGCTTTGGTACTGGGATACCACCCTCAGGGGCGATTTGGCAGACGAGTACGATTCGTACAAGACAAGGAATGAACCGTTCAGGCCTGAGACCTGGAGGCATGTGGCGTTCACCTGGAATGAACAGGAATCTCATCTCTATTTGGACGGGAAGCCGGCCGAGGGAATCTCGGACGGATATTCACCGCTTAAGAAGGCATTGCAGGTCTCAGGGGATCTTTATGTGTTCAATCGCGAGGATTTCAAGCGCTTCTTCGTAGGATCGATGTACGGTTCTGAACAGGCCGATGGCCTGATTGACGATTTGAAGGTGTACTCGGCGCCACTTTCGGCGGCTGAGGTTGCATCGTTATCCCGTGAGCGAGCGATATTGTCGTTGCGAGTTCACGAACCATACCAGATGATTTCGACTGGCAGCGGGATTCGATTTTCCTTGGCGAACAAGTCCGGCGAGGCAGTCGAGCCTGTTGTGAGACTTTTGTCGCCAAGCGGTGTTGAAATGTTGAGCGAGAAGGTGGTTTTGAAGCCTGGTGAGACGAGGGAGTTTTTGTACGGGATTGATTCCGGCCCTGGTCGCTATGTCGTCAAGGCCGACTTGGGCGAATTGTCATTTTCCGGGGATGTAGTGCTGTTTTCGCCGAAGAATCCTGAGTTGTCCTCGTCTTCTGAGTTGGATTTGGAGCTTGTTGATTCGCTGGACTTGTCTTCATTGCCGCCGTCGGATCGTTTTGCGAGTGTCCGCGAGACTCGTTTCGGTAGTTTGGGCGATGTGAAATACTTGGAAGCCAACAGCGAGAAGGGGTCTCGATATGCCTTGCGGTTTGTGTTGCCCGAGAAGCATCATTTGTATTGTTTTGAGTTCGATTATCCGGACGATGCACGACGGACCTGCGACCTGATCGTCCAGACGTCAAAAAGGACCGGTGGCGAATATGAGCTTCAGACAGGATATGCTTGCGGTGACGAGTATCCTTCGACGAACAAGATCGTGACGATGCGTTGCCTGTACTGGTGTCGCGAGCAGGATATATCCGTGATAGCGATGACTGCCCGTGCCGGCGAGCCTGCGGCGTTGTCGGCTGTTCGCTTGTACAAGGTGAAGGGCGGCTTGCCTCCTGCGAAGGTCAATGAGGTGCCAGTAGTCGATGGATGGAATCGTTCGCTTGTTCTCTACTACGAGGATCCCGCGATCAACTACGATTTTGTTGCCGACGGCGGGAAGTTGGATCAGTTGGAGACGCTGATAAACAGGACTGCCGCGTACATGAAGTATTCCGGACAGAATCTTTTGGCTTATCCTGGCGCGTGGTACCACGGCTTGATTGGCGAAGCCTACAATCCCAGGACGCACGCGCCGCAATTCCTCAAGGCATTCTATGTCAAGTTCGACCAGGAAGGGCTTTCGGTGATGCCGACGATCAACCAGAACAATATGCCCGTTCCCGAAGGAATGATCACCAGGGACGCGATTAAGAATGGACTTCTGCATTCGACGCCGATTTCAATCTGGTCAACCGGCAAGCCCAACCCAGGTGGCTGGCACAATACGCCCCCCAATTTCAACATCCTCCATCCAGACGTTCAGCAGCATGTGCTCGATGAGGTGAACCAGCTTCTGGAACAGGGGAAACAGCACCCGTCGTTCAAGGGAATCGTATTCCACATTACGCGGCACTGCCTGCTGTGGCTGGGCGACATCAATGCGGGCTACAATGACTATGCGATTGACGCTTTCTCGAAGGATACGGGAATCCAAGTCCCGAGACATCCCGACGATCCGATGCGGGGCAAGCACTATGCGGATTGGATCCTGGCAAACCACCGCGACAAGTGGATCGAATGGCGATGCCAAAAGGTCGCGGATTTCTATGCCGTCGTGGCAGACAGGCTTGCCGAAACCCGCAAAGACCTGAAGCTTGTGTTGAATTCCTTCATGCCCGCCGATGTCGGCCATCCTGAGTTCACTGATCCCGACTTTGTGGATATGCAGAACAGGCGTGCGGGCTTGGATGCAAGGCTCTTCAAGGACAAGCCGAATATTGTCCTATGCCAGGCGCTTGTGCCTGCCGACTACAGATGGAGGCATCAGAATCACTACGTTTCGAAGACGGCGGAGGAACACCAGCGGGTTCTTGATACGTTGCCCGGGTTCTACAATCTGCTCAATGATGCAAGATATCCCTGGGTTCACATGCACGACAGGTACTGGGAATCCGCCATTGGAAAAGTCAGTCCCAACGACAAGGTGAATTCCCTCAATGTGCCCTGGCTTCGTGAGCATCACTGGCGCGTGACCACGATCAATCCAGCGCATTACCATGCAATGAGGCATTATGTCCTGCCTCTCAGGTACCACGATCTGATGGGGATTTCCAAGGGCGGCTTCCTGGTTGGAACCTATGGCATGGAGGAATACCTGGTTCCTTTTGCCAAGGCATTCAGGGCGCTACCCGCAAAAACATTCCAGGACCATCCTGCCTCGACGTCTCTCATCAAGGCCAGGACTCTGGATTTCAATGGGCAAACCTGGCTCTATGTGGTCAATACCTCCCACGAACCGGCGGACTTTGCCATGGACATCAAGGCTGGCGAATGGATTGATCTGGTCACTGGCGACAAGGCGTCGGAATTCGCCGGTGGTCGGCTTGTGCTCAAACTCGAACCATACCAGTTGAGGTCGTTTGCTGTGAGACAGTGAGCCGATTTGCAATATCCTAATCCAAAAAAATCGCCGCCACGATAAATTCCATCGTGGCGGCGATTGGGTATTGGATTCGCTTAGCGCTTGATGCCGTCGACGAAGACGGTTGTGACGTTGAAGTTGTCGTCGAGGATTACGATATCTGCGACGAATCCCGGTTTGATTTCGGCGATATTCTCGAGCTTGAGGCTATTTGCCTGGTTGAGCGACGTTGTCTTGACGAGTTCGGGGAGCGGGAGCCTGGTTTCCTCAACGACGTTCTTGAAGGCGGTGTTGAACTGGAGCGTTGAGCCTGCGAGGGCGCCGTTTGAAGCGAGTCTTGCGGCTCCGTCTGCGACGACGACTGCGAGTCCTCCGAGTTGGTAGTTTCCGTCTGGGAGTCCGGTTGCCTCCATGGCGTCGGTGATCAGCAGAATCTTGTCGATCGGCTTGGTTTTGAATGCGAGCCTGATCATGTCTGGGCAGAGGTGGATTTTGTCGCAGATCATTTCGATATATGTTGAGTCGTTGTAGAGTCCTGCTCCTACGAGTCCGATTTCCCTGTGGTGCAATCGTGTCATTTGGTTGCAGAAGTGTGTCAGTCTATCGAGTCCCTGCTCTTGTCCGAGCTTGTATTGTGCCATCGTTGCATTGGTATGTCCGCATGACGGGACGATACCCAGTTTAACGAGTTGCCTTGTGAAATCGATTGCGCCTTCAGTTTCGATGGCATAGGTGACAATGGCCACTGGCGAGATGTCGTTGAGTCTCTTGACTTCGTTGAAGTCGGGTTTTCTGACATAGGCAGGGTTTTGCGCTCCGATGCATTCTGGATTGATGTATGGTCCTTCCAGGTGGGTACCGATGATTTTGGCGCCGGTTGGTTTTTTTCTGTATGCTTCGATGAATCTGAGTGAGGCTGCGAGGTCTTCTTCCGAGAGGGTTAGGGTTGTGGGGCAGATTGAGGTCACGCCTTCCTTGGCTTTAGCTTCGGCGATGATCGAGATGGCTTCTTTCTTGCTGGATGTGGCCTCGTATCCCATTCCACCGTGGAAGTGTGTATCGATGAAACCTGGAACCATCAGTTTCCCTTGTGCGTCAAGCGTTTCATCGGCTTTGAGTCCCTTTGGATTGTCCTGGACTGCCTGGATGAAACCGTCCTTGAGCAGGACTGAAGCGTTGAAAATTTCCAGGTCGGGGGAAACGAGATGTGCGTTTTTAATGAGTGTGGAAGCCATTGCAGTTCCTGCTGGGGTTTGTGGTGAAACGAACTATATGGAAATGAGTTAAGAAATGGTTAATGTGCGAAGTTTTGTGATGAACACTTGTAGTTACCGACCGAAATCACCACGTTTTCGAAGATACGCATCCGTTCCTTCCATTCATTTTCCCATTCCGTTGCACTCGCAAAACGCTTCAGGATGATGCCCGCCACCTTTTGGGCGCCCTTGTCGCTCCAACCATAGGCGATGTTTTTCAGACGTCTGGCCAGTTCCCGCATCACCCGCTCCACCATGGTCGACGCCTTGTGGGAAACCAGCCCCCATTTCAGCCATCGCCGGACGTAGCCAAACATGGAGCGTCTGGCATTGTTGATGTAGCTTGCCGCCGCCGAATAGCCTTTCCCTTCCAGGTACGAGACAAATTTCACCATGACACGTTCGGTGTTTTCCATCTGCTCCTCAATGGCATCCTTGTCGGCCTCGGGCACCTTCTGGAAATCCTCGGCTGGAAGCTCGATGGCCATGGCAACGGCAAGGGCATCCTGTAAAGGCCTTATCTCCTCGATCTTTGCCCCGTCCCCATGCATGGCATGGTACAAGTCCCTCTTGATGTGCCATTGGCATCTTTGCTGCTCATCCACATAGTCAGCGAACGCATCGGCCAACCCTGGTTCACCATCACAAATGATGATGGAGCCGTCAGGTAGCTTGATGCTCTGCTTTTTCCACTCCTCGTTGATCTCAGCCCAGGAGGTGCCGGCCCAGGTGCCCATGGGGAAAACCCTCCCCTGGCGAGTGATGCCAATGACGGCTTTCAGGTCACCCTGACGCGCCTTGCCGTTGACACCCTCCCCCTTGAACTTGGTGCCGTCAGCCATGACTTCCAGTGGAAAGGAGCCAATCACCTTGCTGGACACCTGTATCTCGTCACAGTCCGTTTTCAGAACCCATTCATGGGCCGTCCGGTAGGGAAGCGTGATTTTCCCGTCGCGGGAAAGCTGGGCTACACCACGGCGATAGCTGGTCTCGCTGACCGTTTCGACCACCAGCTTCTCCAACTCGTTCGTCTTGGTCTGATAGCGCCTGAACTGGATTAGTTTTTGCAGAGGCACATGAGTTGCGCCACATTTACCGCACTTCACCCGTTTGAAGCGTAACGTGAACTCGCCAACACTCGTGCGGATGTTGCGGTTGTACCCGCCATTGAGTGCAAGTTTACCGTCCGAACATTCGGGGCATAGCGTCCGGCCGGCAAAAATCCTGGCCAGCAAGACTTCTTGAATGAGCCCCAGAATCAATTTCAGCAGCTCGGCGATGGCCTTGTGCTCAAACGCATCGGCAACCTTCATGACCAGTTCATCGAATGAAAACTTTTCCTCCGAATTGCAAAACGTCAAATCCATGCTAATTTTTCCCTGCATCTGAATCTCCTTGTTTTGATAGGTTAAGGCATCTCATCAAAATAAGGATTCAGATGCACCTTGTCAAATATCTGCTCCTATCACAAGATTTCGCACATTAACA
>DBPZ01000014.1 GCA_002305655.1 Lentisphaeria bacterium UBA1407 | reverse complement strand
ACGGCGCAAAGTCTTTGGCGCGGATCGGTCGCACGCAATCCACACGGGCGGGACATGGGCCAGACACGGACGATAGTTCGGACTTGTCAGAAGGATTTTCATAATATATTGCGCTGTAAGCGCTTAACGATGCTTAACCCCAGGCTTTAGCCTGGGGGGCGGGAAACCCACCCGAAGACCGTGCCTTGTAAAGGCACTACAATCATAAGGTGTCAATTGCTTTTTTTAGGTTTAACGGCTCCTTACGCCTTACTCCTTAGCTGACTATGCTATGGGTACATTGGTTTGCCTGCCGATCCAATCGCCATTTGGTCCAGGGTGTAATAAACTTAATCTCGCTTGATATCGGCAGCTCTGTTTCCAGGCTCAGCTCGTAGTTGTCAAGCCGGATGGTGGTTTTGCCGAAACACGTCCTCAGTTCCCGGACTTGAAGTTGCTTTCCTGCCAGTTCGGCCTTCTCATATCCGCCAAAAAGGACAATCGCCCCGGTTTTCTCATGCCAGATACGATGGTTTTCCAACTCCAGGTAGCGTCCATTGTTGCTGGCGTTCGGTTGCCAGGCGGTAAATCCAACGTCATTCGCAGAATACCGTTCCTGGGTCAGGTACAGGTCCTGAGTCATCCCGTAGCGCCTGAACACCTGGGCGGCAAGCCAGGCCTTCCCGTAGCGACCCTGATCCAAGTACATCTTCATGATCGTCAATTCATTGTTCCCAATGTAGTAAATCCCACGAGAAACCTCGGAGCAAAACAAGCCGACAAATGCGTGCCGCTCAAGCCAGTCAAGATAACGAGACATCCTCGGCTCCTTGCCGTCAAACACACCCGCCGCACAGCAATCCAAGCACGTGTCCGTGAAACGAAACTCGTTGCAAACATGAGCATCGTCGCCAAATGAACGGGATATGAATCCCGACTCCCCAGTCACACGAGCCAAGACATTCGACAAGTCAGTGCGATAGTGACTCGCCGCGCCCAAGATCATGCCAGAATCGGCTTCCCCCAAGTATTCCAACAACGAGCCGAACGCCAGCAAGCCGCCCAATAGCCAGCAATCCGTAAATACCAACTGGCCAAAATCACCGTCCGACGCACACGCAGGAGGCATGATCCCGTAGTTTAAAACGCCTTGACGACGTGTTGCCTGAACTTCGCCAACAATCCATTGCGCGGCGCGACGCATCTTCGGAAGAAAACGCTCGCGCAACGCAGAATCGTCGCAATGCCTCAGCAAAGTTGAAGCCAAAATCAGCGCCGCACCTGTCGTGTTCGCCCATTTTGGACCGCTGGTTCCCACCGCACCGGCAACGGTCGTGAACTCGCCCGAAGGCGGGCAACCAGCGTCCTGCAACGAAAAGATAAACTCAAGGGCGCGGCGAACCTCGTCGAAATGCCCCAAGTCGATCATGGGACGCAACGAACACATCGCCTCCCAGACCCAGACGAAGAATCGCTCCGAGCTGCCACCCTGGCAAGGCTGGTATGAATCCCCGTGATTCAACAGCAATTGCAAGTTGCATAATCTAACAGCTTCAAAGACCGCATTGTCGCGAGAATCCCCGAAATCGACCTCAGCTTTGCCCTCCAGGTAGGAATTCCATTTTACCAACGCTTCCGATTCGGCCTGCGAATGCCCCGCCAATTTCATTTCGCCAAGAGGTTCCGCCGAAAATACCAACTCGAACGAGCATGTCTCGCCAGGCTCAAGTTCGCCAGAAAGCGAAAGCACGTTTTTCACCAAACCCAATTGGCAACGCGGCTGGACAATGTACGGCGCCTCCCAGGTGAACAAGCTTTTGGAATCAACTTTGCGAAAATCAGCCCGGCTGTGCCATTGCAACTCAAGGCTGGCGTCGTGACGTACCAGACCGACACGTTCGCCATTGCACAAGAAGCTGTCTTCCTCAAACGAAAAGGCATCGTCAGCAACCCACCTTGACGCATCCCATTCAAAGGAGTGGTAATGATAGTCAAATACCTGGCTTTCAAGAGGTTCCGATGGCCGTACCCAAACGACGCACTCCTGACGCCGAGCGCTCTCGTTGCGAACCGACACCCGGATCCTGAAACAACCGTGGACATCGACAAAGTACTCAAGCTGATGGACAAGGTGCCAGGCGTTGAACTCCGCGCAAATCATCGGCTTGCCGCCAAACTGCCTGCTCAGGCGAACCTGACGAAAATCTGGAACCGCACCCGCCTTGCCAAAGGCAAAACTCAGCAGGCGAGTCCGCAACGAGGCACAATGCTTGCGGTCTTCCTCGGAGGACGTGTTCATGTCCAAAGGCATCTCAAGATAATAAGCATTCAACGCACAATCCATGTACGCAAAGCGAGACGAACCAGGCCATTGCAAGGGAACATGAACCGACAGCGCCGACTTGCGAAAACCGTCAAACCAACCAAAACGACGCCACATCGGCAAACAAGACAATTCTTCATAAGTCGATGCCATCATTCACCTCCAATGCTTTCTTTCCAGTGACCGGGACCAACAGGAAACCAACCACGCTCAACACGACGATGCTGGTGGAAGACCTCCAAAATGCTCCAAAAACTCGAAAACGCAACGACTCCGAACAAGGACGACAACAGCATGCTGGAGACCAGCAAGGACAACAGCGAAAATACCACCCCGCCTGCAAGGAAACACTTCCAAATCTTGACGCCGAAGTAGAATTCACCCTTGATGACAAGCGGATGAAACGCGCCTATCGTCAAAAAGCTAGCCAAGCCGATTGCCAATCCCTGTAGATTCATCTGCAGTCCTCCGGCTACCACTTGAATACACGGTCACGGGCCTTGCCGCCTGCCCCCATGCGGATCAGCTTCAACTCACGCTTCGCAGGCTTCACCACGACGATGTCTACAAGCATCATGGTCCTGAAGTTGAACGGAGTCTTGACCGCACGCTCCGCAGGAAAATCCTTCTCGCTGACTCCACCATATCCCTGAATAATCACGTAGTTCACCCCATTGGTTGTCTCCGAAGCGTCAAAATGCGAATCGCCAATCAAGTTCATGGCGAATCGGCAATCCTTGTTCGCAGTAAAGTCCCATTTGACGCCTTTCAGCTCGCCAGCCTTGCCCGCAACGAAATCCTCGTAGATCTTCACAAGGACATCGCCATTGGTCAAGGATGTCTTGGAACCTACCCAATTGCCGAAATCCTTGACGCAATAATGAGTCAGGGCAACCACTGTCCAGCCAGGTTCCGAGAATTTCAAGTTGTCCGCCAGCCACTGGAGCTGCTTGGTCGCCATGATGTAGTACCCGCCACCGGCATCGTCATGGTCGCTGGTATTCAAGAAAACGACCCTGACCTTTGCCCTGGGAATGTCGTAGTACCCGTACGTGGCATCCTCAGCGAAAACCACCTTGTGACCTTTTTTCAGGTTCGGCAGGTTGCAAACCTCCGCAATCTGCTTGTCAGTGATCCAATTTCCATTGCCGGCAACACGGTTGTGATCATGGTTGCCGACGACTTGCAGCGCCACACCGGGGAACTCGTGCCTGAGCTTTCCGTGACGTTCCAAAAAGTTCGTCGCATATCCAGGATCACGCGTGGCGGGCACATCCAGCCCGATGTCCCCCAAATCGACCGTCAAGTCAAACGGAAATGTCTTTGCAGCGTGGTTGACGTACGCAATATGCTTGTAGGTATCACGCCCACCCGAATGCAAATCCGTGGTCGCCGGAAACACAACAACCTCGTCCTGCCCCTTCCATTCTGCAAACCTCTCGTACGCCTTGCCCACCTCGATATTGACCCATGCAGGAATCACAATAGCCTGACCCCGTACACAAACCACCGCAAATAAAAACAATGTCAAAAATGCTTTCATCTGAAACCTCCTGACCAAGATCGCACGACAAGTCACGGACTCCTGAAAAGATGACACAATATTACCCATGGCTTGAACATTCTCACCATGGCAATCATTCGTCGCCATGCTATAATAAAACCAATGCACCCCACGTTGTCAAGGCAGGTCGTTTTTTCTCCGAACAATCTGATTGGTCAACCCGAAGACCAGATTGCATCATTGCAGAATAACCACAAAAGAAAATGTCAAGGGAGCTACGAAAAAAATGTCTATCATGAATGTGTTTGATGTCTCTTTGGTGGATTTCCCGCGACTGGCTGGCGAGAAGTCTGACAATGGTCGCTTCAATCGCGCAGTGGCGGCAGCCGCCGATCGCGTTTTGTTTGTGCCAGCCGGCGTCTATGAGCTGGACGAGACCCTCAAGATCAGCAACCTGTGTTCGCTGCTCATGCACAAATCCGCAGTCATCCGCGCCGTGGCCGAAATGGACTACGTACTGGTGTATGACGCCAAAAACCACTGGCTCAAGGACAAGGACACGGATTTCAACCTCTTTATCTGTGGCGGCGACTTGGATGGCAATGGCCTGGCCAGCTGCTTGATGCTGACAGAATTCCACCATTTCACGCTACGGGACATCACCCTGCGCAATGGCCGCAAGTACGGCCTGCGCGTACAGGACTACGGTCACGGCTATGAGCTGATCGCCAATAATGTCTATGGCCGCTGCTACCTGCCAGGCTTGGCAGGCAATGTGGGCATCAGCATCAATGGCGGCGACAGCCACTACACGGACTGCATCATGGTTGACTACACAATCGGCATGGAAGTCACCAGCGGAGGCTCCAATCGCCTGACCCGATGCCACGTCTGGGGTGGCCCGCTGCCGCCGCGCAAAGAAGGCGAGGATAGAGAAATGCTGGTCGATTCCATCAATTTCAAGATTGCCGGCGCCGACACCCTATTGCGCGACTGCTATGCCGATACCGGCAAGACCGGCTTCCTGATTGAAGGCAATGCCCGGCTCCTGGGAAGCGCCTACTACAATAACTTCAAGGCATTCAAGCTTGACGACGTCACCGTCATTCGCCACCGCAAAGGCAAGCTGCTGGTGGCAGATTGCTACTTCACCAAGACCTCGCCCAAAGCTACGGTCTACGATGGCGTCGGCGGCGTCATCTGGCGCGATAATATCTACAATGCCTTCGAGGAGGCAGACATGCCCAAATAAGTATGCCGACACAATTACTCGAAACGAATTTCCTGGACCTCGACCGCATGTGCCTTGTCAAAGTCCTCCTTGAAAAGGAACTTCCCAAGGCAGAAGTTCACCTTGATCACCTTGTTCAAGTTGAGCATGTCACCCTCGCCGCTCCTGCCTTCGACGACATATCCCCAATGCTTGAAATAGTAGAATGACTTCAAGGGAATCCTGATGTCCTGCCAATCCGTGCTCAAATCCACATTCAGCCCCCAGGGAGAACCGTCCGATTCCGTCAGCACGAACTCCATCCGGTTGGTCCATGGATACAATGCGCGAGCCGTCAACACAACCGTATCGAACGACCTCCCTGACTTGAGTTCCTCCTGGAGATTCGACGCCATCGCAGGATGTACCGAAAAAAAGTCGGGCTGGGTCTTGAATGACGAGGCCGAAAGCTGAAGCGCGCGACGGTCGGGATCGCGACCGGCAACCAAACTGCACTTGCCAGGACGCCTCGCATGAGGTTGACGACCGCTCTCAAACTCCAGTGCAATAACAGGCGACTCGCGAGTCTGAACCAAAACCTGGACATCGTTAGGCTCGTAAACCCAATCCGCCGATTGAATCTCAACAAAATGAGGCAATTCGCGCATCTCAGGATACAACCAAGTCCCCGTAATCAATGACAACTCGCGGCTGGTCGATGCCTCGGCAGCGCCGTCTTTCGTGCGCCATAGACGATTCAATGAACCAAGGTCAACAAGAATGTCATTCCAGTCCGACGACAAGGCGAACGGATTTCCGTACCCATGCTGATCATCGCGAATCAAGCCTACCTCGACCGCAGCCGTGTTGGCTCCGCCGCGCAAGCGCAACTTCAATGCATTCGCATACACGTCGGCCGGCGGCGGAGTCAATGCAAACCGCATCCCGGAAGCGGCCTTGCCAACGCCATAGCCCGTTGCCGACATCCGCACAGATCCATCTTCCTCGCGCCATGAATACGAGTACTCGAATCCCTCTTCCGAGCGAATCGTCTCGGGCAAGGGCGTCGCGGAGCTCAAGCGCAACGCAGACCAACTCGATCCCGCAACCTGATCGCGCTCAAGTTTCTCGCGACCGCCAGGAAACACCAGAACCTTGCCCTTCGACTCGTGCTCGATCCATATGCGATATAGGCCCGATTTCGTAATCAAATGCCCGGGAATCCGCCCCTCGAATTCAGTCTTGCCACGAACAGCCTTCAAGGGAACGGTTATTGGCTTGTCGCTGTCACGGGCGCACAGCTTCATTTCCAACCTCGAGCAGTCGGAGGAAGCCATGCCGGTCGCGCGAACAACCAAATCGCCCGTGCCAATCCGGTACAAGGGCGGCTGATCCATCAAGAATGCCGGCTCGTCCACCTTGTCGCTGAACTTCGGCAAAACAAAGGCATGCCGGGGAGCGGCAAAGGAAGTCTCGCGACCATCGCGAGTCAACACGTATCGACCAGGCTCCAGTTCGACGACGCCGTTGGCTGCACGAACCACGACCCCATCGGCAACATCAACACGACGAGCCGAAAAACCGCTCCCCAAACCAGGCAACCGTACCTCCATGCGACGCAAACCGCCTAGCATACGGGCCTTCTCGCTGTCGCCGCCACTGTACGGATCCCGCACCAGCAACACGTCGGGATAGATTTCAAGCAACCAGCTCTCCCCAACATCGTCAAGGCAATCGAAAAAGTACGCTCCCGTACCATCATAGTCAACCACGGCCGACGAACCAACACCCCAGACTCGACGCAATTTCTCGATTGACGGGGGCGCCGTCTTGGTGTGGTTCGAATACAGGAAATCGCGTTCCGTCACCAATTCGGACAAATCCTCCTCGTACGAAACACGGAAATCCCCGAAGCGGCAACTCTTCGGATACCTGCCTGCTTCAAAGTGGCGTGGTATCCTCTTGAACACTTCCGCCGCGATGGCGAATCCAATCGCCTTTCCCGGGGTATAGCACAGATTGAGGTAGTGGGTCTGCCAATTCCTATTGGTATCCGCCAGCACCAGCACCTCATACTGGAATTGCGCCGCGATTTGCGCTCCGCTTCCCCGGAACGCCCGCGCCATCGCTGGATACATCGTGGACTGGTGGATATCAGCGCAATCGAACTCATAGATCATCTTCGCCTTGTTCGCTACTCGTGGATCGCTCATTTCGTGGAGGAACTTATCGACACTTGGCAGATAGTTTTCGGTCAGTGTCTTTCCCGCGACCAAGCCGGAAGGATACCAGCCATGAGTCACCCCTTCGACCTTGGAAAGCGAAGCCGCCTCGGCGCCATTGACCCAAACACTGTAGAATATCGGCTTTTTCGTGCCTGATTTTCGCAACCCATCATACAGTGCATTAATGAACGCAACCTTTTCTTCCAGCGGAAAATCCTTTTCGTAGAGCGGTTCGTTGATCAGTTCGAAGACAGGGATCGCCGGATCGTCCGCATATCGCTTCCCGTTGTATCGGTTCCTATGGTTTCCGAATTGCTCCAGGAACCGCGCCATATATCCCCACGCCGCCTTGTCCCCGATCATCTGCCTAATGGAATCGTACCTGGACGTAAAGCAATCTGGCGAGGCATCCTTGGAACCCCACCAGGCAATCGGCGTCAGCACCACGTAAATGCCGCACTTGGACGCTTCGGCAATCAAGTAGTCCAGCAGATCCACATGGACATTGTCAATGAAATTCCCATCCTTGTCACTGAACTGGCGTTCGAACGTATGGAGCCTCAAACAGGTAAGTCCCAACCGTTGGAAATGCGCCAGATCCTGATGAATCGCAGCCTTGTGGTCGAATCCGCGCGCCTTGAGCATGGCATAGTCGCTACTAAACGGAGGATAGTAGTTGACGCCGAACAGCGAAACCTCCTCGCCATTGTCCTGATACCGAAGAACACCGTCGCCGTCGACGAACATCAAACGATCCGCAGCACCATGGGACAAAACCGACAACACAACAAGAAAACACAACAAAAAACGCATGCTTGACCTCCATTGTTCATAGTTGGACTGACGACTCTTTGGTAAACTACTTAAACTAACTCCATCCTGCCCTATTTTCCAAGAAACTAACGCAAGTATTTCAAAATGGCTTCCCAACCCCAACCAGTCCTGAATGATGAATAATGAATGATGAATGATGAATGACCCGTCCGCCACCCAAGGTGACCAATGACCACCCCGGGTGCCCCAAACAC
>DBPZ01000125.1 GCA_002305655.1 Lentisphaeria bacterium UBA1407 | reverse complement strand
GTCCCCGCGGGCCTTTTCCAGCCACTCCTCGGCACGTCCACCGTAGGCAAGACCAGTGAACAAGAAGCATAACATGAAACAAGATCTATTCAAACTCTTTAAGATTCGTGAAATCGTGCTTTTACTCATGTTTTTCATGGAAATTGTTCAAGACAAGAAAACAACTTAAGCTTGTAGTAAGAGCACCCCGGGTGCCCGTACCTAGTTTAGCTAATTGACTGGCGTCATGGCATCAACTGTCTTTTAGGGTTGTTGCTTGAGGAATTCATCGAGGAAGTCGTATGCTGCCATTGAGGCTTCCTGGGGTGGTCGATGACCTGAGGCGTGGTTGAGGAAGCGGAGGTTGTTGGAGGCATTGTGTGCGGCGTAGAGTGGCCTGACTTGGTCAAGGCAAGCTCCGCTTCGTTCGTCGTCGGCTTCACCTGCAATAAGCATGAACGGCCTTGGCGCTGCAAGGGCCAGGAGTTCCGTGTGGCTGAGGTGGGCTGGCAATTTTTCACCCCAGTACCAGCAGTCTTTCCAGTTTGTTTGTTCCCAAATAAAGCCGAAGTCGCTGGCTACGAAAGCCTTGATCCTTGGGTCTAGGCAGCTGGCGTAGAACGTGATTTTCCCTCCAAGCGAATGCCCGATCATCCCGATGTTGGCTGAATCGACCCTCGGATCCTGGCAAAGGAAATCGGTCATCAGATTGGTATCCGCAATGAGCTTTCCGATGCCTGTCCAGGTTGGATATTGCTGCAGGAGCGATGTCCCGGCACGTTTCCAGCGCGAGAAGTCGTTCCGGTCGGACTTGTCCTCCGGCAACCAGGTGAGATGATAGGTTTCGGAAAGGGCGACAATGTAGCCGCGACGGACAAGCTGTCTTCCAAACTGGATGGTCTGCACGTTTTCGCGGAGGATGTCCTTGCGTGTCTCAAGGTCGAATCCCAGCATCGAATCGGGGCTGTAAAATGGGATGACCACACCTGGGTTCTTCGCTTTGAGCGTTTTGGGCAGGACCAACAACAGCCTTTGGGTGGTGCTTGGGCCGTTGTTTTGCCGGTAAAGTTCAGCGTCGAAATCCGCCGTGGAAAACATCTCTGCCAATGAAGCGACTTTTTCGAAGTCGTAATTCAAAGGCTTGCCCAAAAGCTCCAACCAGGTTGCGATATCGCTCATTTGTTGTCAATACCTATAGTGCTCGGGTTTGTAGGGGCCTTCTACGGGGACGCCGATGTATTCCGCTTGCTTTTTGGTCAGAGTCGTGAGCTTGACGCCCAGCTTTTGGAGATGGAGCCTGGCGACTTCCTCGTCCAAGTGCTTGTCCAACCTGTACACGCCAACGGGGATATCCTCGTTGGCGAGCTTGATTTGTGCCAGGCATTGGTTGGTGAAGGAACAACTCATCACGAATGCAGGATGTCCTGTGGCGCAACCCAAGTTGACCAGACGACCTTCAGCCAGAAGCACGATGCAATGCCCGTCGGGGAAGACGAACTTGTCAACTTGAGGCTTGACGTTGACGATTTGGATCCCGGGGACTGCCTTCAGCTCGGCGACCTTGATTTCGTTGTCGAAGTGCCCGATGTTGCAGACGATGGCGTGATCCTTCATCGCCGCCATGTGGTCGGCGGTGACGACGTCGCAATTTCCCGTGCAGGTGACGACGATGTCCACCTCGTGGATCACATCTTCGATGGTGACGACTTCCAGGCCTGCCATCGCAGCCTGAAGGGCGCAGATTGGATCGATTTCGGTGACCAGCACCCGAGCGCCAAAACCCCGGAGTGATTCGACACAGCCTTTGCCGACGTCGCCATATCCGCAAACCAGGCAGACTTTTCCGGCGACCATTACGTCAGTTGCGCGCTTGATGCCGTCAACCAGCGATTCTTGGCATCCATAGAGGTTGTCGAATTTCGACTTGGTGACCGAATCGTTGACATTGATGGCCGGGACGAGCAGTTTTCCCGCTTCGTGTCTTTGGTAGAGCCTATGGACTCCAGTTGTTGTTTCCTCGGAGACTCCTTTCCATTCCTTGACAGTTCTCGACCAACGTTTTGGATCTTGCTTGCTGATGCCTTGGAGGCAGATCATGAGTTCTCTGTAGTCCTCCGAGGCATCGGCAGGGATTTCGAGAATTTGGGGGTTGTCCTCGGCCTCGTATCCCAAGTGGATCATCAGCGTCGCGTCGCCGCCATCGTCTACGACGAGGTTGGGTCCTTTTCCGCCCGGGAAAGCCAATGCCTGGCTGGTGCATTCCCAGTAGTCCTTGAGTGTTTCGCCCTTCCATGCGAAGACCGGCACACCTCTTGAGGCGACGGCTGCCGCGGCGGAATCCCTGGTCGAAAAGATATTGCACGAGCACCAGCGCACATCGGCTCCCAGTTCCACCAATGTTTCGATCAGCACTGCGGTTTCCGTGGTCATGTGGAGGCTTCCGGTCACTCGCATGCCTTTAAGTGGTTTCTGTGGCCCGTACTTCTCGCGTACCGCCATCAGTCCTGGCATTTCCTTTTCTGCCAGAACGATTTCAGCGCGTCCGAGTTCCGCCAGGGTGGGGTCTGCTATCCAAAAGTGTTCTTCTTTAATCATGATTCTCTACCGTTGTGTTTGATTCAGTCGACGATTTCGATTCTTGCGTAGGTGACTTGGATTTTTCCCGGTCTTCCGCCTTGGAAGGCGAAAGTAAAGGTATCTTCCTGGGTCTTTTTGGGTGCTTCGGTCACATACCTCATGATTCCCGAATCGCCTTCTGGGGTGAAGATATTGAAAATGAGGTTTTGAGGTGGGTTTGTCCGTCTAGGCATCACCGTCCAGGTATTGTCTCCTGGCTGGATCAGCCTCAGGTCGATGATGAGCCTGAATTTCTTGTTTGTTTCAGTTTGCCAGGCGCTTTTTGGGAATTCGATTCTCCCCTGTCCGCCCTTGTGGTTGAAGAAGCCATCCACGGGTTCGACTTGGTCTCCATTTGCGAATCCCGTATAGAATTTCAGTTCGGTCATCGGGTCTTTTGTTTCGAAGGTCGTAGTCGCCTTGACGGTTTTCGGGGCAGTCCAGGTAGCTTGGATTGGATCGCCTTCCGTTCCGAAGAAGTTGACTGGCGTTACGGAAACAAGGTATGTTTCGCCTTCCTTGAAATAGGCGGTACCGAAGGATTGGGTCAACGTGCTTGCCCGTTTTGACTCATGGTGGTAGTAGGTTCCGAAGTCTTCTTTTAAGGTAAAGGTTTCCCAGTTGCCGTTGGCGTCTTTCCTGGCGATTCTCGTCTGGTAGATCTGGATGTCATCTGAAGGCGATGCGGCCGGATGTGTGACGGTCATCGTGTTGAAGGGGACTGCGTCAACCGCGAATGCCAGGGCGGCATCAGCCGAAAACGTTGGCTTTTGGAAGGATTTCATCCTGGTTGTGTGGTTGTAGGGAGCTGATTCCTTGCGGAAAGGCCATGGCACCACCCAGGGTGTCGTGGCCTTGATCTCGACGCCGTCAGACAGGGAATAGCGCTTGAAGACCAGCTTGTCCTTGAAGACGCTGAGGACCATGACCTCGTCCGAACGCTTCCCGTATGGAGACGTGCCTCTGAGGATTCCGAACCAGGTCTCAAGGCAACCGCAGTTGACGGCGGTGAAGTTGCCTTGCCAAATGTTGAGTTCGTTGCGAAGTGATCCGTGGACATGGCCTGATATCTGGACGACATTGGGGTAGTTGTCCAGAAGTTCCCTGGTTTGCCTGCTGCCCCAGTCCTTGCTGTTGTAGGTCGTGTTAAACGGCGGTACGTGGTCAAGTACGAAAAGTGGCTTGCCAGGATGTTCATCGGAAGCCTTGTCCAAGAGTTCCTTGTACTTGTCACGGCGTGCGCCTTGGGGGACGGTGATGAGGGGGAACCCCTTGATCACCTGATAGTCGAAAGGATCGTTTTTCGCCTCGAGATGGATTTTGACTTGAGGATATGCCTCGTCCGGACCCTTCGTGTCAAGGGCATCATGTCCTGCGTAGACGAAGAGTTCCCGAGGCTTGTAGTCGCCGTCGAAGACGGCATTGAACGTATTGCGGATATGCTTGTAGCCTTCGGGGTAGAACCTGTCGCAAATGTCGCCCATGTTGGCGATCAGGTCGACCTGGTGGCTCTTGAAGAGCCTGTAGGCTGCATCGACAAGGCGTACCGACGAGATGTTTGGGTTCACGTGGGTATCGGTCATCAGGCCGACCTTGAGGAGTGGTTGCTCGGCCATGAGCGTCGCCGCCAACGCCAGGGTTCCGACGAGTGAAGTCTTGATGAAGTTCATTGCCATGGCTCCTTGGGGTGCAAGTAATGAATTATTGTTTTGCGAGTCTTGCCCAGGCGGCCTCGCCCAGTCTTGCTCCTGGGACTTGTACGATTTCGGCGGCGACCCTTGCCCCGAGGCGTCCTGCTTCGGGAATCGGTTGACCGTTGAGCCATCCGTACATGAATCCTGCTGCCCACAGGTCGCCTGCCCCGGTGGTGTCAAGTGCTTGCACAATGCATGCGTCAATCCGATGAAGCGTGGTATTGTTTTCCTTGATGTAGGCGCCGCGCTTGCCGACCTTGGCCACGGCGATCGGGCAGAGTTCCGCAAAAGCGTCCAGCGCTTCCAGTTCGTCCTCGGTATCTGCGAAGGCGGCTGCCTCGAGTTCGTTGGCGAAGATTGCGTCCACGTAGTCCCGGAGGATGGTCGGCAGGATGTCCTTGTTGTTCAGGACGATCTCAGGCGAGTTGAGGTCGATGCAAATCGTTAGGTTTTCCTGCTTTGCCAAGTCGAGGATCCTGATGGCGAGTTCCGGGTTATAGAAGGTATAGCCTTCCAGGAAGAGATGCGTATGGCCTTTGAAGTCGGCTGCGGTGAGGTCTTCCGACTTGAGCGTCGCATTGGCGCCCATGTAGGTCCTCATGGTCCGTTCTGAATCCGGCGTGATCAAGGAGAGGCATTTTCCCGTTGGGCATTCGCCTCCGATCTTGATCGGTGATGTATCGACACCATCACGCCTCATGCCGTCAATGTAGCACGCGCCGTCATCGTCGTCGCCGACCTTTCCCAGCAGCGCGGCTTTTCCTCCGAGTTTTGCGTATCCGTAGATGGTGTTTGCGGCGGCTCCTCCTGGCACTCGTTTCGGGGTGCTAGGGAGTTGCTCCAGGAGGCTTGCCATCGTGTCGATGTCCACCAGTTCAGTGCCGCCCTTGATTCCCGTGATCAGTCCTTTCAATTCCTGTTCGGAGACGAAGGCGATGATGTCCAGGAGTGCGGAGCCGTATCCGATGAGAGAAGGTGAAGCTGTGGTCATGGTAAGCAAGCCTGAAAAAGTAGGATCGTGGTCAGAACGCTCGCCTGAGTTCCTCCGCCACGTCGGTTCTTTCCCAGGGGAATCCAGTTCTGCCGAAGTGACCGTATGCGGCGGTTTGGCGATAGGACCAACCTTTAGGCGTGGTTAGTCCCAGTGTCTTGTTGATACTTGCTGGCCTGAAGTCGAACAGGCCGCCGTTGAGGATGAAGTCAGCAAGCTTCACGTCCGAAACCTGTCCTGTGCCGAAGGTGTTGACATTCAGGGAAAGCGGCTTCGCTTCGCCAATGGCGTAGGCGACCTGAAGTTCGCAGACGCTAGCCAAGCCGGCAGCGACGATGTTCTTTGCCACGTACCTAGCCATATACGCCGCAGAACGATCGACCTTGGATGGATCCTTGCCTGAAAACGCGCCTCCGCCATGACGTCCCATGCCACCGTACGTGTCAACAATGATCTTGCGACCTGTCAATCCCGTGTCCCCATGAGGTCCTCCAATCACGAACTTGCCTGCTGGATTGATGAAGTACTTGATGTCTCCGGAAGCCTCCAGAAGATCGGCCGGGATGACGGAAGCGATGATGTCGCGAGCCAGTTCCTCGAGTTGGTTCCTGCGCATGTCAGGGGTATGCTGGTGCGAAACCACGATGTTCTCGATGGCGACTGGTCGCCCGTTGTCATAGATAAACGAAATCTGGTTTTTGGCGTCCGGCCTGAGGAATGGGTATTTGCCTCGTTCTTCGTGTCTCCTGCGTGCGAATTCCTGCATGATTCGGTGTGAGTAGTAGATTGGGGCAGGCATCAGCGCATCGGTTTCGTCACAGGCGAAGCCGAACATCATGCCTTGATCTCCGGCTCCTTGTTCGCCTGAGAGACTTGTTGCGGGGTTGACGCCGTCTGCGATGTCCTGGGATTGGGAGTGGAGCTTGATGATGACCTCCGCCTTGTTGGCATTGAAGCCAAGGTCGTCATTGTCATATCCGATTTCGGCGGCGACCGATCTTGCGATAGCTTCCCAGTCGATGTCCAAGATCGGCTTGATTTCGCCTGAAATGACCATGAAGTTGCTCGTGACAAGTGTTTCGCAGGCGACTTTGGCGTCCTGATCTATTGCAAGTGAAGCGTCCAAGATGGCGTCCGAGATTTGGTCGCAGACCTTGTCGGGATGCCCTTCCGAAACGGACTCTGAGGTGAAGACGTGACGCGTCTTGACTATGGTCATTGTAGGCTCCTGGTGAATGTTGTGGAAGGAAACAGAAAATCATCATGCGGAATTTAGACAAAACACTTAATATAGTGTTCCCGCCCCGAAAATGAAACTACTTGTAGTGGAAAAGGCGTTTTCGCCATACGTCAACGCGGGAAATAGCGGTATGTCTTGGGCTTGTCGCCGGTGACGAAATAGTATATGGCCCCGACGATCATGAAGACAAGTGCGCCGACGACTTCGGCTGAGATGACTCCGATGGCGAAAGGCTTGAGTTTCTGGACCAGCTTGTTGCCTCCGAACCGCAGGCAACACTTCTTGATGATCCACCCTCCCAGGAAGGCATGTGACATGACGGTGATGGGATAAGTCGCCCAAATCAGGAACATGCAGGGGTGGATCGGCCACCATCGGGTCCTGAGGCGCAAGGCTGAAAAGATGACGACTCCAAAGAATCCGATTCCTGCCGCCCAAAGGAATGCCGGCGAGGGCTTGATGTTCATAATGCGTTCTATTCCGGTGAGTGCTTCGGATGCCTCTAGCGTATCGGTCGCCTTGAGCTGCATCAGGATGGGATCTGCCGCCCTGATGGGATTGGTCGGAATGCGCTGGAATGACCAGTGGTAGTTGGCTGGTGTTCCCTGGTCATAGGTTGCGACGATGACGACGAAGACAGCAAGGATGATGCCGACGATATAGGTCGCGAACGTGGCTTGGGTGGTCTTGACCGTCGAGGTCTTTGTTCTGTCCGCAAGCCTGAGTCCGTTGGTCAGGTAGGGCATCAGCGCCTGGGATTGGTCAATGCAGAGGATGTTGCAGACTAGGGTTGAGATCAACAGGGCTGTTGGACCGATGGCATAGCTGCCGAAGAGCGCCGCCAATGTTCCCGCAGGCTGCCAGCCTGGCTGGATGAAGAAAAGCCCTGTTTCCGCAGAGATTCTGGCGACGATGAGGAAGGTGATCAGCATCAGGATGATGGTACCCAGGGCGATTGGCCACGACAAGCCTAGGCGAATGGTCATCAGAACCAACGCGATGGTCGAAATGACGAGGATCCTCAAGCTTGTGACTGCACCTGGTCCCGGGATGTCGGATTCCTCAAGGTTCTTTTTAGTCTTTAGGAAGAATGCCTGCTTGAGCAGGTTCCAGTAGTAGAATCTACCGGTGTAGATGAGCATCAGGGTGTATGCGGTGTAGGAGCCTGCCCGGTTCCAGGCTTGCCAGCCGCCCAGGTCGTAGTCGGTGGAAATGTTGACTCCGTATCCGACGACTGGGATGCAGAATGCGGCCCAAATAATCTGGGAAATACCCAATGTAAAGGAGATTTCCGCTGAGAGAAAGAAGGCAAAAGCTGTTACTAGTGGGAAAATCTCGATTCTCATCAGCCCGTAAGCCCATGGATTTCTATGCAATTGGGGCCATTTCGATGCGAAGGGCCAAAGGGAATGGTAAGTTTTAAATGGAATGAGTTCTTGCGGGAACCACTGGCAGAGTCCGTTATTGATTCGCATTGCCAGAACCAACACGAATCCAATCCAGAAAATCCTGTTTTGGAGCACGGTGTTGAACGCCTTCCCTGATTCCTGTTCCAGGAGCGTCGCTGTGAATTCCGCAATCGGATATTGCAGATGCTCATGGCTGGACCATTGCTTGTGGACCACAAGCGCCATTGCCGCCATGGCGAGCATGGTGAAGAAGATGAATGGCGCCCAGGTCTTCAGCGGAGCCCTCCAGTATTTCCAGGGAACCTGTTTCAGCTTGAGCTTTGTCCATGCCGCAAGAGATTCGGGCGGCGTGGTAGGCGCGTCGGATCCCGTGAGGAACCTGTTGAGCACCTCGTCCTGCTCGTCCATTTCGACCAACGTGCCCTTTGGGAAGTACTGCAGCATGTCGCGATCGCGCCAGCCCGGCGTGATGCGCTGCCAATGGTAGGGCATGATGATCGCCTGGGCGAATTGCTCCATCAAGGCGCGCCCGGGGATGCCGCTGGCGCAGGCGGACAAGGTGACGATCAAGGCCAGCTCGGCGGAGCGAAGCGGAAGCCGCTTGTTGATCAGCCTGAGAAGTGGATTCAAGATCATCACGACCAACACAAGAACGCCTATGACAAGGATCGGCAATTGGTGACCGTTGTTGAAGCTTTCCAATTCCAGGATGCGATCGTTGTAGTAACCGAATCCACAGATGAAAAGCACACATAGCGTACCGATGGAAAGTGCTCGAAGTGACATAGGCGCTCGTGAAGGTTGGGGTGACAAATCTTGCCTAGCCAAGAGGGGAAACAGAGATAAAATTCCGTACCCGCCTTGGCGTTGACTGCCCTAGGGGCGTCTGGCGGAAAATCAGGGAGTCCACTGACCTGCTTCGTAAAGACCATTCAGGGCGACCGAAGGACCGGCAAGCTCGCCAATCTTCAGGCCGAGACCCGAAATGCAGACTTCGCAGTTCTCGCGGAATTCCTTCCAGGCGAAGCGTGGGAGATAAGCCTTGACGGGATTGAGCAGGAAATCGCCCGCGTGATAGGCGGCAGTGCCCAAGACAACCATCTCGGGATTGAACGCATTCATGCAAATGCCAATGCCCTGGGCAAGGCGGAGGCAAATCTCGTCCCACATCTCGACCGCCAGGGGAATGCCTGCCTTGGCGCCTTCGCGGATCGCCTGGAAATTCAGGTTTTCCAATTTGCCGTCAACGCCGGGGAGCTTGTACATCGCATTGTCGGTACGATAGCGCAACTTGTCCTGCAAGCGCATGGCGACGGCACGACCGCCACAGTACGCCTCAAGGCATCCCAGCTGGCCGCAGCCGCACATCGGCCCGTTGATGTCAAGGATGATGTGCCCCAGTTCGCCGGCAATGCCGGTGGTGCCGGTAACCAGCTTGCCGCCGGAGACGATGCCGCCACCGACGCCGGTGCTCATCGTCAGGTAAATCACGTCCTGCTTGCCCTTGGCTGAACCGAAGAACCACTCGGCCAAAACGCCTGCGTTGGCGTCGTTGTCCATGTAGACGGGAATCCCAAGCCCCTTGTTCAAGTCGTCGCGAATCGGGACGGCATCCCAAGCCAGGTTCGGGGACTTCATGATGCGCCCGCCCTTCATGTCCAATGGGCCAGGAGCGCAAATTCCGCAGCCGATGATGTCTGACATCTTCATGCCATTCCTGTCAACCAGCTGCTCCGCCAGGTAGATGACCTGCGGGATGACCTCGTCGTAAGGAGCGGTTGCGCCTGAAGCCAGGCGGTCCGATGCGACGATGCCACCGTTGGTATCTGCGATGCAGACTGCGATCTTGGTTCCGCCAATGTCGATTCCGAGGACTTTTTTGAGTTCGTTAGCCATAGTTTTCCGTTCCTGGTTAAAGTGGTTCCGTATGCGATGCTGGTCTTTTTATATTTGGTGGTTAGACCATCATCAGTTCCTGTTCCTTGGCTTCCAGGTCCTTGTTGACCTGCTCGATCATCTTGTCAGTCAGCTTTTGGATTTCATCGGTCAATGACTTCATGTCATCCTCGGTGATTTCCGAAGCCTTTTGTGCCTTCTTGACGATATCGTTGGCGTCTCTGCGTGCGTTTCTGATTTCGATTCGAGCGTCTTCGGAGCGCTTCTTCACCAGCTTGGTCATTTCCTTGCGGCGTTCCTCCGAGAGTTCGGGGATCGGCAGCCTGATGATGCGTCCGTCCGAAATGGGGCTGATGCCCAAGTCCGAAGCCCTGATGGCCTTCTCAATATCCTTGACGATGGATGGATCCCATGGCTGTATGACCAGAAGACGCGGCTCGGGAGCCGTGATGCCAGCGATGTCCCTCATCCTCGATTGAGTCCCGTAGCAGGCAACCATGATGCCTTCGACAAGCCCGGGCGATGCTTTGCCCGTGCGGACAGAGGCGAAATCTTGAGCCATGCTGGAAAGAGCCTTTTCCATGGCCTGCGTGGTGTCGGCAATGACTGTTTCGATTTTTGACATTCGTTGATCTCCTTACTGGGGTTGATTGGTGACAAGTGTGGCGGCACTCAGGTCGCCATCCATAATATTGCCCAAAACTCCCTCTTCGCCAAATTTGAAGACAATAATTTTGAGATTGTTGTCTTGACAGAGCGAGAAAGCTGTGGAATCCATGACGTTCAAGCGTTGCGCCAACGCATCTGCAAAAGTGATTTTCTCATAGCGTTTTGCGTTGGGATCCTTCATGGGGTCGGCAGTGTAGATTCCGTTGACCTTGGTGCCCTTGAAAACAGCGTCGGCGTGGATTTCGCAAGCCCTGAGCGCCGCAGTGGTATCCGTAGTGAAATAGGGATGGCCCGTGCCCGCCGCAAAGAGGACGACCTTGCCTTGCTCCAACAATCGAACCGCCTCGCGCTGGTCAAAGGGCTTCAGAATCCCTGAAATGGCAAAGGCGGATTGGATCTCCGCGGCGACGCCGATCGACTCCAAGGCGTCGCGCATCGCCAAGGCGTTCATCGCGGTCGCCAACATCCCCATGTTGTCAGCTGTCGACCGATCCATCCCCCGGCGGGAACCCGCAAGACCGCGGAACAGATTCCCCGCTCCGATGATGATCGCGACCTGGACGCCGCGCTTGACGGCCTCCTGGATGCGACGGGCCGCAACCAATGTCGCCTCTGGATCAATCCCGTAACCCGACGGGCCTTTCAGCATTTCGCCCGACAACTTTAGCAGCACACGCTTGAAAACTGGTTTTGTTGCCATTCAACCGCTCCCTTTCTGTACTTACCACTTACGCATATGACGCTTGCGAAGACGTATCGCCTTCGGCGTGACTTCGACGAGTTCGTCGTCGTTGATGTAGGAAATGCAATCCTCCAGCGACATGATGACGGGAGGAGTCAAAATGACGTTTTCGTCAGATCCCGCGGCGCGCATGTTGGTGAGCTTCTTGCCCTTTGCTGGGTTGACGATCAGGTCGCCTTCCCGGCAATGTTCGCCCACGATTTGCCCTTCGTACACGTCCACGCCGGGTCCTACGAAGAGGTGCCCTCGCTCCTGGAGGTTGAAGAGCGCGAAAGCCACAGTTTTGCAGGCGGCCATCGAGACCATCGCCCCGCGGTTCCTGTGCTTGATCTCGCCTGCGTGGGTGTCGTAGCCGTGGAAGACATAGTTCATCACGCCGAGGCCTCGGGTGTCCGTCAGGAATTCCGATCTGTAGCCAAGAAGGCCTCGAGTCGGTATCAGGTAGGTCAACCTCGCCATCCCGTTTGCCGTCTCCATCGTCTGGACGCGGCCTTTTCTGGAGCCGAGCTTCTCCATCACTACGCCCATGTGTTCCTCGTCAACATCAATGGTGAGCTCCTCGACAGGCTCCAGCGTGACACCGTTCTTCTCCTGCAAGATCACCTGGGGACGGGTGACCTGGAACTCATACCCCTCGCGGCGCATGTGCTCGATGAGAATCGATAGATGGAGCTCGCCTCGGCCAGATACCTGGAAGCCCATGCCTTCCTCGTTGGGGACGACCTGCAACGCCACGTCAGACATGGTCTCGCGGGCAAGCCGATCCGCCAAGTGCCTGGAGGTGACGAACTGCCCGTCGCGTCCCGTGAATGGAGAGTCGTTGGGAATGAATCCCATGGAAATAGTGGGAGGGTCGATTTCCGTGGGAGGCAAAGGAATCGGCGTGTTGGGATCCGTGTACGTGCAGCCCACGGTCACGTCGTCCATACCGGAAATTGCGACAATGTCGCCGCAAATGGCGTGGTCAACGGGAATCTTCTGGTTAACTTCGAATCTGAAAACCTTGGTAATCCTGGCAGGCTTCAAAGTGCCGTCGCGCATGGCGACCGCAATCTCGCGGTTGATGTCCAAATGACCGTTGGTGACCTTCCCGATGCCCAAACGCCCAAGGTAAGGCGAGTAGTCGATGGACGAAACCAGGACCTGGAGCGGTCCGTTGGGGTCGCCCTGTGGCGGCGGAATCCTTTGGATGACACGCTCGCAAAGCGGACTCATGTCAATCCGCTTGTCCTCAAGATTGTCAACGGCGAATCCTTCGCGAGAAGACGCATAGACGACCGGGAAGTCCAGCAAGTCGTCAGGTGCGCCGAGTTTGACAAATAGGTCGAAGACCTCGTCAACGGCCCAGTGGGGGCGTGCGGCAGGCTTGTCGATCTTGTTGATGACAACGATAATGGGGAGGTTCAGCGCCAATGCCTTTTTAAGTACGAAGTAGGTCTGCGGCATCGGTCCTTCCTGGGCGTCAACCAGAAGCAATGCGCCGTCAGCCATTTTGAGGACACGTTCGACCTGGCCGCCGAAGTCCGCGTGCCCGGGAGTGTCGATGATGTTGATGGTGTGGTCCTTGTAGAGGAAGGATCCGTTTTTGGACGTAATGGTGATTCCGCGTTCCTTCTCAATGTCGTTGCTGTCCATCAGGCGCTCGTCAACCTTCTGGTTCTCGCGGAACGAGCCTGAAAACTTGAACAGTCCATCCACAAGCGTGGTTTTTCCATGGTCGACGTGGGCGATGATGGCGATGTTGCGAATCTTGTCTTGTTGCATAGGTTACTTTTATTGGTCGAACAGGGGGGATATGACCCATATATCATGTAAACGGACAAAATACGGGCAATCAAATAATGTAATGGCAAATCACGATTTTGTCACGTCATTTGAAAATTTGTATTGAAATTTGTTTTGCCAGGCTCTGTATTTCCCAGTCAGTGCTTCAGGTACGAACACCCTGGGTGCCAGTCACATGAATGCTGAATTATGAATGCTGAATTATGAATGATTTGTCCGACCCGTCCGACCCGTCCGACTTGTTCAAGGCTCAGAAAATCCACGCCCACAAAACCCAACGTCCCGACCCATGTCCCAAAACCTCCAATACCGGACCCAGTGGCATGTCACATGAATTTTGAGTACGAAAGTGTGAAAATTTCATCTTGGTTTCGGGGTGGCTTTTCGGGGATTGCCCATCACGGCGTGACATACCACCCACAGTGCCCTCCAACCACCCCGGGTGCCCCAATACCA
>DBPZ01000022.1 GCA_002305655.1 Lentisphaeria bacterium UBA1407 | reverse complement strand
GCTCAACCGTCTGGCGCTGCGTCCGCCACTAAGGGTTAAGGTTCGCTTTTCCATAAGTGCTCCATCGCAACCCCATCGCATTAGTCTTGAACAAAGGAATCAAAGTATAATTTACAAGAATGACAAACGTAATAGATTGATTCATTGCCTCCCCCCTTATGAATCCTCATGCGTTTCATTCTCTTTTTGCATTGCGGACATGCTGGAGACCATAAAGCCAAATAGACAAACGCAACACAAATAACAATGAAATATAAAATGGTATAAAGTGCAAATGGAATATATGTCCAAGTGCCGCATTCAAAAATTTTATCTAAAATAATAGCTACAAGTAAAAGGATCGGAATGTATATAGGGACGGGGGAAAAACAACTCAAAACAATTCCAGAACTGTTGCCTTAATTTTTGAACAACTCCTTAGACGATTTTTTCTACGATTTCCTTGAAGGCGGCAGCTGTCGCTGAATCTGGTTTTGCGTAAACGAAAGGAGTTCCATTGTCCGAGCATTCGCCCACTGCGGGGTCGATTGGGATTCGTCCAAGGAAGTTGACGTTCATTTTTTCGGACAGTTGTTCGCCTCCGCCTTGCTTGAAGATATAGGTGATTTCGCCGCAGTGCGGGCAGGCGAAGCCGCTCATGTTTTCAATGACGCCGAGGATCGTCATGTTGAGCTGCCTGCAGAAGTTGATGGAACGCCTCACGTCAGAGGCGGCGACTTCCTGTGGCGTCGTGACGATGACCGCCTCGGCGTCGGGAATCAGCTGGCAGACTCCGAGCGCTTCGTCGCCGGTTCCGGGCGGGCAGTCGATGACCAGGTAGTCCAGTTCGCCCCATTCGACGTCTTTGATGAATTGCTGGATGGCTCCGTTCTTCATCGGTCCGCGCCAGATGACGGGGGCGTCGGCTTCCTGCAAGAAGAATGCGACTGAGATCACTGACATTCCTGCAACCGAGATCGGCAGGATCTTCCCGTTGATTCCCTTAAGTTCGACATTCCGCAAATTCAGCATCGTGGGGATCGATGGACCATGAAGATCAACGTCAAGCAAGCCGACGCGGTTGCCTTCCATCGCCAGGCTGATCGCCAAATTCACCGCGCAAGTGCTTTTGCCGACGCCGCCCTTGCCCGAGAGCACGACGATTTTGTTCTTGATGATCGCCAATTGCTGGGAAATGGCGATCGTCGCTTCATCCTGCCCGCAGGTTCCGTTTTTCTTGGATGCGCAGGTCGAGCAATTGTGTGAGCATTCTTCTGACATTGGATTTTCTCTTGTTGCTTGGTTATTGTTTCAGGAAATTGAGGATGTCTTCCACCGCTTCTTCCTGGTTGTCCTCAAATATCAAATGTGCCGCTTCCTCGTAGATCTTGATGTTTGCGGAAGGGAATCGCGCCTTCCATCCGTCCAGGAAATCCGTCGGGAAGCAGAAGTCATGTTTTCCCCATGCGATGAATATAGGCTTGTCCTTCAGCTTGCATAGGTTTTCGCTCAGGAATTTGAATGTCTTGTAGCTGGGGTGTTTTTCTTTTAGCGGGATGTCCTGGGGAAATCTTTGTATCGCGATGCGGTCTTCGTAGGTCTTGTACGGATACTTGTAGCCTGCCCGTGCTTCCTTGGATAGGCTTTTGACGGTGCAGGAGCGGAGCGCCTTGCGCATAAGAAGGTTCCAGGAACGAACCAAGAGGGCTCCGATGACGGGTATTCGGGTCAGGTGGATGCTGCGGGGAAAACGATTCGTGACCCAGCCAAGGGTGTTCATCAGGACGATTTTCCTGATTTGCTCGGGATGCTTGACGGCGTACAGGAGTCCGATGGGACCGCCCCAATCGTGCACGACCAGATCGAAATGGCTCAGTCGAAGCTGGTCGTTGATCAAGGCATCCAGATTGGTCATGTGCCTTTCCAAAGTGTATTCCCAATCCTGCGGCTTGTCTGAAAGTCCGCATCCGATGTGGTCGGGCGCAATTCCACGAAGACCGTGCTGTGCGGCGGCGGCCAGGAGCGAGCGGTACATGAAGGACCAGGTTGGATTGCCGTGCAGCATCACGACCGGAAAGCCGGAACCCACATCGATGTAGTGCATGCGCTGCGCAAAGGGGGTCTTGAACCAGCGAGACTCAAATGGATATTGTGATTTCCACATGGCGGAACAGACGATGAATTACTCCGTTAAGGTGTTGATTTGTCCTATGTGACCGGCATAAAACGAGATGACGCGATACCCAATATAGAAGGCAAGGGGAAGGAAGGCAACGATCGGAGCGACGCCGGCAATGCGCCTCAGCGTCGTCCTTGCATCCTCGCTGGCCATGTCCGCAATCCGAAGGCAGGATTCGGCCAAGCTTCCTGATTGCTCGCCTGTGGCTAGCAGAGGCAGGATTGACGATGTCCTGTCGCGAAGGCTTGCGACTTCCTTGAGGGCGACCGTGAACGGCATGCCATTCTCCTGGATATCGCGTTTGACACGGTCGAATTTCGTGCGTGTCACACTCCCCTTGACGCAACCGGAAGCCAGCTCGATGGAATTGACCATCCCGATGCCGGCGCGTAGCGACAACCCAAACGCACGGTAGAATCGGGAACTTTCCAGGGAATGCAGCAGGGGACCAAGCACGGGAAGAGACTCGATAAGAAACGAAAACAAGGGTAGCGAACTCAGCAGGCGACCAAGAAACTTCAACAGGAACCAAATGGCAATCGGGGCAAGCCACCATGCTATGCAACGGATGATCGTGGTCGTTAGCGACAGCCCGGTGGCAAAGTAGTCGACGACGCCCAGCAAGGGGCCGGCAACAAAGTACGTCAGCATTGGATGCGCAAGGGCGGAGATGATTTGGCTGCGGAATTGGTGCGAGTCTGTGAACCATTGGGACAAGGTACTGAATGTAGCATCCAAGGTGCCTGATGCCACGCCTACGGAAACCAGGTTGCACTCGAATGCCGTGAAGACAGACTGGCGATGCATCGCCTCGGGCAACGGAACGCCAGCGTCCAACAATTCGCAAATGCTACGGGCAGCAGGGCGAAGGCGATAGGGAAACGACGACAGGCCGAAACATTGGCGAAGCCCAAGCCCTGCTTGCGCCATCGAGGCGAGCATGCTGTAGAAATTGGCTTTGTCTCGTGCTAATCCCATCGTGGAAAAGTGGTGTTGAACTAGACTGTCGTTAGGAGCTTATTGATGTAGATGAGGTTCATCAGCCTGCAGTCAAGCGAGTGACCCGACTTGTAGGAGGTGATGCGCCCGCAGAGCCTGCCGTAGTCGATCAGCGAAAGCGCGGCAATCAGGTCGAGGCATGCCCGATGCCAGACTGCCTCCAGCGGCTTGCCGTCCAGTATCAGTTCAGGAAGAGGTTTGTTGACGTATTTAGTCTTGCCGGCGACGAGTATGTTGGTCCTGGTATAGCCGAGGTTTCTCGTGTCGGCGAAGAGCAATCCGAAGGTTTTTGCCAGGAACATTTGCTTTCTCGAGCAGTTGGTTCGTGCCTGTGCCCCGAAGGAGAACGTTTCCGGAGTCAGGTCGAAGACGATGCGTTGCTTTCCGATGATGGTCGGGAAGTCGATCGCGACATCCAAGGTCAGCTTGCGTGTTTCAGCTCCTTCCGGGCTGAATTCCAGGAAGCTTCCGTAGGGGCCGAGGATCGCGACGGGTTCCTTGACGGTGCGATAGACGATCGGCCTGTCGGTGAGGGTTTTCAATCCCGTCCGCTTGATTGCTTCGACAATGGGTATTGATCCGACGTCGAAGAGCGGCGGGTCACCTGTGCCTGTCGTGACCACGGCATTATCGACCCCCAGTCCCAGCCTATGGGCGATGATATGCTCCGTCATGCGGAGGTAATTGTGCTGGGAGCCGCTTCGAAGGACGATGTTGCGCCGTGCATTCCAGACATTGCCGGTGAAGACCCTGATTGGTAGCTGTTCCGTTTGGTCCGAACGGCTGATCCACCATCCCTCCATCTCTTCCATCGGCTCGAAAACGAGTGTGGAATGGTTTCCCTTTTTGTAGGTGGCAGGTCCATTGACCTCGAATGAATCTGCCAAGGTGGTCTGGTATTGCGGGGGCGTCCAGGAATCGGGTGCCGGGATGACCTGGTCGATCTGGATCTGCTCCATGTTTTCGCGGCGTTGCGCCAGTTGGGATTGGGCTCCGTAGAACAGCATCGTCTTTGAAAATGGGATGAAAGGGTGGATAGGGAAGGGGGATGTAATAAGGATCGACAACCCCAGGCGTTCCTCGTCTGAGGCTGTCGAGGGACTTTTGCATCGAGACCCGCAGGGAGATTCTGACGTGCTTTCCTGCGGGTCTGCGATGTGGATTTAGTCGATTGCGACTTCCTTTCCTGCTTCGGCGGACCTGTAGATGCCGTCGATCATCTTTTGGACAGCCAGTCCTGCTTCGCCCGGGGCGCGCAGCGGGCTGCCGGTCAGGATTCCGTCCGCGAAGTTCTTCAGTTTTGCGACGAAGAGCGTATCGAATCCTGCGGTGGGCAGGAAAGCGGCCTTCGAGTTGAGCATCGTGCCAGCATGGTCTGTGTAGAGCGTTTGGGTATCGAAATTGAAGCCGCCCTTCGTGCCCATGATGGTGAAGTTGAAGATATCGTGCTCGATATGTGCGGAGAAGGAGGATTCCACCTGCATGATGCAGCCATTGTCAAAGCGGATTTGGCCAACAGCCAGGTCTTCGACCGTGAAGGTCTTCCAATCCCATCCTGGCCATGCGGATTCGACTTCGGACGGTTTGTCGCCGATGTAGGTCCAGCAGTTGCCGGAAGCGGCGATCGGTTGCGGGGAGCCGATGCAGTAGTGTGAAGATTCCATGATGTGCACGCCGATATCGATCATCGGTCCGCCACCCTGGAGTTCCTTCTGTCCGAACACGCCCCAGTTGGGGATGCCGCGGCGACGGAGCGCCTGGCACTTGACGAACAGGATGTCGCCGATGTCGCCTGCTTCCCTGGCTCGGACGAACATTTCGCATGCGGGGTGGTACCTGAACTGGAATCCGACTGCGAGCTTTTTGCCATTCGCCTTTGCGGCGTCAATCATCTTCTGGCATTCGGCGGGGTTCATCGCCATCGGCTTTTCGGTCATCGCATGGCAACCGGCTTCGGCGGCAGCGACGACTGCCGGGCAGTGGACGCCATTGGGGGTGCAGACGTCAACCACGTCAGGCTTGATCTCGCGAAGCATGTCGTCCCACTTTTCGTACAGGGCTTCAATGCCCCACTTTTCCTTCATCACCTTGAGGCGTTCGGGCTTGATGTCGCAGCCGGCGACGACTTCGATTTGGGGCAGTTTCTTGATGGCCCCCAAGTGTGTTTCGCTGATGCCGCCGCATCCCACGATTGCCCAGCGCAATTTCTTGCTGACGGTTTCCTTCTTTTCGGTCGCAAAGGATTGCGTTCCTACTGCACTTACGTTGCTCATGGTCTTCTCCTGAAATGGTGTGACTCTGTCCATTGGCTTCTCGAATAGAAACCAATGAATTGGGAAAACAATAACTATAACCTATCTTAAAGAAAATGCCCATGTAAACAAGGCTGGAAATCGCCTTTTTCAGAACCCTGACCAGGGCGATGTAAAAATCTGAAAAAGATTCAGCTTTCACTCGCATATCAACTATCGAAGGCTAGCTTATGGGATGTAAGTCTGAAATGTGACTTGTAAACGCATGGTGATATGGGATGAGTCGTCTGTCGATTTTCGCTTGTTTAGCAATGTTCTTGTGCGTTGAGCTTATGGGCAATCATCTTCCGCCACCACTGAAGCCTGCTGGGCGGCGTTTTTTAGCCGCTGACGATATCGTTGTCACGACGACGGCGGGACGCACGTTCAGGCCAGTGGAACATAAGCGAATCATCTCGCTGGATGGAGAATGGAAATTCTCGGGTTTGGCAGGAGCAAGGGAACCCTTTGGAGAACTCTTGGATCCCGAAAGGGCGGGAACGGAGTTTGACGATTCGTCCTGGAAGTCCATCCCCGTGCCCAAAAGCTTCTACTTCCATCCCGGATCAAGCTATGATGAAATCCTCAAGGACGGAAACAACTTCTTCAGGGGGTGGTACAGAAGGACAATCGATCTGCCGGAAAAACTCGAAAGCGTCATGCTGGAATTCGATGCTATCGGTTATGCCGCCAGGCTTTTTGTCAACGGAAAGGAGGCAGGGAGCCATCATGGCGATTTTGTCCCTTTCATTGTCGATGTGACGGATTTCATTCGCCTTGGCAGCAATTTGTTGGCACTATGCGTGGACAGCGATTTTGGCTATTCCATTGCCAAGCGAAAGACTCCGCGCAGCTATGGCTGCAAATGGGATGTCGCCTCCATTCGGGGTGGCATTTGGGGATCGGCCAGGGCGATTGTCGGCACTGCAACGACCATCGGCGAGCTGGTGTTGAATCCCAAGCTCGACGGTGCAGTCGAGTTTTCGGCGATTGTGACCAATCGTCAAGGCAGGGTATTGCGTTCGCTTGCTGTGGCGACGATCCTTTCTGCAGATCTGGGCGCCCCTTCCAGCCAAAGGACTGTCCTAGGTGAATTGGAATTGACGCCTGGTCGAGCCGGTTGGTCAGGGACGGCTCGTTTTGCCGATCCTCGGCTTTGGTCTCCAGCGGATCCGAACCTGTATTTCCTTGTCCTTCATCTTGAATCGGAGGCAGGCGAGGTCCTTGGCAGTCTTGTCCAGCGTTTTGGTTTCCGTGAATTTACCATCGATGGGACTTCGTTTCTGCTGAACGGGAAACCGTTTTTCCTGGCTGGCGAAAGCTTGCATTCCAATCAATTCGGGGGTAGGGGACCCGATGAAAATGTTCGGGAAAAAGCTGAAAAGTGGATTGGAAGCATGCGGTCGGAACGAATCAACGTCCTGAGGACTGTCCATCAACCCGTAGTGGAAACAGTCCTTGATGTCGCAGACGAATTGGGAATGGGAATCTATGACGAATGGAGCTTTACGTTTATCGATCGCTTGGACGAACCTGCCTTCGAACGGAATAATCTGGAGGAATTTCGTCGTTGGTTCCTTAGGGATTGCAATCATCCTTCGGTCATCATGTGGTCGCTTGGGAACGAGAACAATCAGAAGAACGACCCTGCAGTCAACCGGCAACTCAATCTCCAGGCGAAGCTCATGAGGAACCTGGATCCGCAAAAACGTCCGCTCTGCGCATTCTCTGGAATGGCGACGTTTGTCTTCTTCGGTGAAAACAAGCTAGATACGGATTTCCTCGACCTGCATCATTACCATGGAATTTCCGGGCCTTGGACGACTTGGGACGAGCAGTTCGAGCAGTCCTATCGACAGGCGATAAACCTGTACGGCGACGGCGAATCGCTTCAAATGCCCTATGTCATCTGGGAATGCGTCGGCGGTGGATGGGGTGTTCATTTCGACGATGGTTACAAGCTTGGCGACAAAGCGCGCTACATCGAAAACCTGACGCATCCTGCGGCGAATCCGGGCAATCCACGGGCGGCGCTTTATTCAGCTGTTGCGGGGCTTGCCCCCGTATTGGACCGCAAGCTTGGAAATGCCTACATGCAACGCTATTTGGCGGCTAGGCTGGGCGAACGGATGAGGCAGGATACACGCATTGCGGGATTTGCGCCGTGGATCGTCTTCCCAGGCATTGCACAGTATGCGCGTTTTGCCCAGACGACGATGCCGGGATTGCGTGACAATCCAGTGAACAAGCTGATGCCGAGGCAACTCGTTTCGCCATCAAAGATTCCCCTGCAGGCATTTGTTGCCAATGGGGGAGAGAGCATTTCAAAGGCTGTCATCCAAGTGACGTTGAAGACGAACGGAACGATCATCGGCCTGGCGACAATTCCCCTGGATGGTATCGAAGCACAAACTGTCCAGGCAAGAGATTTCACACTGGCGATTCCAGAATTGCCTTCGGATTCAAAGGCTGAAATCCAGGTGACTCTCTTGAGCGAAGAACAGCCGATCGGTTGGAACGGATATGAGGTGACAATCCATTCCAGACACGAGTTGCTGGCTCCCATAAGGCAAGCTGAAACCCTGCACGTCATGGGAAAATCGCCTGAACTGGAACCGATTCTGAAGCAACTTGGAGTCAAGTACGAAATATTGGAAAATCCCCCGGAATTTCCGAAGGTTCGCCGAATCGTCGTGCCTTGGGATGCTGAATTGGCCGACATTGACGGCAAAGCCTTGCGGAATTGGGTCGAGAAAGGCGGATATGTCTTGTTCCTAGAGGCAGGGCCAGGTGCAATCCCTGGTTTTGACGAGTTGAAGCGAGTGCCTAGCCACGTGTATTTTGCGGAGATGATCGAACGAGAACATCGCGTTTTTCATGGACTTGTCCAAGCCGACCTGGATACATGGGCCGAAAACAAGCACGGCTGGATTGTTAAAAACACCCTTTCGCCGATTGATTTGGACACTGTGATAGCAACTGGCAAGTTCATCGGAGGCTCAATTACGGGAGCATGCCTCAGCCAGAAAAACTTCGGGAAAGGACGAATGCTGATCGACAGCTCGGCGTCACGAAATCTTTGGCTGAAAAACGGAGCGGCGACACGCTACTTGCGAAACCTGATCACATGCTTGCTGGAAGAAAATACAGCTGATCTGGAAAACAACTAAGCTCGGAGGAAGTTGCTCGCTTCGACAGCATTTTCGCCGTATGTTGAGTCCAAAGGGCATGTCACATGGTTTTTGAGTACGAAATCGATGAAAAATCGGTTGGAAATTTGTCCGGGAAAACAGCAGTAAAGGCCGCATCGTTCAGGCTTATGTCTCGCCCTGTCAGGGCTCCAAATTCTTTTTCATGTCCACCCAGGGCGGCGCGATCCTGCGGATCGCTTGCCCTGGGCTTGGTATGTCTTGCCCCGTTGGGGCTAATTCCAGCATCAGCTACCAAAGGGCATGTCACATGGCTTTTAGGTACGAAAGTGTGAAAAAATCGGCATTTTTCTTTATCGGAAAGTAATCCTCTTGCCAGCAATATTCGTCACGACATGGAACGGTTGCGAGGGAAAAAAGAAAAACTCTGGCTTCCGTACCCATATTGTTGAAATAGTCGTATATTAGTGGCAGTCATTGAATTTTCACCTGCAAGTTTATGCGTTTTGGGTAAAAGAAAGAGGTTGACATGGCAGTTTACGGAAGGCATGGACATTATTTCGGTTCGAAGAAGCCAGGTTTTGAAAATACCTGTTGGATTGAATTGATTGGGTTCGACAATACGGCAGAAGACTATGGAGTCCAGGACTTTCTTGACAAGTGCGGATTCGTTCCCGATCGCATCTCGTTCCATTTGACCAGCATCGACCTGGTGAACACGCATCGCGGGATGGACAAGGAGTACCTGCTGCCTACATACGCATGCTCGTACTCAAGCCATGCGGCCAATGATGACAGGATGAGGCAGGACTGGACAAACTACCAGCTGAAGGGACTGGTCGATGTCCTGCACCGGCATGGCATCGAGGCATTTGCAAGCATGTTCGACTTGGAAAACCCCTCAAACCGAGAGGGTTTGCCACGCCTGTTTACGGATCTGCACCCAGAATTGAAGCACGTGGAAAAGAATGGTTCGCCAAGGCAGTTCATCTACATGCTCAAGAGATTCGCGGACGGAACAGAGTACCTCGATTTCCTGCGCCCGAAGTTGCTGCAATTCGTTCGGGACTATGGACTTGATGGAATACAGGTCGCAGACGGAATCTCAAGCCCGAGAATGGCGTTGGAAAACGGGGACTGGAGCGACGATATCGTCGGCCGATTCCTCGATGACGAAAAGCTGGTTCTGCCAGGACAGCTCAAGCGCACGTGTAGCACGCCAGCGGAATTCGAGGCGAGGGCGACCTGGATTTACGCGAATTGGCGAAAGCAGTGGATGAGGCACATGACGAAGAGGTGGCAGCATTTCGTCGTGAGCGTGATTGAGCATTTGCAGTCTCATGGCATCGAGGCTAGCGTCAACAGTGCCTGGACGAAGGATCCGCTGGAGGCGCGTTATCGCTATGGTACAGATTACAAGGCATTTGCGGCAGCTGGAATAGATACTTTCGTCGTGGAGGATGTTTCCAGTGACTTGGCGATTTTGGGCGAGGACGACAATGGCTACCACATGGGCTATGAACACAGGCGATTTGTGCATCACGAGTTTCTGGCGAACCTGATGTGCAACAAGGCGGCGATGCCCGATACCCGGATGACGCCTCTGTTCATGATTCGCGATACCCTTGAGCAATGGGACGTGTTGCATCACGTGCCCCAGGCAATGCAACGCGCCGCCTGCGCCAACTTGGGGAGCTTCCTTGTTGGCAAGCGTGGCTTGGTTCCTGTCACCAGCGGTCCTTGGTTTTGCTTGTCCGATGGATTGACGAAAGACGAGTGGTCGCTGGTGCGTTCCGCTTGGGACAATGCATACATCGACGAACCAGCCGAGGTTCCTGGATTTACCGTCATCTGGTCCGATCAACGCATGGAAAACGAACTCGACGCCTTGCTGGAGAAGCGCCGGAAACATACGGCTCGCTACTTGGGAGAACTGCTGTCGCAAGGCGCCCCAGTGCGAAAGATTGCACGGATCGAGGAACTGGATTATCTGACCGGCGATTTGCTGGTGATCAATCCGGCCTTGATGCCAAAAGCCGAACGGACGATGCTGGGCAACTATAAAAAGGGCAGGATTGCGTACTTGGGATGCCTGGGCGAGTCCTTGTCTGCACAGATTGCATCCGTGTCGGAGGCAGGCGAAACAGGCTTCTGGTTGGAAGGTTGGGAAGGCGAAAAAACGACCCTGACCAGCGATGAGCCTTGGCCTGAGAACGCGCATGTGCTGCCTGAACCCGTCGGAGGAATCTGGACCCACCCATTGCGGTTTGCGCCTGAGGCTGAAGGCTTCATCAAGGCTTGCGCCAAGCGACTTGTGGAAGCCAGCGAGGTGACGACCCTGACAGGAGGACACGGCGATTGCATGGTCCACACCGTCATGCTGAAAAATGGAAAGGCATGGTGCAGCGTGGAAAACGAGGCGTACTACTACGCGCTTCCGACGATTCATTTCCCTCGAAAGGTCAAGTCGATCGAGATCTTCACGAAGCCATTGGGGTATCCGCAGCAGCGCATTCCGAACGGCATTCGATTGCGCGTGCCAGGACGAGGCGCGGACGTGATGGAAGTCACCTTCGAGGATTGAAAACCAGTATAGAATCGTTGCGCCTTGTCGATCAGTTCGGATTGATCAAGGCGATATGCCAAGGTTTGATGGTTGGCAAGTCGAAGTTGACGTAGCCATTTGGCGCCGGGGTGCCCTTGATGGTTTTCGTTTGCATGTCCATGGTCGCGAATGTGGCGCTTGTGCTTGTGGTCTTGATGGTCAGGCGCCCGTTTTCGCAGTCGTCCATTGATGCGTTGACCAGGGTTACCACGCCGTTGTCTCGTGCCCAGATGGTGAGTCGATGATAGCTTTCGACGTAGGCTGGCAGCTTGTAGTCGCTCAGGTAGTTGAACAGTCGTTTTAACTGTGTGAGTTTGCTGAAGTAAAGCGAGTCGCGTAGCGGATAGTATCCTGAGATCGCGATTCTTCCGCCCAGTTCGTTTTCGAAGGTTCCCATGATGCAATCGAGCAAGGTTTCCTTTTGGAAGTTGACAAGCGATGTTAGCTTTTGGCATTTTTCATCTTGCGGGACAAGCTCGAATGCGGTTTCGTGTCCCCAGGGGAAAGATTGGCGGCAATCGCGAATGGCTCCTGTGAATCCCTGGTTGAAGGGATGATCGAGGAAAAATTCGCGTCCATCTTCGTCAACGACCTTGCTCGTCACAAAACCCGTGTATTTGGCGAATCCACGTTCGTTGAGGATTTGCAGGGTTCGCGCATCGCAGTAGAGTCCTTGGGAAAGGATCGCCTTGATTTCATCGTCGGAAAAAGCCCAGGCGCCGTTATCGACGAGTATGGTCATCGAGGCGTCCTTAAGCCTGAATGCCGGAGGCAGTCCTGCGGTAAAGACATCTTGGAAGTGCGGCATCCTGCCCAGTGTCCAGCTTCCGCCGACCCAATTGCCGTCCGGAAGCCCAGTGGTTGCGCTCCAAGCGTGGTTCCAGCCGCCATAGATTCCTGCGGGACGGATACGCTTGTTGGTAGAGACAAGCAGATCCATGAAGGGACGGACTTCTGCCACGGCAGCCAAAAGCGAATGGTAAACCTGGACTTTATCCGCCTCGCTTGCCAAAATGTTCCATGCTGTTCCGGTGAGTCCGGCGCCCAGGTACATGCAGGCTTCCAGGCATGTTGTGTGCTCTGATTTGCGCAGGCGTTGGTAGTTGAAGGATTCGACTTCGGACTGGATGTTGGTGACGGAATCAGGCAACCAGACGGCTTCGCAGCCAATCGACATTGCCTTGTCCGAAAATGCCTTCATGTGGTCTTCCGTGTAGGCGCCGCCGCCAGGACGCCAGCGGACGGGCAAATCCGAGCCTGCCGAAAGTGCCTCGACCTGGTCGGCGTAGTCAGCGCTGTCGCCAAGTCTCATCCCTGCGTCCATTGCGCCCATTTCGATGTTTGGATCGATGTCATGGATCGTTGTTGCGGCGAGTCGGAAGAGGTTGCATAGGGAGCATCCGTTGTTGGCGAGGATTTGCTTTCGGACTTTCAGTCGTTCCTCGATGGTTCCTGTATCGACGGCTTTCTTGAGTTGTTCGCGAGTGAAATTCCCGCCGAACTTTTGATTGAATTGAGCGAGGCAATGTTCGCAGAAGCAGCCTCGTCCTGCGGGATGGTGCCCCGACCAGCGAATGTCGTCGTCAAGCCAAATGAAATCCGGCTTTGCCTTGGCGAGCATGGTAAACATGGGTATGAGGAAATTGTTTTTGAACTTTGGATCATTAGGGCAGAAGACGCCACGTGCGATTGTTCCGTTGATGTCGGTGAAGTTTGTGAATCCATCATGCAGGGTATGCGGGATATCTTCCTCGTGATGTCCCATCGTGGAAAGCAAGTTGATTCCTGGCTTGAATCCCAATTCCCGAACTTGCTCGTAGCGTTTTGCCAGGAGTTTGTTGCAAGTTTCCAACACCTCCAGGGTCAAAGGCGTATGCACAAGGCTTGAAAAGAAGGCAATGTCATCAAATCCGCCACGATTTTTCTTGAGCGAAATGCACAGTTGATCGAACTCGTCATCTTCAAGCCAGATCGATGGCGTGACACGCAATGAAACATGGGCTTTGTTCATAATTTCGTCGAATATGGGGGGTAGGGGGTTCGATTGAAAATCAGCTAAATCATAAACCTAAAAAAAGCAGTTGAAACTGG
>DBPZ01000131.1 GCA_002305655.1 Lentisphaeria bacterium UBA1407 | reverse complement strand
CATAATTCAGCATTCAGCATTCAGCATTAGGTCTTGCTTGTCGTGCGTCAAAATGCAGTCAATTGTTGATCTTTGTCGTTTCAGCGAAGGATAGATTTGAAAAAATTGCCCAAATGGCTTAAATTTTCCTTTTTGGACAAACCAAAAATGATACTGAGGAAATAGGCATGGCATCTGTATTTGAGTTTTTCAAGCGTGGTTTGCAGAAGACGACCACGTCCCTTGTCCGCAAGGTCAAGGGGATATTTGGTGGTGAAACGACGTGGAATGCGGAATCGTATGAGGCGTTGGAGGCGGCCTTGATCGGAACCGATCTTGGCGTTGTGATCAGCGGGCAACTTGTCGCGGAAGTGAAAGACCGCTACGAGCGCGGCGAGATCAAGACAGGAGAGGACATCATGGCCGTTGCGCAGGAAACCGTGTTGTCCTTGCTGGCAACGGATTCCGACACGCCGATGACCGTCGCGGAGGAAGGACCGACGGTGATCATGATGGTCGGAGTCAATGGAAGCGGGAAGACGACGACCTGCGCGAAGTTGGCTCATTACCTGATGAAGCAGGGCAAGACTGTTCTTCTGGGCGCGGGGGACACGTTCCGTGCGGCAGGCGTCGAGCAGTTGAAGATATGGGGCGAGCGCTTGGGTGTGCCCGTCGTTGGCGGTCGTCAAGGCGGCGATGCGGCGGCGGTGGCGTTCGATGCGGTGACCAGCGGGAGCCAGAAAGGAATCGATTATGTGATCATCGATACTGCGGGGCGGCAGCATACCCGTCGCGACCTGATGGACGAATTGTCGAAGGTCCAGCGGATCATCGGCAAGGCGAAGCCCGATGCACCGCATGAGATTTGGTTGACGGTTGATTCGTCGATCGGGACCAATGCATTGGTTCAGGCGCGTGAATTTGGGAAATTGTTTCCGATCACGGGTTTGATCTTGACGAAGTTGGACGGGACTGGGAAGGGCGGGGTCGTGGTCGCGATCAAGCGCGAGCTTGGATATCCCGTACGTTTTGTCGGTTTGGGTGAGCAAGTTGACGATTTGCAGCCCTTTGACCAGGAATCGTTCGTAAAGGCTCTCTTCACGGCTTGATTTGGGCTGTTCCTGATGCCTTGGCGCAAGGAGTGACTGGTGCTTTCAAGCTTGCGGCAATATTTTGGACACGAAGAATTTCTTGAAGGGCAGGCCGAGGTCGTAGAGCGGATTCTGTCTGGCGAGGAATTGTGCGTCGTGATGCCGACTGGCGCCGGGAAGTCGTTGTGCTACCAGTTTCCTGTGATGATGCGAGAGGGCTACGGGCTTGTGATTTCGCCGTTGATTTCGCTGATGAAGGATCAGGTCGATTCCCTGGTGGCACGCGGCATTCCCGCTGCGAGCATCAACAGCAGCATTCCCCGTGAAGCGCAGAATCAGGCGTTGCGCGACGCAAGGAATGGTCGGCTGAAGTTCCTCTACGTCGCCCCCGAGCGTTTTCGGATCGATGGGTTCCGTTCGTACCTTGCGATGCACCCGCCGAATCTGGTCGTTGTTGACGAGGCGCATTGCGTCAGCCAGTGGGGACATGATTTCCGTCCCGATTACCAGCGGATGTGGGGCATGTTCCCTGAGCTGGAGAAAATGCAGGTCTGCGCGTTTACGGCGACCGCAACTCCATACGTTCGGGACGATATCCGTGAGCAGCTTCGACGACTGAAAATGGTTGATCTTGTCACTGGATTCAAGCGGCCGAACCTGGGATTTTCAGTAAGGGATTGCTTTGAAAAGCGAGACAAGTCACTTGCCGTGGAACGCTTGCTGGCGATGAAGGAGCCGGCGATCATCTACGTGTCAACCAGGAAGGCGGCTGAGGAATTGTCGAAAAACTACAAGTTGCGGATGTACCACGCGGGAATGCGCGATGTCGAACGGAAATCCGCCCAGGATTATTTCATCCAGGACAAATGCCCCGTCCTTGTCGCGACCAATGCGTTTGGCATGGGCATTGACCGTCCCGACATACGCTTCGTCCTTCACTACAATCTTCCCGGAAGCCTGGAGGCGTACTACCAGGAGGCGGGGCGAGCAGGGCGCGACGGGAAGCCTTCGGAATGCTGCCTGCTGGACTACTATCCCGACCATCGGATCCAGGAGTTCCTGCTTGAGATGAACAATCCGCCTGTTGAGTTGCTCCTTGCCTTGCACAAGTGCCTGTATCGGCGGGCTCGTCCTGATGGCATAGTGTCGTTCATTCCTGACTTGCTTCTTGGCGAGCTTGGCGGCCTGGTTCGTGGCGACTCCCAGTTGATGTCCGCTGCGAAGTTGCTTGAGCGGCAGGGGTTGCTAGTCCGCGAGCATGGCGGCGGGGACTTGGTTGGCGAGCTGGGCTTTGTGGAACCCCTGGGGGCGTTGATGGCGAAGAATGAGAGCCAAGCCACGCAACGATCCTTGTTTACGTATCGGATGTGTCAGGAGCTGGAGCGTCGAGGTTCGAAGCAGTTCCAGGGTGGGACGCTTGAGATGAGCTACATTACTGGATTGCGGGTCGACCAGGTGGAACGCGTCCTGGAAGCCTTGAATGGCAAAGTGCTGAACTGGACGACCGGCGAAGCGGAAGGCGTGCTGAGGTTGACTGATAAGGGGATGTGCGAAAAGCCCGAATTGGACGTGGCGTCGCTGACAAAGAAGCGCGACCTGGACTACCGTCGCTTCTATGACGTTCAGAGCTATGTACGGACGGGCCGGTGCCGGCAGGCTTATATCATCGGGTATTTTGGCGAGAATATTGGGGATTGGAAATGCGGTTTTTGCGACTCTTGTGCTAGCGGCGGCAAGGGGGCTGGCAAGATTGCCAAGAAGCTCAGCAAGGCGAATGTCGGTCGGCCGGCGACTGTGTCCGAGGCGAGGGATGCGAAGGGCTTTCTTTGCGCCTTGAGCATGATCGATGGGCGTTTCGGCATCAACCGGTTTGTCGGCATGCTGCGCGGCGAGGATGACGACCATGAGGATCTGATGAGCAATCCCTTTCACGGTGCGTTCAAGCAATTGAGCAGGACCGCGTGCAAGCGGCTGATCACGTCCTTGAGGTCATGCGGTTATGTCACGCTGACCAAAGGGGAATATCCTTGCCTGGAGCTGACGGACAAGGGCGAGAAGGCCTGTGCAAGCAAGAAAAAGCTAAGCCTGAATATCGAGTAGCAGGCTTGGCTGGACTGGCTGGTGCGTAGTCGGTCCTCAGTCTTGCTTGAGTTTTTCCTGAAGGAGCTTGTCAAGAGAATCCCGACTGAGGTTTTCGGTGATTCGTCCGAGTTCGAAGCTGCCCAGCCTGAGGATTGCGGCCGGCGTCGATTCAAGCTTGAAGAACTCCATGGCTCCCTGGTCCTGGCTGACATCTATCACCACGAAGTTGCACAGATCCTTTTTTTCGTCCTTGATTTCCCGGAGCCAGGTTTGGCCTTCCAACTCGCCTTTCGTGATGACCAGCAGGTAGGGCTTGATTTCCCCCGACTGGGACGCCAATTCGGGAGTTGGTGTTTCGCCCGGCTTGATGTGGTTGACCTCGGTCGCTTTCGGCTTGGCTTTCGTCTCGGTCTTGATGGCTTTCTGGTACTTGTTCAAGAAGTAAACCGTCATTAAAATGACCAAGGGGTAGATGATGATCCTGGGCGTCAGGCGCCTGGCGAGGGAACCCTGGAAATGAGTGACGAAGGAAAGCGGGGGCTTCTCGTCCTTGAATTTGTCTTCTGGATCTGTCATGGTCGTTCCTAAGTTAGATGAAGAAAAAAGCAATCCTGAATTTAATTTGGATAAAGTGAAAATCAACTAGCGCTCGCGGGATATTCCAGGTTCCATCACACAAACAACTCGCAATCAAGGCAAAAACGTCTTTGGCGTGGGGACTGCAATTGGGACTGGGACGAATGAGACCTATGAGACGAATGTGACCTATGGGACTGGGATATGTGACTGGGACTATGGGACGTTGATATTGGGTTTTATGTGTTTGGCGGGAGTGGAATTGGAGCTATATAATAAAAAAGTATATTTTTTTATTTATATGACTTGATTTTTCCGTTTTGTGGAATATCTTATACATCAATTGATAAGAAAATATCAATATAAATATAACTAATCAGGTCTATTATTATTTTATAAATTGGAGGCATTGTTTTATGGCTGACAAGCAGAAGGTTGTTGAATCGGATCGTGTTGTGGACAACGATCTTGCGGCATTGGACGCATTGATATTGAAGGTTCAGGCTGCCCAGGGTCGTTATGCGGAATACAGCCAGGAGGCTGTCGACAAGATTTTCCGTGCAGCCGCCTTGGCTGCGAACGAGGCTCGGATCCCGTTGGCGAAGCTTGCGGTTGAGGAGACCGGAATGGGGCTTGTCGAGGACAAGGTGATCAAGAATCACTTTGCGGCGGAGTATGTATACAACAAATACAAGAACGAGAAGACCTGCGGGCAGATTGAGTTTGACGATGCCTTCGGCATTATCAAGATTGCGGAGCCGGTCGGTTTGATTGCCGGCATTGTTCCGACGACCAATCCGACTTCGACCGCGATCTTCAAGTCCCTGCTGGCCCTGAAGACCCGCAACGGCATCATCTTCAGCCCGCATCCTCGTGCCAAGAAGAGCACGATTGCGGCGGCAAAGATTGTTTTGGATGCGGCGATCGAGGCAGGTGCTCCTGAGGACATCATTTCCTGGATCGAGGAGCCGAGCGTTCCCCGCAGCCAGCATCTGATGGGGCATCCGTCGATCAACATGATTCTGGCCACCGGCGGACCCGGCATGGTCAAGGCGGCCTATTCGAGCGGCATTCCTGCGGTCGGCGTCGGTCCCGGCAATACTCCTGCCTTGATGGATGAGACCTGCGACATCCAGTTGGCTGTCAGTTCCGTCATTCAAAGCAAGACCTTCGACAACGGCATGATTTGCGCTTCCGAGCAGTCCGTGATTGTCGTCGACAAGATCTACAAGGAAGTCAAGGCTGAATTTGCCAAGCGCGGCGCGTATCTGCTCAATGCCGAGGAGGCTGCCAAGGTCGCGTCGATCATCGTTGTCGATGGCAAGCTCAATGCCGGTATTGTTGGTCAGACCGCCGTCAAGATCGCCTCGATGGCCGGTTTGAAGGTTCCGGAGTATACGAAGGTATTGATTGGCGAGACCAAGGGCGTTGGCAAGGAATATCCCCTCAGCGTTGAAAAGCTCTCGCCGGTCCTGGCGATGTACAAGGTGAAGGATTTTTCCGAGGGCTTGGTGTTGGCTCAGAAGCTGTTGGACTTTGGCGGCATCGGTCATACCAGCGTACTCTATACCGATCCTCGCAACAAGGAAAACATCAGTCGTTTCGGCGAAGAAATGAAGACTTGCCGTACGTTGATCAACATGCCTGCCAGCCAGGGTGCCATTGGCGACGTCTTCAACTTCAAGCTCGATCCTTCGCTTACCCTGGGTTGCGGCACCTGGGGTGGCAACTCGGTCAGCCAGAACGTCGCTCCGAAACACTTGTTGAACATCAAGACAATTGCCGCGAGGAGAGAAAACATGCTATGGTTCCGTGTGCCTGACAAGATCTACTTCAAGTACGGATGCCTCCAAGAAGCCCTGCATGACCTGGGAGAGGACGGACGCAAGCGCGCCTTTATCGTCACTGACCGCTACCTGTACAACACCGGCTTGCACGGCGACCTGGTGGACTGCCTTGAGGAGATGAACATCAAGTTTGAGATCTTCAGCGACGTCGAACCCGATCCCACGCTGGAGGCGGCCTACAAGGGCGTCGAGCGCATGAACGCCTTCAAGCCTGACACGATCATCGCCTTCGGCGGCGGCTCTCCGATGGATGCGGCCAAGATCATGTGGTTGCTCTACGAGCATCCCGAAGTCCATTTTGACGATATCGCCATGCGCTTCATGGATATCCGAAAACGCGTCTACAAGTTCCCAAAACTGGGCACGAAGGCGACGATGGTCGCCATTCCCACCACCTCAGGAACCGGTTCGGAAGTCACCCCGTTTGCCGTGATTACCGACGAGAAGACCGGCAACAAGTATCCCTTGGCCGACTATGAGCTGACTCCCGACATGGCGATCATCGACACCAAGCTGGTGATGAACATGCCCAAGAAGCTGACGGCATCCAGCGGCATCGATGTGCTTGTCCACGCGATTGAGGCCCGCGTCTCGATCCTGGCCAGCGAATATACCAATGCCCTGGCCTGCGAAGCCACCAGGCTTGTCTTCAAGTATCTGCCGATTGCCTACCAGCAGCCGGACAATGAGAAGGCACGCGAGAAAATGCACCATGCCTCGACGATTGCGGGCATGGCCTTTGCCAACGCCTTCCTGGGACTTTGCCACTCGATGGCCCACAAGCTTGGCGCGGAGTTCCACATTCCTCACGGCATCGCCAACGCCCTGCTGATCGGCCCGGTCATCTTCTACAACGGCACCAGCAAGCCGACGCGCCAAGGAACCTTCTCGCAATATCATTGCCCGGAGGCCAAGGAGCGCTATGCTATGCTCGCTGATTTCCTGCAGATGACCACCCCCGACATGACTCCCGAGGCCAAGGCGGCGGCCCTGATCAGCGAAATTGAAAAACTGAAGAAGACCCTGGAAATTCCAGCCACGATCAAAGAATACGGTATTCCTGAAAAGGACTTTCTTGCCAAGGTCGATATGCTCTCGGAAAAGGCCTTTGACGATCAGTGCACCGGCGCCAATCCACGTTATCCCCTGATCAGCGAGATCAAGGACCTCTACCTGAAGGCATACTATGGGAAATGAAACATGAGAGGTAATGACGGCTGCACCGGCAAAGGTCCCGGTGCGGCCGCTTCCCAATGGAGAGCGAAATGACGCAAAAGCAGAAAATCATGATTTGTATGGGCAGTTCCTGTTTTGCCCGCGGCAACGAAGACAATTTGCGATTGATTGAGGACTACATCGAGGAACATCAGCTTGGCGACCGTATTGAGCTGTCCGGGCGATGCTGCGCAAAGCAGTGCGCGGAAGGACCCAATATCAGCATCGATGGCGTCCTCTACAACGGCGTCAGCAAGGAAAAGCTGCTGAAGCTCCTGGACGAAAAATTTCTGTCGTAAGTCAAGAGTTCATGCTCCTATTTCGCAGGTGTCGCTACTTTCAACCCATTTCATGCCATTTATGTAAAAAATGAATCTCAAATACCCCATTTATACAGCGGATGCGGAGTGCCAGGATTGCTTCAAATGCGTCCGGCACTGTCCGGTAAAAGCAATCAAGGTCGTTTCCGGGCATGCTTCGGTGATTCCGGAGTTGTGCGTTGCCTGTGGCAAATGCGTTGAGGTCTGCCCAGTCGAGGCGAAGAAAATCCGCAACGATCTGAGTGTCGTGCTGGATCTGCTGCAGGGACCCGATCCGGTCTATGTGTCCCTCGCGCCTTCCTGGGGCAGCGAGTTCAAGGGGTTGCCGGCGCCCAAGCTTATCGCCGCCTTGCGGAAACTCGGCTTCGCAGGCGTCAGCGAGACGGCGCTGGGTGCGCAAATCGTCTCCGACAACCTCGCCGAGGAATTGCGCGGCATGAAGAAAGGATTGATGATTTCCTCGGCCTGTCCTGTGGTTGTCGATTTCGTTCGCAAGTACCTCCCAGAGTTTGTTCCTTCGATTACCCCGGTGCTTTCCCCTGCTTTGAGCCATGCTCTCATGTTGCGCAAAGTATTCGGCGAGAACATCAAGGTTGTTTTCATTGGTCCCTGCATTGCCAAGAAGAACGAGGCGGATCGTCGTCCCGATTTGATTTCCTCGGCCATTTTGTTCCCGATGCTCAGGCAATGGCTCAAGGAATTGAAGATCGATCCATGGCAGTTGCAGCCCACGGAAGAAGACCGCTTTGTCCCGGAAGATTCCAAGGACGGCGCCATTTATCCGATTGAGGGCGGCATGAATGAAACGTTGCGGGTGCAACCTGGATGCGACCACATCAACTACACAGTGGTTTCCGGCATCGAGGCGTTGCGGCAGGCTCTTCAGGGACTTCATCCTGACGATATCCGCGAGCCGGTTTTTCTGGAGGCGCTTTCTTGCATCGGTGGTTGCGTGCATGGACCTGGAACCGAACATTGTTCCCCGGGGCTGCTCGAACGCCTGCGCATCATCCGCAATACTGATTTCCAAAGGGATAGGAAGCCACGCAGTGTTGCGGAGATCACGGAAAAGTACGACACCGCACCGGTCCAGGATTCTGAAGTTTCCATCCGTGACATCAAGCAGGCCTTGCTCCTGATTGGCAAGGCAACACAAGAGGATGAACTGAACTGCGGGGGATGTGGATACGATACCTGCCAGAATTTTGCCAAGGCGCTTCTGGCCGGCAAAGCCGAACCCAGCATGTGTGTATCCTACCTGCGAAACCTGGCCCAGAAAAAATCCAATGCGATCTTGCGTTGCATCCCGGCTGCCGTGGTCATCGTCAACAAAAACTTGCAACTGATCGAATGCAACCGCCGCTTTGCCGAACTCTGCGGCGAAAGCGCACTGGAAATCTATGAGATATCACCAGGCATGCCCAATGCCTACCTCGAAACCCTGATCCCCTTCGCCGACCTCTTCAAAGAAGTGATCAATACCGGCAAGGAACTCTCCAGAGGCGCCTTGAAGCTCGACAAGAAACTGCTCAACATCATCATCTTCAACATTGAACCCGGCCAAGTTGTCGGCGCCATCCTCTTTGATGTCACGCAAACCGAGTTCACCCGTGAGCAAATTGCCGACCAGGCCCGCAAGGTCATCGAGAAGAATTTGGCGACTGTTCAGGATATCGCCTGCAAGCTTGGAGAGCACATGGCCGAAACAGAAATCCTCCTGCGATCCATCGCGGAAAACTACGCCGAAAAATAAGCCGCGGCAAAAAATTCCGCAAATTCCGTATGTTCTGAAGTAAAAACAGAGTCCTTATGAACACCAACACCGAACATCCTCTTTTTCTCGACCTGGCCTATAGCCAATGCAACAAGCATGGTGAAAGCATCTGCGGGGATGCCTTCCGTTTTGAAAAGAGCGATAGCGACGGGCGTGTTGTAGCAGTTCTTTCCGACGGCTTGGGCAGCGGTGTCAAGGCCAACATTCTCGCTTCGATGACTGCCACGATGGCGATGAAGTTCGCCGCCCAGCCCAACTATAGCATTTTACATGCTGCTGAAATCATGATGAGCGCCTTGCCCATCTGCCAGGTTCGGAAAATCAGCTACGCCACGTTTACCATCTTGAATGCCTGGACGGACTTTTCGATCCGCATCGTCGAAATGGGCAATCCCCCGTTTCTGCTGTTCCGTCAGGGCGAACAAATCAAAATCCCCTTTGAACGGCTTGAATCCGAGCGCTGGAACGACCGGAAGATGAAAATCTACCATTTTTCGGCGCAGTGCGAAGACCGCATTGTCTTCTTCTCCGATGGCATCAGCCAGGCGGCCATGGGAACAACCGAATGGCCGCTGGGCTGGCGCGAATCCGGCTGCGCCTCCTTCATCGGCGAAATCCTCGGCAACACCCCGTCGATCTCCTCTCATGAACTCTGCAACGCCATCATCAAGGAAGCTCGCGGCAAAGAACCCCAGCGCATCAACAAGGACGACATGACTTGCGCATCCCTCTACTTCCGCCATCCGAGAAAGATGCTCATCTTCACCGGTCCCCCGTATGATCGCCAGCATGATGCCGAGTGCGCCAAGCTTATCGATACCTTTGATGGCGAGAAAGCGGTATGCGGCGGTACCTCGGCCGAAATTATCGCCCGGGAGTTGGACCGGGAGCTGAAAATGGACTTGGGCAGCATCTCCTCGGACATGCCGCCGATGTCCACGATGCCGGGCATCGACCTGGTTACGGAAGGCATTTTCACGCTGACCAAGGCGGCGGGGTACCTTGAAAAAGCCGATACGTTCATGCCCCGCAATCCGGCCGGCATCCTGGCTGAAATGATGCGCCGCAATGACCTGATCTACTTTCTTGTGGGCACACGCATCAATGAAGCGCATCAGGATCCGAACCTGCCCCAGGAACTGGAATTGCGTCGCAATATCGTGCAGCGCATTGCCGGCATCCTAAGAAACAAATTTTTGAAAAAGGTTGATATCAAGTACGTCTGACGGCTGGGCAAGTTTTTTGCGCCGTTGTTTCCATTAACACCATTGGAGGAAATGCATGCAGGAAAGTGTTGAAAAAACGAAGGCTATGGTACAGCATTTGGCTGCCGTCAACGCCATTCTGGAAAAGAACGAGTATGATCCCGGGAGGCTGATTCCCATTCTTCAGGAAACTCAGGAGGTATACAAGTACCTGTCGCGAGATGTGATTAGCTATCTTGCCACTTCGCTTGATGTGCCGGTTGCCCATGTCTATGGCGTAGCCACATTCTATGCGCACTTTTCGCTCGAGCCGAAAGGGAAGCATATCATCCGCATCTGTGACGGAACAGCTTGCCATGTCAAGAAATCGACGGGCATCCAGCAGCACATCTACAAGCGCCTCGGGCTCAATGACGACAAGCGCACCACCGACGACCTGCTTTTCACCCTTGAGATGGTCAGCTGCCTGGGCGCCTGCGGACTCGCACCGGTCGTTGTCATCGACGAGGAAGTCTATGGCCAGGTCACTCCGGCTATGATTGACGATATCCTCGATAAGATTATCGCTGAGGAAAAAAATGCTAAGGGAGAAGAATAATCATGACTAACATTCCTGCTAAAACCCCTGATTTGGAAAAGATAGCGGCTCACTACAAGCAGCAGGTCGCAGATCTGAAAAGACGCGTCATTATCTGCGGCGGTACAGGTTGTATCGCCAACGGGGCATTAAAAGTCCGTGACGCCATTTGTGCGGAAATGGAAAAAGCCGGCGAAAAAGCGGTCATTGACCTGATGAGTCATGAAGACCACAGCGGCGAAACCTACTTTTCAAAAAGCGGTTGCCAGGGCTTCTGCCAGGTTGGGCCGATTCTTCGCATCGAACCCGAAGGCATCTTCTACTGCCATGTCAAACCTGAAGACGCCGCGGAAATCGTCAACGTCACCCTGAAAACCGGCGAAATCATCGACCGCCTCGTCTATGTCGATCCGGTCAGCAAGAAGCCTCGGCGGCATGAAGATGAAATCACCTTCTATACCCGCCAAAACCGGGTCGTCCTCAAAAACTGCCTGATTGAGCCGGATAACATCGAAGAATACATCTACAACGAGGGCTATAAAGCCGCCCGCAAGGCACTGACGGAAATGAGCGCGGAACAGATCTGCCAGAAGATCATCGATGCCGGTCTGCGTGGACGCGGTGGCGGCGGCTTCCCGACCGGACTGAAATGGAAATTCACCCTTGCCTCGAAAGGGGACAAGAAATACGTCATTTGCAATGGAGACGAAGGGGATCCTGGCGCTTTCATGGATCGTTCGGTCATGGAAGGCAACCCCCACGCCGTACTGGAAGGCATGATGATCGCCGGCAAGGCCGTCGGAGCGGACGAGGGCGTCGTCTACGTGCGTACTGAGTATCCCCTGGCTGTTCAACGCATGCGCAACGCCATCAAGGCGGCTGAAGAACGCGGGCTGCTCGGCAACAATTTGTTCCAGAGCGGATTCAACTTTCACGTTCGGGTCGTCGAAGGCGCCGGCGCCTTTGTCTGCGGCGAAGAAACTGCGCTGATGGCTTCCATTGAAGGCAAACGCGGGATGCCCAGCCCGAAGCCGCCGTTCCCGGCCGAACGCGGGCTATACGGGAAACCCACGGTCATCAACAACGTGGAAACCCTCGCGTCGATTCCCTACATCATGCGTAAAGGCGTCGAGGTCTACCGTTCCGTCGGCACGGAGAAATCACCTGGCACAAAGACTTTTGCATTGACCGGCCATGTCGCCAACACCGGCCTGATCGAGGTTCCCTTTGGCACCACTCTCCGGGAAATCGTCTACAATATCGGTGGCGGTGTCACCGACAATGCCGGTCATGTTACCGGCGTGGACTTCAAGGCTGTTCAGATCGGCGGTCCGTCAGGTGGTTGCTTGACGCCGGATTTGCTTGATTTGCCCTTGGACTTTGATTCGCTGAAAGGCGCTGGCGCCATGGTTGGGTCCGGGGGGCTGGTGGTGATGAACAAGCAGACCTGCATGGTCAGCATTGCTCGCTTCTTCATGCAGTTTACCCAGAATGAATCCTGCGGCAAATGCGTTCCCTGCCGCGAAGGCACCAAGCAGATGCTGTTTTTGCTTGATGACATCATCAATGGGCGCGCCAATGAAGACACCCTCGAACTTCTCGAGCAGACCGCCAAGGCCGTCCAGCTGGGATCCCTCTGCGGACTGGGCAAGACCGCGCCGAATCCAGTCCTGTCAACACTGCACAATTTCCGTGAAGAATATGAAGCGCATGTTTACCGGAAAATCTGTCCGACCGGCGAATGCAAAGCGCTGGCCCGTCCTGAAATCGATGCGGCTCTCTGCAAGGGCTGCACGGCCTGCGTCCGCAAATGCCCGGTTGGAGCAATCACCGGAAAAGTCAAGGAAGCGCATGTCATCGATGCAGACAAATGCATCAAATGCGGCGCCTGCAAGGCCGCCTGCCGTTTTAATGCCATTACTGGAATCTAAGTAACAAGAGGGACATATACCATGGCTGATACAGCAATTAAAAAGTTGACCGTCAACGGGCGGGAAGTGACCTTTAGCGATGAGCGCAACCTGCTCGAAGTCATCCGAAAAGCCGGTATTGACATACCGACATTCTGCTACCATTCCGAACTGAGCATCTATGGTGCCTGCCGTCTTTGCCTGGTGGATGTCGAGGGCAAGGGGGTCATGGCCTCCTGCTCAACCCTGCCGGCGCCCGGCATGGTCATCCAGACCGATACCAAGGAAATTCGCAATATGCGCAAGATCAACCTGGAGCTGTTGCTGGCCAACCACGACCGGGAATGCCCAACTTGCACTCGCAGCTCAACCTGCGCACTGCAGGAAATCGCAAACCGTCTCGGCGTGGAAACCGTGCGCTTCAAGGCTCCGCGCAAAGAAGAACCGATCGATAACAGCTCGCCATCCTTGGTGCGCGACCCCAATAAGTGCGTGCTTTGCGGCGATTGTGTCCGGGTCTGCTCGGAAATTCAAGGGATTGGGGCGATTGATTTCGCCTTCCGTGGCTCGAATGCCAAGATCGCTCCCGCTTTTGACGCCAGCCTTGGCGAAGTCGAATGCGTCAACTGTGGGCAATGCGCAGCTGTCTGCCCGACCGGCGCCCTGACCCCAAAACAGGATCGTTCCAAGGTCTGGGATGCGCTCTACGACCGCAATAAGACTGTTGTCGTTCAAGTGGCTCCTGCCGTACGGGTCGCCCTTGGAGAGTATTTTGGCGCGGAGCCAGGCGAAAATGTCGCCGGCAAGCTGGTCGCTGCCCTGAAGCTGATGGGTTTCAAGCATGTCTACGATACCAGCTTCACTGCCGACATGACGATTTTCGAAGAGGCCAATGAGTTGCTTGAGCGTATCCAGGGCGGCGGGGAGTTGCCGATGTTCACCAGCTGTTGCCCTGCCTGGGTGAAGTACGTGGAAATTTACTTTCCTGAGCTTTTGCCGAATGTCTCGAGCTGCCGTTCTCCCCAGGCGATGTTCGGTTCTGTCGCCAAGAAAGTGCTTCCCGAACAGCTTGGCTGCCGTCGCGAAGACCTGGTCGTTGTCTCGATCATGCCTTGCACCGCCAAGAAGTTCGAGGCGCAATTGCCGAAGTTCAGTGTTGACGGCAAGCCCGAGGTTGACATCGTCATTACCACCAGTGAAGTGCAAAGCATGATCAACTCCCTGGGCATCCAGTTGCTGGAACTCGAACCGGAAGCCTTTGATATGCCGATGGGATTCGCGACGGGCGGCGGCGTCATCTTCGGCGCTTCAGGCGGCGTCATGGAAGCCGCACTGCGCTATGTTGCCGAAAAGCTCGACAAAAAGCCGCTTGAGAAAGTCGATTTCAAGCAGGTTCGCGGCATGAAGCACCTCAAGGAAGCTTCGCTGCAGCTTGCCGGCAAAGATATCCGAGTCGCCGTCGTACATGGTCTGGCCAATACGAAAAAGCTGCTTCAAGACATCAAGGCAGGCAAGGCAAGCTACCATTTTGTTGAGGTTATGGCTTGTCCTGGTGGCTGCATCTCCGGTGGCGGCCAGCCCTGGGGGGCAACCGACCGCATCCGGGTCCAGCGTCAGCAGGGCCTTTACAATACCGACAAGGCGCATCAGGTGCAGAAGCCCCAGGACAACTGGCTGGTGCAACGCTGCTACGAGGAGCACATCGGCGGCAAGCCCGGCTCGCAAGAGGCTCATCACCTGCTGCATACCGAATACCGGAACCGAAGCCAGATCTTTGACGCAAAACTGCCGATCATGCGCGGAACCGAAAGCAACCGGTTGCCGATAACCGTGACCATTTGCGCCAAGCAGGAAAACTGTCCCGGACAACTGCTGCTGGGGATGATCAGCGACTATGTCAAAAGCAAGCAGTACACTCCTTGGGTTGACATGGATGCCGCTTTCTCTTCACGACCGGCCCAAGATGGCACCATCTGCGTAACCGTAGGTGATCAGATTGTCGAACGAACGCGTTTCCACAATGCCATGAACACCCTCGAGCAACTGCAAAATCAGGCTGCCTTTAAAAACATCACAGACGCCATCGACAAGGGACTCGCACGAATCCGATAATGGATTCCATGGCCACCGGGAGCGGATTTTCATCCAGAACTGCTCCCGGTGGCTTTTTTTTACCTGAATCCTACACTCTTTTTAGAGCTTGGTCACCCAGAGTCCATGCAAATTGCAGTATTCTCGGACGATCATGCCAGGTTTCGGGGCAAGATTAAAAACCGCTTCCGGCTGGGCACCGGGCGTGAGATGATAACGGTTGACATAATCACCGTTGATCACTTCTATCCAGGCAATATGATGCTCGACGGTCATCGGATGCGCCACCGATCCGACCTTGACTTTCATGCCGCCGGGAATCTCTTCCACTACAGGAACATGCTTCTCCTTGGAAACATCCTGCGTATTCTCCACCTGCAATTTCATCGCTTCGCCACAACAAAACGGGGCGGCGCCCGCAGTAAGAATTTCCACAACGGAATCGCACTTGTCGCATTTGTAAATTTGAAGTCTCTTGACGCCCATGATTTCCCTCCTTCTGTATAAAGTACATTGATTTGCTTGCCCACCCATTCCGGCAGAAATGCCACCAGGACATCCGCCAGACTCCAGGCCTCTCTATAATAACATAACCCCAACTCCACACGTTTGCCAGATGAAGCATTGCAGATCGTGTCATATCATCTAACATGCTTAGGAGCCGTTCAACCTATTAGGTACGGGCACCCCGGGTGCTCGTACTCAAGGGATGTCGCCGCTAAAGCGGCGAAACTGGGGCGTTCCTAGCCTGGGCGGGGCGGACTGCCTTAGGTTTTTTCCATCGAGTCCAAAATTCCCTTGAAATACCCGATGGCAAAAATTCGTCCCAAAGCCGCATATCCGGGTTCATCATTGTTTTCTCCGAACATGGTCGGCGCATGGTCTGGTCGGAGCAGGACATCCATTTTCAACTCGCTCAGCAATTTGATGCGTTCCGCCAGATTCGTCGGTCCGTTGTCATGGAACGTTTCCATGAATCCCCCGGGCACTGGCTGGTTGTCCCGCAGGTGAACAAAATGGATTTTGTCTTTCCATTCACGAATCAGCGCCATGTCATCTTCGCCCATTGCACGAAATGTCGCCGCACAGAAAGTGATTCCTGCATTCGGACTGTTCGCCAGGTCCAACATTCGGCGAAATGCGGAAGCCGAAGTGAAGATTCTCGGGTAGCCTTTCAGTTCCGGAACGGGCGGGTCATCGGGATGTAGGCACATGACCACTCCGGCTTCTTCGGCTGCCGGAAGCACGGCTTTCAGGAAATAGGCATAATTATCCCAAAGCTTTTCATGGGAGAATTTCAGGGGTTCTTCTGGAACATCATCACGAGACCAGCGGCTCGTAATGGCTCCGCCGCGGTACGGAATGTCAGTCCGGGATCGGAACCAGCCAATGCCGGCCATGAAATTATAACAGAGAACAGGGATGCCGAGGCGCCCCATGTTTCGAAGCATCATCTGGTATTTTTCAAGGTCTTCATCTCGTCCCGGCAATCCCAGTTTGATTCGGGACATGTCAAACTGATCACCTTCCAGGACCGCAATTTCAAATCCGGCATCCCGGAATCCCTGCTGGGCGGCAGACATGGACTTCAGGTCAAATAGATCATAAACGGGATTGATCCGGCAAACTGCATTGTGAATGCCCACTTGAGCCGCAAGCTTCCAGCGATGATCCGATACCGGCGGCAAAAACATTCCAAGTCTTATCATTGCCAAGCGCCTTTCCTGAATTCGGTCAAATCAAAAAACTCTGTCCTTCGCTCAACATGGGCGTTTCAAGGTGCAGCACAAATATCGTTTAGAATAAAAAATATATCTATTCAATCTTCTGGTATATGCCGGCCTTGTCATTCTTCATTTTCACGGTCAAGGTAGCCAGGCCACCGGCGATCACTTCGCGCTGAACGATGACCCCGTTCGGCACCTTCAGGGTAATATTGGAAAAATTCCAGATGTACTTGATGCCGGCGGCGACCACTTGGTCGGCAACTTCCTGGGCTTGCGCCGTCGGCACGCAGATGATCGCTATGTCCGGCGGCGAATAACTCAGGCGTTGCCCGATCGTTGCAATATCATAGACCTCGCGGCCGCGGATCACCCGGCCGATTTTCTCCGGATCGTTGTCAAAAGCCGACTCGATATACAGGCCATAGACTTGGAATTCATCATAACCCAAGATTGCGGAACCCAGCGCTCCCGCTCCAAGCAATGTCGCGGTGATCCGTCCGCTCCAGCCCAGGTATTCCTTAATATAGGTAATCAGCTCATTGACTTCATAACCGATCCGGCGACGGCCCGTTATCCCTGTCAACGCGATGTCTTTACGAACGACGATCTGCTCGATGCCCATATACTCGGCAAGCTCAGTCGTCGAAACATGACTCCGTCCCTCCATCCTCATCCGCAACAGCTTGTGCAGATAGGACGGCATTCGGCGAATCGTCGGTGAATTCTGTACTTTTACGCGACCCATGATTTTCACGACCAATGAACCAACTCCCTTACAACTCCTTAATTAGGATATAAGTAAAAAAATACACTCTCAAAAAAAATCTTCAAGCGACAAACAAAAAACATTTCTGGAATATATTGCTATTAAATCCATTAAAAAAGCCTGTTGTTTTGTTGACAATCATTAATTTTGGATATATTGTGAGCTTTTATTCAATTTCGCCAAAAAAACTTGATTGTCTCGGCTTGCCTTTGGCATGGTGCTTGCGATGTTTGTTGGGATTGGGCCTGATGATTGAGTCAAGTAGGGATTGAAGGTTGCCTTTTATTATAGTTTTATAGCTATTTGGAAGGCAATAGGTGTAGCGGAGTCGAAGTCACTGTATTGACGGAGGAATCATGACCTGTTGTTGTGAGTGTTCGAAAGAGAAGGCGTTGGACAAGCTTATGCGGCTTGAGCCGGAGAAGACGTCTGAGTTGACGGCTTTCATTGACGGATTGCCGCTTGTTGCAGGGGACGTCGAGAAGAATAGGGGGTTTTTGGTAGAGACGTTGCACCGTGCCCAGGGCATTTTCGGATATTTGCCCGTTGAGGTCCAGCAGGTTGTATCCGAACGCCTTGGCTTGACCCGAAGCGAGATTTACGGGGTTATCAGTTTTTATTCGTACTTCACTGACAAGCCGATCGGTCGTTACAAGATCAACGTATGCCTTGGTACGGCTTGCTTTGTCAAGGGAGCCGCGAAGATTGTCGATGAATTGAAGGCGAAGTTGGGGGTCGACGAAGGCGAGACGACGGCTGACCAGAAGTTTTTCCTTGGCGCCCTGCGCTGTGTTGGGTCCTGCAGTTTGGCACCTGTGGTGATGGTTAACAATCGGGTATATGGAAATGTGACGCCCGACATGGTTGACCAGATTTTGGCGGACTGTGAGGACTAAAGAGGAGGAACGAGCATGAGAATCAATTCATTGGAAGCATTGAAGGATTACAAGTCCCGCTTGTGCGGCGTTTCGAGTGGCAAGACATCAATCTTGATGTCGCTTGGCACCTGCGGATTGGCTGCTGGCGGTGCAAAGGTCGCCGACGCGATCCGCGCCGAATTGGACAAGGGATTGTCCGGCAAGTACGAGGCGGTTTCGGTTGGCTGCATGGGCTTGTGCTATTGCGAGCCGACGATTGAGTTGCGTGACGAGGCCGGTCGTTCCGCGATTTACGGGCATGTGACCCCGGAGCAGATCCCGGCGATTTTGGCAGCCGGCCTTGATGGCGAGGCGGCTGGCGCGACGAAGGTCAAGCGCACGTGGTACTATCCCGAGGAAGAGGAAAACAAGGATGGCGTGCTGCAGGCCAGGATTGCGTTGCGCAACACCGGTCGCATCGATCCCGAGAAGATTGACGACTACCTGAAGTATGACGGCTACCAGGCGTTGGGCAAGGTCTTGAAGACAATGGCTCCCGAGGCCGTATCGCAGGAGATTTTGGATGCGATGCTGCGCGGTCGCGGCGGCGCCGGTTTCCCGACCGGCAAGAAGTGGCAGTTTGCCGCAGCGCAGCCCAAGGGGCAGAAGTACATGATCTGCAATGCGGACGAAGGCGACCCCGGCGCGTTCATGGATCGTGCCGTGTTGGAAGGCGACCCGCATTCGGTTTTGGAAGCGATGGCGATCGGCGCCTATGCGATTGGCGCGGACAAGGGAATCATCTACATCCGGGCCGAATATCCGCTGGCGATCGAACGCTTGCAGAAGGCGATCAAGCAGGCACGCGAAATGGGCTTCCTGGGCAAGGGAATCTTCGGGACTTCGTTTGATTTCGACATTGAGCTGAAGTATGGCGCAGGCGCCTTTGTCTGCGGCGAAGAGACCGCGCTGATCCACTCGATCGAAGGCAAGCGCGGCGAGCCGACGTTCAAGCCGCCGTTCCCGGCAATTCAAGGCTTGTGGAAGAAGCCGACGGTTGTGAACAACGTCGAGACTTACGCGAACGTCGCCGCGATCATCCGCAAGGGCGCCGCCTGGTTCAAGTCGGTCGGCACATCCGGTTCACCTGGCACGAAGGTGTTTGCATTGGCTGGCAAGATCAACTGCGTTGGCCTGGTCGAAGTCCCGATGGGCACGACGTTGCGCGACATCATCTTCGGTCTTGGCGGCGGGATTTTGAACAATCGTGGCTTCAAGGCTGTTCAGACCGGTGGTCCCTCCGGTGGATGCATCACCACCAAGAACCTGGATACTCCGATTGATTACGAGACGCTGAAGTCCATCGGCTCAATGATGGGTTCTGGTGGAATGATCGTGATGGACGAAGATAACTGCATGGTCAACATCGCACGCTTCTTTCTGGATTTCACCTGCGACGAAAGCTGCGGCAAGTGCACGCCGTGCCGTATCGGCAACCGTCGCCTGTATGAAATGCTGACGGACATTTGCCGCGGCAAGGGCACTGAAGAAACTCTGGAGGAACTGCGGACCTTGTCGAATGTGATCAAGGATACGGCGCTGTGCGGCTTGGGACAGACCTCGCCGAATCCTGTTCTGTCCACATTGGACAACTTCTTTGAGGAGTATGAAGCTCACGTGAAGGAGAAACGTTGTCCCGCCGGCGTTTGTACCGCCTTGCTGAAGTTTACGATCAACGACAACTGCATTGGATGCGGATTGTGCGCGAAGAACTGCCCGACGGGAGCGATCTCGGGGAAGGTCAAGTCGAAGCACGTGATTGATCAGGACAAGTGCATCAAGTGCGGCGTTTGCCAGCAGAAGTGCAAGTTCAAGGCAATCGATAAGAAGTAACTCCAACATCGGAGGAGCTTGCCGTCGGCTTTTTGGCCGGCAAGAAGAAGTGAGCTTTTGAATACAGCCAACAATTTGGAGTCCGAAAAAGATGATAAACTTGAAAATAAACAACACTCCAGTGTCTGTCCCGGAAGGATCGACCATTCTGGAAGCCGCCGAAACCCTGGGTCTTAAGATTCCCACGCTGTGCCACATCAAGTGGGATTGTTTCAACACGGAGCACCGTTGCGGCTCCTGCCGTGTTTGCGTCGTTGAAGTTACCGGCCGCCCGAACCTGGCGCCGTCCTGCTGCACGCCGGTTGCCGAGGGCATGGATGTTCACACCAATACCAGCCGGGCGATTCGCGCTCGCCGCACGATGCTCGAGCTGCTGCTCTCGAATCATCCGAAGGATTGCCTGGTCTGCAGCAAAAACCAGGAATGCGAACTGCAGAGACTCGCCAGCGCCTTCAATATCCACCACATCAAATATGAAGGTGCCCAGTCCGAATTCCCAGTCGATGAAAATGGCGCCGCCATCCGCCGCGACATGAGCAAGTGCATCATGTGCCGTCGCTGTGAAACGGCCTGCAACGTCGTCCAGACGGTCGGCGTCCTTTCCGGCGTCAACCGCGGCTTCAATGCTGTCGTTGCCCCGGAAAACTTTGCCCAACTGACCGATACTGCTTGTACTTTCTGCGGACAATGCGTGCAGGCCTGCCCAGTCGGCGCCCTGACCGAGATTGGCTACAAGGATGAAGTTTGGGAACAGCTGAACAATCCGAAGAAAACGGTCATTGTGCAGACTGCGCCCGCAGTTCGCGTTGCGATCGGCGAAGAATTCGGTTTCCAGGCGGGCGAGATCAGCACCGGCAAGCTGGTTGCCGCTCTGCGTCGCATTGGCTTTGCCAAGGTTTTCGATACGGACTGGTCTGCTGACTTGACCATCATGGAAGAAAGCACGGAATTGCTTGAACGCATCAAGTCCGGCGAAAATCTGCCTCTTCTGACCAGCTGCTGCCCGGGGTGGGTGAATTTCCTCGAGCATCAGTTCCCAGATCTTCTGCACATGCCTTCGACGGCCAAGTCCCCGCAGCAGATGTTTGGCGCGATTGCCAAGAGCTACTATGCGGAAAAGATCGGCATCGATCCCAGCGACCTGATTGTGGTTTCCATCATGCCTTGCCTGGCCAAGAAGTACGAGGCTTCCCGTCCTGAATTTGCCAATGACGGTGTACGCGACGTTGACTATGTCCTCTCGACTCGTGAGTTGGCCTCGATGATCAAAGAGGCCGGGATCGTGTTTGACCGCCTGCCGGATGAGCAATACGACAACCCGCTGGGCGAATCCACTGGTGCCGCCGTTATCTTCGGCGCCTCCGGCGGCGTTCTTGAGGCTGCCCTTCGTACTGTGGCAGGTTGGCTCGAGGGCGACAAGGACAGTCCGATCGACTTTGTCGCCGTGCGTGGTCTCGAAGGCATCAAGGAAGCTACGGTTACGATTGCCGGCATCGAGCTGAAGGCGGCTGTTGCCTCTGGTTTGGGCAATGTCCGCAAGTTGCTCGAGCGCATCCAGCGCGGCGAAACCCAGTATCACGCCATTGAAGTCATGGCCTGCCCCGGTGGTTGCATCAACGGTGGTGGACAACCCTACAACCATGGCAATACCGCCATCCTGGAGGCGCGTAAGGACGCCATCTACCGCGCTGATAAAGGGCTGCCCATCCGCAAATCCCACCTTAATCCCTCGATTGTCAAAATCTACGAGGAGTATTTGGGTAAGCCGAACAGCGAAAAAGCACACAAGTTGCTTCATACGCACTACCACGCAAAGTAAAAGGCGGCCTCAGCCGATTCAACGCCTGAAAGGCATCTGGATCGTCTAGCCGCAGAGGCTTGACACGACCTCCCCCAGCACACGAATATACGTGTCCGGGGGAGGTTGTTTTTTTCTCTTGAAGTTTTTGAACGGCTTCATTCATTCGAAATGACAGATTCACAGGAGGTCAGGAACGATGTTGCGCATTGAGTGTCCTCGTCATGGGGCGTTGTTGAATCACAATCATGGATCGGAGACGGCAGATGGCTTGACGATCATGTTGCGGGGCAAGTGCACCCAACCAGGCGAGGTGTTGGTCAATGGAATTGCTGCGAAGAGGCAAGGCGAGGATTTCACCTGCGAGGTGACCTTGACTGAGAAGGTCAATGTGATCCGAGCGGAGATTGATGGCAAATACGGCGAATCCTGCCAACAGATCAAGGTGCTGTGGGACAAGGCGTCGTTCAAGCGTTATAATTTCTTCATTGACGACCATTCGTTTTTCCTGACTGACATTGCGAAGGATCGTCCTTCCTCCTTGTTCGACCATTTTTATCTGAAGGGATTGCAGGACATCCATCGCCGCTACGGTACCAAGTTTACATTGAATTGCTTTTACCGGAACGACCATCACGGCTTCGAGATGAAGGATTTTCCGGATACGTACAAGGGCGAGTGGATTGACAACAGCGATTGGTTGCGCCTGTCCTTCCATGCGTACAGCGAATTCCCCGATCGTCCATATACGTCGTCGGATCCGACCAAGTTGTTGAGCGACTATGATTTGCTGAAGAGCGAGATTACTCGTTTCGCCGGTGCGGAGACGTTTATCGAGCCTGTGGTCGTGCATTGGGCGGTTACGAGCCGCGAAGGCGTCAAGGCATTGGTTGACAAGGGGTACGCTAACGTGTTCACGGGGGGCTTCCGAGGCAATTTCGCACTGTGGCAAGCGGAGATCGACGCCGGACGCGATCCGATGGTGTCCCTGAAGGATTATGATTGGACAGCTCCGACTGACATCGGTTATTACCTCACGCTGGAAGAGGCACTGTACCTGTATGCCAGGAAGGCCTGGATGGATTTCAGTACAGGCGCTTTGTTCTATGGTACGAGCCGGTGCCTGTGCAATGCGAATACGCAGGAGCAGATTCGCGTGAACCTGGCAAAGACGTTTGCGCTTGCCGAACCGTTCGGTTTCGAGACGTACAAGCTGGCGTCGCATGAGCAGTATTCGTTCAAGTACTACAAGAACTATGTTCCGGACCATTGGGAGCGCATGGATTTGGCTTGCAGGATTTGCACCGAGAACGGAGCGAAACCTGTATTCTTCGCCGAAGGCTTGCTTGGCAACAAGGCTTGGGATATGTAACAAGAAACTAGAAAGCTTGGAAAAAAATCAGGAGGTGTGAGCGATGTCTAACCGTCTTGCATTGTGTGGTGGCAAACCTGTGATTGAGGCTTTGGACAAGGAATTGACCCGTTGGCCGATCATAACCGAGGAGGATGTCGCAGCCGTCAGCGACGTTGTCCGTTGCGACGGCAAAGCTAGCGCGACGGATATCACCCGCGCCTTCGAGTCGGAATGGGCTTCGTACAATGGAGTTCGCTTTGCGCTTGGGGTCTGCAACGGTACGGCAGGGTTGGCGGAGGCGCTGTGGGCGTTGGGGGTTGGCGCCGGGGACGAGGTGATTTCTCCAAGTTTGACCTATTGGGCGACCTGCGCTCCCGCGTTGCAGCTGGGAGCCAGTATTCGGTTTGCGGACATCGATCCGGTCAGCTTGTGCCTGGACGTGGCGGACGTGGAGAGGAAGCTAAGTCCCAAGACCAAGGTGATCTGCGCCGTGAACTACGCCGGCTATCCGGCAGATTGGGATGGCTTGCGGGCGCTTGCATCTTCCCGTGGGATCGGGCTGCTGGAGGACAATTCCCATGGTCACGGCTCGATGTATGGTTCCCGGATGTGCGGCTCGTTGGGCGACATTGCCGCCGCGAGCATGATGTCGTCCAAGGGATTTGCGATTGGCGAGGCTGGAATGATTACGACGGATCGGGAGGATTTGTACCAACGCTGCATTGCGTACGGGCATTATGAGCGAACCTTTGCCAGCAAATACTCAGATGCCTTGGAAGGCGAGCGCCTTCCCGAGTTGGTTCCCTTTTCAGGCATACCGATTGGTGGTTGCAAGCATCGGATGAACCAGATGTGCTCTGCGTTGGGGCGCGTTCAGCTGAAGCATTACCCCGAGCGCTTGCAGGAAGTCGATCGTGCAATGAATGCGTTGTGCGACATATTGGACAGTGTCCCTTGCATCCGTAGCCATCGTCCTCCTGAGGGATCGGGATTGACGAAGGGAGCGTGGTACTTTCCGCTGGCTCGGTACGATTCGTCAAAGCTTGGCGGCGTGAGCCTCGCCACCTTTAGCGCCGCGCTTCGCGCAGAGGGATTCGGAGCGTACCCGGGAGCCAATGCGCCGCTTCACAGGCATCCCTACTTCAAGGATTTGGATTATTTCAGGCAGGGCACTCCGACGGTTCGAGCCTTCGGCCAAGAATCCCTGGATGATGTCAATTGCGATGCGATGCTGCCTGAGACCGTCAAGACGATTGGAACAATATTCAGGATCACGAGATTTACGCGATACGACAAGGCCGTTCTCGAGAGGCATCGTGTCGCATTGGAAAAGGTCGTCAGCCAGGTTGATGCACTGCTTGACTGGCAGAAAAGTTCGAATAGCAAATAGGAGGAAGCCGAGATGTTCATCGACATTCACGCCCACTTGGTTGAGGAACCTGTCTGTCCCCGCTTCGGGAAGCCGGCATTTGCGACCCCGGGGTACTTGCTGAAGCGTCACGATGCCTTGGGAATCGAGAAAGCCGTGATCTTGCCGTTGGTCAATGTCGAGACATCGATTTGTTGTCAATCCAACGAAGAGGCGTTGCGGATAGCCAGGAAGCATCCGGGGCGTTTCATCCCGTTCTGCAACATCGATCCTCGGATGAACGGAAATAGCTACAGGACGAATTTGCTGGAGGTTATGCTTCACTATCGCGACAAGGGCTGCAAGGGGATCGGCGAGGTTTGCGCCAACTTGCGTTTCCTCGATCCGAAGGTGCAGAATTTGTTTGCCAGCGCGGAGCGTGCCGGATTGCCGGTTTTGTTCCACATTTCGCCATTCGAGGGGTATTCGTACGGCTTGGTGGACGATGCCGGCCTGCCTGGTCTGGAGGAGTGCCTCCGTCGTTTCCCGACCTTGCCGTTCCTGGGGCATTCCCAGGCGTTCTGGTGCGAGATCGGGACCTGTTCAGGTTCGGATCCTCGTTTTGGCTATCCGAAGGGACCGGTGACTGAAGGGCGGATTGCGAAGTTGATGCGTACCTACGGGAACCTGTACGGCGACTTGTCAGCCGGAAGCGGAAGCAATGCGTTGACGCGCGATCGCGGCTATGCGGTTAAGTTCCTCAATGAATTCCAGGATCGACTGTTGTTCGGGACTGACATTTGCGCACCCGATACCCCGACGCCGCTGGTGGATTTCCTGCTTGAGCTGCGTGCAGACGGCTCGCTGCCCGAAGATGCGTTCCAGAAGATTGCCCACTTGAATGCCAGGAAGCTGCTGAAGCTGGACGAAGGCTGAAATCGCGTTCTTTTTGCCCGAAAAATCAATAAGGAATCGAAGCCATGTTCATAGACATCCATGCGCATGCGTATCGTTTGCGTCCTCCATTTGTATGCGGTTTTCCCACGGCGGAGGAATTGTTGGCGCTGTACGATGCCAATGACATCGAGATGGGGTTTGTGCTGCCGATCGTCAATCCCGAGATTTACTTTCCCCAGGCGAACGAGGACATCTTGGAGATGGTCGAGCAGCATCCTGGACGCCTGCGCGCATTCTGCAATGTGGATCCCCGTTGCTTGACGAACTCCTGCGATGCGCCCCTGTGGAAAGTGCTGGGACACTATCGCGACCGAGGTTGCCTGGGAGTAGGGGAGATCATGCCGACGATGCCGATGCGCCATCCGATGGTCCAGAATCTGCTCAAGTGCGCGGAGCAAGTTGGCTTGCCCGTGACGTGGGACAATTCGGATCAGGAGGATGGGGATTTCGGATTGTACGACGAGGCTGGCCTGCCGCAATTGGAGCATTCGTTGGCTCGCTTCCCGAAGTTGTCGTTTATCGGCCACGGTCCTGTGTTCTGGTACGAGTTGGGCGAATTGGAGACTCCCGGTGGCAAGAAGCCGGGATTTTATCCTGGTGGCGGGCAGACGCATTTCCGTCCGCCGTCCCGTCCGATCGAGCGCGAAGGCGTATTGCCAAAACTGTTCAGGTACTTTGACAACTTGTACGGCGAATTGTCTGATGCCTATTCGATTTTTCGCGTCAACGAGGATTATGGACCGAAGTTTTTGACTGAGTTCCAGGATCGTTTGTTTTTCGGGACTGACACATGCAGTCCTCGGCATTCCTATCTCATTCGCGGCTTGCTTCTGGATTGGCGCGAGAGGGGCTTGATATCGGAGACCGTGTTCCAGAAGATTGCCCGCGAAAATGCAATCCGCTTTTTTGGCTTGTGATCAAGGAGACAAATGAAGAGCATTGACTTGAACGGCTTGTGGGACATCAGCTATTCCCGTGAGGCGATTTTGACGGATTGGTTGCCGGACAGTGAGTCCTACACCGGCAAGATGAATGTTCCCGAGTATTGGGAAGATAGCCCCAGTTCCTTTGACGAGATCGATTGCCTGCGCAATCCTGAGTATGAAGAGATTGATTTCAGCAAGTACGGGACGGAATCCCCGGACAGTTCTCTGCCGTTCGTATATGGAACCGTGTACTATCGGCGCAACTTCGACTGGGATGGCGAGAGCACCTGCTCCCTGGAGGTCGGTGGTGTGTTCCTGGAGTGCGCATGCTTCGTCAACGGACGCTATGCCGGATATCATCTGGGGCATTCGACCGGCTTCGAGTTTTCAATCGATCGCGATATGCTGAAAGTTGGTCGCAACGAGTTGGTGTTGGCCGTAAGCAATTTGCGCGACGACCGCTTGGGTTGCATCATCCGCGGGTTCAAGGGGCGTTCAGGGGGGATCAGCGGTTCAGTTGTGATGCATGGCTATCGCACGAGTAGGATTGTGGATGCTCGTGTTGAATTAAGTACGGATTGCCGCGAGGTGACCTGCTTCGTCGAGGTTGCAGGTGCGGGGATGGCGTGCGAATGGGAGTTGATCGACCCGTGCAGCGGCGAGATCAAGCTTGCGGGACGTTGCGACTTGGCTCCCGGCGAGAACTCCTTTGTGTTTTCACGCGGCGACTTGAGGCTGTGGTCGGATTCTGATCCTGCGTTGTACCGTCTTCGCTTCGCGTATGAAGACGCAGGAGCTTGTGAGTTTTCGCGATTGGTTGGATTTAGGCGGATGGTCGTTGACGGGACGCGCTTGCTGTTGAATGGGGAAGCCGTGTTTTTGCGTGGCGGAACCGAGCATGCGTATTATCCCGAGACGTGCAATGCCCCGAAGGATTGCGAAACCTACGAGAAGATGCTGCGCACGATCAAGTCATATTCCTTCAATTGGTTGCGTTTTCACACGAGCGTACCGAACGAGGCGTACATGACTGCTGCGGACAAGGTCGGGATCATGATTCAAGTCGAGCCGCCCTATGGCTTTGGCGAGGAGGAATGGATTGACATCCTGAAGGCCTGCAGGCGTCATCCGTCCGTGGTGATCTATTGCGCCGGGAACGAGGAATTGCTTGACGAACGGCTGCTCGGCTTCCTGCATTATATGCGGCAGTTGCAGCAACACTACGTCCCGGATGGGCTGTTTAGCCCCCAGGAGGCGTTGCGCGGAATCGAATATACGTGGTCGAAGACGGATTTGGGAACGCCGTTGTCCTCCGGTCCGTTCCGTCACAATCCCGTACGCTTGGAGAAGTTGCTCGGGTTCAGCGATGTACTGGCCCAGTATGCCTGGGGAAACCTGTCCTACAACACGTCCGGTGGCGACTGGCGTTTGCTGGACAAGCGTCAAGCGGTCTATGACAAGCCGATCCTGTCCCATGAATTGGGGATTTTAAGCACGTATCTTGACTTTTCATTGCGCGAGCGCTATGTGGGGACCAGGATTGGCGATCGATTGTTCGCGACTGTCGAAACGATGCTCAAGGCGGCTGGAATCTGGGAATTCCGCGATCTCTACTATCGTCATTCCTGCCTGTGGGCTCGCGATTTGCGGAAGCATTGCCTGGAGACGGCTAGGCACGTGAAGCGTTTGGCAGGATACGATGTTCTGGGAATCATCGATTTCCACTGGCATCGGCACTGCTATCCGTGCGGAATGCTCAACGAATTCTATGAATTGAAGGCAGGCGACTGCATTGACGATATCCTGGAGTACAATTCGCCTTCTGTGCTGCTGGCGGATTTCGGGAATCGTTTTGTGTATGCTTCTGGCGAGAAGAAAAGCGTGTGCGTGACCTTGTCGAACTACGGTGGTTCGATTGGCGCCGGCAGTTGCCTTGCCTGGCGTTTTGGCGAGTCTCGCGGAACGCGCAAGATCGATGAGCCAATCGCCAACGGATGCCTGATTGACCTGCACTCCTTTGAATTGCCGATGCCTTCGGTGACATCGCCCGAGAAGGTACGCTTCGACGTGGAATTGCTTGATGCTGAAGGCGAGGTTCGTTGTCGCAACCACTGGTATCTGTGGGTTTTCCCGCGAGTTGAGATGTCGCTGCCTGGGGGATTTGATGATGTTGTTGACGCGGCGTTGCTTGAACGTGTCGCCAATGGCGAGCGTCTGTTGGTATCGGGGAATGGCCTGCGTCGCCTGTCGATGTCGTTCCAGAGTTCGACTGCCGGTCGCATGACGGGGAATTTGGCGACGGTGATTTCGGATCATCCGATGCTTGGCGATTTCCCCCACGAGGGGTATTGCTCGTGGCAGTTCAAGGATATGTTGAATGGCGGGAGCGCCGTTGATGTTGGCGGCTTCTATCCCAAGGGCGTGCTTCCCGTTCTCGATGTGGCGAGTTCGTACAAGAAACCGATCCGGCAATCTCCTTTGTTCGAAATCGCAATTGGCAAGGGCGTGATTGTCTTCTGCGGGGTGAAGTTGTTGTCCGAGGATCCTGCCGGATGCTGGCTGATGAAATGCCTGCGGTCGTATCTAGCTTCCGAGACCTGCGGGAAATCAGCTCCGTGTGTGGAGGCGAGCGCATTGCTGGCGCCGATTTCAGATGGAAACGCAGGTTCGTCTTCGACGGATATGGGGTTTGATGCGCGAGCGCAAAAGAAGAAAGTGATTCCGAAGTGATTTTTGGAATGGAGTTTGTCAAGGAATAGGAGTTTTGGGATGAGAGTCGTCGAATTCATTGATTTGATGCGTTCTTCCGGTTGTCGTTACAGCTACATTGGCGACGATTTCGGGGGTGTATTCGTCGCATTGGACGTCGAAGGACGCTTGTTTTCCTGCATGGATGGCAAGGTGCTGAGCCGAGTGAATCCCGATGCTTTTACAAAGGTCAGCACCGGAGGCGTGTACTACAATCCAGGTGGCGACGGGCTTTGGCCCGCTCCGGAAGGATCGCGGTTGGGCTATGAGTATTCGACTGGCGACTGGCGCGTCCCGCCTGGGATTACAGGTGCGCGCTGGGTGGAGACGGCACCCGGGGTGGTCAATGCCGAAATCGATTTGATCAACAACGAGGGAATTGGCTTGCCGTGCCGATTCGGGCGCAAGATCGAGGTTGTTCGTAGCGGTACTCGCGAGATGACGGTCAATGTCGTGGAGTCGATTGAGTACTTGGGGCAGAGGAGTTACGGACGGGACGAGGTCTTGCTTGTGCCCTGGTCGCTTTGCCAATTCGACTGCGGTGCGGGGAGTCGCCTGATCTTTTCCGATGGTGGCGAAGGGAGTTTTTGGGACATGTATGCACCATCGACGAAACAGCGTCGGATAGAATCCGGCAAGTGCATTGTTGACTTGTGCACCGCTGAGCGATTCCAGCTCGGGATGTCCTCTGCGATTTCGTGTTTGCGGTTTGAGGATGCCGCTCGCAGCTTGGTCGTTGAACGTCGCGGCTGCGGATTGCCTTCCGGGCTTGATTGGATTGACATATGCGACCGTTCTCCTGCCGAGGAGCCTGATGGTCGTCCAGTTGTCCTGAGCGCGTATTGCGATCCTTCGGGATTTATGGAAGTCGAATCCGCTGGTGGTTGCCCGAAGCGATTTGAGCCTGGATTCAAGAACGAGCTTCGGACGGAAACCTGGTTCCGGCTCGATTAACGAGTTTCCGATTGTTCGATTGCACCTCTTGCCTTGTGGCGGGAGGTGTTTTTTATCGCAAAGTCAAAGCAAAAAAACATCGGTTTCGTACTCAAAATGTATGTGACATGCTTTTTTTGGGGGCGGGGGTGGAGGAGTTGGGACTGGGACTGGGACCTATGAGACAAATGAGACGAATGGGACCTATGTGACTGGTGTCTGGGACTTGGGACTTGGGACGTTGACATGGGTTTTGTGGGGCTTGAGTTTCTGGGACTGGGACGTGTCGGACGTGGTCGGACGGGGCGGACAAATTTGACCTGCTGCAAAACAAGGCGGCTTTAAGTACGAACACCCGGGGTGCTCGTACCTGAGCGGTTCCGTTATTTATTAACGCATGGGGAGCGGGGGCGCAAGGAGCGTAAGGGCTAGGAACATGAAGATATCGGCATAAGTGTGTGGAGCGGGTGATTTTTAATTTTCGTCTATTGTAAATGCTGATTTTTCGAGGTACATTACTCATTTAGGTTTTTGTTGTTTTTGGCAAGTTGCGAATGGTTAATTTCAAGACAAGGAGCGTATTGATGCAAGCTGATATTGGTTTGATTGGTTTGGCAGTGATGGGCGAGAACCTGATCCTGAACATGGAGAGCAAAGGGTTCACGGTTGCGTGCTTCAATCGCACGGTCAGTAAGGTTGACGACTTTGTGAACGGTCGCGGCGCGGGGAAGAAAATCATCGGCGCACATAGCATCAAGGAGTTGATGGCCAGCTTGAAGCGTCCCCGCAAAGTCATGCTGATGGTCAAGGCCGGGCAGCCTGTTGACGATTTCATCGAAATGCTGATTCCCGAGATGGAAGAAGGCGATATCATCATCGATGGCGGCAACAGCCATTTCCCGGATACGACTCGTCGGACGAAGTATGTGGAAAGCAAAGGCTTGCTGTACATTGGAACGGGTGTTTCCGGCGGTGAGGAGGGCGCTTTGATCGGCCCGAGCATGATGCCTGGCGGCAGCCCCGCGGCCTGGCCGCATGTGAAGGATATCTTCCAGACGATTTGTGCGCACACGGATGCCGGCGAACCCTGCTGCGACTGGGTCGGCGAAAATGGAGCGGGACATTTCGTGAAGATGGTTCATAATGGAATCGAGTACGGCGACATGCAGATCATCTGCGAGGCGTACCATATGATGAAATCCATTGGCATGAGCAACGAGGAGATGCACAAGGTTTTCGCGGAATGGAATGAGGCAGAATTGAATTCGTACTTGATTGAGATTACCCGCGATATTCTGGCGTACAAGGACGAAGATGGGGCGTCGGTCGTCGATTTGATTTTGGACACTGCGGGTCAGAAGGGCACCGGGAAGTGGACGGCGATTGCGGCGTTGGATACGGGCATGCCATTGACGTTGATTGGCGAGGCTGTGTTTGCGCGTTGCCTGTCGGCGATCAAGGAAGAGCGTGTTGCGGCGAGCCGTGTTTTGCGCGGTGTTACGGTTCCGTTTGCCGGTGACAAGAAACAGTTGGTTGCGGACTTGCGTCGAGCCTTGTATGCTTCGAAGATTGTTTCGTATGCTCAGGGCTACCAACTGATGATGGCTGCTGCGGAGGAGTATGGCTGGCATCTTAACTATGGCGGGATTGCCTTGATATGGCGTGGCGGATGCATTATCCGCTCCAGTTTCCTGGGCAAGATCAAGGAGGCATTTGACCGCAATCCCACACTGAGCAACCTGTTGCTGGATCCGTTCTTCCAGGAAGTCATGGACGGTGCTCAGGAATCGTGGCGTCGCGTTGCGGTTGCCGCAATCCAAACCGGGATACCGATGCCGTGCATGACCTCGGCACTGAGTTATTTTGACGGATACCGCACGGCGCGTTTGCCCCAGAACCTGCTGCAGGCGCAGCGCGACTACTTTGGAGCGCATACATACGAACGCGTGGACAAGCCGAGAGGCGAGTTCTTCCATACGAACTGGACTGGCAAGGGCGGGACGACAACAGCCAATACATACATTGCCTGATTCGTTATGAAATGAGCTGGGGATCTCGTTTGCCGACCGGCGGACGAGATCCGTAATCACCCCCAAACCAAGTCCATTTCAAAGCATGTCGCCGGGTGCATTTTCACGGCGATGTGCGCTTTTCATACTATGAAGCTTCTTACAACTTCCCTTATCTGCCTGTATCTGTTGTCATCGGCCTTTTGTCACGCAGCCGATCCTGTTTCGTTGACGGATTTTTCCAAGGGGGCTGGCGGTTGGTATAACCGGATCTGGTCTGCCGATGGGAAGACGTTCGAGAAAAAAGAGCTTTCTGTCGTCAAAGCCGATTCCGGCGAGGTCAAGGGGCTTGGGTTGCCGATTGTATTTCTTGGTGATTTGGAAGCTGTTTGCGAGTTGTCGGGATCCTTGTCTTCATGGCGTGCCGCCTCCCATTTGGAGCTTCGCCTCGTCGTTCCTGAAGATTTGCCGGATACTGCGATGATGTCATTGTTTGCAAAGGACAACGATCATCTATGGCGTCAGGTTCGTGGTCGCATTGTCGACCTGCCTTTGGATGGCGGAGTTCGCATATTTCGCGTCCCCTTGCGCGGGTCGGATGCCGTCGAGATGTGGACTTGCCACGGTCATCGCCGCCCCTGGAATCCTTTGACTACTCGGAACTTGCTTGAGTACGGCTTGCGGGTCGAGCTTGACACAGGGGTTTCCGCTGAATATTCCGGGCAGTTGCTGCTTGCCAGTGCGAGGTTGCTGAATGAAGGCGATAGCACTGGCGATTTGCAGGTCCGTGAATTTTCGTACGCTCCCTTGTCGCCTCATGTTGGTCAGCGCCTTGAAGTTGGTTTCCGCTTGAATGCATGGCCTGCCGATCCGTACGACATGAAGACGACGAGCATCACTTGCGTCGTGACGTTGCCGGACGGCAAGACGACTGAAGAGGTCAGGGGATACTACTACGAGGATTTCCTGTACGACCGCGCCGAGTTTGACAAGACACGTTGCCTGGAGCCCAATGGCGAGCCTTCCTATAAGATCAGGTATTGCCCACGAGTGGCGGGGCGCCATTCCGCCGTCATTTCGATTGCCATTGACGGGAAGTCGCTGACCTTGCCACCCTTGCAGTTCGATGTGCAGGGGGCGCTGCCCGGATATCATGGATTTATACGGGTTGATGACAAGCACGACCAGTTTTTCAAGTATGACGACGGGACGCAGTATTGGGGCTTGGGCATGAATGTGCGTAGTCCTTTTGACAACCGCTACTTCGAGGTCGCCCCGTATTCCCAATGGCTTGACCAGGGGCTGTCCGCATACGATCGCTTGTTTGCGAAGTATCGTGAGCTTGGCATCAATACGGTCGAGGTCTGGATGAGCTCGTGGTGGCTTGCGCTGGAATGGATCAATGACGCTCCGGGGTTCCATGGAGTAGGGCATTTCAACCAATACCGTGCCTGGATGCTAGACCATATCCTGAACCTTGCCGAGGCAAATGGAATCAATCTGATCCTCGTCATCAACAACCACGGAAAGTTCGGCTTGACCTTCGATACGGAATGGAAGCGAAATCCATACAACAAGGAGCTGGGTGGTTTCCTGGAAAAATGCGAGGATTATTTCGTTGACGCAAAGGCGAAAGCGGCATTCAAGAAGCTGGCCGACTACATGGTCGCCCGTTGGGGAGCAAGCCCGAACCTGCTGTCCTGGAAGCTATTCACGGAAGTCGACTTGACCGGTCCGGACCTGTCGCACTATACCCGTGATCCCAATATAGCCGCCTGGCACGCCGAAATGGGCAAGTACCTGAAATCGATCGATATCTACAAGCATCCTGTTACCACGCACTGGATGCTTAGCTACCATCGAATCGATGAAGCGATCTCAAGCGTCCCCGAGTTGGATTTCCTCTCAACGGACGCCTACTACCAAAGCAACGGAACGACGCAATTGGTCAACCTGCTGCGTGGAAGCAGTACCTTCGGAAAGGGCAAGAAGAAACCGCTGGTGATCACGGAATTCGGTGGTTCGTCGTATGCCGACAACATGGGCGCCCTGATGAAGCAGGTTGAAGTCGGGCTCTGGACTGGATTCTTTACCGAAATGGGCATCCTGCCGATGTACTGGTGGTTTGCGCTGGTCGAGGACAAGCAAGTCGAGCTGTACGGGAATTACGTGGCGATGAGTCGCTACGGGTCAAACGAGGACCGGCGTGGAATGGCTGCTACGTTCTATGATCTCAAGGACACCAACCTGCAGCTGAATGAATTGCGGTCGAAAAACAGGTTGTTGTACTGGATCATGGACAAGGAATTCTTCTTCTCCGTTCAGGAAAACCTAACCTTGAAAGAGCAAAAGGGCGTGAAAGTGTCCGTCGCCGCGCCCGAACCCGGCAAGTACCGGATTGAATTCTGGTCGCCGAAGAACGGTGATGTGCTTGGAACGCAGGACGTTCAGGTTGGCGATGAGATGAAGATGCTTGAGTTCGAATTGCCTGAATTCACCCGTAGCATTGCCGTAAAAGTCATTGCTGTGCCTTGAGTCTCGCAAAGTTCTGGACTGTATGGGACTGGGACTGGGACCTATGAGACCTATGGGACAAATGGGACTTATGTGACTGGAGGTTCTGGGACTTGGGACGTTGATGTTGGGTTTTTGTGGTCCTGGGGGCTCTGGAGTTGTTTGTGGTCGATTTTAGGCACAAAAAAAGCACTGGTTTTGATATGAACCAGTGCTGGACGAGTCTTGGTATCCGGGGCGGGATTTGAACCCGCACGGGTTTTACCCCACTAGGCCCTCAACCTAGCGNNTCTGCCAATTCCGCCACCCGGACGAAAAGCATTTTAGAGTGAAAAGTCATCAGGACTTGCCAAGCAAATCAATGGCAACCCCGTCAAGATTCGAACTTGAACTAACTGGACCAAAACCAGTTGTGCTACCATTACACCACGGAGTTGCGTGAAAAACAGCTTTACTATAGTGCGCAAAAGCGAATTTTCCACAGAAACGGATGAATTTTTTGAATGAATCACCAGATGGAGCCGAGTTTTTGCGCTTCGAGTGAATCTTGTACTTCAGCCGGGAGTTCGTTGAAGAAATCAAATCCTGTCCTTTCCTCGATTTCATCGATGGAAGCGAGGAAGTGATCGAGTGGCTTGTTCTTGTCTGCGTTGTGCTCGAAGATGAAGGCGAGGGCGCGGAGCTGATTGTCGACCTGATCGACGATGATCTTGTAGAATGCATCAGGGATCGGGATGCCCGAGGGCATTGTGCGTACGATTTTCTTCGGGTAGATCGGTCCTGTGATGATCCAGATTTCCTTGCAGCGCGGCGCGTAGGCATACAATTCCTTTGATTCCAATGTTTTCCAGAGACCGGCGTTGAGGTCGTGGCGTTGCGGAACGATGTTCGACATCAGGAAGGTCTGCTGCTGCGCCTTTTCTCCGTAGCAAATGGCGATCGCGTTGTTCGGCGCCATATGGCCTCGGTCAAATCCCGAACCGGTATAGTGGTCCGAAGTGACTTTGGCGATTGTGCGGTCGTCAACCATGAATTGGCCCGGTCTTTCCGAGGCTTTTGCGTTTTTTGGCGGCGAGAAGAGTCGGTATGCGCACCAGACGGGGGCTCTTCGTTCTTCGCTGTAGCCGACCCAGTAGGCGTCGTTTTGAAGCGTCCTGACGGCTAGATTCTGTTCTGTGGTCGGGATTCCCCCGAAGAGCGGCTGCTCTCCGGGCATCACGTCGCAAGGGACGAGGTTTTTCCCGTAGTATAGCGTCCAGATATCGGATGCCAGTTCGATCAGCGAGATGTTCTTTCTGTTTTCCGCGTAGATGGAGACAAGTCGGTTGACTTCCTGCTTTCGTGCTTGTGGTTGGAAAGCATACCAGGTTATCCCGACGAGCAGTATCACCACGTTGATTGCGATGATTCCGTATTTCTTGAGTTTTCGAATGGATGGAATCTTGTTTTTTCGTCTTGGTTTTCGAGCCATATCTTGAGATTGCGTGAGATGAGTTTACTTGAATGCTTTAGGAGGCGATGTGATGAAATCGATCGTCTGTCCCTTGACGCCGAAGTACCCGCCCCAGCCGATTTGGATCGAGGTGATGTCCTTGGCCTCGATTTTGTTGATATTGTGTCCGTGCGCCCCGAATTGAGAGAAGGGGATGAAGACCTGGACCTTCTTGCTTGGCACAGCGAAGGTATATTGGGTCGTCGCCAGGAATGGTGTTTTCTCCTTGTTTCTGACAAAGCAGAAGACGTTCGGCGCATGTGGCTGTCCATCTGGGATCGACAGTTCGAAGAAGATTCCCTGCTGATCGGCCTTGAAGGGGGATTCGTCGTAGTTGAATGAGACGAATTGGAAGGTATCGACATTGGTCGTCTTGACGGTGGCTGATGCCTTGACCGTGCCGTCAGCCTGGGGTTCGATCGTGGATTCCAGGTCGTTCTGCCTGGCGGAATTGGTGATGGAATCGGGCTTCTTGTCGATTTCGACGACTTGCGGCAGCGTGACGATTTCACTCGGGTAACGCCTGATTGGGTTCAGTGGCTCGGTCGTCGTGATGATTTTTGCGGCATATGGATTGATTTGCAGCTTGAAGGCATTGTCTTGGATGCTTGCTGTAGCTGCAGTTCCGTCCTCTGGGTTCCAGATGGTTGCGGTTGCATTGGTTGCAAGTGCGATTGAGCCATCCCATGCCTTGTCGTTGTCATTGATGATCAGGAACACGTCGCCGTCTTCCGTTCTTCGGTGCGCTGTCCTGAGCGGTGTGTTTTTGATGCCTTCCTTGTCTGCGACAGGCGGCTGGAGGGTTTTGTCCAGGATTTGCGGAAGGAGGTATGCGTTAGGCAGGCTGAGGAATGCCGCCAATCCTTTTTTGCTTGAGATATTGGTGCTGGCGGTTGTGTTTGGGTTTGCGTCGCCGAACATTTCCATTGCGAGCTTCTTGATTGAAGGCGACGGGAATTGAGTAGTGCTGTTTTGGGGGATGTCTCCGATTGCGACGACGATTCCACCATTTTGCCAGAATTGGTGGAGGTTGTCCATCGCCTTTTGCGGGAGGATTGTCTCGGCCGGAAGGACAATGGCGTTCCAGACGAGGTTCCTGTAGGTGATGGTATCGTTCTTGATGGTTGCGTTTTCCAGGGTATCTGCGTCAATGTAGATAAAGGAACGATTTGCATTGAAGAGATTGCTTCCAGCGGCTCTGAAAGCGTTTGCGACCTGCCTGTTTTGGCGTCCTCCAGCTCCGTGCTTGAGTGGTTGGAGCGTGCTTTGCAGCGTTGCGGCCGGGTAGAGGACTGCGATGTCCGCCGCGGAGTGTCCTTCTGCCATAATCGTGTTGACCCGGCCGATTTGCTCGTTGATCCGGATATGCTGTTCCTTGGGGAGGTGGCTGATATTGTAGTAGCTGGTGAAGGTGTTGACGCCGCCCCATGCCAGACGATTGAGCGAGCCGATCACCTCCGTTTCCGAAACCATGTATCTTGGCCTGGTATCTCCCTGTGGCCTGTAGCTTTGCACATGAGATGAAATTTCGCACATCACGTACTTGTTTCCATTGAGCTCCGCCGCGCTTGAGGCGAAGAGCGCCGTTTGCCATGGGACGTGAGGGGGGAGGCTGTTGAGGCAGTCGATGCTTGGTGCGGAGAGTCCCCTGAGCACCTTGAAAAAATCGCCGTAGTAGGGGACGTGCGCTTCAATGCCTTCTTCGGCAAGCAAGTGCCCGCCAGAGAGAATACCATGCTTCGTGCACCAATCGGTGATTTGACCGCAGAAGTTCTTGGCGACCAGGTCGCCGACAAGGCTCCAGAAGTCAAATCGCTTTTGTGCGTTTGAATTGTCCTGGGTCTGGAAGAAAAGGGCTGGCAAGTCGCCGAAGAGATCCCGCTTGGTCTTGTCTTGGTAGTGTTTCGGCAGTTCGGGCGCCCAGGGAATGACGAGGTAGGGCATCGGTCTTGACCAGACCGACATCAGCGACGGCTCGTCAGTGAACGTGCTTGTGAACCACTTGAGCTTGTCTCCAAGCTTCTCGGCGTACGCATCATGGGTGACCTGGATGAATTTTGCGGTCGGCTCTGGCATCAGCAGGTTGATGTAGTGCTCCTTTCGCGCCAGGCTGATGGCGGCATGGGTCGATTCGTAAATGTAATCTTCGGAGAACGCGACGATTTTCCAGTTCGTGCCCTTTGTTTCAGGCGCCTTCCACTTGATGGTTTCCATGTTCCGCGGGAGTGGTATCTTGACGGCATCTTCAGGTATTATCATGGAATTGACCATTGGAAACGCAAGGATCAGATGGAGTTTTCCAGGCGGCAATTTTAGTTCGACTTCTTCGCCAGGCTGCGCATCTTCGTAGGCGGCGAGCATTCCGCGCGCTTCCCATTCGGGGTTGTTCTTGAGCACCAAGTCGCGTGCTGTTCCTGATGGGTACCCGCATTCGTCGTAAAGCCAAAGTGCCATGCCAGCCTTGCGCGCCTGTTCGACGCGATAGAGGAATGGCGGCCATTGGTTGGGATCGTCCACGTAGCCGTTGAAGGAGACATTGGTTGCATAGCCGCCGTATCCCCATTCGATATGGTTGGTGATTTCGTTGTCGATCTGCTTGGTGTCCGGGCTTGTTCCGTGCCTGATCGGCAGCAATCTGGCGGAGGCAGGCGGGTTGGCGAAGCGTTGGAGCCTGGAACCTCCCTCTTCGGGCGCCTTGATTGTGACATCGGCGACAGCAAGCGATGACAAGGCGAGCAAGGCAAGAATGTTTGTTACGTTGTTCATGGCGCCTCCACGATGGTTATTGGTAGTGCTTGATGATTGCGAGTCTGGCATTGAAGGTTTCGTCCTTCATGTTGTCGAAGGTCAGGATTGCGGGATTCGGTCCCGGCTTCAGCTTCGGGAAGGCAGTGGTGAGCTTGCCCTGGGCGATTGGTTTTCTGGAAATGTCCAGCACGGTCCAGTTGACTTCGTCCTCGCAGACGAGGGTTTGTCCGCTTTCGAGCTTGACAGGGAAAGCGATGCTCGTCCCGTTGATGGTGAGGGTCGGGGTATCCAGGGTGCTGGTGTCGCTGAGGATCTTGACCGGCGAGATTGCGCAGGAGACCAGGGTGCCTTCGGTTGTTGCGCTGTCGATCGTCCTTCCTGCCGGCAATCCATTGTAGTAGTAGAGGATGTATTCGACCTGCTTGAGGTCGAGTTTTGCGCCTGCGAGATTGAATTCGACGTATTTCCATCCATTGAAGGATACGCTTGTCGTCATGTCGTGCCAGATTCCCTTGACGTCTCTGAGCTGCACCTTGAATGTCGAGCCGGAAGCGTCTCCATGGAGCCAGAACGCGAGGGTCTTTCCGTTGGAGATATCGATCGGCTTGTCGAATCGCCTGCCGATTGCGGCCCATCCCGCCGTATCCGACCTTGCGGATCTTGCGTTGAACTGGAGGGATCCATTGGGTGCATACTGTGATTTCATCAGCGCCGTGTCGAATGTGACTCCAGGCTTGGCGGTGCCCTGGTTTTCGGAGTCGAAGGCGAATTTTGGATAGTCGTTTCTCTCTGAAGCCTTGTAGTGTTCGAGGTTGTCGCAGCTGTCGAGCACGAGCGCCGAGGCGTCGGCGTAGGCTTGCGTATTGGCTCCTGCGCTTGCGACATAGAGTTCGATTTCGAGTTTTGGGTTGTCGTTTGGTGATTTGCCCTGTTCGTTTCTTCTGAAGACGTTCAGCTTGTTTGAGAGTCCGTCTTGCGCGTGGATCGTTCTTGGGAGTTCGTATTCGTCCTTGAGGTATTTCCAGTCAACCTTGTCGGATCGGGTTCCAAATGGATTGCCGAGGTTCATGGAGACGACTTCAACTCTTGGCGTGAGGGCTTGTTGCACGCTGCTTGCCTGGATCGTGATCGAGTTGTCTCCTTCGTTCATGGTTGGCCAGCCATTTGGGCAGACTGGCTTGAATCGCGTGATCAGTTCGCCGCGTTCGTCATAATGGGCGCAATCGTCTTCGCCTTCCAGTTCCAGGTAGTCTCCCGATTGCATGACGACCGGGATGCTGATGGATTTTCCATTGACCGAAAGGGCTAGGTTTTCAAGGTTGTTCTTGGTTTGCGGGATGGAGATGATCGGGGAAACGATGATATCGACGCCGCCCTTGGCGGGAATCTCGTTGATGATCAGCTTGACAGACGAAAGCGCGTTGGGGAAGATCGCGTTGCGGCAGATTGCGTGGCTGGCCGCGTTGGTGGAGTAGGGCCATTCGTAGTCGGCCATCCTGTCGGAATCACGTTCCCTCAACAGGAGTTCCACGTATTTCCAGCCCTTGAAATCCAGGTCGACGTAGTGGTCGGAAATCGCTCCGTGGTAGACACTTGGGGTGCAAACCTGCAGGTTGAGGAGTGCGCCGGAGCCATCGCCCTTGACCCAGAAGCCGAAACCACGCCCGTTTTGCATCGAATGGTAGGGATGGGGATAGTTCTTTCCGACGATTGTCCAGGCGCCCCTGGAAGAGTCGGATTGGTTGACGGCCTGGATCCTCAGGTTTTTCGGCGCCAGCTTCGTGTCTTCCGTGACGACTGAGAGCGTTTGCTGGATTTGTCCGCTTCTGGAGCGTTTTTCATCCATTTGGTCGATTTCCGCGAAGTCGATCAGCACGGGCTGGACTTTTTGATTAAGTTGATGGATCGTGTAGAGCGCCTCGATTCTTCCTCTGTAGGGTTGTGCCTTGTGCGGGTTGTTTGCGCTCCAGGAATTTGAGCTTGGCGTTGCGGTATGCCAATTATATGCGACCGGGGTCAGCTTCCACTGCCCGTTGTCGTCCATTCTGAGTCTGAAGTCTGCTTTTTTTCCTTGCAGCGGGAGTAGGTCTTCCTTTGTGAAGTAGTTTGCCATCCTGAAGCGTTCGTACCAGCCTAGGATCGTCATCATTTCCTGGATTCTTGCATTCCAGGGATTTCTTGAGACATTGACGGATTGGATGGACATTGGTCCGTCAATCGAGAGGTTTTTTGCTCCGAAGTATTCCATTTCATCGGGGAAGTGCCCTCTTGCATGGGTTGAAGGTCCTCGTGGCGCCCACCAGCCCAATTGTGGCTGAACCAAGTCTGCGAGCCTGAATCTCAGTGACTGGTCAACGTGTGCGTCATGGTTTCTCCTGTTGGCCCAGACCGGATGGTCCCAGGCGCCGAGCCTTGAGTGGAACCACCATGAGTTGTGTCCCCAGCAGCTTGCCTCGGTGATGCCTCCGTTCTTGAGCCTTTGGAAGATTTTCCATCTCATCGTATCGATTCCGTACCTTGACATCATGCCTTCGGAGCCGTCGAAGTAGATTCCGTCAAGTCCGAGGGTATTATAGACGTTGGCGATGGCGTCTGCCAGATCGTCTGCGAGCTTGGAATCCGGGTCTGGGTAGAAGGCGATGTATCGCTGCTGCAGGTAGTCTGCCTTTGCGCCTTGCGCATGGTCCTGGGGTGTCGTCTTGAATGCGCCTCGGGTGCAGTTTTTGAAGCAATAGTTGCCTTCCTCCCTGGAGATTTCCGTATATTGGATGATTTCCTTGCCGATTTTGATCGCGTTTCCGTTGCAGGAATAGCTCCATATGACTTCGTGCTTGGGACCTGGCTCTTCGTTGACGTAGAGGATCTTGTCGTCCTTTGCGAAGGGCTTTGCGAGGGTGTAGGTGTAGGTTGCGATCAGGTCGTCCGAGGGGACTGGCGAGACCCACGGATCCCTGGGGTCGATGCATGCGGTCAAGGTGTGGCAGGTGACCTTGAGTCCGGCGTCATGGATCTTATCAACTGTTTTCTTCATGTCTTCAAGTCCATTTGGGTAGTATCCCCGATTGATGTCGTAGTGTCCCAGTGTTTTCCACCAACCATGCAGGTGTATGAATTCAAATCCGCCTTGCTTTGCGAGCTTGATCCACAGGTCTGTATCTGCCGCCCTGAGGTCTGCGAAGAGGTATGAACCTCGTGTCAGGTTGCTTTCCAGGGCATGCGGTCCGCCGTGAATCGATTTCGGCACCGGCTCGTTTTGTTCCATCGTCTTGAAGATTGTGGTCAATTCGCTTCGCGGTCCTGCGGCGATTGCGGCGGATACGTCGGTGAGACCGTACTTCGATTCCGAACTGGCGCTGAGCAAGCGTGGCGAATGTTGCCGTGACATCGCGACTTTCAGGCTAAGGGAACGGACGCCAACGCCCGACTCGTCGTCGCTGGACATGCCTGACATGGTGCCCAGGTACTTTTGCGGCGACGGCGAAACTGCGCAGAATGTGAGCATTTCCACGTCCTGGACAGTTATTTCCTTTGGTGTGAACGTGATGTACTCGCCTTTTGAGACGGCTTCGATCGTGATTTGCCCCAGGTTTCTTGAGAATTCCGCGACCAGGAGATTGTCGCCTTTGAGCGAGAGTTTCCTTGGAGTCAGGGTTCTGCCGTTTTTGAGTCGGATCTTGCAGAGCGGGGTTGGCGCCTCGACCAATTCGCGGCGGGGTGATTTTTGCATGATGCTGGTGATGGCGTTTTTGTCTGAGATGGTGAATGCCGCGCAGCGCGTGTCAAGCGCGAGGATCGGTTTTGAGTTGTCGATGTCCTCGCAGTCGGTGTAATTTGGGTTGTCTCGTCCTTTCCTGTCCGCGAGTTGCTTGATTTGGTCAATGTCTAGCGCTTTGTCGAAGATGGCGAAGTTGTCCAGTAGTCCCTGGTGCGAGACTGGACCGTACCAACGTCCGAGCGTGATTTCGTTTGCGGGCGCTATGACGTCGTCCCATCGTGCGGTTCCGGTTTGGACTCCATTGACGTAGGTGGTGACAATCGGGCGCTTGAATACGACCGCCAAGTGTGTCCAGGTCTTCAGGGGAAAGTTGGAAATGAAATGGGACGATTGCTCGTACCATTTCTCGCCGGCGACACCGGCCCGATGACCTGGTCTGCCTAGGCGGAACGAACAGGAATTCCCGGTGACGAAAATCAACATTCCGCCAGGATTCCAACCCGAGGTGAGGATGTTTGGGTATTGGCGATCGCCGGCTTCCCAGTAAACCCAAATCGAAAGGGAGGCTTCGGAGGCGTTCATCAGCTGAGTCGGAGTGGGTAGGGTGATGTAGGAATCATTTCCCGAGAGCTTGATGGCGGTGCCGAAATCGCCCTTGACCCAGGTTGTGTTGCTGGCGATGCCTTCGTAGAAGTCGGGTCCGTCATCGGAAATAAAGACGTCGGTTCCCTCGTCAAATCTCCATTGTGCGATTGGCGTTGCCGCATTCGTTGTTAGCGATGCGACCGTCAGCGAGGCGAGGAAAATTAAGTTGAGCGTGGTTTTCATCGTCTTGTTCCTTGGGTTATGGTAACTTTTCTAAGGAAAACAGGTAAAGAAGCAATAGATTAATTTAGTAATTCCGTGGTAAAGTTCAAGCTGCCCTGGAAGGCAGGCATCGCGGCGTGGAAGAAGATGCGAAGGTACGCAAGGGATTGCACCGCGATTGGGCTGAAAAATGACGACAAAAACTATTGAAGTGGCGGGAAAATGAAGTATTGTCAGATTATGCACAAAAAGCAAATAGGTATCAAGAAGCAAATTTAGGGAATGCCAATGAAACATCTCTTGTTGTTTATGTCGTTGTCAGCGATTGCGTACGAGTTGCCGTTGCTGGATCCATCTAGATGGTCTGCCAACGAGGATGGCGGGAATTCTCCGAAGATCGAGTTTTTGAAGGATTCGGCCAGGTTTAGCTTCGATACCCAGGGCGGCAAGTACGGCTGGGGGAACAGCAGGCTTTCGCCTTTGACGCTGCCTCCGGATTCGACAGCTGTTGAGTTTGACATATTGGTCGAGTCTGCAGATCCTCGCGCTGCGATGCATGTATGGTTTTTCGAGGCTGACGGAGATGCTTGGGTCGCAAGAGTCAATCCTCAGGATGGGAAGGATATCTGCCTGGTTTTAGGCGAATGGCGACAGGTGATCGTTCCCTTTTCCGGGTTGTCTCATCAGGGGCGCGGCAACAAGCGCAAGGAATTCATGACGGTCAATCATTTCCTGATGGGGTTTAATTTTGGCAATCAGGTTGTTCAGGTCAGGAATTTGCGCTTGAAGCTCAATCCGAAGTTCAAGGGTGATGAGTCTCGTGCGTTGGCTGAAGGCAAGGTCGCCAGCGATTCATTGGGGCGTCGCGTCGTGATCTTGGATGAGGCATCCTCTCCCAAGACAGGTGGTTCTGCCGATCCCCGTCGCCTTGCGTCGTTGCTTTCGGATCGAGGTTTCAATCCTCAATTGGTTCGTTCGGGCGATTTGGTTGACCCAAAGGTCTTCAATAAGGATTCGCTTGATCTGGTGATTTTCCCGAATGCCCCATTCTTCCCCATATCGGCTGCCAGCAATCTGATTGAGTTTTTGAAGCGTGGCGGTTCATTTGTTTCGATTGGCGGTTATCCTTTTGACGAACCCTGTTCCCTGGAAGGGGAACGCTGGATCCGTGGCTCGATCCTGATTCCCGCCAGCGAGATTGACGAACCACAAAGAGCCATCGCCAATATCAATACACGATACGGAGCACATGGCGATACGATGAAGCTTGAGCCAACGCAAATCGGTTTCTGCGAGCCTTCATTCATCCTCCAACGAACAGCTTCGGCAATCACGTCGCCCGATCAGGACTGGTTCACGGCAGACTGGAGGCTGGAGGGCAAAACTGAGGGACCGGCGGCAGTTGCCATGACGGGTTCCAACAGCCCCGTCTTTCCCAGTGTCCACGGGCGCTATATTCCGTTGATCCAGACCCAAGATGCCTTTGGCAGGCAACGGGGACCGATGGCGGCGGTGGTCCTCAATCACGCTGGTCCCTTCAAAGGGTCGAATTGGGCGGCGTTCACGGCAACCAATGTCAAGCTTCTGGACGGATCGCAGTCAGTCATCGACAACCTGTTCGTCGAACTTTGCGAACGCTTGCTTGCTCCCGCCTACCTGATCAGGAGCTGGTGCGACAAGCCTTGCGCCCTTCCAGGCGAAACAGTCAAGCTTGAGGCGGCAGTCTGCCGGCAGGCCGGCGAACCCCTTCGTTTTTTGGTTGACGGCAAGCCGATTCCATCGCAAGGGGACACTGCCACTTGGACGATTCCTGCTGACGACCAAGCGGATTTCCATGCCTTTACCGTGCAACTTCTTAAGGACGGGAAAGTCATTGACCATCTCGACAATGGATTCTCAGTCTGGAACAAGCGTGCCATTGCGCAAGGCATCGACCTCAAGCTCAAGGATAACTACTTCGACATCAACGGCAAACCAACGTTCTTCACAGGTGCGAATACGACTGGGATGATGTGGTTTTCGCACAACGAAAACCCATTGGTCTGGAAAAAGGATTTTCAGGCAATGCGGGATTTCGGCATCAACTTCCTGAGGATTCTGCATTTCTCGCCGTTCAGCAGGCGACCGGTGGATTTTAAATATAGCTCGAAGCTACTTGATCAGCAGCCTGAGCTGACCCGCCGGCAAACGGATGCGATCGTCCAGATTGCCCAGCAGAACCAGGTTGCGATATTCCTGAGCCTGCACGACTGGATTCCACTGGATATTTCTGACGAGGACCTGGAGTATCAGGCGAACTGGAACAAGTTCTGGGTCGGGCGATACAAGGAAGTGCCAGGAATCTTCTATGATGTCCAGAACGAGCCGTCAACTTCGCTTGGAAATGCCGAGGTGCTGATGCCGTTGCTCAAGAAGTTTCTTGCAGAGCGCTATGGTTCGGTTGAAGCCGCCCAGTCCGCGTGGCAGGCATCCGGATCAGAACCAACGCTGGACTTCAAGTTGACCGCCAAGGGATGGGATGACCTCAAGGTAAGGGATCTCGAACAGTTCAGGATGTTCGTATTCAGACGTTGGACAGATGCCAACATGGCCTCGATCAAGGAGCCCGATCCCGACGCATTGGGGACAGTTGGCCATCATCAGGGCATCACGCAATGCGACAAGTACGACGGGATGGACACCCAGGACTTCGCCAATGTCCACCACTATGGTGCGCTGACGGACATGCGAGCGATCATCAAGATGCTGGATCGTCGGTTTGACGGAAAGTCGATCACGCTTGGCGAGTTTGGTTCCGCGATTGCGCATAGGGCAAGGACCTCGGGGCGCTGGGGCGACACTGAGAAGGAGTCGGTCAACCACTACCTGTCCGTCGGCCATTGCTGTTTGGGGATGGGTGTTTCGTTCATGGGAAACTGGTCTTGGAAGGACTTCCAGGATTGCGTTTTCCCATGGGGTATCAACCACGCAGACCTGACGCCGAAAGCCGTCCTGGAAGCCTACAGAAACCTGGCGATCCTCTTCAGAAACGTTCGACCCAAGTACATTTCCCCAAAACTGTTCTATGTCATTCCCGATGGTTTCCGGCAGGGTCCGAACATCAACCAAATCCATGACAACCTCAAGGCGGGCGTCGATGAGCTGCTCAAGCTCAATGTCCCCTTCGGAGTCATTAATGAATGGGCGATCGACAGGTTGCCCAAGTCCGCCACGGCGCTGGTCTGGCCGCTGGCGTACGGCGCCAAGGACGAGACCTTCCAGGCGATGGCGAGCTTTGTGGACAACGGCGGCGCATTGCTCATCACAGGCGATCCTAGGTTCGGTTACGACAGGAAGCCGAATCGCCCCGAACGATTGAAGCGATTGAAGTTGAGCACGGACATGCCTCCGAGGGCGTTCACTGATGTTTCTGCTTGGCCAGCGCCCATCCAATCGGGTCGCGTCCTTTGGCAGGCTGCTCCAGCCGAGAGCAGGCGAGGGGCTGGGCTTCGCGAGCTGTACAGGCGCTTCGTTGACGATGTCGCCTCGGTTCCGCGTTTGAAATTGGATAACGAGGATGGTGCGGTACTTGCCTTTGACGTTCCTCTTCACGATGGAAAAGCGATGACCTTTGTCAACTTCGCAGGCGAGGCTCGCGAGGTGAAGTTGCCTGGCATCCAGCTCCAGCTGGCTGGCGGCAGGACTGGTTTCCTCCAATGGAATTCCGATGGGGACTTGGTCGCCTTCAATGTACAAGGCGACTTGAAGCTGTCCGGCCGCAAGACGATCCTAGGGTGCTCGGACGCGGCGTTCGTCTCTCTTGACGATCGCGATTTGGCCAAGTCGAGCCAAATTCTTGCGATTCCGTTCGGGCAGGGGATTGGCCGTCGCTTTGACAAGCTTCCTGTTGCCGAGATTGGGGAGTTCAGGAATGCCCGTTGGACTACGCTGTCTAGCGATGTGTCCCAATCGATCAAAGCTCCCTACGACTTGGTCATCCTGAGCACGGCTGCTGATCGGCAATCTGCGGTCAGCACGGTCGAGAAGTGGCTTGTTCACGAGCCTTAGAACGTTGCGAAAAAAATCCCTCATTTTCTTCGTAAATTAGTGCGCTGGTTTAGGTAGGAGCACCCCGGATGCCCGTACTCAAGCGGTGGCGTCGGTCAAGTGGCTAAACATGACAAAGCCCCAGCCGGGCCAGTCGCCCTAATTTGCCCTGTTGCAGAGCAATACGGGTTTAGGTAGGAGCACCCCGGGTGTCCGTACTCAGGTGGCGTCGGGTCACCTTGGGTGTTCGGGGGTCACCTTGGGTGGTCTTGGGCACCTCGGGTGGTCTGGGGTCATCTTGGGTGCATGTCACATGGCATTTGAGTACGAAAGTGTGGAAAGATGGGATGAAATTTGTCCGGGAAAGCTGAAGCATAGGCCGCATCGTTCAGGCTTATGTCTCGCCCTGTCAGGGCTCACGATTATTTTTCATGCCCACCCAGGGCGTCGCGATCCTGGCGGACCGCTTGCCCTGGGCTTGTATGTCACGCCCCGTTGGGGCTAATTTCAATGTTAGCCACGAAAGGGCATGTCACATGGCATTTGAGTACGAAAGTGTGGAAAGATGGGACTGGGAACTATGAGACAAATGAGACGAATGTGACCTATGGGACTGGGACATGGGACTGAGACCATGAGACATGACATTGGGGTTTCTAGACCTTAAGGTTTTGGGGACTAGGATGGGGCTGACAGGGTTGGACGGGGCATTCATCATTCATCATTCAGGTGTCTGGAACCTTTCTTGCTGCGGAACAAACTGGCTTCAACTTCATTTTTAGGATTATGGTTCAGCTTTGTTTTGATTTTGAGTAGGAAACTTGGGTAGGAAAGCATTTGCCAACTATACTTAAAGGGGTATATTAGCCAATTACAGTTTCAACTGAAAATAACAAGTCATATTGGACGGTTTCGATGAAGATACTAGTGTTGATAAAGCAGGTTCCTGAGAGTCAGGCGACTCGCATGGACGAGAAGACTGGGACGTTGATTCGCGAGGCATCCAGTTCAGTGATCAATCCCTTGGATTTGCATGCCTTGGAGTGTGCGTTGCTGTTGAAGGAGTCGTTGAGCGAGTCTGTCGAGGTCACGTGTTTGAGCATGGGACCCATGGCTGCAGAGCGAGTTCTTCGCGAGGCGTTGAGCATGGGGGCGGATCGTGGCGTATTGCTGTCGGGACGGGAATTCGCCGGCTCGGACACGTGGTGCACTGGATACGCCTTGGCACTGACAGCCAAAAAACTTGGCAAGTTCGATTTGATCCTGTGCGGCGAGCGGGCGACGGATGGCGAGACTGGGCAGACTGGTCCCGCAATAGCCACGTTCCTGGGATTGCCCGCGATTACGTTCGTTAGTTCAATCCAGCGTTCCGGACGCTGCTGGCAGGCGTCGCGGATGATGGAAGACGGGTACGAGACCATCGAAGTGGAAGGTCCGGCATTGATGTGCGTCCTGAAGGAAGCCTCCGTGCCACGATTGCCGACATTGCAGGGAAAGCGAGAGGCCCGGGGAAAGACGATCGAGGTATTGGGTGCGAGCGACATCGGCGCGTCGCCGGACGACGTTGGCTTGAAAGCGTCTCCGACGCGTGTCGTGAAGATATTCCGTCCTGTACACATCAAGCAGTGCGAGAAGTTGAGTGCGCTGGACGCCGAGGGCGCCGAGCGCGCCGTCGATCGCCTGATTGAGTTGCTTGTTGAGAAGAAACTGATTTGAGTGCAAGGAGGGGATGATGAGCAAGGGTGTATGGATATTGGCCGAGCAGCGTAACGGCGTTGTCTTGGATGTTAGTTTTGAGTTGTTGACCCGCGGTTTGTTGTTGGCAAGCAAACTGGGCGTTCCCCTGACGGCGGTGCTGTTTGGTTCCGGCATAGCTGACAAGGAATTGAATCGCTTGGTCGAGCGCGGCGCTGGCCGTGTCGTGTTTGCTGACGCTCCCGAGCTGGCGTCGTTCTTGCCCGAGCCTTACACTGCGTGTTTGTGCTCATTGATCGAGCGCGAGGATCCGGACATTGTCTTGGCGGCGGCGACGACGTCTGGGCGCACGGTTATGCCTTGCGCCGCGGCGCGTTTGCGTGCCGGCTTGACGGCCGATTGCACGTCGTTGGACATTGAGGAAGACACGGGATTGCTGTTGCAGACCCGTCCTGCGGCAGGTGGTAACATCATGGCGACGATCAAGACGCCGGAGCGTCGCCCTCAGATGGCGACTGTGCGTCCTCATTCCGAGCGTCCTGCCCCTGTTGTTCCCGGTCGCACTGGCGAATTGATTCGTTGGCGTCCGGAGCCGTCCTTGTTGTCGAGCCGCGTCCGTCGCATCAGCTACAAGGCCTTTGACGAGGCCCGTACGATTCAGGATGCTGACATTGTCGTCGCTGTTGGCCGCGGTTTCAAGCGTGGCGAGAATGTTGCCTTGGCTTCGAAGTTGGCTGATGTCTTGGGTGGCGCCGTTGGTGCGAGCCGCGAGGCAGTTGACCGTGGTTGGGCGCCATATTCGTGGCAGGTTGGCTTGTCTGGCAAGACGGTATCTCCGAAGTTGTACATCGCTGTTGGGGTTTCCGGTGCTGTCCAGCATTTGGCCGGCATGCAGACGAGCGAGACGATTGTAGCGATCAACAACGATTCCGAGGCTCCGATATTTCTGTATTCCGAACTGGGCCTGTGCGGCGACCTGTTCGAATTGTTGCCGATGCTGACGGAGAAGTTGCAGGCGAGGAAGAGGTAAGCGATGGAGTATCGGGTGGCCTGCCTGACATCTGTTGGAGTTGAATTGCCGACGTCGGTGGTGACGTCCGAGGAATTGGAGGAGCGTTTGGGGGCGTTGTACGGGCGTCTTCGCCTGCACGTTGGTCGTCTTGAGTTGATGACCGGGATTCGCGAACGTCGTTTTTGGGAAGGCGGCTTGATGCCGAGCGATGTTGCGGCTCGTGCGGGGATCGCTGCGATCCGGAAGGCTGGGATAAGCTTGGATCAGGTTGGTTGCCTGGTCAATTGCTCTGTATCCCGTGATTGCGTCGAGCCTGCGACGGCGTCCTTTGTCCACCAGTTGATGGGTTTGCCGCCGTCGGCGTTGGTCTTTGACGTATCGAATGCGTGCCTGGGGATGGTCAATGGGGTGCTCTTGTTGGCGAACATGGTCGAAATGGGTCAGATCGAGTACGGTTTGGCTGTTTGCGGGGAGAATGCAGGACCATTGATCGAGCATACGATATCGGTTTTGAACAGTGATTTGAGCATTGACCGTCGCGGTTTGAAGAGTCACTTTGCGTCGTTGACGATTGGTTCTTGCGCTTCCGGGATAGTCGTTGGTCCTCGCGGTCATCGGATTGTTGGTTCTGGTTGGTGTTGTGACACGTCTCAGAGCCACTTGTGCCGTGGAGACGGTGCGGGCGGCATGACGGAAGGGAGCCAGCCGTTGATGGAGACGGATTCGGAGACGTTGTTGAAGCGCGGCGTCATGCTGGCTCGCACGATGTGGTCCCAGTTGCGCGAGGATTGCGGATGGCAGCCGTCTCAAGGTCCTGACCTTGTCGTGACTCATCAGGTTGGCAAGGCCCATCGCGCTCGCTTGTACGAGGAGCTTGGGCTTGACATCGCCAAGGATTTTTCGACGTTTGAGTATTTGGGCAATTGCGGTTCGGCGTCGTTGCCCGCCACGTTGTGTTTGGCAGAGGAATCCGGTCGCCTGAAAGCCGGCGACCATGTTGCGATGCTTGGAATTGGCAGTGGAATCAATTGCGCGGGTTTGGTTTGCCAGGTGGATGAAGCTTGCCTGGCTTCATGACAGTTTGTTGACTAGGAGTGAACGAACAGATGAAAAAGCGTTTTCGGAAAATGTCTGACATCAAGGTCGGTGCAGTTGGGTATGGCGCGTCCTTCATGATTGCCCGCCAGCATCTGTCGGAGATGAAGCGTGCGGGAATGCAAGTTGTTTGCGTTGCTGACATCGATCCGCCCCGGTTGCCTGCGGCGCGGCAGGATTTCCCCGGAATCGCCACCTATTCGTCAGCGACGGAAATGCTGGCGAAGTGCGACGTCGATCTGCTGTGCATCTGTACTCCGCACAACACCCATGCCGATCTGGCGATCGAGTGCATGGAGGCGGGACGCAATGTCGTGACCGAAAAGCCATTCGCGATTACCACGGAGGAATGCGACAGGATGATCGCGGCTCGCGATGCCAACAAGGTGATGCTGTCCACGTATCACAATCGGCATTGGGACGGCTGGATCATGGAGGCGGTGCGAAAGATTCGCCAGGAGAAGTTGATTGGCGACGTTGTCCGTGTTGAGGCCCACATGGGTGGATACAGCGCGCCTGGCGCCTGGTGGCGTTCCTCCAAGAGCATCTCGGGGGGCGTGATGTACGATTGGGGCGTCCACTTGCTGGAGTACTCGCTGCAGCTGCTTGACGGCAATATGACCGAGGTCAGCGGCTATGCTCACAGGGGATTCTGGGCGGACAAGAACCCGTACGGCCTGGAAGACGGAATCGAAGACGAGGCGTTTGGCGTCGTTCGGTTTGACAGCGGGCAGTGGTTGACGCTTTTGACATCCAACCTGGAATCGGCTCCCCGAGAGGGCTGGTTGACGGTGACAGGCACGAAGGGCGTGTTCATAATCCGTCCCGGTCGCTGGAAGGCGATTTGCCAGGAGAAAGACTGCAAGGTGATACGAGAAGGAAACGATCCGCCTTCGGAAAGCTATCGGTTCTACGAGAATATCGGCGCCCATTTGACGAAGGGAGAACCCTTGGTGATTACGGCTGAGTTCGCTCGACGCCCGATTCATATTCTTGATTTGATCTGCAAGAGTTCGATGGCGAACAGGGCGATGCAGACGATTTACGGTTGAGGACAGAGCGATGACGATCATACAGGACATACAGGCTCGCGAATTGCTGGACAGTCGCGGACAAGCGATCTTGGAATGCGAGGTGACCTTGGAATGTGGCGCGTTGGGACGTGCCGTTGCTCCCGTTGGCGTTCCGAAGGAAATGCGTGACGGCGACGAGCGTCGCTTCGGCGGTCGTGGGGTTGGCTTGTCCTTGTCCCATGTGCGTGATTTGATCTCGACTCCTTTGCGTGGGATGGACGGCTTGAACCAAGTCGGCGTCGATCGGGCATTGGGGAATTTGGACAGCATTGGCGGCAATTCGAGCTTTGGCGTCAGTTTAGCGGTATGCCACGCCGCGGCATTGGCACTTGAGATTCCGCTGTGCCGGTATTTGGGAGGCTTGCGCGGGAGTCGGTTGCCCGATCCGATCGTGACGCTGTGCCGAAGCTCTAGCGGGTCCCAGTTTGGCGAGTTCCTGGCGATGAGCCGGAAAACCGGGATGCGATTCAAGGACAAGTTGCGCATGTTGTCCGAATTCAGCCAGGGATTGCTGCGCGAATTCGAGAATCGCGGCGTTCGTTTCAACCAGGGATTTGAAGGCATTGACGTGTTGGACGTCATGGACTGCGATATCCTGGATTCCATGCGGGCAGCCTCGGAGTATTGCGGCTATTCCTTGGAGAGCGACGTGGCGTTTGGCTTGGCTCGTCCCTTGCCATTGGACATGACGACGGTTGAAAGCCGTAGCGAAGGTTTGCAAGAGCTGTTGAAGGAATATCCGATTACGTATGTGGAGTTGGATTGGGTCAAGGATGAGATTGCGTCCCTGTCGGAAGCTCTGAAGGGGATTTTGGTGTGCGGCGTGTCGTCCAGTTGCAATGGTCGCGTCGTTGAGATGAGTTCGGCATCGACGGTCACTGAGTTGCTTGGCAAGTGCGACGAGGTCCGTTGCGGCGGTCGCAAGCTGGTTTTTTCCGCTTGTGGCGCCTGTGGTTGCGACGATTCGAGCGCGTCCGAGTTGTCGATTGCGGTTGGAGCCGAGCATGTTCGTTTTGGAAGCTTGTTCCGTTCCGAGAATGTTTTGAAGTACAATCAGCTTCTGCGTTTGGAGGAGATGATTTCATAAGTTAGTCAAGTAGAAATGAGTTCATGTCAATAAAGGAGTATATAGATGTCAGGCAAGACATTGATAGCGAAGATCATTGAGTCTCACTTGGTCGATGGCGTTTGCGAGGCGGGTCAGGAAGTCAAGATTCGCATTGACCAGACCTTGTGCCAGGATGCGACCGGCACGATGGCATTTTTGGAATTGGAGGCGATGGGCGTCGATCGTGTGAAGACCGAGCTGTCGATCCAGTACGTTGACCACAACACGAACCAGATGGGGCCTGAGAACGCGAACGATCATTTGTATCTTCGCAGCGTCTGTTCCTCGAAGGGCGTGTTGTTTTCGCGTCCGGGCAACGGGATTTGCCACCAGGTCCACTTGGAACGGTTTGGCATTCCCGGCAAGACGTTGCTGGGATCGGATTCCCATACGCCGACCGGCGGCGGCATCGGAATGCTGGCGATTGGAGCGGGCGGTTTGGACGTGGCGCTGGCGATGGCCGGCGAGCCCTTCAAGCTGACCTTTCCAAAGGTCTGCGGAATCAAGCTGACCGGCGCCTTGCGCCCCTGGGTTTCAGCCAAGGATATCATCCTCAAGGTGTTGAGCATCATGGGCAGCAAGGGAAACGTGGGCTGGGCGGTGGAATACTTCGGTGACGGAGTTGCCACGCTGAGCGTTCCCGAGCGGGCGACGATTACCAACATGGGCGCTGAACTGGGCGTGACCACATCGGTGTTCCCCTCTGACGAGGCGACTCGTGAGTTTTTGGCGGCAGAGGCACGCGAGGAAAACTGGATAGAATTGCGTTCTGACCATGATGCCGTTTACGATCGCGTTATCGAATTGGATTTGAGCGAATTGGTTCCGATGGCGGCTTGCCCCTCCAATCCCGCGAACGTGAGGCCAGTTTCGGAGGTTGCCGGCTTGCCGGTTTCCCAGGTGATGATTGGTTCCTGCACGAACAGTTCGTTGCGTGACTTGCGGATGGTAGCGGCGGTTTTGCGCGGCCGTCAAGTCCATTCCGGGTTGGATCTTGGGATTGCTCCGGGAAGCCGCCAGGTGATGTGCATGTTGAGCATGGAAGGCGGGATGACCGACTTGTTGGCGGCAGGATGCCGAATCTTGGAATCCGCGTGTGGCCCTTGCATCGGACAGGGATTCAGCCCTGCAAGCGGTACAATCAGCGTCCGTACAAACAATAGGAACTTCCTGAATCGGACGGGAACGAAGAACGACCAGTGCTACTTGGTCAGTCCCGAAACGGCGGTGGCGACGGCGTTGACAGGCGTGCTGACCGACCCACGTGAACTGGGCATTCCGTACCCCGAATGGAAGATGCCGGAACGTTTTGCCATTGACGATTCCATGGTGCTGCTGCCCGAGGGAGAAGGCGTGGAAATCATCAGGAAGGAAACGATCGGCGAGCCTCCGAAAGGCAAGCCATTCTCGAAAGACCTGGAAGGCGAAGTATTGCTGAAACTTGGCGAAAAGATTACGACAGACCATATCATGCCCGCAGGCGCGTACTTGAAGTACAGGTCGAACATACCTCGTTACGCCCAATATGTTTTCGAGTGCTTCAATGAACCCGGGAAGCCGACATTTGCCGAACGTGCGGCGGCAGTACGCGACAGCGGTCGCGCCGGGATTGTCGTTGCCGGCGAGAGCTATGGCCAGGGCTCCAGTCGCGAGCACGCTGCGATCTGCCCGATGCACTTGGGCATTCGTTGCATCATCGCGTTGAGCATCGAACGTATCCATGCCGCCAACCTATTGAATTTCGGCATTCTCCCCTTGTACTTTGCCGATGCAAGTGAATTGGATAAGGTTGAGCAGGGCGACTCGATTGAGTTGAAGGGCATTGGCGAACAGCTTCGCCGCGGCAGCGATGTTGTTGGCGAGGTTGTGAAGACGGATGGCAGTCGCGTTTCATTGCGCTTGCGCCATCTTCTGTCCTCCGAGGATATTGAGTTGGTGTTGCGTGGTGGTCGTTTGGTTTGAGCCAGTTGAAATAAAGCGATGAGCGGTGAACGATTGACATACAACAAGCTAGGCAGGTTTGCCGAAGGCGGGATGGCGTCGCTCTCGTTGATCGTGCTTGGTGATGGTCGCCGCGCCTTGTTGCGCCAACTCCATGCCTCGAAGGTTCTGAATTTCGCTCGGCACAGGGGGTTTCGGTTTGGTCTTCGCGTACGCGAGGCGTTGAGCCCTCATCCCAATATCGTGAATTCGCTGGAGTGGGGCTATTATGGTCTCCGCCCGTACGAGATCATTGAGCTGGTTGAAGGGCAAAACCTCAAGGCGCTGATGAATTCCCGTGCGGACATTCTTCAGCGCGAATGCGTGTTTATCATTGTCGAGGCGGCCGAGGCGCTGGCGTGGATCCATCGAAATGGATTCATGCACCTGGATGTGAAACCGGAAAATTTCCTGTTGCGGGAGACCAGCTCGAAGCCTGTCGTTAAATTGACGGATTTTGATTTGGCGAAACGCTCGACGGACAATTCTCCGCATCCGCAACCTGGGACACCCGGGTACATGGCGCCCGAGCAGTTCAACGACAAGACTGCCTTTCCTGCGTCTGACGTATTTGCGTTTTGCCTGATGGCGTATCAACTGTGCACCGGCAAGTCCCCTTTTGTGGGTTCGACCGTGAGGGAATTGCGGCGTCACCAGTCTGACATGAAGACGGTTCCCCGTGCTCCTTTGGAGTTGAATCCGAACATGCCGTCCCGTTTGAGCGCTATCATCATGCGTGGTTTGGAGAAGCGTCGCGAGAATCGCTATGCTGACATGTGCGAATTGGTTGCCGATTTGAAGAAGAAGTAATTATTAGTTTGGAGTAGAAGGTAAGATGCTTCCGTTTTTGTCTAAGATTCTGACCAAGTACTGGGGACCTTTCAGGTTGTTTGATTCATACTTGGTATTGATTGGCATTGGCATGACATTGGGCGCCTTGGCCTGTTGGTGGTTTTTGCCTCGCTTCTGGCATGTTTTGCCTGTTGATCGCGGCAAGCAGTTTGTCGAGGGCAGCGAGAAGGCGAAGGGGAAGCCGACGGGCGCCGGTTTTCTGATCGTGACTTTGGCGCTGATCGTGATGTTGATTGTTATGCCTATGACCTGGCGTATTTTGGGCATCATGGCTTGCCTGTACGCGATTATGTTGACCGGTTACTTGGACGATTGCAGCAAGGTTGCATGGTCTGAGTTCAAGAAGGGCATGCTTGACATGGTGATTTCGTTTTCGACCGCCTTGTGTTTCAGCGAGATGAAGACGATGCGCATATGGGTTCCTTTGGTGAAGGGCGAACTCTACATGGATTGGTGGGTTTACGTGTTGGTTGGCGGTTTTTTGCTGTTTATTTGCGTCAACGCCGTCAACTGCAGCGATGGCGTGGACGGCTTGGCGGGTTCGTTGTCGATCATGACGTTGCTGTGCATGGGCGTGTTCTTATATGCTGTGATTGGTCACAACGTCATATCTGATTACTTGCGGATTCCGCACTATGGATCCGGCGCCCAGTGGGCGTTGATGGTCTTTGTTAGCGCAGGTGTGTTTTCGGGCTACTTGTGGCACAATGCCCATCCCAGTGCCGTGATGATGGGCGACGCAGGATCCCGCTTCCTGGGGCTGTTGATCGGCTTGGGTGCGATGGCTACCGGCAATCTGTTCATGTTTCTTGCCGTCGCTCCGACCCTGGTCCTGAATGGAGGTTCCGGTTTGGTGAAGCTGGTGGCGCTGAGGATGCTGAAGAAAATGGGAGTCGATACGAGAATGCCGTTGCGCAACGTGAAAGATCCGAAGAATGTGCGTAATTTCGCCACTGACGAGGAGGCCGCGAAGCAGATTTGGATTGTCCGGCAATTGCACAAGGTTCGCTTTCCGTTGCACGACCATTGCCGCAAGAATCTCGGCTGGAGCGAGGCTCAGGTTTTGGTTCGTTTCATGCTGTTGCAGGCTCTGTTGACACCGTTGTTGTTCTTGTTGTTTGTGAAATTGCGTTAAAGCGAGATTGAAGGGGGTATTGAATGTCGGAGATGGATTTGGGAAGATTGGTTCGGAGCGATGCGTCACGCGTCGTATCGGTTGAGTACCGCGAGCCTGGGAAGGCGTTGTTGTATCGCCGCGATGGCGATGCGGTCAGTTGCGAGGCTGTTGACTACGAACCTTGGCTGTTGGTTTGCGGCGAGGAATTGGCGAAGAGCCTGACAGGCAGCAGCAAGATCGAGTTGCTGACGGGTACGGCGGCTGGCCATAATGTCCGTGTCAGTTTCCCGGACTTAGCATCCTACGATGCGGCACTGAAGGAGTTGTCGAAGAAAAGCCGTGGCTTGGGCAGAAACGCTCTTAAGCCCTATCGTGCGTTTACGGATATGGGCCAGCAGATGCTGACCGGATTGGGGATCAGGCTGTTCCGCGATATGGATTTTGACGACATCAGGCGCATGCAGCTTGATATCGAGACCCATTGCGATCCAAGCCATACCTTCAGCGATCCCGAAACCGAGACGGACGAGGTGATCCTGGTCTCCATCAAGGATAGCCACGGATTCGAAACATACCTCTCAAGCAAGACGCTCGGAGGCGAGAAAAACTTGCTGAAAGCGATGATCGAAATCATCAAGGAACGCGATCCTGATGCGATCGAAGGGCATAATATCCATAATTTCGACCTTAAGTATCTGGAAACACGATGCAAACGGCATAAGGTCAAGTTCGCCCTGGGACGAGACAACAAGGTGGCGAAATCCCGTTCCAGCAGGCTCTCCGTCGGCGAAAGAATGGTGAACTACACGAGGTATGACATCCCTGGGCGGCATGTGGTCGATACCTACCATCTGGTGATGCTGTACGATGTGTCCTATCGCGGATTGGACAGCTACGGACTCAAGTCCGTCGCACGCCATTTCGGAGTTGCCGCCCCCAACAGGACCTACGTCGATCCAGCCAAAATCTCGGAGCTGTACGAAAGCGATCCCGAGATGATTGCAGAATACTGCCTGGACGACGTGCGCGAGACGGATGCGATCAGCAAATTGCTGTCGCCAAGCTACTTCTACCAGGCGCAATTGATTCCGTTCGGCTACCAAAATTGCATCGTCCGGGGAAATGCCACGCGCATCGACGCCTTGCTGGTGGCGGAGTACCTGAGGGCAGGAGCAGGGTTGCCGACGGAGCAGGCCGTGGTTGCCTACCAAGGGGGACTGGCAGAGGTTGCGGCGACCGGCGTATTCAGGCCGATTTGGCATATTGACGTACGCAGCCTGTATCCCTCAATTGTGATCAGCGAGCAGTTGACGCCGGAAAGCGACTGGCGCGGCGAATTCCTTCGGTTGTTGACGGAGTTGCGTGCATTCCGCCTGGCGGCGAAGGATGCTGTGCGGCGGACCTCGGGCGCGGAACGGGCGCGCTGGAGCGCCTTGCAAAACAGTTTCAAGATTCTGATCAATTCCTTTTACGGATACACGGGGTTTGTTGGCGGGACGTTCAACGACTTCGGGTTGGCGTCGAAGATTACGGCTCGCGGGCGCGAGATATTGAGCGGCATGCGGGATTTCCTCGTTGGCTTGGGAGTGACGATTGTCGAGATGGACACGGATGGCATCTATTTCCGTCCCGGTCCCGATCATACTGATGCGGAAGCGATGGAGGCGTTGGTCCAAGCCCAATTGCCTGCTGGGATAGAAGTCGAGCTGGATGCCACCTATCAGTCGATGTTTTCGTACAAGGCGAAGAACTACGCATTGCTTGACGAGGATGGCAAGGTGACGATATCAGGCGCCGCCTTGAAGTCTCGCGGCTTGGAGGAGTTCCAACGGCGCTTTGTCCAGGAGTACGTGACTCTGCTGCTGACAGGCTGCGAAGACGAGCTGGATGCGCTGTACGAGAAGTACGTGGACGATATCGAGCAGCATCGCCTCCCGTTGAAGGATTTCGCCAAGCGGGAATACCTGTCGATGGCACCGAAAACCTATGCCGAGAAGCTGGCGAAGGGCGAAACCAAGCGCAGCGCCGCCTACGAGCTGGTGCTGAAGGCGGAAGGACGGGAATACAAGCAGGGGGATGGCGTGGAATTCTATGTAACCGGAAACAAGAAATCCGTCTCCGTTACAGACTTTAGCAAGCTGCTTGTCGATGCAGACGAGTCCGTGCGGGACGAAAACATCCCGTTCTACCTGGACAAGCTACAAAAACTCCATCAGAAATTTCAGGAAGCGTTAACATAATCGAAGTCAAAAGGGGTAAAATCATGAACAAGGCATCGTTGAACAATCCGGGAATGTCGTATCGTCCTGTTCCGTTTTGGAGTTGGAACGAGAAGTTGACCTGCGAGGAGCTGCGTTGGCAGGTACGCGAGATGCATCGCGTCGGCCTGGGTGGCTTCTTCATGCATGCCCGTGGCGGCTTGCAGACGGAGTACTTGTCCGACGAGTGGATGGCTTGCGTCGAGGCATGCATTGACGAGGCTAAGAAACTCGGCATGAACGCATGGTTGTATGATGAGAACGGATGGCCGTCGGGCTTCGGCGGCGGTCTGGTCAACGGCCTCGGAGTCGATTACCAGCAGAAATACCTTCGCTTCGAGGAGATTGACGCATCCGAGGCTGCAGGCAAGGCGAATACCATCGCGTACTACAGCGCTGACGGCGCCCAATTCTTGGGTCGTGAACTTCCGACGTCCACCAAGGGCCAGGTTCTCAGAGCCTACTACGAGATCAATCGGTACTATGTGGACAATCTAGATGCGAAGGTGGTCGCCGAGTTCATTCGCGTGACGCACCAGCACTACTACGAGACGTTGCCTCCAGAATATCGCGACCATTTGAAAGGAATCTTTACCGACGAGCCGCAGCTGAGCCGGAATGGATTGCTCTGGTCCTTTGTGCTGGAGGAGGAATACAAGCGCGAGTATGGACGTGACCTGATCGCGGAATTGCCGATGCTTTCCCGTGAACTTCCAGGCTACGAAGCGATGAGGATTCGATTCTGGAGGCTTTGCGCCAAGCTGTTCACCGAGAATTTCATGCATCAGATCCGTGATTGGTGCGATGCCCACGGCTGGTGGTTGACGGGGCATCATGTGCTCGAGGAAACATGCCAGAGCCAGTTGTCCAGCAATGGTTCCATTATGGCGCAGTATCGATACTACCATATTCCCGGGATTGACCATTTGTGCAGGAGCTTGCCCCATCCGGTGATGATGACCCAGGTGGCGTCTACTGCGGCACAGTTCGGACAAAAGCAAATTTTGACCGAGAGCTTCGCCTTGTCTGGCTGGAACTGCAATTTCACGGGGCAGCGTTGGATCTACAATACCCAGCTGGCACATGGCGTCAACTTCCTTTGCCAGCATCTGCAAGGCTATTCGTTGCGTGGTTTGCGGAAGCGGGACTATCCGTCCAGCAACTTCTATCATCAGCCTTGGTGGAAGGACTATGCCGTGGTCAACGACCACTTCAGCCGGGTGGGAATGCTGCTCGCCGAAGGCAGGTATAGCCCCGAGGTCCTGGTCGTCCATCCCCTGTCGTCGGTTTGGATGCAATATGATGGCAACGAACGCAAGGATGGATTGAACTACTACAGTGAAGAATTGCGGAAGCTGACCTCGTCGCTGGATGCCTTGCAAGTCGGACATCATTATGCGGACGAGCTGATTGCGGAAAGCATCGGCTCCGTCAGCGACAAGCGCCTGGTTCTTGGTGAATGCTCATACGGAATCGCCGTGATTCCGCCGGTGATGAACCTGTCTCGTACCATCTACGATTTGCTGGTTGCCTTCAAGGCAAAGGGCGGGCGGCTCTATCGTGTGGAAAACACGCGCCATCCAGGAGTATTTTTGATTGACGGAGAAGCGGCGTCCGCTGACGAGTTGGCGTGGTACAAGGCATTGCCCGCCTACGCAACCGCCGAGGAAGCGGCTTCAGCCGTGGCGAACCTGCTGCCGAATCGCGTCAAGGTGCTGGAAGGCGGGGCCCCGTCAACCCAGGTGGTGAGCACATGGCGTGACATCGAACTGGAAGGCAAGCCGGGACGATTCCATTACCTCGCCAGCAACAAGTACCTGGAAGACAGCGAACTTGTCATTTCATTGCCAAAGACAGGCAAATATGTCGATGTGATCGATCCGCTGACCGGCGATTTCAAGAAGCTTGTCGGGGTGACCACGGCAGGCGACCGCCTGGAATTCAATGCCCACTTGGGCGCCTGCGGCTCGTTGATGCTCTTCGTGTCCGATACCCAATTGGGAGCCGAAGAGTGCGACATCAATACATTGTTTGCCAAAAACGTAGTTAAAACAATTGGCTCGACCATGACATTGGCGGAATCCACCGATAACTTGCTGACTCTGGACCGCTGCAGATATCGTGTCGATGGCGGCGACTGGGATGCCACGGACGTGATTCAGCTGCAGTCGCGTTTGGTCTTGCTGAAGCGTGATGCGGATCTTGAAATGGAATTCGAGTTCCAAGCCGGGGAAGACTACGATGCAACATCGGATCTGTACCTCGTCGTCGAGACTCCCGAACGCTTCCAGTTCACGCTGAATGGTATTGGTTTCCCCGCTGTTGACACCGGATACGCCTTTGACAAGTCGTTCAGGAAGTTGTTGTTGCCGAAGAAGACAGTCCGTCCTGGCCGCAACGTGATCGGGATGCGCATTCGCTATCATCAGCCACAATGGTTGTACGACAGCCTCGAGGCAGCCAAGAAGTTTGAGACCGAGTACAACAAGCTGACGTTTGAAACCGAGATGGAGAGTGTGTACCTGATGGGCGATTTCACCGTTCGCCACGTCGGGATGGTCGAGGCATTGCCTCGCTCTGCGACCAGGTACTGCGGAAGCTTCGAGCTGGGCGCCAGCCGAGTTGGCACCCAAATAGAGGGGAACGATTTGCTTGGTGCCGGTCATCCGTTCTTTGCCGGCGTCGCCAAGCTAGCGACCTCGGTTGAATTGACTGCCGACGAAGTTTCTAAAATCTCCTTGCTTCGCTTTTCGCCCTTGGGCGCGAACAGCTGGCGTGTGATCGTGAACGGCGCTGACGCGGGCACTTGCTTCTGGTCGCCGTACGCCGTCAACGTGGCCGGGTTGCTGAAAGCCGGTTTGAATACGATCGAGTTCGAGTTGACTCAGAGCCTTCGCAACATGCTTGGTCCGCATCATCTCCAGGAAGGCGAGAGCTATGCGGTTCACACGATGTCCTTTAATCGCGAGGCGAACTTCGTCGGCCGCGGTGCACCGCCATACAATGAAGGATATTGCTTTGTCCAAGTTGGAATCGACCAAATCCAGCTGGGATGAATGGCGAATGGCGAATGGCGA
>DBPZ01000044.1 GCA_002305655.1 Lentisphaeria bacterium UBA1407 | reverse complement strand
CCGGCTGTAGGGGCGAAGAATCTTTCGCCCCTTAGTCCCCGCCAAAAATCGTTTTCTCCAGGCTAGCCAGAACGGGGCATGTCACATGCTGTTTGAGTACAAAAGCGATGAATTTTTGATTGGGATTCAGGGGGGGCTAAATTGGTTATTTCAGCAGGGTTATGTTTTTGATCCAGAAGGTCATTTTCTTGCCTTTTGGATTGCATCCGATCCGGATCATTTTGACGTCGTCCTTCTTGAGTTTCGGGTCGTTCAGGTTGACTTGTCTTGTTTCCCATTGTCTGATTGGGTCGGGGAATCCCATTCTCATGTCGATGCCAGTTTCCCGTGTCGTTCCATATACGAACATCACGAGGCAGCAAACGAAGTCGTTTTCGACCTTTTCCTGGTCAGTTTTCACGTCAAACAGCAAGGATTTGGCGTCATTGAATTCTTCTTGTGGGAGTTCAAGAATGTATTCGGGATAGAACCATCGATCGGTTTCGTCCTTATCCCATTCCAAGTCGAATCGGACTGCCTGTTCTTTTTCATCGAAGGAGATTTTCGTCCTGTCTGCGGAGTCGTTTTTTCTCCATGCTTGTGGCGATGTTGCATTCAGCTTGATTTTTTCGCATTCTTGCAGGAATAGTCCATTGAACAGGATTGGCATCACGAGCTTGGATGTTTTCTTGGCGTTGACTTTCCCATTGAGTTCGAGTACAGCGTTGTAGGTTCCCTTTGGCGAGGAGCTTGAGATGACCACGTCGAACTCAACTTTGCCCATTGCAGGGAATTGGATTTCCTTGGGAAGCCCGTCAACATTCACGCCGGTTGCGGTCACGCTTCCTGTTTTCGTCGAATGATCCAGGTTCCAGATGGAGATTTTTGCTTTTCCTGTAACGGAATTGAGCTGGGCAAGGGTTTTGTGGTTGCCGATTGTGAAGTCGTCCTTGTCGAGATCGATTCGATAGATGATGGTCATGTCCTCATCGGCCTTGGGTTCGTATGGGGTGACGGAACCGACTGTGGCTGCGGGCGGTATGCTTGCAACCAGCCCGCTGACATTGAGGATGTAGATCGGGTACCTGGATGCCTTGACGGTTGCCTTCCCGTTGACCGCCTGGATCTTTGATGGCGTTCCAACCATGTCGGTTGTGTCGTACGTGCCGTCAACCAGAGGGATGGACAAGGTTTTCTCGCCAAGCTCTTCGGGTGGGATATTGCGGTTGTCAACCCGTGAATGGATCCAGACGACCAGGGTCTGGGAATTGTCCGGCTGCCTGAAAAGATAGGCGTTGACTTGATCGTCGCCGAGGTCAACCTTGCCCAGGAGCTTGGCTGTCATCAGGTGGAAGGTCATGTTGGAAATGGCGGCGAACGTCGGCTTGACCGTTCCGTCGCGCCGCATGATGCCCCAGTCCTTCCTGCCTTGGCGTTCATTGTACGGGGGGAAGACAAAATAGTAGTTTCTTTCGACGCCTTCGTTCATCAGCGCGATTTGTGACTTGACGTAGAATTCCGCTTGTTCAAGTTCCTGTTCGGGGGAATGTGCCTTGAGTCCTTTGCGAACGGAATCAGCCGTTCCCTCGCCTTCGCAGGTAACCCCGCTTTCGGTGACCCAGACGACCCTGTCCCCAATCCCTTGACGCTGTTGGAAGTCACGCAGTTCGGCGAAGATTGTTGGGTATTGATCGATGTAGGCGTAGGTATGGAAATTCATGATGTCGCAATATTTTGCCGCATCGTTTTGGTACATGACGTCGTCATACACATTTCGTTTTTGGATGCAGATTGAACCTGGTGCGACAATCATCTTCGGGTTTGCCGCCTTGAATCCCAGGTATGCCGCTTTCATGGCTGCGACATAATCCCAAACTGGATCGGGTGCGAATCCGATGTCCTGTTCGTTCCAGAATTCCCAATTTCCCATGCGATCTCCGAAAGCTTGGCCTGTGTTTTTCGTATAATCGTACAGAGCCTTGAGATTTCTTGGGATTTTAACAATTTTATCGGCCCACTCCGGTGCATCGTGGAACATGCCTGAAATCAGGAGTCCTCGCTCCTTGAGGTAGTTTGCGTTGGTCATGTAGTACCCGTACGAAATCGAACCGTCTTGTCTTTGCGTACCGGTCCAGCTGAGTCTTTCTCGGATATGCGGGAGTCCTGCCCATAGGAGCAGGTCGCTGACGAGGCGGAATGAATCTCCATCATACCAAGGGCAATCGAAGACGCCGGGTTGTGCGCACCAGCTTTGTGCGGAATCCATGCCGAAGAAGCTGGCGTGGTCAATCTTGCGCTTTTCAGGAGGGACGATGACCGTGAAGGTGTAATCGCGGACTTTTTCCTCGCCATCGTGTGTTAAGGACAACCGATAGTACCCAATGTTGAAATCTTTCAGGATCAATGGCGCTTGCCCGATATCAGCCCATTGTCCTGCAAGGATCTGATTCCCGCGCCAATCTTGAATGACGTATGACGCATTCTTGAGTTTTGCATTTGATGTGATTTCAATATCCTTGCCATGGAACCAGACATTGGACGGTGCTTCGCCAGAAAGCCTTGGAGGATAGACCTTCTCGATTGGCTTGCCTTCAAAACGGAAATTCTTGAGGAATACGCTTTCCTTGTCGTGGATGGGATTCAGTCCGAGTTGCATGGACAAAACGCCATTTCTGGCGTATTTGTCCGAATCCTGGAAGGCGACCTTGACGGTTTGCCAGCCTTGTTGCGGAACTTCGTACTTGAAGTAGCCGCCATCGGCGTGTCCTGTCAGGATGACGTTGGCGGTCTTGTAGCCTTTTGAGCCGTTGGGCGCTTCGACTTTCATGTCGAAGAGGATTGCCGTCGCCCCATTGATTCCCTCGCCTCGCTTGAAAAGGAAGATCGGATAGCTCCAAAAATCCTTGACTTCAGGACCGTACTCGATGTCAAAGCGAAGCGCTTCTTCGGTCTTGTCATAGGAAATGGCCATTTTCCCTGAAGTGTTGATTCGCCAACGAGTAGGGTCGCGCAATTCCATGTCCGTGGGGAACTGAAAGGTTTGCGCCTGGATGCCGCAAAGGACAGTTGCGATCAGAATCAAGATGAGTTTGTGCATTGTCGTACCTGCATTGTTTAGTTGTCGTGTTGCTTGAGCCAAAGGTTCAGTTCATCGACAAAGGCCTGGGTATTGAGCACCCTTGGTGCTTCGGCAGCTTCGAGGAACTCCCTGATTGCCCGTTCGGGGACTGTGCCTTTGCACTTGTCCGCCAGTTCCTGCGCTTCCTTGCAGGCTTCGGCAAGCTCGGGGAGGGCGTCAACAAGCCGCTTGACGTCGTGAATGACCTTCTTCTTGTCGTCATCCTGGATGAAATCAAAGAGCTTCATGCCGTCAAGCGCTTGCCTGACAAGGCATGTTCCGACGACGTTGTCGGCTCCCGTCCCCCACTTGTCGAACTTGCACATCAATTGCGTGAAGTTTTTGGCTGTTTCCCTGAGGTTTTCAGGGAAGATTTCGTCTGGCTCGAAGAGCCTCTTTTGGGTTCGATTGTCGTTTCTGTACTTGTTTCGTGCATTTATGTCCCTGAAGTTTGGGATTTCGAGGGTTGCGTTATTATCCTCTGCGCTTCTGACGGCCATAATTCCCGCCAGCGTGACATCAGCGGCGGAGTACACGTCCCAATCGGCTTTTTGACCGCCGTGGAACTCCCTTGCGAAGTTGTAGAGCTCCCAGAAATCGCCGCCTCCATGTCCAGCGTCGCGAGCCAACTTGGCGACTTCTTCCTCTTCGGGGGAATCGACGGGATCGAAGGCCAGGCGCCTGCCGCCGCCCCGGGCGCCGACGCGTATTTCCATCTTGTGGGTTGCGTCGCAAGAAGCCAGGGTACCCCAGATTCGCTTGGCGTGGGTGTCGCCGGTTCCGCCTCCAACCAGGTTGCGGACGATGCCACCGTTGCTCATTTTGATCAGCGATGGCGCCAAGCCTGCTGCCTTGAGCAACCCAGGCAGATGTGGTTCTGCCATATAGGCGGTGATTTGGACTGGCCGCAGTCCCGTGATCAGCATGACCGGTCCTAGGGAATGAGTGGCGTAGTAGTGGGATGCTTGGACGGAACGCCAATTGTGGACTGTATAGCCTGGCTGGACGGGTACGCCGTCAATGTATGTCCAGCCTAGCGGACGGCAATCGTGGTTGTAGTCGAACTCAGCATACATGAAGTCGCCGAAAAATCCTTCCCGCCACAGGCGACGCAGATTCCGGTTGGGAGCCATGTACGGATAGTTCTCAAGCAGATTGTAGATTTTGCCGGATTTTTCGACGGTTTCGATCAGTTCGACGCCTTGTGCGGGAGTGAAGAACGAGGTGACTTCGCAGAGGACATGCTTGCCCGCGTTCAACGCCCGGATGGAGTGCTGGGCATGGTCGGGAAAAAACGTGGCTACCAAGGCGACGTCGAAGTCCTGGCGCAGGAATTCTTCATCATTGGCCGTCACGAATGCATTGGGATTGTTTTTCAGGAATTTCTCTCTCATCCAGTCGTTGTAGTCGCAACCGGCTACGATTTCAATGTTGAGAAATTGGCAGAGACGTGAGAAGTTCGATCCTCGTCCCAATCCCCAAATGCCCAGACGGATGGGTTTCCTGTCCGCAAAAAGCTGTTTGGTCATGATGATTCCTCGTGAAAGTTTGTGAGAATTATAAAAAACAAAGTTAGAAAACAGTAATTCTGTCTTGGGAAAAAAACAAGTGAATCAGGAAATTTGCTTGTAAATTGAGGACTCTTGCGTTTTTCAAAGGTCAAACAAAGGCACGCCGAGATGTTAAATGGTGAAAGAACTATTTTGACGTGGAGACGAAAAGGCACTAGGAACGCAGATATTTCCAAAAGGCGAATCCAAAGGGCATGTTACATGCTTTCTGAGTACGAAATCGGTGAAAACTTGCCTCCGGCTTCTAGTCGACTTTCTGATTTTCTCCAGAGAAAATCCCGCATCCCTTTGTCCCCAGCGTCAAAAATCATTTTCGCCATGTTGGGTATAAATGGGCATGTCACATGCCATTTAAGTACGAAATCGGTGAAAATTTGCTTTTTGTTTTCGAGTGGTTTTTCGAAGGGAAAACCAAGTTCCATTCATAAGTCCCAGAACCTCTAACCCCACAAAACCGACAAGCCCCACAAGCCCCGCAACCCCCGCAACCCCCGCAACCCCCGCAACCCCCGCAACCCC
>DBPZ01000041.1 GCA_002305655.1 Lentisphaeria bacterium UBA1407 | reverse complement strand
CCTCGTAAACGCTGCTGTCCAAACTCAAACGCGCCACATGGCACAACTCGTGGGATATCAACTCGTTTCGACGATAAATCAACCAACGCTCCTGATCCTTGAACGTTCTCCGAATGATGAACAACGTGAAAAACTCAGGATACCAGCAAAATGCACATCCGCCAAACAACAATGAAAATGACGGATCAATGAAAAAGCCGGGCACCCAGTCAATCTCAAAACCATAAAGCTCGCGGCAACGCCCGGATATCCGGGCAAACAACGATTCGGGAATCCGATCGCCGCGTGTCAACTCAATCCCCTCAACCGTCGAACTCCCCTTGCTTGACAATTCGTCCTCCAAGGTCGCAAGACGACTGCGAAAGCAAGTCAGCCGCTTCGTGTAGGATTCCAGACCCTCGCCACCACCTAGCAACAGACCACAGGAATCAAGGCGGGCAAGCGTAGCAAGGTCGCCTTGCAACGCCAGCTCAAGATCACTGTCGTCAAATGGCAAGCGGCTTTTCCCCATAGTCCTTCTCAATTTCTAGCCAAAGCGTCCTGACAGCAAATCGTCAAAGTACGCGATCGTCTTCTTCAAACCTGCCTCTAGGGCGATGGTCGGTTCCCATCCGAGGAGCGACTTCGCCAAGGTGATATCGGGCTTGCGTTGCCTCGGATCGTCCTGCGGCAATGGCTTGAAGACCAGCTTTGATGACGATCCCGTCAGCTCGATGACCTTTTCCGCCAGCTCTCGAATCGTGAATTCACCGGGATTTCCCACGTTGACGGGGCCTGTCACGTCGTCGCCTGTATTCATCAATCTGATCATGCCTTCGATCAAGTCGTCCACATAGCAGAACGAGCGTGTCTGGTTTCCGTCGCCGTACAGGGTGATGTCTTCATTGCGCAGTGCTTGGACGATGAAATTCGAGACGACGCGTCCGTCATTCGGATGCATTCTAGGACCATAGGTATTGAAGATGCGGATCACCTTGATCTTGACCCTGTGTTGCCTCCAGTAGTCGAAGAACAGGGTTTCGGCGCAACGTTTTCCCTCGTCATAGCACGCTCGGATTCCGGTGCAATTCACGTGTCCCCAGTAGGTTTCCACCTGGGGATGGACTTCCGGGTCGCCGTAGACTTCCGAGGTTGACGCCTGCAGGATCTTCGCCTTCGTGCGCTTGGCCAAGCCAAGCAAGTTGATTGCGCCGTGAACCGACGTCTTCGTCGTCTGTACGGGATCGAATTGGTAGTGCACCGGGGATGCGGGACAAGCCAGGTTGTAGATTTCGTCCACTTCGACGTACAGCGGGAACGTGACGTCATGCCGCATCAGCTCAAAATGGGGATTGCCAAGCAAATGGCGGATGTTTTCCTTCGTCCCCGTGTAGAAGTTGTCCACAACTAGGACGTCATGGCCCGCCGCGATCATGCGTTCGGCCAAGTGGGATCCCAAAAATCCAGCGCCGCCAGTAATCAACACACGCTTTCGTATCGAATAGTTCTGCATAGCCAAATCCTGTTTCGTGCCCTCGTTACATGTAAAAAAACAAACTCATTATAGAACGAACGAAAACACGATTTTGTTGAACACTAATTCTGAAGACCCAACGTGGAAGCCAGTTCATACAAGGAAACCTCGACTCCGGGCGATACCTGATACCCACTCCCGCCTAGGGCATCCAGAATGCCGATGCTCACATAATTCAAGCCATCCTCGCTGAAACACTCGATGGTCGTGCGGTCAACATACAACACGACAGCCTCACCGTCACCATCGCCGTAACGCCACGGACAACGATGACCGCACAACTCAAGCGCATCGTCCTTGATCGACAATCCAAGACCACGATATGAAAAATCCAATCCGTGACCATGGGAACGGACAAGGCGGATCTCGCAACTATCGCCAAGATAATCCAGCAAGCCGGAGCCTGCATACGAGCGCCTGCGAAGACTGACCAACTCACGCAACGGCTTGCGGCTCAAGCGCAACCCGCCGGAAGTCCGTACCAAACTCAACTCCTGAGGAACTGATTGGCATTGGTTGAACGGCATCCCAGGCGATTCGGCACGCAACCACGACATCATCACGCGGCGACCATCCGCCAACCCGTCAAAGGTCTGGCTCGCATACGCTATCCCCTCGCATGATCGCAAAACAGATGACTCGGGGACAAACTCAACTCCGTCAAAGTCGCCAATCTGATACTCGCCATTGGCGGCAGTCAAGACCCAGCGGCGCTGATCGCTCCCCTCGACGCACAACTCGAACATGTCAGGACACTCGTACAAATAACGATTGTCCCCCTTGCCGCCAGGAACGACAGACAAGCGCTCCCAGTGCAGCAAGTCGGAAGACCCGTGCAACTCAACCGTGTACTCGCTCTCATTTTGGTGCCCGACGTACAGGGCCATCACCCAACGACCAGTACCCTCGTGCCAAAACACCTTGGGATCCCGATTCCCCTTGTCAATGTTCCCAATCACCGGATTCCCCGCATGCTTGTGGAACGTGCGACCATCGCACGAATAGGCGACGCATTGCGTAAATGGATTTCCCGCCGCCGTGTAGATCAACACCAGCGGCGCCCGGTCGCCATCGCCGAACCCGGAACTGTTCCGCACATCGCACACCCCGCTCCCGCTGAACATCGCTCCGAAGCGATCGGGATGCAATACATCGCCCAACTCGCGCCAATGAAGCAAATCCTGCGACACGGCATGGCCCCATGTCATGTTCCCCCAACCCCAACCGTACGGATTGTGCTGGAAAAACAAGTGGTATTCGCCACCATAGTACACAAGACCGTTCGGATCGTTCATCCAACCGCGATAAGGCGAAAAATGATACTGCGGACGCAATGACTCGCCATAGGCGCCAGGGGTGTAAGAACCATCACCGAGGCGGCAGGGCACACCATCGCCAAAACCTCGACCCTCAACGACAACCTCAACCTCAGACCCTGCCCATTCGCTGCCGTCAACGCGAGCCTCCCACTCGCAATCGACAAAATCGCTTAGCTCAATCGTGAAAAAGCGAACCTCTTCCCCCTGATGCAAAATCCGAACGCGACATTGCGGATTCCCGCGCTTCACGGGAAACAGCAAATAACTCGACCCCGACTCAATCTGAAACCGTACGCTCGATCCCATCATGGCTTTCTACCCCCTGCATAAAAAAACAAAGCAACCACCCAACATGGTCTCGTCGGGTAGTTGCTGGTCATTCACTCGATTGACAGGACAAGACTACTCAGCATCAGCCTCAACAGGAACGTCGCCCGTGCCCAAACGCTCATCCTTCAACTTCTTCAACTCGCGCTTGCCCATGTCACGCAATTCCGCAATGCGACGCTTCTGGGCCTCGCGGGGTGTCGTCTTGCCAGATTCCCAATGGCTTACGGACAAGTGACTGACACCAAGCAATTTCGCATACTGAACTTGAGTCAAGCCAAGACGGGTGCGCCACTTCAAAATCCGATCGGCAGTCACGCGAACACTCTTCGGGCGATCCTCAGTCTCAACATCGGAAGAAGAAGCATCGACCGGAACTGCAGATGGCCCCAACTTCTCCAATGCCTTGATGCGACGTTCCAATTCCGCTACAGAACGACGCAACGCAACCAGTTGCTCGCGATGGTTATCAAAATCACTCTTCGTAGCCTTCTTCGCCAAACGACGAATCTCCTCGTTCAATACTTGAGTAATGTTCGCCATATTTTGCTCCTTAAACGTTAATGATGATGTCTAGCACACGGAATATCTTGTTCCGAAACTACTTTGCCTACATTGTCAAAACACACATCAAGCTAAGTCAACATAATCACACTTCCCTAATTTGCAAATCAAATTCTCGCCAAAAGTATCATTTTCTATTGAATTAAGTATGCTTTTTAAGGCTAAATCATTCGCCAAACACAAAATTCCTAATTCTATAAAAAAATACTATCAATCGAAAATGTTAAACACATAAACAACGCTAAGTAACCATGCATAGCAACTAAACGCTCGTTTCAAACGGCCATTTAATTCCGAATATAACCAAAGCCATAGGGGCAACCCTGTTTTCCCATCAGTTCTCCCGTACCTAATAACTTCTTTTTTCCCAAATTCATTTTGTACTCAAATTATCCTTCGTAACATTTTCACAAGAAATTCTACTTATATGATATATAGTATGCTTCAAAGGCTATGGTGCCTTTGATTTTTACCACAATTGTTAACCTAACATTCATCGAGAAAACATGCTCGACAATCAAGCTGAAATCCAGAAGGTCATCCAGTTCCTCGACGAAGCCGCCAAACTCGCCAAGGTCAACTCCGTACTCGTCACCAGCGAGCAATTCTTCAGGATCTGGCAGGACGCCTGCAGCCCGCGCCCTTTCTTCGTGCCATCCCAGGGAATCTTCTGGAACAACCGCCAAATCATCGGAAAGACACGCCATGACAACACGAGAATCGCATACCTCGATTGGCACCTGAACGACAAGCAGCCTGTCCTGGCAATCGAAGCCGAAAACCATATCGAAATCCAACGAATCCTAGTCGATGACAAAGAAATTGTATTCGACAAGCCGGAGGACATCAGTCCCGAACCCAACGACGTGACTTTCGGGGACAAGGTCGAGGTCATGGCGGAAGTCGTCGCAATCCTCAAGCAAGACTACCCCAACCTGAACCTGCACAAGGCAAGCAACAGCCTGATCAGGGAAACACTCGAACAACTCGCCAGCAAAAAACCGTCTCCCGTCGTCAACAAGCTCAAGTCAAGACGTACCGGATTCAAGTCCCTCCTGGACGCGGTCCTCGCTGAAATGGTCGAAGACGAAATCTCGTCGCAGCTGACACTCAACCTGGATGAACAACAACCGCAAGACGAGGATATTGGCGAGATCGCGGAACAACCCGTCGCAATCACCATTCCGGAACGGGGAAAATGGGACGTCAAAGCTGATATCGACATCCTGCTCGAAGCCTACCGATTGCTCGAAAAAAACGACGAGGAGTTCACAATCCCGCTAAAGGATGCGCAAACACTCGTCGAAAAAACCGACAATGTCGAGACCGTCAAGCTCAATCTTCCACAGCAACTGATTATCAGCATCAGGGAAGGAACCAGATTCAGCATCGCCCAAATTGATTCCCAGAAAAGTTACATCGGGACTTTTTCTGCCGACGTCATCGAAGACGGCACGGTTATCGGACGAATCGAATGGAACAAGGATCTGGTGGAAATCCCTCCAAAATCCCAATTGTTCGCCAAGCCAAGGCAATCCTCATACCCTTTCATCATCGCGTTGCTGGAAAACCTTATCACAGGCATTGACAAGGATAAAAGCAGCGAAAACTCACCCCTCAAGGCAATCCTTGGCATCAAACCGCTGCCCTACAGGCACCACCCATACCTTAAGGGAAATGACCCGCAGCAAAACAATGCGATCCATTCCGCTAGCGACGCATTCAATCTCGCAACGCTGATCCAAGGCCCCCCTGGAACAGGAAAATCAACCGTCCTCGTCCAATTAGTCGAAAAAGTCACGCAAGAAGTCGAAAACGCAAAGATCATCATCACGGCGCCAACGCACGCCGCCGTTGACAACATCTGCAAGAAACTGCTCCACAAGCCCCTCTTCAGGCACGGTTCATCACCGGATCCCATCGACCCCGAAGTCCTCAAGTCAGCATGGACCGGGAATCGCAAGATCAAAGCACAAATCGAGGAAAAGGCATTGGAGCAAAAATGCGAAATCCACGCGGGCACGCACATCGGCATCCTGAAATCCCATGGGATTTCGGATCGACTCAGTGCCAACGGACCTTTTGACCTGATTGTCTTCGATGAAGCGGCGATGTCCCCCACCGCCGAAGTGATCCCCTGCATTTGCCTTGCAAGGCGTGTTGTCATCTTCGGCGACATCAAGCAGCTCCCGCCGTTCCCGTTCCCCGATGCCGTCCAGGAAGCCCTCCAGAGGAACCACGCCTTGACCCAGGCGCAATCCTGCCTCCTCAACGGAAGCCTGATGGCGTGGCTGCAAGACTTCAGGCAACTGCAACCGATCATGTTGACGACATGCTACCGGTCGCAAAACCCAAGATTGATGAAATTCGCCTCGAGATTGTTCTACAATGCCAAGGTGCAAACCAACCCAAATGCAGAGTATTTCAAACTTCCCTTCAAGGAAAGACAGGCGAAATACCCACGGGAAACACTGCAAATCATCGATACAGCGAAACTGCCGCCGGAAATCAAGGCAAACCAGCTCGTCATCAGCGATACTAGCCCAGGCTATGAAAATATCACCGAGGCAAAAATTGCAACGGCTACAGTGCTCGAGAAAATCAATGCCTTCGAACTAAATGAAATTTGCGTCATTTCGCCCTACAGGAGACAAGCGAAGCTAATCAGAAAACTGCTCGCCGCAAATAAGCCACAGCAATTCGACGACGAGACATGGACAGCCTTTACCAAGGCAAGAATCTCCACGGTCGATAGCTTCCAAGGCGGAGAAAGCGACATCGTCATCGTCTCATACGTACGCTCCGTACTAAAGGGAATCGGATTCATCGACGACCCGAACAGGGCCAACGTCACACATACCAGGTCAAAACGAGAAATGATCGTCATCGGCGACTTCGACCACCTCGGGCAATACGCAAAAAACAATATCTTCCAGCGACTCAAGGACGCAATCCAAAGAGAGGGCATCGTCAACGAAATCCAAGTGGACCAACTCGCTGAACTCACAAGATCCATTGCAGGTATCGAAGCCACAACACCGCCCGAACAACCAGCACCAACCCCACCAATGCCGCCTCAACCACATTCAAAACCAGTTCAACTCACGCTCTTCGACTTCTAGGCCCACACAAAAAAGTTTTTGGGTTGACATTATATGTATGGTTGCCTTAGTTGACCAGTGAATTATAGTAAATTGATTTTTCCTTCTACGTGTTCCACAAGTATTCAATTGGAGTCCTGTCATGAACGGTCTTACGTTGTTGGTTGGAGTTTGCGTACTGTTCCTGGGAGCCTACGTCATTTATGGGCGTTGCTTGAAACGTTGGTTTGGCATTGACCCCGCGAGACCCTGCCCTTCGAAAACCCATGAGGACGGGATTGACTATGTTCCAACACCGATGGCAGTCTTGTTCGGACATCATTTCGCATCGATTGCCGGTGCAGGCCCCATAGTCGGTCCTATCTTGGCTGCCAGTATGGGTTGGTGTCCTGCGATGCTATGGATTGTCTTGGGCTGCATATTTATCGGATCGATGCACGACTTTGCGGCATTGTTTTTATCTGTCCGGAACGAGGGTCGTTCCATTGCATATGTCATTGAGCACGAGCTTGGGTATTACGGTCGTCAGATATTTTTGTTCTTCTGTGTTGCGTCATTGATTCTAGTTGTAGCGGTATTCACCTCTCAGATTGCAGAGTCGTTTATCAGCACGCCTTCGGTTGCCTCGTCATCGATATTCTTCATGGCGTTGGCACCGATATTCGGGGTACTCACATCACGGCGCATTCTTTCATTGGCCGAGGGAAGCCTGATCTTCGTTCCTATCCTCTTCGTTCTTGTCTGGCTTGGCACGATTGTTCCCATTGACATTCCGAAGCTCCTCGGCTACACTCCGGAGACTGCAACGTCTGTCTGGATTGTCCTGCTGCTTTACTACGGTCTGTGCGCCTCGATCCTCCCCGTCGACTTCCTGCTCCAGCCGCGCGACTACCTCAACTCCTACTTGCTTTACGCGATGATCATCCTCGGCTTCGTAGGTGTCGTCACCTATCGTCCTGACATCAATGTCCCCGCCTTCGTCACCGACGAACCGCTCGTGCCCAAAATGTTCCCGTTGCTTTTCGTGACGATTGCCTGCGGCGCCTGCTCAGGCTTCCACGCACTGGTTGCCTCGGGCACTTCCTCCAAGCAAATCAAGAACGAAGCGCACATCCTGCCAATCGGCTACGGAGCCATGTTGATCGAGGGGCTGCTGGCGACGTTGGCGATCATCAGCGTCTGCTACCTGGATCTCCCTGCATTGCGCGAAGTCACCAAGGGACCTGCACCGATTGCCTTCGCCAAAGGACTCGCCACCTTCTCGGCAAAGTTGGGACTCCCATACGAAACAGGTCTCAATTTCGTCAGCCTTTCCATTTCCGCATTTATGCTGACCTCCATGGACACCGCGACCAGGCTTGCAAGGTTCGTTTGGCAGGAAATGCTCTTGCCCAGAGGCGCCGACCCCGACCACCCCGAGGCCGCACAAGCACAGCAAGGCAAGCTGCGACGTTTCCTTTCCTCACGCTGGATCGCGACATTGACCGTGGTCATCCTCAGTGGCTGGATGATATTCAGTGGCGAAAGCGCCCAAATCTGGCCTGTTTTCGGCGCGTCCAACCAACTTCTCGCAGCTCTCACCCTGCTTGCCGTCTCCCTTTGGCTGACCAGAACGAAAAGACCAGTCCTGTTCGCCTTGCTTCCGATGATTTTGATGATGGTCATCAGCGTCTGGGCCTTGGTTTTCCTCATCATTCAGAATATCAACAGGAGCATTTCCCTGGTCACCATCAGCGTTTTCCTGCTGGCGATGGCCTGCATCCTCATCGTCCTCGCCGTAAAGGCAATGGCGAAGGCAAGAAAAGCCTAGCCATAAAAAAGCCCTCCGATTCCATAAGCTCAAACTGGAATCGGAGAGCCAAGATAATAATCCTTTTTTGCTCAGTTGAACTGGTATCCTGAGAATCCCAGCATCAATTGCTGGGGCATCGCAGATCCTTCAACTTGCTTCTCGATGGTGGTACTGATCATAATTCTTGTCGGAACAATCATATTGCCGCTTTGTTGATCCAACTTCGTATGGGCTACTTGAATCATCAGCGTGTTGTTGCCGCTCAGGTTGAGGTTCACGGCTTCAACAATCTTGTTCACCTTGTCAACGCGGATGACCGCGCTAAGGACTTTGATACCTTCGTATAGTTCCTCGTTGATATTCGGCACGTTGAACAAGGCCTGTCTTTGGTTTTCCTGGGCAATTACGGTACCTTCGGCATTGCTCACCATATCGGTCAAGTCCCGCAAACCCTCGAAGGACAGGCCTGTAAGAACCGCCTCGACACCGGCAAGCTTCTCATTGACCAGCCCGGCCAGTTGCTCCGCACCATCGCCCTGGAATACAGCAGATAGCTTGTCGCCGGACTGCTGATGGCTCAGGTCAAAATGCGAAAACTTGACTTGCGGAGCCGGCATGCCTTTTGCCTGTGCCTGGAGGGCCAGCATAGTCGTCACCAACATCGCAACCTGAGGACAATACATCTTGACCTTGAAATTGCGCGAGTGCAGCTTCTCGTACGTCGAAGCAACATCACTAAGCAATGCGTCATGCTCAGCCGACAAGCCATACGCAGTTCCAATACAGACGGCCAATATCAAAAAACACAGTCTTTTCATGGTTGCTTCCCCGTAGATAATCACTTGCCGCCCGATTGCCTGAATCGGGCGGCAGCTTAGTGGCTACTTCTACATTAAGTTAAGCCTTATAGCGGCAATTCCGTGTACTTCATGAACTTGGAGGACAGGATCTCAACGCCGTTATCGGTGATGCGAGCACCGTTTTCCCAGCGCAAACCGAAGTCAACATCGTGGAAGAACGTATCGACCTGATAGGTCATGTTGCGCTTCAGCGTGTATTCTGAAGTAGATTCCATCCAGGGATATTCGACTTCCATCATGCCGATCGAATGGCACGGGCCATACAGCATGTACTTGTCGTAGCCTTCGGACTTCACCCAGGCTTCGTACTCGCGAACCACTTCGCCGGAAACCTTGCCGCCCTTGAGCAATTCGTACGTCTTCTTATGGGCCTTCAAGCCAAACTCAACTAGCTTGCGCTTGCGATCCGGCAACGGACCGATGGAGAACGGGATGCCGACCGAGGACGAATAACCGCAGACGCGGGCGCCGATGTTCAGCTGGATCACCTCGTTCGGAACAATCAGGTTATTCGTCGGCCGCGAGATCGCATTGCATGTCGCCTTTCCGCAGAAGCAATACAACGCATGTCCTTCGTACTCGGCGCCGTTCTTGTACAGTTCGCGCTGTGCAATTCCGATCACCTGCAATTCCGTCATCCCGACCTTGATTTCCGAGAAAATCGCGTCAATCGCCTGTTCGCTGATCTGGTATGCCTTCCGCATGCACGCAATTTCTAAGTCTGACTTGTAGGCGCGCATCGGACGAATCAAGTGATCCGCCTTCACGATTTCGGCATTGGGGAACGCCGCCTTCAAGCCTTCGATCACCGGCAACGGGGTAATCGTGTACGAAACCAAGCCCAGGCGCTTCAAGGGCTTGCCTCCCAATGCCTCGCCAAAGACATCCGGATAGGTCGAAACTGCCAGGCCGGGATACTCGGGATCCGCGGATTCGCGATACTCAATCATCGTGCGGATGTTCTTCAACATGCTGCGGGCCTCGGCATATTCCTTGCTCTCGGGACCGACCAGCAAAAACGCCTCGCCCTCGGCGGGAATCAAGACTGCCGCGCTCTCAAAAGTCGGCCAAAAATCAGAGAAGAACCTGACATTGGCGCAATCGGCTTCGTGTCCATGAACCAAAATCGCATCAAGCCCTTCCTTCTTGACCGATTCCTGCATGATTGCAACCCTAGAAAGATACTCGCTACGTGGAATCTCAATCGCCATAGTCAACTCCTGGTTTTGTTGGTTTATGCCCATTTCGACAAACACACAAATCGGTAATAAAAACAATTAATCCCATAATCACCTTTTTTCAAGCCAGCCCATTTGCTTTTTTAATTTTATAGTCATATTTTAAATATGAAATGCTTCCCCATAAACCAAAATACCATAACCAATATCAAAACTTACGCGGAGACACCGATGAAGAAACTTATTACCCTGGCATTATTTCTCACCATAGCACTCGTCGCAGCACCGAAAGCCGACATTGACGGCGCAAAAAAAGGCGTCTGGACAATGGATTACGACAGCGTGCTCAAAGCCACACAAAACGAAAACACCCCGATCCTCATGCTCTTCACCGGCTCCGATTGGTGCGGGTGGTGCAAGGTGCTTGATGAAAAGGTCCTCTCAAAAACAGAATGGATCGACTACGCGCAAAAAAACCTCTATCTCGCCTACATCGATTTCCCGCGAGACGGGAAACTCGTGCCGGAAAAATACAAAAAGCGCAACAGGGAACTTCAAGAAAAATTTGCTGTCAGAGGATACCCAACAATCCTGCTGCTCGATGCAAAAGGAAATAAAATTGGCAGTATTCCGATGGAAAGGAACTTCACGCCAAATAGGTTTATCACAAAAGTCAGGCAGCTGCTCGAATCGACCGCAAAATAAGAAATAATCTACGCCATTCTGCCGAAAGACCAGGCAAACATACCCAAAAATTGAATGAAGAAATAGACATTGTCATTTTTTAAAAAGATTTTGGTCGCGTCCCAAAGTTGGGACCTAAGGGCAAGAGCTTGATCTTCCGTTAGACCTGTAGTTTTTGTTTTGCTGTTTCAGAAACTCTATTTTGTGCGAATGGTCACTGGCG
>DBPZ01000061.1 GCA_002305655.1 Lentisphaeria bacterium UBA1407 | reverse complement strand
GTCGGACAGGTCATTCATCATTCAGCATTCATCATTCAGAAGTCGTCGCCGAAATCGAATTCCAGCTGTCTGACGTCGATTTCTGGGATTTTCTTTTGCGGGAAGCCACTGACTGTGACACCGACGAGTCTGACTGGGATTGTTCCTGCTTCCGTTGCCGGCAGCAATCCGCAGGCTGTTTCTCCGATGAGACTTGAAGATGAGGTGTAGTTCCCGAACGTATGTGAGCGTGTTACCACCTTGAAGTCGTGGTACTTCACTTTTATGGTCACCGTGCGTCCTGCGAGTCCCTGTCGTTCCAGCTCCTTAGCGACCTCGTCCGACTTCATTCGCAGTGTTTCCTTGAGTTTGTGCAGGTCTGTTATGTCTTCCGGGAAGGTGCATTCTGTGCCGAGAGACTTGGGTTCGCGGTGGCTGTTCACTTGTCGATACTCGATTCCTCGCACGAGGTCGTAGTAGTAGTCTCCCGACTTTCCGAATCGTCGTTTTAGTTCTTGCCTGTCAAGTCTTTTCAGGTCAAGTCCTGTCTTAATTCCGTCTGCAAGCAGTGCTGCTTCAGTTACACGACCTATCCCGTAGAATTTACCGACTGGCAACTTTTCGAGGAATTGTTCCGCCTGATGCGGTCGAATTACGAAGAATCCATCTGGTTTTCGCATGTCCGAGGCAATTTTCGCCAGGAACATATTGTAGGAGATTCCTGCGGAGGCCGTCAAGCCTCCGGTTTCGACTTGGATTCGGCGTTTGATTTCCCGTGCGATCCACATCGCAAAGGGGATGCCGTGGAAGTTCTCTGTCACGTCAAGATAGGCTTCGTCAAGCGACAGTGGTTCGACATGGTCGGTATAGTCATGGAAAATTTCATGGATAATCCGCGATGCCTCCTGATATGCGTCAAAACGAGGACGCAGAAATATAGCCTGCGGGCACAGTCGAACGGCACGGCTGCTTGCCATTCCCGAATGAACTCCATAAGCTCGTGCCTCGTAGGAACACGTCGAAACGACACCGCGACTATGGGGATCGCCACCGACAATGACCGGCAAGCCGCGCAAGCGCGGATTGTCGCGGATTTCGACGGATGCATAAAACGCATCCATGTCGATATGGATTATTTTTCTGACGGGTTCCATTGTCCTGCTTGGTTGGTTAGTTCAACCTGATTAGGATGATATTTGGCATCTCGAATAGGCGTAGGTTTAGGTATGGGCACCCAGGGTGCTCGTACTTGATGGTGTGTGCTGACTGGCGGGGCAAAAAAGGCAGTGCGCGAGGGTTCGTGCACTGCCTTTGATTGTGTGGATGATCAGGTCATCCGGGATGGTACGAGGAATTAGTCTATGGGTTCGCGTCTGAAGTTTTTTTCGAGTTCGGAGTGCTTCATAGCCTGGACATGTCCGTCTTGGAAAAGTGCGTTAAAGAGATCGTTGTGGCGCTTGTGGATACGGCAATCTGCGTGTCTGAAATCGGCTTGGTTGTCATTCCAGACTGAGATGTCAAGCCATGCAAATGAGTCTTTTACGTCAAACAGGCTGATGGTTTGTGCCGGTTTCTTGAAGGATTCTTCGATGTAGGCGGTTCTTCCGGTACCATAGAGCGAGTCTTTGCGTCCGTAGTCTGCCCAAAGGTCCTTGACATACATGCCGTTGAATTTCTTGGCGCATCGACATATTTTGGGGGTTAGGTGGTGAGTTTGGGCATCAGGTCAAGCTTTCCGCAATGGAATAGAATTGCTATTCTGAAATGGCTCTTGTTTCGATAACCGCATGCAGCCCGCTTGATGGCCTCGATTTTGTTGTTCAATCCTTCTGCCAGTGCGTTTGTGATGCCATATTCAACGGCGTTCATGATGCCGTAAAGATGGTCCTTGAGGGTTTTCGCCGCCTTCCTGACATGTTCAAGCCTCGAGTGGGTTGCCCACCAATGCCATTTCTTGAAGGCGGGTTCGAAGTCCGGCGGCGACAATGACAGGGCGTCCCGCAACGCCTCCTTTATCGCCCAGGCCCTTGAGGTCTTCACGGCTATTGCGGCGACTTCGTCAAATTTGTCCTTTTGTTTTTCGGGGAGGTTCTCCCGGGCGTAAAGGAAGCAGAACCGGCTTCCGAACATGAGCTTCCTCTGCTCTTCCGAAAGCTTTTTCTGCTCTTCTTTCCTGGTCGAGTCGACGGCCTTGTTCATGATCTGGACGACATGGAACTTGTCGAAGCAGATGGCGGCATTGGGGAGGCTGTTCCGTATGACTGAGGCATACCCGGCGCTCATGTCCATTGCCGCCGTCCCAACGTCGTGGAGAATGCCCTCGTTTTCGGCAAACCAGGGGGCGACACGCTCCATTTTCCGGGAATCGATGACGTCGTAGACGCTTTTTGCCTCCTGGTCGCAGATGACGGTGAAATACTTGTGCCTTGCAAAGACTTGCTTTTCATCTATTCCAATTTTGGACAGGGGCTTCTCCTCGCGTCGCTCCAGTCCCCTTGCCACTGCCAGGGAACGTATGCGTTCAAGCTTCCTGACGCTGACGCCGGTCAGCTCCTCAGTCCCTTGCATCGTGCACTCCAGCATGGTTTGAATGCACTTGCGCTCCAGTTCCACCGTGACCGAGGTCTGCGGCGTGGCGAAGGGAACCCAGGCCGTGACTTTCCCGTCCAGGATGCAGGTGACCCTGGGCAGCCTGGCATGGAGGAACGTCTGGTATCCGCATGTGTCCAGGTGACGCCACGTGCGCTCCGGCAGGTGATCATGAACGCTGTACGCCACCATGCACTTGGGGCAGTGGAAAAGGCTTTCCCTATGCTTTATCCACACGTCGACCCTTTTTGCGTCCGGGTAGCATACCACACGGTCAACATACCATGGCTCAGGCAGGGAAAGCACATTCTGATAGAAGCTGACAAGTTCCATTGATCCTCCTTGCTACAACAAGAACCTGAAACTTAATGTAGCATGATATCGACTGGCAGACGCTAATTCCAAGCAGAAAATTCCTGTTTCATGCTTAACATTAGTTGGGGCGGGTAAAGGCGGACGCTGTGGCTTTGTGCAGGAAATCACCCCCAAAATTTGTTGAAGAGCCAATTTCTTGTTATGGCCGGATGGACACTTGCTTACTTTGGCATCGCCATAGTATTGATGCGTGAGGTCTAGGTACCAGATTGTACCAGTCCAATTAACCACATCTTGCTTGACGTGGACTGGGCATGCGAAGCCTTCATAGTCAGTTGAATACATGGTGAAAGCGAGTCCTAGCTGCTTGAGATTGGAGACGCAGCTTGCAGCTCGCGCCTTGTCACGTGCCTTCGACAGGGCAGGCAAGAGCATCGCGGCCAGGATGGCGATGATGGCGATGACAACAAGCAACTCAATCAACGTGAACATCAGTGTTTTTTTTTTCATGATGACCAACTCCTTGTATGCTGTGGATTCGTAAAATAAAAACAACAAGCCCTTTCCTGACTATTACAAATATTATACAGTAATACTCCGGGAAAATCAAATGATTTTCGAAAGAGGTGATGAATTTAGTTTGCGTTGCTGGTCTTATGCAGCGGCTTGTTTCTGGACTTTCATCCTGATGACATAGAGTGTTGCGATGATTAGGATGACGAGAATCGGGAATACGACGAACCAGTTTTGGATGAATCCCGCCATAAGGAATCCGATTAATGAGATTACGGCGACGGTGATGGCGTACGGCAACTGGGTCGAGACGTGGTTGATGTGCTCGCATCGTGCTCCGGCGGATGCCATGATGGTGGTGTCGGAGATGGGCGAGCAGTGGTCGCCNNGGGATCAGGATGCCGAAGGTGCCCCAGCTCGTGCCGGTCGCGAAGGACAATCCACATGCGACCAGAAAGATGACGGCGGGGACAAGTTTGCCAAGATTGGCGGCGGAGCCTTGCATCAGGGCGGCGATAAATTCCTTGGCCTCAAGCAAGCCGGTCATGTTTTTGAGGGTGGTTGCGAAGGTGAGGATCAAGATGGCGGGAACCATTGCGATGAATCCTTCGGGGATGCACTTCATGGCGTCCTTGAAATTGATGACGCGTCGTGCAACCAAGTAGGCGATGGTGAAGACCAGGGTCAGCAGTCCGCCCCATGGGAGTCCGACGGTGGAGTCGGTGTTAGCAAAAGCATCTACAAAATTCTTGCCGCTTAATATGCCGCCGATATAGACCAGGGCGAAGACGCAGATGATGATCAGGACCAGGATCGGGATGATTAGATCGATGAATTTTCCCTTTGCGTTTTCGAAGGGCCTGACTCCATTGTCGATCTCTTCTCCGTATGTGAACAGGTCGCCTTTTTCGATGGCGTTTTTCTCATGGACTGCCATTGGCCCATAGTCGAATTTCATCAGTGTTATGGCGACGATGAAGATAAGTGTGAGCAGCGAGTAGAAGTTGAATGGGATTGCCTTGATGAAGAGTTCGAGTCCGTTGAGTCCCGTTCCTGCGGCATAATCTGATACGGCGGCCGCCCATGAGGAGATTGGGGCGATCATGCAGATTGGTGCCGCAGTGGCATCGATGATGTAGGCGAGTTTTGCCCGTGAGACTTTATGTGAATCGGTGACGGGGAGCATGACGCTACCGACGGTCAGGCAGTTGAAGTAGTCGTCGATGAAAATAATCACACCGAGGATGAATGTGCAGAGCATAGCTCCGGTCCTGGATTTGATGTTCTTTTGTGCCCATCGTCCGAATGCTGCCGCCGCTCCAGTTTTATTGATCAGTGCGACCATTATTCCGAGGATGACGAGGAAGATGAATATGCCGGCTCCTTCTTGGACGGCTGAAATCATGCCTTCATTGATGACCTTGTCCATCGTGTCCAAAGGCTTGAACGAGGTTGAAAGCAAGCCGCCGCAGACAACGCCGATGAAGAGCGATGAGTAGACTTCCTTTGTGATCAAAGCCAAGGCAATGGCTATGATCGGAGGGACAACGGACCAGAATGTACCTATGAAAGGGCTTTTTGGAGCTGCTGCTTCGGTTGCGGCTTCAGCCGCCGCCGCTGCGGCTTCCTGTGCGAATGATCCGGGAACCAAGCAACACAAGACTAGGATACCAAGCGCAGTTAACATCAATTTCGAGCGATTTCTCATGCCTTTCCTTCTTTTTTGGGTGATTCTAGAATGAATTGTAATGCTGGAAAAAACAATAAGGCAAGCAAGATAGTGTTCAAAAACAAAATTGCAACTGTCAAATTCAGGTGGCGGAGTTCAAGGCTGTCTTTTTTCATAAAAAGAACACTTCATTTGCCGCTTGGTTGATTTTCAAAACTGGATTTTGTGTTATATTTAAAAGATTTGTCGTTATACATATGGAAATTGCGGGAAAAGATTGATATGGAATCAAGGATGCAGAAGTACATAGCGAAAGCTGATGTCTTGATTGAGGCGTTGCCCTACATCCAGGCGTTTCACAATGCTGTTGTGCTGGTGAAGTTTGGCGGTTCTGCGATGGAAGTGCCAGAGATAACACGCGGAGTCTTGAAGGACATCGTGTTTATGGCGAGCGCTGGAATGAAGCCGATTATCGTCCATGGTGGCGGCAAGGCAATCAGCGCTGAATTGACACGTCAAAACATCCCGATCCGATTCATCAACGGGTTGCGTTATACTTGTGAAAAGACTATCGGCGTCGTTGACGACGTGCTTCACAATACGGTGAACGCGGATTTGGTGCAAGCCTTGTCCGAGTACGGTTCACAGCCATCGCCCGTGTCCGGGAAAAACATTTTGCGTTGCCAGCGGATCACGACGAAGGACAAGGAGACCGGCGAGGACTTGGACATTGGGTTTGTCGGAAAGGTCGTCAATGTCGACACCCCCCAAATCAAGTGGATTTTGGAGCGTGGCGAGATACCTGTGATTACTCCATTGGCGAGTGACATGAATGGCCAGACTTACAACATCAACGCTGACATGGCGGCCTGCGTCATTGCGGCGCAGATGAAAGTTCGCAAGCTTGTCTTCCTGAGTGACGTTCCTGGCGTGCTGAGGGATCCTTCGGACGAATCATCGCTTATCTCAACGATTTCCATTGGCGACATCAAGCACTTGGCTGAAGAGGGCGTCATTTCAGGCGGGATGATTCCCAAGCTTAATTCTGCAGCTGAAGCGATCCGTGCAGGAGTCGGAAAAGTCCACTTGGTGGACGGACGGCTCAAGCACTCATTGCTTCTGGAAATCTTTACCGACCACGGAACCGGTACGCAGATCGTTCCCTAACCCCATCCTTAACAACAAACATCCAATACGACTATGGCAGAACTCATTGACAAAATCCGCGGGATTGGACTGACAGGCGAGAGCCTGTTGAAATTGCTTGACCTTTCCGATACGCAAATGCTTCAATTGATCGATTTGGCGATTGACCTAAAGGCTCGCAAGCAACGCGGCGAGCATTTGGCGAATCCGCTTTTGAAGGGCAAGAACATCTGCTTGGTATTTGAGAAGTCCTCCACCCGTACACGATGCGCCACGGTATGCGCGGTTCGTGACGAGGGCGGGCAGGCTGAATATCTTGGGCTGGGAGACATTCATTTCGGGAAGAAGGAATCGGTTGCCGATTCGGCTCGTGTGTTGGGCAGGTTTTTTGAGGGGATTTTGTTTCGCGGTTTTAAGCAGGAGACTGTCAATGGCCTGGCGAAATACTCCGGGGTTCCGGTATGGAACGGGTTGACTGATTCGTGGCATCCGACTCAGATTTTGGCTGATCTCCAGACGGTCAAGGAGCATTTTGGCCATTTGCGCGGCTTGAAGGTTGCGTTTGTCGGCGATGGTCGGAACAACGTATGCAATTCATTGATGGTTGGTTGCGCGAAGGCTGGTTTGGACATGGTTGACATTTGTCCTCCCGAGTTGTCTCCGGAGCAGGATATTTTGGATGCTGCCCGTCAGGCGGCGTCCCGGAATGGCTGCACGATATCAGTCGAGCACGATCCCGTCAAGGGGATTGCCGGTGCGAACGTGATTTACACGGACGTATGGGCTTCGATGGGCGAGGAAGCTGTGTTCCAGCAGCGTCTCCAATTGCTCAAGCCGTACCAGGTGAACATGGAGTTGGTGAAGGCGACCGGGAATTTGGAGAGCAATCGCGTGATTTTCCTGCATTGTCTTCCTGCTTTCCACGATGACAAGACCGAGCTTTCCAAGTCAACGGGTGCGTTGGAGGTAGCCGACGATGTCTTCGAGGCTCCGTTCTCGAAGGTCTTTGATGAAGCAGAGAACCGACTGCATACGATCAAGGCGATGATACTTGCGTCGCTGGTGTGACAATTGTTGGCCGTTGGGGCAAAACCAAGCTCCCAACGGCTTTTTTCTACTATGGGTTTAATACTGGAAAAGGAAGCAAATTATGCTGACAAGAAAACGCTTGGACGAGATTTCCTGGGATGATTTCAACAATTTGAGTTTGGAGGAGAAGGCACCGTATTTGGTTCAGGCGAACGGTCAAGCGTTCCATACGTTGTTTTCGCAACAATTTGACCGTGAGCAGTTGGATCATTTATGCGATTTGGCGACTCGCATCAGGCGGATATCGAAGCAGCGTGACGGTGTGAAGTTCCTGGCTGATCTGCTTTGCCACAAGCGCGCGATGCTGTACTTTTCTCAGCCATCGAGTCGCACGTTCCTGTCATTCTACGCAGCATGCCAGATATTGGGCTTTAGGATTGCGGAAGTCCGGGATCCTTCGATTTCATCGGAGATGAAAGGCGAGTCCCGTGAGGATTCGATTCGTACGTTTAGTTCATATTTTGATATGATCATCATGCGTACTCCCTTGCAGGGTTTTGCCGAGAAGGTGGCGTGGTTGCTGTCGAACACGGATCGTCCATTGCCCGTAATCAACGCAGGTTCGGGGAAGGATCAGCATCCGACCCAGGCGTTGCTTGACATCTACACCTTGGTTCGTTCCTTTGAAAAGCGAGGCGGTTTGGAGAACAAGCACATCGTATTCTGCGGCGATTTGGCACGCGGACGTACAGTTCGTTCGCTGTCGCTTCTGTTGAGGAACTATAGTAACATCTCGATGACCTTCGCGGCGCCCGACCATCTGCAGATCGGCGATGACATCCTCCAGCAACTGAAAGTGGCTGGGATCCAATACAACGTGACAAGCGACTTCAAGGCGACGATTCCTGAGGCGGACGCGGTCTACATGACACGCATCCAGGACGAATGGGATTCAAAGCCCGGAGAATCCGCTGCCTTCAACCTGGAGGATTTTTCCTTCTCAGGCGACGACCTCACGAGGTTGCCACCGTACTCAATCATCATGCATCCGCTGCCACGCCGTACAGAAATCGATGTGGCGTGCGACAATGATCCAAGGGCGATGTACTGGAGGCAAATGAGAAACGGAATGTGGATCCGATCCGCACTGCTCGCGACCAACTTCCGCCGTGACACCGAAATCACACACTACTACATGATGAACTTGAAGTGAGTTAAAAGGCAATGGCTGACATCCCCACCATCGCAAGACAGGCACGCTCGGCGGCGCGGATGCTGGCGGCTTCGGAAGGCACCGCCAGAGCCAAGGCATTGGCGTTGATGGCAGACAAGCTGGCGGAATGCAAGGACGAGTTGCTGGAGGCCAATCGCCAGGATTTGGAGCTGGCGATTCAAAATGGTACTCCAGTTGCATTCCAGAAGCGGCTTGAGATTACGGAGAAGGTATTCGATTACATGTTGCGTCGTTTGCACGAGGCATCTGCGTTGCCAGATCCGGTTGGCCAGGTTTTGGAAGGGCGCAGGATGCCGAATGGGTTGAAGGTATCCCGCGTGTCGGTTCCCCTCGGCGTTGTTGCGATCATCTACGAAGCCCGTCCGAATGTGACGACGGATGCTGCGGCGGTGGCGCTCAAGTCCGCCAACGCTGTAATCTTGAAGGGTGGTTCTGAATCGATTCGATCCAATCGTGTCTTGGTCAAGGCGATGCGAAGCGCGATTGCGGATGCGGGGCTGCCTGTGGATGCAGTGCAATTTGTGGATTCTACGGATCGCCAGGACGTGGCGACGCTTCTTCAACAGAGCGAGTTTGTCGATGTGATCATACCTAGAGGCGGCAAGAGTTTGATCAAGGCGGTCTCGGAAAACACCAAGATTCCCGTGATCAAGCACTATGACGGAATCTGCCATCACTATGTCGCTGAGGATGCCGACATTGAGATGGCGGTCAAGGTCGTGCTCAATTCCAAGACGGAAAGGGTCGAGGTCTGCAATGCGTTGGAAACATTGCTGGTCGATGCCAAGATCGCAGGGGATTTTTTGCCGATGATGGCTGCCGCCTTCCGGGAGAAGGGCGTTGAGATTCGCGGTTGCGAGCGAACATGCGTCATTTTGCCTGGGATCAAGGCGGCTTGCGCGGAGGATTGGGATGCTGAGTATTTGGCTCCCATCATCGCGGTTCGCGTGGTCGATGGGATTCAGGAGGCGATCGACCACATTGCGCTTCATGGCTCGGGGCATACGGACGGAATCTTGACGAGCAGTTTGCGACTTTCCCGCGAATTCGTGGCGAAAGTCGATTCCGCATCAGTCTTGGTCAATGCCTCGACTCGTCTTTCAGGCGGCGGCGACTACGGTATGGGCGCGGTTGTCGGAATCAGTACTGACAAGTTGCACGCCCGGGGTCCTGTCGGTCCCGCCGAACTTTGTTCCTACAAGTGGATAGCTGAGGGCGACGGACACTTGCGGTGACCGGCTCCTGAACACTCATGTTGGAAGAGAAGTTATGGGTATATTGTTTTTGTTACTTGTGTTGATTTCTGGTTTTGCGTACGGTCAGAGCGGCTTTGGCGAAGCACTGTACGCGAGGCGTCAAGCCTACTTGCAGGCATTGCCGAAGACGGAAAGCAAGACGCATTTCCTGCAGCTCTACTACGATTACCCCCGTGAGATGGATTGGTTCCTGCAGGAAATCGACATGGAGGCGTGGCTGAAGTCGACGAACAACGAGCTTGTCCTGAAAGCCATCCGGAAATTGGCGGTGGAATTGGGTGAAAAGCTTGACAATCGGCTGTCGATAATGGAGAAGAAGGTTGGCGCTGGCGAATCTCCGGAGTTGATAAATTTGCTTTGCGAGCTTTCGGGGCGTCGCCGTGTCCGTCGCTTGAGCAAGGTTTCCCAGTTGTCCCATGACATCATTTTCATTCGTCGTTCTCCAGTGACTCCTTCGTTTTTTGCCTATACTGAAGGATTGTCCGATGCTCAGAGCGAGCGATTTTTCAATCCTGGCAGCGAGTTGGTTCGCTTGCATATCGGCGTTGACGGCGATGTTTCCGAGACTGTTTTGCTACGTGACGCCGGCGGCATGATGCGCGATCCTGATGTTCACTTCAACGGGAAGAAAGTCTTGTTTTCCTGGAAGAAATCCGATCGTCAAGACGACTACCATCTTTACGAGTACGATTTTGCCAGCAAGGGGGTTCATCAGCTGACGTTTGGCTTGGGCGCTGCGGATTTCGAGGGGATCTACGTCAATGAGCATGAGATTGTCTTCAATTCGCCACGTTGCGTGCAGACTGTCGATTGCTTCTGGACTGAAGTCTCCAACCTGTACGCCTGCAACGATCGTGGCGAGTATATTCGACGGCTTGGGTTTGATCAGGTCCATACCGTCTATCCGCAGTTGATGAACGATGGCGCAGTCATCTATACCCGATGGGATTACAACGACAGGGGGCAGACCTTCACACAATCCCTCTTTAGGATGAATCCCGATGGCACCGCGCAAACTGAACTCTACGGCAACAATTCCTGGTTCCCGACGACGCCCTGCCACGCCAGGCCAATCCCTGGCACAGGCAAGTTTCTTGCCGTTGCAATGGGGCATCACACTTGGCAGGCAGGCAAGCTGATTCTCATCGATCCCGGCAAGGGGCGTCAGGAAGCGGAGGGCGTGGAAATGCTTGCGCCGAGGCGTCCCGCAAAAGCCGTCAGGATTGACGGATACGGGCAGAGCGGCGAGCTTTTCAGGCATCCCTACCCATTGGACGAAACGAACTACATCGTCGCCTACATCCCTGCATTCCTTAACTTTGCGCGCGGAAAGACCAATTTTGGACTGTACTACATGGATGCCGATGGCAATCGGGAGTTGCTTTCGCTGAGCAGTTGGAAATCCGCGAACCATCCGGTTTTGGTGAAGGAGCGCCCGCTTCCCCACGAGAGGCCGTCGCTTGTCGATCATCGAAAGACGGAAGGAATGTTTTATTTGCACGACATCTACTATGGTCCTGGCATGCAGGGCGTCGCCCGTGGCGAGGTCAAGGAGCTGCGCGTTGTCGCCTTGGATTTCAGGGCGGCTGGGATTCGCGACAATACGTCCAGCGGTCCTGGGGGTGCGTCGAACAATTCGACTCCGGTTTCGATCAACAATGCGTCTTGGGACGTAAAGCAAGTCCTTGGCACCACGCCAGTTCACGCTGATGGGTCGGCATGCTTCACGGTTCCCGCCAAGATACCGGTCTATTTCCAGGCTCTTGACAAGGACGGGCAGGCTATCCAGACGATGCGATCCTGGTCAACGCTACAGCCGGGAGAGACATTCTCCTGCATCGGATGCCATGAAAGCAAGAACGAAATTGCGAGTTTTCCCAAGCAGAGGTCTATCGCAGCGACCTTGGGACCGCAACCCTTGAAGCCAGCCAAGCCCGAACAGCGAAGAGGATTCTCATACCTGAAGGAAATCCAGCCAATTTGGGACAAGCATTGCATCAAATGCCATGTCGCAGACAAGAATAGGTCCGATATCGTGCCCACGGTCTCATTCTGCTGCCCGTCAGATAATCCGTATGCGATGATTGACAAGAAATTGCCAACCCATTCCGATGACCATTCCATCCCGAGATTTACCTGGCATAACAAGCATAATTCTAACGAATGGGTCCAGCAGACTTTCACGAAGCCGCGCAAGATCGGCGTCACCAGGGTCTATTGGTTCGACGACGAGCCCCGGAAGGGATTCTGCCGTCCCCCGGAATCCTGGAAGCTTTCCTACCAGGAAACGAAGGACGGTCCTTGGCATCCCGTCGAAACCAATGACGAGTATTCGGTTGAGAACAACAAGTTCATCGTCGTATCATTCAAGCCTGTTACCGCCATCGCCTTTAGGATCGATGCCAGGATGAGACCGAAAAATTCAAGCGGCATTTTGGAATGGACGCTTGCCGAAACGGCGGAGGAATTCACGGCAAAGCCGAAGGAAGCCCAGGAAAAGGGAACACCGATGGATTTGACAAGCTTCCCGATCAAGTACGTTAGGCATGGACGCGAGTGGGCTGCCTCGTACATCTCGCTGTCAAACGACGGCAAGATCAATCCCATCGTCAACTGGATTTCGTCACAGTCGGTTCCGACGATGCTCCCGCCGAGATCCGGTGGTTCCACGACCAGCAAACTGGTGAAAATGCTTCGCAATGGCCATAAGGGAACGAAGCTCTCCGATGAGGAACTCAGGACAGTCATGATGTGGATTGACTTGGTCATCCCCTACTGCGGGGATTACCGGGAAGCGAATATCTGGAATGAACGCGAAATGCAAAAATACGACCACTATGAACGGAAACGATTCCGCTTCCAGGCACTCGAACGCGCCCACCTGGAGGCGTTCATCAAGCAACAAAGCGGCGAGGATTTCAGAATCCCGGTGCAATACTCCAATCTTGCAGTCAATCCTTATGCAATCACCAATCTAGAATCATTTCCAAGGGCGACGTCGAATAGCGAATGCCGAGGCGAAAAGGCATTCCGGGCAGCCAATGTGATCGATGGACGAACCGAAAACAAAGGACACGGAGACGCATACCCCTCGTGGGGACCGGAACAAATCGACGATCCCTGGCTCAAGCTCGATTTCGGTAGCCAGGTCACCATCGATACCATCGATATTTGGCTTAGGGCGGATTTCCCCCACGACAAGACCTGGACATCAGCGGAAATCCAATTCTCGGACGGAACGTCATTGCCCATTACGTTGACCGAAACCGCAAACCGACAATCCTTCCCGTTCCCGAAACGAACCGTGACATCCTTCACCATCACCAATTTCAAGCCGACGGAACCCAAGGCGTGGAGAGCGATCTCCGAAGTCGAAGCCTGGGGGACAAGATAATTTCCCCTTGAGATCCCTGCGTTTTTTCGCGATTTTTCCCCGAAAAACCACCCTGAAACCAAGCCGAAAATTCATCGGTTTCGTACTCAAATGGCATGTGACATGCCTTATATGTTATTTGCATTCCCCGC
>DBPZ01000045.1 GCA_002305655.1 Lentisphaeria bacterium UBA1407 | reverse complement strand
CATTCGTCCCATTCGTCCCATAGGTCTCAGTCCCAGTCCCATCCCACAAAGGCAAGTTTTTTCCTTTCCTATTATTGGAAGAATGCCCTACATTCTTTATAGTAAAGCATATGGACAGAATTCCCATGGTTTACGGAGATACCACTCAATGCCTACCAAACAAGACGATCGCCAACTGAACATCAATTTCGACCTCAAGCCCGACATAGCCCAACTGCTGAACAAATCCACTTTTTTCGTCCAGCTTGAACTCAGGCCCGAGTTGGATGGCACCCTGTCGCCATTGACGATCGCCCTGGCCAAGGCAGCAGACAACCTTTTCCCGGGGGACGAACTCTCCTTCAACCTGAACTCCCTGCTGGAGGACGGGACGACGACCACCACCACAAAGTCCCTTGCACAGCTTCAAGCGATGACCCAGCGTCCCGTCGTCATGACCTTGTCGGGCCAAGGGCGTTCCTTGTACAACATCAAGACCGAGGCTGCGGAAGCGAAGTCGGTAGGGATATCCAATGTCCTTGTCGCGACCGGGAACCTATCTCCCTTGCACACTCCCGACAAGCGTGGTCATTACGCTCCTTTGACTCCCGGCTACGTGGATTCATTGGATATTTTGTCTTCATTGGACACCCTCCAGCCCAACTTCACTCGTGGTGCTGTGGTCAATCCCTACAAGTACACGCCTGAGGACCAGTGCCTTCAATACGCGAAAATGGTTCGGAAGTGCCATCGCGGCAGCGAGTTCCTGGTTGCCCAGGCAGGCTGGGACATGAAAAAGGCCCAGGAACTTCAATGGTTCATGCAGATGCGCGAATTGGTTCGCCCGACCCTGGCAAGGTTGTTCCTCCTTACCTGCGAGGAAGCACGGCAGCTCCCCAATATCGACGTTCCCGGCCTGGCGTTCCCGCTACCCGTTGCAGCCGCCTTGCAACGGCACACCGACGACGAAAAGAACTTCGAAGACTACCAGTTCAACCTCGCCACGTTGCAGGCAATCGGATACAAGTGGCTCGGATACAGCGGACTGCAGATCAGGGGCATCTTCCAGGCAGACAAACTTAGGGAATTCCACCGCCGACTCGCAGAACTCCAAAAGGACATCACATCCTACGCAACTTGGCTCGAAAGATGGAACCAGTTCCATGGAAACATCTCCTTCGCGCCAACGCCCACGCTGCACTCAACCTCAAGAAACCACTACCTCTTCACCAATCTCCTCGACCCGCAAGTCCTAAACTATGACGAGCAAATCTGCGAGCTGGCAAAATCCTCGATCGAGCAACCGCCAACGCTTCAGGTCCTTAAGGCGAGATTGATGAAGCCTTCCGCAAAATCACTCCCCGCAAAAATCGTCAAGAACATGTTCAAGCCAGGGACGGAAGCCTGCTATGCACTCCATAACGACTCATGCCCGAAGCGATTGACCAAGTCGCCATGCGGAAACTCGAAGACAGATGGATTCTGCGAGGCAAACCACGCCCCATGCTTCTTCAAAAAAGTCGTCGAATTCTCAAGCGCACTCGGCGAAATGAACATCCTGGAAAACGATTAGCCTAAAAAAAGCAGTTGACGCCTTATGATTGTAGTGCCTTTACAAGGCACCTCTCGATTTGCATATGGCAAGCTTGGATATTTTAGGACTTGGACATGGGACTGGAACTATGGGACGTTACGTTGGGTTTTGTGGATGTTGGGGTTCTGGGACAAGTCGGACGGGTCGGACGGGTCGGACGGGTCGGACGGGTCGGACAGGACATTCCGCATTCCGCATTCAGCAGGCGTTCGGATATTTTTTTGCTTTTGAGCCTCTACACAATATAGTAACTACACACGACGATTAGAGAGGGATGGTATTGGACAATTAACTTTTACGGATTACATACGACATATGCTTTGGATTTCAGATACTGAGGGGCTTGCTGCCTATTGCCAGTTGGCAGGCGACAGCGGGCTGGTGGCAGTTGACACGGAGTTTGTTTGGGAGCGGACCTATTATCCCCAGCTGGGCTTGATCCAGCTTGCCTACGACGGTGGCGAGGCTGCCTTGGTGGATCCCCTTGCATCGTTGGATTCCACGCCCCTCCGTCGCTTATTGGAGGCTGAGAGCATCACCAAGGTCTTCCACGAAGCCGCCAGCGACCTGCCAATCCTGCACCGATGCTGCGGAGCATTGCCCAAAAACATCTTCGACACGCGAATCGCGGCTGGTTTCGCGGACTTGACCGCAACGCTCTCGCTGAGCAAACTGATCACAATCATCCTCGGAGTCGAACTCCCTAAAACAGAAACTCGCACCGATTGGCTTCAACGCCCGCTGACGGAAGCGCAGCTCCAGTACGCTTCGGACGATGTCGCCTACATGCCGAAACTTTGCATAAAGCTCCGGGAGCGCCTGGACCAGCTGGGAAACACGTCGCGCTTTTCGGAGACGATGGCGGAATATGAGCAACAGGACTACTACGATCCGCCCGCGCCGGAGGATGCCTGGAAGCGGGTCTCCGGCTGGCAAGCAACGTCCGGAGCATCGTTCAATGCCCTGAAGCGACTGGCTGCCTGGCGAGAATCATTCGCGCGGGATAACGATATCGCAAGGCAACGAATCATCAGCGACCAGCAAATCGTCCTGGCGACAACCTACAAGGCGAAGACCATCGCCGAACTTAAGAAACACACGGGAATGTGGCAAAAAAACCTGACCAGATACGGCGAAGCAATCGTCGAAGTCATCAAGGCGGGATTGGCGGAACCCATCCAGAAAGATCAATCTGATTTCCACCAGCCATACCTGGACTCCAGGGTGCTGAAGCAACGCTCCGACCGTGTCCTCTCGCTGATCAGAAAACGCGCAGAACAAGCCCACCTGGATCCAACGCTGCTGGGAACACGACGAGACGCCGAAAGCTTCGTCTACGCCATGGCAGCGGATCCGAAAGACAAAACCCATCGCCTCCTGCAAGGCTGGAAAGGGCAGCTGCTTGAACCAACTATACACGAAATCATCCCGACATGAGACGCTCTTCCATTCGAACTTGACCGAACTGCCGCACCATGGAGCAATCCTTTCTACAATCTCAAACGATCAAGCAGGAACAAACCCAGGTCCTCTCGCAAACGCAGATCCTGGGACTCAATATCTTGCAGGAATCTAATCTGGATCTCCGGGCAAGAATCGACCAGGAACTCAGGACAAACCCCGCACTCGTCGCACTCGACTACGGATCCCGGGAAATCCTCGTCGGAGACCCGATCTCAGACCAGAATATCCTCCTGGACAAGGCAACGCAAGACGAAGAGCACTTCCAAAAACGAGAGGACTTCTCAGACCCAAACAACAAGAAAAGCGAGCATACAGGCGAAGACGAAGCGCCCGCACACGAACTGGACCTGCACTGGGACCAGGATCCGACAGACCCGTTCGACCAACGAGACCTGGATCGCGAAAAAAGACGTGAATACTTCCTCACGTCGCTGAACCCGACAACAAAGTCATCCTTCAGCGAACTCGAAGACGAAATCCGGGAATTGGCGGGAGACAATGAAGCCCACATTAAGCTTTGCCCCTACATCATCGGAAATATCAACCCGCAAACCGGCTTCCTGGAAGTCACAGTCGATGAACTGGGAAAAATCACCGGCATCGACCACGAAACCATCGAGGGATTCATCCGAACGCTCCAATGGAGACTGGAACCACCGGGCATGCTCGCACAAGACATCAGGGAAAGCCTCCTGATCCAACTGGAACGGGAATTCGAAAAGGACGAACTCCCCTGGCAAATCGTCGATACATCCTGGGACGACCTGCTCCATAACAGGATCCAGGCAATCGCAAAAAAGCTCGACCGCCCGATTCAGGACATCAACGACGCAAAAAAGAGGATCGGCTTGCTTAACCCAAGACCTGGAAGCCTGTACGACGACACGCCAACCCAATACATCTTCCCCGAAGCCGAAATCGCCAAGATCAACGGACAGTGGAGAGTGATCATGCTCAATGAATCCTATCCGTCGCTCGCGATCAACGAAGACTATGAAAACTACCTCACGCTACCGCAGGTCGCCAAAGACAAGGAAGCGGTCAAACACATCAAAACTAATATCGACAAGGGGAAAAGCCTTATCAAGGCTATTGGCGACAGGCTCACCACCATCGAAAAAATCACCCTTTGCATCCTCAATCGGCAACGGGAATTCTTCGAGTACGGAGACGAGGCGCTCAAGCCGATGACCCAAGCTGATATTGCGGACGACCTTGGATTCAACAAGTCCACCATCTCGAGGGCGACTCAAAACAAGCACATCAGGACTCCCTTCGGATGCCTCCCCTACGACCACTTCTTCTCCGGGAACCTCGGCGCCAACAACGATGTCGCAGCGAACGCAGTCAAGCAGAAAATCGCCGAACTGATCAACGCAGAATCTCCTTTCGCACCGCTCTCAGACCAGAAAATCGCTGAAACGCTGAAGCGGGACAACATCGACATCGCGCGCCGAACAGTCGCCAAGTACCGCGAAGAACTCGGCATCCTGCCAACATCGCGAAGAAGGCAACATAAGTAAAAACCTTGCGACCCCGTCCGACCCCGTCCGACCCCGTCCGACCCTGCCGGACCCCGTCCGACTGGGGCTTTGTCATGTTTAGCCGCTTTAGCGGCGACATCGCCTGGGTGCGAGCACCCAGGGCGCCCGTACCTGTAGGCCTACAGGCTCAGATCCAATCCCGTCAGATAATCCGCCTCCGGGATATCCAGGGAGAGCGGATGATCCGGCGCCTGCTGCAGCACCTTGGCGATTCGAGGCGTCTTTCCCGCGTCCCTCGCAGCATCGCCAACCACCTTCCTGAACAGTTCGGGAGTGACAGCGCCTGAGCAGGAAAACGTCAGCAGGCGACCACCTGGATTCAGTAGCTTCAACGCCAGCAAATTCAAGTCCTTGTAACCGCGGCATGCCTTTTCTACCTGACCTTGGTTCTCGGCCAACTTCGGCGGATCCAATACAATTATATCATAGGTCCGACGGGCATCGCGGCAACTGCGCAAGAACTGGAATACATCCGCCTTCTCGTAGGTGATCTGCGCCGACTCCAAGTCGTTCGCCTGAGCATTGCGACGCGCCAAATCCAACGCATCTTCGCTGGAATCGACCTGGGTCACTGACGCCGCGCCACGCATCCAGGCGCGAATCCCAAATCCGCCACCGTAGCAAAAGCAGTCCAATACGCTCTTCCCAACAACGTCAATCCCCTCAAGGCGACGGTTTTCGCGCTGATCCAAGTATGCGCCAGTCTTTTGACCGCCGGCGATGTCAACCCACAGCTTCATCCCGTATTCCTGCAACAAAAACATCGGCTCGATCTTATCTCCAGCCAGCAGCCCATTCGCCTCGGGCAATCCCTCGCGAGCACGGGCTGACGTATCCGAACGCTCGTAAACGCTATCGATCCCAGGCAACTCCAAAAGCAATTCCGAGATCACGACTTTCCAACGATCCATCCCGACAGTCAAGAACTGACCTACGGCAATCGAACCGTAACGATCGACCACCAAGCCCGGCAATCCGTCCGATTCGCCGAACACAAGGCGATAACCGTTCGTGACATCGCTCAGACCCAAGCCCTCGCGGTAGGCATAGGCCGCAGCAAGGCGACGACGGAAAAACTCACGGTCGATCAACTCCTCGGGATTCCATGTCAAAATGCGGCACACGATCTGCGATTCAGGAGAATACGCCCCTCGTGCAAGCCAAGTCCCGTCACTGGCGCGAATCTCAACCGTATCGCCAGGAAAAGGATTGCCGTCAATCTGCTCAACGGCGCCTGAAAAAATCCACGGATGACGACGCAAGACGGAACCCTTGCGTTTTGACTTCAATTGAATACTCGTAATCATAAACCTACCAGCTATATTACTAGTTTTACCCTTAGTTCACTAAGGAGTCGTTCAAAAATTAAGGCAACAGTTCTGGAATTGTTTTGAGCTGTTTTTCCCCCCGTCCTGTCAGTCGCGTATGCGCATATGCTCCTTTCATGACGGGGGAAAAACAGCTCAAAACAATTCCGGAACTGTTGCCTTAA
>DBPZ01000064.1 GCA_002305655.1 Lentisphaeria bacterium UBA1407 | reverse complement strand
AATGACCCGTCCGACCCCGTCCGACCCCGTCCGACCCAGTCCGACCCAGTCCGACTTATCCCCTGGAAGTTGCGGTCATCATCACGCGCGTACCTTTGGGACGGAGGCCCCCCACGGTGGGTGGGCTAAAGCCCTTATTTGCACTCGAAAAATTTCGCGGATTTTCCAGAAATTTCAACTAAAACCGCTGCATTTTCATCAAGAGTCATTCACTATCTTTTTTTGCTTGGATTCTCGATGATTTCCGATGACCATACATTTTATTTATTTCCACTAATTTTCGAAGATAATATAGATATCATATTAAATTTTCATACTAAAATTTCTGGATTTCACCATCACTAATTTCAATATATTTCTTTTCAAGAAAATTCATGTACTCACGATTAAATCTACCTATTAACGACTAGATTTCATTATCTCCTCAAAGCAAGTTATTTTTGACAGAACTACTTGCACATTATCCTTGACAGCTGTAAAGTTTGTATCGGTTGTAGCAAAGAGTTAATTAGCATGTCTAAAACAGCATTGGGAGAATCAATGATGAAGAAGCGATGCGCTATGATGTTAACAGCCGCGACATTGGCGTTTGGTTTGTCGGGTTGCGTTTCCCGCGGTCAATTCAAGCTCGCAAGCGACGGAAAGCCCGTAGCTGAAATCGTGGCTGACGCACCAGAGGGCAGCCCTCTGAACACCGCCGCCCAGGAATTCAGGCATTGGGTCGGGGCAATCTCAGGCGCCAAGCTCGACATCGTCAAGGCTCCCTCCGGGAACTTCCCCAACGCAATCGCATTTTCTGCAGATCAAAGCATTCTGGACAAATACCCGGAAGACGCTAAAAAACTGGCGGGGAACGACGGATACGCAGCAAGGCTTGACGGCAATACCCTGCATATCTTTGGAAGCCGTCCAAAAGGCGCAATCAACGGAGCATTCAAGATCCTTTTCAAGAACACGGACATCATCTGGGCAAGGCCAAACAAGGAATTCGGAACGCTCTTCTCGCAAAATCCAAACTTGGTCCTCGACGATTGCGATCACATTGACGTCCCGGCATACATCATGCGTGGCTGGCAATTCCCCCACGGCGTCACCCAGCAGGAATTCGAATGGTGCATCAGAAACTCGGCCAATTGGACCAATGCATCAAATGGCTCGAACCAACGCAACAAGCAATACGGCATGTGGGAAGAAGCCTATTTTGGACATAACCTGACAGGATTGTACATCAGAGGAGACAAGTATGGGGAATCCAATCCCGAATACTTTTCGGAAAGGAACGGAAAACGACTCCTTCCAGGTAAGGCGGGAATGAGCCAACTTTGCTTCTCAAACCAGGAAATGACCAAGGACTTCATCAAGGAATTCGACATACGGGTCGCAGCCAGGCCAGAAGCTTCAATGTATGGAGTGTTCATCGAGGACAACTACCAAACTTGCCAATGCAAAAACTGCATGGAAGACATCAAACTCCCAGACGGAACAAGCATCGACAAAGATGACCCCAGGTTCCTATCGACAAGATTCTTCCTCTTCCTTAACCAAGTCGCAAGACACGCCAAAATCAAGTACCCCTACAAGAAAATCCAAGTTTACGGGTACTTCTTCACCGAAATCCCGCCGGCAATCGATGTCGAAGACAACGTGATAGTCCTCCTTTGCCCAATCTACAAAAACGTCAAGTTCCCGGTGACAGCGCTACAAAACGAGTACACGGGCAAGAGGCTCAACGCATGGCTGAAGGCCGCCAAGGACATCATCATGTACGAATACTTTGGATTGACAAACGAATTCCCAAGACCGGCAGACGTCGCCTTCGCTCAAGACCTCATCTACCAATACGAAAACGGAATCAACAAGATCCATACCGAGCTGATGTCGGACGACACATCCAGGCCCGATTCTCAAACTTGGAAGAGCCGGGGACTCGAATCCTGGAAATCAAACGCAATCTACTTCTGGGTCATGAACGAACTGAAATGGAACCCATACGCAAATGTCAACAAGCTCCGCAAGGAATTCCTGCAACGGGTTTACAGGGAAGCCGCGCCATACGTCGAAAAGTACCTTCAATTGACAGAAAAAGCCTGGCGCGCAAGCTCGGAACGCTCAACCTGGAACACCCCTTCCGCCAACAGCTGGGCATCGCTCGCAGACCTCGGGTACTACCAGGAAGCCTGCGCACTCCTTGACCAGGCCAAAGCAATCGTCAAAGACCCAAAAACAAAGAAAATGGTCGAGGAACTTGCCGACCCGCTCCAAAACAACACGTATCTCAAGGATTGGATGAAACAAAAGGAACTGGTCGATAAATTCAACGCCAATCCCTCTGCCTACAAGGACGTGGCAATCAACGGAGACTTCGAGACAACCATGGAAGACCAGGCAGGCGAAGACACGGCACGAGAATGGCTCGGAACGAAAATCAAAGGCTGGAGCTTCTGGTGGCTCGAACCGCAAGGCAAGTACGGAATCGCGCTGACAGAAGGAGTCAACAACTCCAAATGCCTCTTTATGGACAATGTCAAAAATTCATGCTTCATTCAAGGCTACGACACAAAACCAGGCAGAGTCTGGCTCGTCACCTGCAAGGTCAAAAAATCTGATCCCGAGGACAAGCCCCATATCTTCATCCGCTGGGTCAAGCCAGACGGAAAATGGCTTGACCAATGGGACAGGTATTTCAGGGATCCCGTCGACAAAACAAAAGACGGATGGTACACCATCCAAGCAGTCGTGACTGTCCCGGAAGGCGCAGGTTGCCTCAGGGCGCTCCTGGGTTGCAACGGCTGCAATGGACGAATCCTATTTGACGACTACCATGCCTACGACATCACAGAATAGCCCCCCCATTTCACAACCATCCAACAAAACTCGGTTAGCCATGAAAACAATTCATCTCCTGACGAATGCGCATTTGGATCCTGTCTGGTACTGGGATTGGCAAGAAGGACTCAATGAAAGCTTGCGGACATGCCGTACCATGGTCAAGCTTCTGGACGAATTCCCCGATTTGACGTTCAATCGAGGCGAAGCCTACTTCTACGACCACCTCGAACACGCAGACCCAAAATTGTTCCAGCGAATCCGTGAACTGATCGAAGAAGGACGCTGGTGCGTCGTCGGCGGCAACTGGATCCAGCCGGACCACAACATGCCCTGCTCCGAAGCCATCCTCAGACAATACCAAATCGGGCAGGAGTACTTCAAGAACACATTTGGATTCAACATCAATGTCGCCTGGTCCGCCGATTGTTTCGGGCACAGCGCAGGCATCCCGGACGTGCTTGCCGCTTGCGGCTTCAAGTACTTCAGCTGCAATCGCCCAATGCCGCACACCCTTCAATTGCCTGCCGAAACTTTCTACTGGAAAGGACAGGGAACCGGGAAAGTCCTGGCGTCAAGACTCGATGTGGGATGGTATGGCTGCGAAAGCGATGCGGCACCAGCAAGATTGGACGCACTCCTACAACGATACGCGGACAGACCGCATAAAAACATCCCCTCTGGAATGGGAGTCGGTGACCATGGAGGCGGAACGACACGCCAACAACTCGACGATATTCGAAAATGGAAAGAGCAACACCCGGAAGTCAATGTCGTTTTTTCCACGTTCGACAGGTATTTCGCCGCCATTGAACAGGAAATCGCTGAAAACAACATCCAACCTCCTACCTATTCCGGCGAAATGAACTTCTGCCTCACGGGATGCTACGCCTCGTTGCCGGCTTTCAAAAAGGCCTACAGGCAAGCCGAAAGCACAGTCCGGATCGCGGACAGAATCGAAAACGCCGTCAATGCATACCTCAACATCCCCTTCAAGGATTCGACCGAACAATGGAAAGACATCTGCTTCAATGACTTCCACGACATCCTCCCATGCAGCTCAACCGAAAGAGCGATGAACTATCAGAAAGACCAACTCAATGGCACAACGCATACAGCAAGAAAACGTATCTTCGCAGCGCTGCAATCACTCTCCACGAAAATCAATATCACGGTTCCAAAACCCGAAGGATATGCACCTGAACAAGTCCCCATCGTCCTGTTCAACCCAAACCCAAGGACATTCAAAGGCACCGTCGAAGTCGAATGCGCACTCGATTACAGGCCGCTGCGACTCGCAACAACCGATTGTCTGCAGATCTTTGACGAAAACGACAAACCAATGCCATTCCAGGAAATCGACACGGAAATGCACAACAGCCCAATCGGAAGCAATATGTGGAGGAAACGCGCCGTCCTGAACGTCGAAATGCCCGCCTTCGGTTGGAAAGTCGTCAAGGTCGGAGCAGATCCCCAGCCCGTACGTTGCCAGCCCCCAACAGAAGATATCGCCAAGCCAATCGACAATTGCTCGATTGGAAACAGAATCCTCACGATCGTCGCAAAGCCAGGCGAGCAAAACATCACGATCAAGAGGCAAGACCTGCCCGACTTCAATTTCTCCCTCGCCAATTATCTTGACCCATACGGCTCCTGGGGTGACATGGCCGATACAGTCAAGGGCATGCAATTGCAGGATTTGCAGGAAGTCTTCGAGATCACACGAACGATTATCACCGAAAAGGGACCGCAACGAGCCGCAATGTTCGTCGAACTGGCCGGTCGAAAATCATCAATCTCGTTGCTGTTCCGCCTCAATCGAAAAGACCATCACTTCAGCGTCCAAGCCAGATTGATGTGGGATGACAGGGCACGGCGACTCAAGTTGCGATTCCCCCAAGGACATACCATCGCCTACGATTGCCCTGCTGCGGAAACACAACGCCAGAACACGGGCCAAGTCCCTGGAATCCGATACGCCAAAATCTACAACGAAGAGGCTTCGCAGGCCTTCGCCTTCGCATCCAACTGCGGATACAGCTACGACAACCTCAATGGATTCTTCACCTGGACGCTCGCAAGAGGCTGCCATTACTCCTCAGTCTCGAACAGCAATTCACAGACGGATCCGCATCGCCCAGTCGAACGGGGAGAAGTCGTATTTGATTTCCTTTGGGGTGACAAGCCCGAATTGGCCAATGAACTTGCAGACCAATTGGAATTCCCAGTCCAGACATTCGTCGCCTGGCCAAATGAGGGCGCCTTGCCTCCCGCCGGGCAGTGTTCCAAGCTGGATCTCCCAAAATGCGTCGAACTCGTTTCCGCCAACAATGGCGCCAATGGCGACTTGGTGATCCAAAACCGATCCAAGGAAACCATTGAACTCAAGACCATCAACCGTGCCGTCACGCTGCCGCCATGGAACTTAGTGACGATCAGCCACAAGGAATGGTTTGGAAAGTAAGCGCTTCACAGGACATTGGAGGCGACGGCGTCACCATTTGAGCCGTCGCCTCCAACTTGTTTAAAAATCAAGATTTGTGTGGATTGCGTCCAACTTGGGACTGAACGGGATCGCTCCGGCTTCGGTGATTTCGTAGCCAGTCTCGATGCGAACTCCGTTATGGACAGGATGTCCGAAGAAGCTGACGTCAACGCAAACTGCCATTCCAGGAACCAGCACGTCCTTGCTGTTGGGGCCGAAGAAGGGTGCCTCAGCTTCATTCAAGCCAATCGTGTGGACAAACGGACAGACCAAGTACTTGGCGAACCCAAGTTTGTCGAAATACTTTCTGGCGGGCGCGTCGATTTCCTGACCTGAAAGCCCTGGCTTCAGCATCTCCTTGGTGAGACAGAACGCTTCGCGCAAATGCTTCAGGCAATCCTTCTGAACTGGAGAATAGGTTCCATTGACTGGCAACGCATCGCCAATTGCGCTGGAATAACCGTTGACCTTCGGCGACAAGCCGATCATCACCAGCTCGCCATCCTTCATGATCTTGCTCGTGGCGGTCGGAACAACGGCATTGCCACGAATGCCTGAACCGACGATTGCCGTAAACCCGAATCCACTTGCCCCGCGGCTACGGGCAGCATATTCTCCTGCCGCCGCGACTTGGATTTCGGAGTTGCCTGGCTTGACCATTTCCTTCATCGCGTCGTAGCTATAGTCGGCCAGCTTGAATGCCGCCCGAATCTGCTCGATTTCCCAGCGCGACTTATGGTGGCGGAATGTCAGGTACTCGTCCGTGATGTCAACCATTTCCACGCCTTTGAAGCCAGCTGCAATCTCCTTGTAGCATCCGTAGGGCATGCGATTGGCATCAACCAACCCAATGCGCTTGACTGCCCCAAGCGTCTGGTTCAATTCCGCGAACAACTGTGGAAAATCGATGATTGTGGCTGCGGGATATTCCTCATCAGGCACCATGAATGCCTGGAAATTCCTGGTTTCCTTAATCGCGCTATCCTGCTTGGCGAAGGGTTCGCTTTCGGGACCGCCCAACAACATTGGCGTTCCTTTTCGAGGAACCAAGACTGCGCCGCTCTCAAACTGGGGGCACCACCCCGTCAAATACCAACCGTTGCTGATATTCGTCTCGTCATAGTAAATCAATGCCAAATCCAAATTCTCGCGCTCCAATATCCCGCGCAACTTCGCCAAGCGCGATTCGCTCTCGCTCGAAATTAAATACCCCATGACCTGCTCCTTGATTTTCTTGATTGACCCAATTCTGAAACTCAATGACCACGGCAAAATCACAACCAAAACAATGTACACCCAACACGCAAAAAATCATCCGCAAAAGCCCTTGATCTTTCCGCCTTTCCCCGACAACGATTCAAGTGAAGCTCAAGTACGGGCACCCGGGGTGCTCGTACTCAAAGAGTTCTCCAAAAACGCCATGAAAATCATTAGCGCCAACTGCTTTGTCAGGGTTAACTCTAGGGTTCTCGTTTGATGATTGATTCAGGTATGCTTTGGGTATCGATGACCTCGCCTTTCGGGAACAGATTTCCAATCAGGCGAAGTTCGCGGGCATTTGGCGAACCACTAAACCCCAATGAACGGGAACCACAAATCACCGAAGCCATCGTTGCCTTCCCCCCATTCAACTGGCACATCGGCAAGCCCGCAGCAGCAATCAAAGCATTGCATATGCGAATTTCGCCCTGCCCATTAAAATTGAACGCATTGTTACAGCTCCCCCAGCCGGCAAATCCCAGGAAGTCAACGCGACCGGAAAAGTCAGGCTCAGATTTCACATAGATGAAATCATTTCTGGTACGACTCGTGTCCAGATTGGCGAATTGGCTATCCACCAGCAGCGCCGTGCAATCGCCACGGAGGCTCATGCAGATGTTTCCGCTGTCAACGCCGTGGCAAATCGAAATCACATCCTTCGCCCCATCCTCCAAAACCAAGCCTTCGCTGGCGCCATACACGAAATTGTGGTACAGCAACTGACCGCGACTGGAACCAACGATGTACGGACGAGACTGCTTCATGATCTTTGCATAGACCAACTTCCAATAATCGCGATTGGCGCGCAAGCACCAGCAATTCGGCGTAAAATGGCAATCCCGAACGATACCACCCTCGGATCCGCTACCAATCCGTATCCCTATATTCAATGGCGCCATCCACAAATACTCAACATAATGCCTGTCGCAGCGATGCCTGGCAAAGTCAACACCGTTGTATGACGTCGGCAAGGCGACATTGATCACGTAGATATCCCTGCCATTGCCACGGATCGTGAACGAGTACTCGTCCAGGTTCGCCGGATCCTGCTCGTTGTATATCACGGTTATTCCCCGAAGCCCGGACGCATCATGCAAATTGAAAAGCGCATCGCCTTCGGGATCGCCTTTCCCGAAGCAGGTATGGATTCGAGTTCCTTGCCCACATTGCGCCCAAAGCACTGTCCCGCGAACCTCAACACCAGGCCAAATGTCAATCCTCCTGTTCAACGTATGGGTTCCAGCAGGAATGAGCACCACGCCGCCAGTGTTGCGCAAGCCGTCGATCGCCTGCTGCAACTTATCATCCAAGATGCCACCATCAACACTCGCCACGCGTCTGGAACTTGGCCCAGCAGCAACTCGCTGAGCATAGTTGAATCCATCTGAATACGACGGCAACCCTTCAGCCTGAATCACGGGATACTTGCGACCGTCTCCGCCGGAAAGCTCCGTGTTCAGCAAGCGAGTCTTCGCGTCAACTCCATGGACGTACGCCGTACCTGATTTCGATTCGACGCGGCAATCCACCATCGTCACCCGCGACTGCCCCAGGTTCACCACGGCATTCGCCCCGACGCTTCTCAAGGTCGATGCGCTGAGCAGCACATCTCCCCGATTTCCGGGCATGATGTCTATCGCCCTGGCACCTTCGTTTCCACTGGCACGAATCACGCACTTCGTCAACATCATCCAACTTGCTGCCTGGAATCGAATCCCGCAATGGCAATCTAAAAATTCGCCATCCATCAGATGACCATTGGATACGCCACTCGGCGACCCGCACAGCAAGACGCCTACGGAATACCCAACCACCCGTAATCTCGCCAGATAGGTCCAGTCAATCCGCTGCAACTTGAAACCAATGGCATTCCGCAGCAGATATCGACGCAGCACCAATTCGTCAGGCACCCCAGGCAACCCGCTTGCAAGCCACGGAACCGCAGAAAAACTTACATTCTCAATCCGACCAATGTCAAAGCTCTTGTCATTGCAGTAGCCAATATTCAAGCAAGTGCCGACAACATCGCGAATGTGCTGCAACGAATTGTTCCCGCCAGACGCCAAATTGATTCCGTCATAGGAATTGACAAGAGTCACGTTTTTGAGGGTAATGCTTTCCGAGCCAATCTGGGTTATGGTCGCCGGAAACGCAATCGGCGTTCCTTGCCCATCGAATTTCTGTTCCGGATACCAGAACGCAAGGCTTATCAAGGCGCTTTGATGACTCATCCTCACCGCCGATTGCTTCGGATCGGTCAAGCCCATCCCGTGGCAAATCGCCAATATGGTTCCATTGGCAGTCCCCGGTTCCAAGTCGCCGATCAATCCGACTCCGACGGGCAATGTCAACGGGGCACTCAAGCGATAACGGCCAACAGGAACAAAAACAACGCCCCCGCCCGAACTTGAAACCGATGCTATCGCACGCTGAAACGCTTCCGTCTCGTCCGCAACCCCGTCGCCTTTCGCTCCGAATCCAAGCACATTCGCCTGGGCAATGACAACCAGATCAGAACCATACAACGTTTGAATCAAGCCGACTTGATCAGGCTTGGCGTACGAATCGCTCTTGGGATCGCGACGATTCAACCACAGCTCGCCAACAGGCTCCGCGTCTTCAGCCCCAACTCGACTCAGCACAACATCGGGCGGCAACTCGACTTTCCATAGGCTCGGATCCATCTTCTCAAGGCGGATGTTTGCCAATCGCAGCTCCAAATCGCCTTTCAATCCAAGCGTGTACAAGCGCATGTAGTTGACGCGGGACAAGTCGCAACCGCCACTGGACAAGGGAACCACCACTCGATTCCAACCCGTCGACACCTCCAATGACGTCAATGCACAAGCAGTTTCCTCGACATCGCATCGCCCGCTGGACGTCAATTCCAGGCTATTTTCCGCCATTGTATAGTACACATCCTCGTCAGACACATACATATCGAAGACCAACGCATTAGCGTCTCCCCCATTGATCGGCGTCTTCCAGTTGCGGTGCATCACGAATCCCTTCGAATCCGCCTTCCAGCCCAGGCACTTCCCACCATGCTCGTCTTCCGCCAAATACGCTTGGCGAGTCCCGCCCCAGCTGACCGATTGGCAATCGTCCAACTGAACCCCGGATACACCCAACCCAATCGCACAACCCAAGGCAAATAGCATCCCGTGAACTCGCATTATTCACTCCTTAAACAAATATAAATTTGATTGAATCGAACTATCTTTTCACCTCGAACCCCTTTTCAATATCATCTTCCGTCTCTTCGCAATGGGCAATTCGCTTGAATTTCCTACCAGGGGAAACGATTTGATTGCCTTCGCAAATCACATTCTTGCACCAGGACACGAAGACCGCCGTGTCGTGCGGCGCCGCGCCTTTCCGCACAACGTACTCGTAGTCACGCCACAATGGAGTCACCAGCGTATTGCCACGAATCACTACATCCGATGCACTCGTCACACTGATCAACGATCCGCTGCACTTCTCAAACGTATTCCCTTCCAAAACTATATTCCGATGGCAAGACGAATACGGAACAAACTCGTGAGGTCCACCACCGGGATTCTCAAAATTCATCGGTTCCATCGACGAAACCGCCAATACCGCTCCCGTCCCGTAGTAATCCGCCGCGCAATCGATGAAACGATTGTTCCGGATAATCAAATTCTCTGCGTATGGCCCTTCGTTCGCCCACAAAAACTCAGGCATCACCAAAATCCCCATCTTGTTGATGTTCTCAAAATGGCAGTTCTCAACAATCCCGTTCGCGCCGCGAAGCAAAAATCCACGTCCGCGATGGCGACGGGTGATGCAGTTCCGAATCGCAAAGCCATTGCCTGACATGCTTGCCACAACAACCGTCCTGGAGCCTTCAGGAACGTCGCCCTCAACGCGCAACGTCAAACGAGCCCATGCGACATGCTCCCGCGAATCGATCTCCAACACCTTCCGCTTGCCCAACAATTGGTGCTTGTCACCAAAAAAGTGAATCTCGTCGCCGAGTTCAGGCAACATTACGCAATAGGAAAAGGTGACCTTGTCGCCATCAACATTTTTCACCCGCCAGATTTTCCCGTGGATGTTGACGCCGTCATCGTGCATCCCGTCAAAAATGCATCCTTCCAAAGTCGGTCCCTTCCGCGCCATTTCAGAGTAGAAAGCATCTGCTCCCGACGACAGGAGCGCCGGTTCGGCTCCTCCCTTTGGCGGCGGCGGAAACGTGACCGTGTACCTGCGGAACGTATTTCCATTGCCGTACGACTCGTGCAGCACGCCTCCCCGCCCATTCATGACCGTCACATCCTCGACCAGGCAATTGGTGCAAGCGTTAATCCTGCATTCGCCACCGCCATGAGGCACAGTTCGGCGCCATGCGGCGTACTCCCCTACCTGAAGCTGCTTCAAGCCAGGCGATGCGCAGTGAACCTTGTACAAGCCTTCGCCCAACTTCTCGATCTTCTGCACATTCGCTTCACCTTCCATGCCGTGCTTGATCAAGCGCGAACGGTTGAAAAACGACAGCACCGGCGTCCGGTCATACGCATTCTTCTCGAGCATATCCTGCGGATATCCGGCATGAATCCGTACGACCACATGCTTGTCGCCAACCTCCTCCACCGTCCCCTGCGAGAACATCGGTACTTCCCGGGTGATTGTCGCCCCCTTGAACGTCACATTCGTGCAATGAACCAACTCGAGCCCAACAGCATGAATGTCAGTCATCACAAAAACGCAACTTGTTGCGTCGATCGTGAAATCCTTAAGATTCCAAAAGCGCAGGTGCGACGACTGCAATGGCGAGCGAGTCAGATAATAGGTCCCAGGAGCAACAACAAATCGCTTTTCGCCTCGCTCGTATGCGGACATAATTTGGTTTTGCAGGTCATTGAAGGCATATTCCGCCGTACTCCACTTCGCGGGATCCAACGGCAACTTTCCGCAATTCGCCAAAATCTTGTGCGACTTCCCAGCGGCATCCTTGAAGATCCCCTCGAACTCCATTGCGTACCCCATGTGACGATTGCCCAAGGTCTGCCAGTCGATCGCAACCTCCTTCTCGCCAGAATCGATCTTCTTCTGAAGCAGCTCGCGAACGTCAATCCGCTTCCCCAAGCTCCCCCAACTTGCGGATACGACCTTGACGCCACCAAGGGACAGGCACGACAGCGCTACCAATGCGCAGCAAATGACCCGCATCAAAACCCTCCGTTTACTTGCCATAAATCGAATGATCAAAGGCACGGTCGGCAAAATCAACCAGCCAATTCCAGTCGTATGCCGATATTCCATGCTCTTCCGTACGTCTCACGTATCCGATATGGGATCCGATTGCCGATGTGTCGTAATACTCTGGATATCCATCCCCAGGCAAGCCGGGCAAACCCAAAAACTCCCATGCCGGAGACGCTGCGACGCAAGCCAGATACTCAGCTTCCGTATCCATCCAGTCGTTCGGTCCAAATCCCTGGACCAGTATGCGACGCGGCGCGATTGAAGCAACAAGGAGGTGCTGGTCAAACGTCAGCAACTCCGCAGGATTCTTCGCATACTTCCCGTAGGCGCTGCAATACCAATGGGAAAACATCTTCATCTCGGTCGCCACGTTCTCGCCGAAATCCCGCTTCGCCAGGCAGACTCCCCCGCCACCGCATTGGTTCGGGACGCACAGGGCGAACCGATCGTCGCGAGCCGCCGCCAGCAAGGCCGCCTTGCCGAGGCGGGAACATCCAGTCACCACCGAACGCTTTGCGTCCAGTTCAGGTATCCGCTCCGCCAAGTCAAGCCCACGAGACAACGCCCATGCCCAAGCTCCCAATGCAGTCGGATTGTCAGTGCGGCTAGGATCGCGTTTGCCCCACAGGTCAAATACACCCGTGTACGAAAACACGTCCTGCCGAAAACGCTCGTCAGGCTCGTTCGCCAAGGGATCGGGCGACACCTCGCAGTAGCAGGCGCTCATCACCGCATAGCCTCGGGCAAGCAGCGTCCCGATCGGAAACACACTTCCGTTATTCGGGTCGCACTGGATCCCGCGAGTCGAACCGTCAATCCTATGGTCTGAAACCCCTTTCCCGTTGCGACTCCACCCTTCCGTAACCAAAATGTCCGCATCCGGCACCAACTCGTAATTTCCTCGATAGTTCAAGAATGAAATCACAGGCACGGGTCCCTTCGCATAACGGGGCCTAAACACAATCCAATTCACGCACGGACCCGACTTGTCGGCCTTAAACCACATTTTGTACTGAGAGCGAACGCCGAATCCAGCCAAGGTATCGACACGCTCGTCAACCAATTCCGTCACCAATGCCTCAGGTGGCGGTGGCTCTTGACCATACATTTCCCGGGCGAAAATCCCCAAGATCTCCTCTCGTCTCCGTCCCCAGTCCGCCTTGCTGGCCAGCCGTTCTCCGTTCGCAAACGTCAACGGATCCTCCAACTCGTACGGCGCTATCTTCGACGCATCGTAGTTCGCCTTGTCGTAATCCGGACGTATCGGTTGAACATTGATGAAATCCTTCGTTCCACATGCCATTTGACCAGCTCCTTTGACTTGCTATTCACGATGATTGCCCACGACTACTCAATCCAAGGATTGTAATATACATCCTATTTTGTTGAAAAAACGAGTTTAAATTTTCAGCTTGGGGAGAATTCGTGAAACTGCATGGGACGAATAGGACACATGAACAGAAAAAGAATTTGTAAAATATTGCGCCGTAGGCGCTTAACCATGCTTAACCCCTGGCTTTAGCCTGGGGTAGATTGTCCCCAAAATCTGGGCGCCTTGTAAAGGCGCTACAGAAGACTGGTCCATATTCAATTTAGTGTCCCCCAAAAATCAGTTGCATCAAGCTGATGCCTCAATTCAAACAAATGCCGCATTGCCTAATTTATTTTGCCTTGATGTTGTGTCGTCAAGTCGGGCAACCTATATTATCAAATCCCTGACAACCATTAAGTCAACTTAAGGAGTAGGTACCATGAAATCAGCGCTTCCCATCCTTTTGCTCAGTTCAATTGTTGCATTCCCCAAAACCGCCGCCATCTTCGACCACGATGGCAGACCAAACCAGAACTTGACCAAGGCAATCGAACAAGCCGGCTACGATGTCAAGCCAGCCGCACCCAAAGACCTGGACGCCATCAATCAATTCGATCTCCTGGTCATCCCAAACCCACAACGCTTCCCCGCCGAAAAATTCCCGGCAATCGCCCAAATCCTCTCGGCAAAAAAAGACATTCTCTTCCTGGGACCACGCCCCTTTACAGAACCAACCCACGCCATTGGCGACGAATGGCTCTCAATCGTGCAACTCCAAGACAAACTCGCAGCAACCAAGCAAACAACAATACAACTCCCACCAGCAGAAAGCTGGATCAAGGCAAGAAAAAACCGAGATGTAAAGGCATCATGGACGATCGATGACCAGACAATAACCTATGAACTCGACTACATGGACGGATGGCATACCTACCAAACCAACATCGCTTTCCCGCCCGAACAAAACATCGTTCGCTTCGCCATACGGGGAAATCCGGCAACGTCATGCATCTCGATCGAATGCATAGAATCCGATGGTTCAAGATGGATCGCCACCATCAAGGCAACGACTGACTGGAAGGAAGTCGCATTGACCCCCAGGGACTTCGCATTCTGGCGCGACTGCAAGCCGACGAAACCGCGAGGACACGCAGGCGACCAACTCAACCTCCACCAAACCAGGAGCATTGCCATCGGCCTCTCAGCCACCCATACCCCATCTCTCGGCAAAGCTCCCTACTACTTCCAAATCAGAAACTTTGGAACTGCATTTTCGCCCTATGCGAACACCCTCGAGACACCGGCAATCCCACCAATCGAAACAGTCTATCCAAGCTACAAGCAATACCCCATCATTGGCAAGCCGGGCTTCTACTACACGCCAAACCGATTCTGCGGACGAGGGATTGACCAGCAACCAAAATGGAAGTGGACGCCCCTGTTTGTCAAGGACGGCCAACTCGTCCAGGATTACTCCCTCAAGTCAACAACCCATATCTGGCTGACGCTTCTGCTTCACGACCCGTTCAAGCTCTCAAGAGTCGCAACCATAGCCCAGCCCGTGCAACTCGAGGACGAGAAATACCTCGAAACCGTCACGCTAGTCGCAAAAAGACTCCTGCAAAATGTCGAACTGATTGCAGGAGGAGCCGACAAATACGGGCTCTTCAACACACAACCACTGAAAATCGGAGCCGAAATCACCTTCCTTGACGACACAGCACTAAAACAAGCGCAAAACACAACCGTCAAGCTAACTCTGGGGAAACAGGAATTCACCCTGAATCCAAACCCAAATGGATCAACCATACAAAAACTCGAGCAAGATATCGTTGGACTTGAACCGGATTCGACCATCGAGGCAACCGCAAAACTCCTCGTAAACGGCACCCAACTCGATCAAAACTCGCACCTGGTCAATGTCGCGCCAACGCCAGAAACCCTCAAGGCACGAAACAAGGAGCGAATTTCCATACAGGGAGACAACTTTATCCTTGACGGAAAACCTTGGTATCCCGTTGGAATCAATCTCTGGTTTTCAAGCACAGCCGGATACGAACCGCCTGACTTCCTCCGTTGCAATCTCGCTCCGGGAATCTACGACCCGGAACAAGCGGAACTCGACCTCACAACACTCGAAAGCCTCGGCTTCAACATGGTCTCGCTGCAACTGAAGTGCGACAACAGAAAAGAGGAGACATTCCACTACCTCGTCGATTTCTTTGCCCGATGCAGAAACCACAACATCTACGTCAATGGCTTCATCAATCAGGCCAACCCACTTGAATTCAACGAAAGCGAATTCATCAGGATCGTCAGAGACTCAAACCTATACCTCTTCCCAACCCTCTTCGCCTACGATACATCGTGGGAACCGGGGAACTATGTCTTCAATGAACGATCTCGACCAAGATTTGACAACCAATGGCGCCAATGGGTCAACGACAGGTACGGCTCAATCCAAAATGCAGTCGAGGACTGGGGCATAAAACCCAATCTTGACAAGCAAGGGCAACTGACCTCTCCAACAAGTGAGCAACTGACCAAAGACGGAAACTGGAGAATCTATACTGCGGCATATCGACGATTCATGGATGACGTGACGTCCGAAATGTGGAACGGTGCAGCCAGGAAAATCCGCCAAATCTCGCCGCTCCAACTCGTTAGCTTCAGGCAAGGCAATACCCTCCCCCACGACTTCGCACTCACTGGCCCAATCAAACACCTGGATTTCATCTGCCCAGAAGGATATTCGTTCCAAAGCATCGACAATGTCACCTACGCAGCAGGATTCATTACCCGCTTCATCGACTTCGTCTCGCGCGGGAAACCAATCATCTGGTCCGAATTCGGACGCTCATGCTGGGATGCGGCCACCCAATCCACAAACCGAGACAGCTTCGACAGTGTCGCCGACTACCATGAAGCCTACTACAAGATGGTCCTGGAATCGGAGGCCAACGGAACTGCGCCCTGGTGGTGGTCAGGCGGATATCGAGTCAATGAACGAAGCGACTACGGAATCTCAGATCCGGACGGCACGCCAAGACCGGCAGCCAACCTCCTCCTCGAGTACGCTTCAAAACTCAAGCTCGCGAGGACACGGACAAAAGGACAAATCCCCTTTGACTACGACCGTGACAAGCACGCAGGTGGATACTGGTACATGGCATTCAATGATGGAAAGGAGGCATACAAACAGGCACGGGAACAAAACAAGCACCTGCTCTTCTCCACCAAGGCAACAGGAACAACTTCCGCCAATGTGCCGCTCGTCGCAATCGGAAACACCCAATGCAATGGATCAACCCCGCCTAAATACCTCAACGCCGAACTCAATCTCGTCCAGCTCAAAACCAAAGAAGGCAACTGGATCGAACTCACAAATGACGTGAAAATTCCCGAAGGCGCCAATGTGACGATCCGCATCCAACTCGGAAACCTCACGGAACCAACATGGATCGCACCGAAAAATCCACAAAATCCACAGGAAGGCGACGTGATCCTTCTCAAAGACGACAAGCCGATCGCCGCATTGACCGCAGACACGGCGCATTTCGATGACGCATGGTTCACCGAGATCAGCCTTGGACAAGCTACGGGAACAACACAGACATTCCAATTCAAAGCCGCAGCCTACAAGCGAACCGCATTCGGACCAACGATCAGCGTAACCATCAACCCATAAAGCCCGAATGATCATCGATACCCAACTCGGACAACTCAAGGTCAACGCCTCAAACAACCGCATCTCATCGATACAATTCATCGATGAACCCAATGCCGTTCAGGACGAACAAGACAACCCTGTCCGAAATCAACTGATTGAATTCTTCAATCGGGAACGAGAAGACTTCACCCTCGACATTCAACCCAAGGGAACGGAGTTCCAGCTCAAAGTCTGGAACGAAATCCTCAAAATCCCCTATGGTGAAACCCGTTCCTACAAGCAAATCGCACAAGCGATTGGATCGCCAGGAGCCACAAGAGCCGTCGGAACAGCCTGCAAGCTCAACCCAATCCCAATCATCGTTCCTTGCCATCGAGTCATTCATGCCGATGGCACAATCGGCAATTACGCAGGCGGACCAAAACTCAAGCATGAACTCCTGAACCTCGAAAAACCAAGGCGACGGCTCAATCAAGACGACTATGCACAAGATGCCCTGCAACTCGCGCAAGCCCTCATCGGGAAAATCCTCTGTAAAAGACTAAAATCAGGACTGGTAATCCGTCAGCGAATCGCCGAAACAGAAGCCTATCTTGGCGAAGCCGACACGGCCTGCCACGCATCAAATGGCAAAACCCCGAGGAATGCCCCAATGTACGAACCAGGCGGCATTACCTACGTTTACCTTTGCTACGGCATCCACTCGATGCTCAATATCGTCTCCGGGCCAAAAGACAACCCGGAAGCCGTGCTGATCAGAGGATCACTCAATACAAGAGGACCGGGAAAACTCACGAAACAGATGGAAATCGATACGTCGCATAACCGAATCGATCTCATAACCTCACATGAACTCTGGCTTGAGGACGACAACACATCGCTCCCATTCATCTCAACTCCACGCATCGGAATCCAATACGCCTCCCCAAAGGACCAAGCCGCCCCATGGCGATTCGTAGTACCTTAACCGAGAAGCAGATATAAGGGCAGATTTGTCTGACCCGGCCTGAATGCGGAATGCGGAATGCGG
>DBPZ01000062.1:11809-30933 GCA_002305655.1 Lentisphaeria bacterium UBA1407 | reverse complement strand
GGGGGAAAGGCGGCCAAAAGAAACTGGAAATGTAAACTTAATTTTTTAACGGCTCCTTAACGATGTCTTGGAGCTTTTGTATCAGCTCGTCGGTCTTTGCCCTTGCCTTGACGATGACTTCTGGATCCTTGGTGTATTCCCTCCAGTTTTTGGAGAGTTCCTGTGGGACATTGAGGAGTTCGTTGGCTTCCTTGAGGAGCTTGTCGTTTTCCTCTGATTTTGGGATTTCCTTGGCGACGAGTTCCTTAAGGATTTCCAGTGCTTCGAAGTCTTCGATGCCGTCCCTTAGGTTTTCGAGTCTTGTTGAGGCCAGCGGTGTCGCATCTGGTCCCGGGTAGATCAATATTCCATCGGAGTTTGTATTGTATGAAAGCGGGTTCCACGGTCGTTCCGGCCATTTTGGTGCGTTCATGTTCCAGTTTTCCGTTGGCTGGTAGTGGTTGATGAGGTAGTATAGGAAGCCTGTGATCTTGTACTGGAAGAACTGCCATGGGAGGATGCGCGGCGCGACACCTGGGAAGTCGATGAAGAAATTGGCGTATGGTTTTCCTGGTCCGCAGCAGACGTATGCCCAGACTTCCTGGCCGCCTGCCTGGACTTTTCTATATGTTTCGATGTTCTTTTCGTTGATTTGGTTTGTCAGCGGCGTCCAGATATGGAAGAGGTCCTTGTGCCGTTCGTAGTATGGGTTTGCGGTTTCGAGCTTTACCCACGGGAAATGCTTTTGGATGTAGGAGTGCGTGACTGGGATTGCGTAGTCGAAGTAGTCTCTTCGCGCCGTTTGCATTTCTGTTTCGTCATAGGAATGGACATACCATGTGAAGTCCTTCCAGTTCTTTTCCTTGACGAATCCCTCCCAGCCCTTGAGCCAGTTGTGGATTGCTTCCAGGTCCTTCTTTGCCTTTTCCGGGTCTTGGGATACCCCGTTGACATTGAGCAGGCATGTTGCGTTCATGCCCCTGTCGTAGCAATACTGCATGTCCTCCATTGCCGGGACTGTTCGTGCCCTTCCGTTTTTGAGTCCCGAGTAGATGACGGTTGGGCTGAGCCTATGTGCCAGCAGGAAGTCGTACATTTCAAGCCACTTTTCCTTGGGGAGCACGTTTTCGCATTCGTATGACGTGTAGAGCACGCCATGGCCGGTTTGGTCCGTCATATTCAGCAATTTCTTGACTTCATCCGGCTTGTACCAGATTTCCCACATTCCCGGGCAGATGCAGAATGCCGTTTTGAGCTTTCCCCTGACCGGTAGCGAGAAGGATCTGACTGTGAGGGTCAAGGCCGCGCTTTGTGGCTGGAGTCCGTCAGCTTCAACGGTGATGACACCCAAGTAGTCTCCTGGGACCGTGCCATGGGGGACATCGACGGTGAACCAGACTGGCTGGACGAATCCCGGTTCCACGTCGAATGGCTTGTTAGGCATCAGGACATCGGGCCATTGCCAGCCTTGTCTTCTGCCGTGGTTTGCGGTCCTGATGTATCCGACAGGATGGATTGCGATTGCCTTGGCTGGGAAGTCGGGGGATTCGCCGTCGGCATGCTGCAGGTCTGAGACGGTGACCTTGACGTTTTTGAGTTGCTTGTCCAACGGGAAGACAACGAGCTGGAAGGATTCCCGTTCGCGTCCTGCGGCTACGATCTTGATCTGTCTGCTGAAGGTTCCTTGGTAGTCCTGTGCTTCACGGAAGACCTTGACCATCGGATTGGCTTGTCCGATCAGAAAATCCAGCTTTGCGTCCATTTTTAGCGGCGGATAGTCCTCGTGTCCGGCTTGGATCAGCAGTTTTGGGTTCTTGTGCTTGACGAGTTCCAGGGTGACTGATTTCCAGATTGTTTCCGAGTTGGTATCGTTGAAGTCCGCCAGCGCCGGGTTTGGTTTCCCGCCGCCATTCATCCACACTTTCTGTGGCTTTTCAAGTTGCTCGACGCCGTCGATGGTCCATGATGTGATGATATACTTTGTGAAGTCGCATGTCATCGTGTAGGCTTTGCCAGGTGTCAGCGGCTTCTTGCTGGAATACTTGGCATTGAGCGTCGGGATTGTTCCGGTCATTTCCATTACCATGGCGGAGGCGATTCTGAAGTCGTTTCCCCATCCGCCGAATTTAGTCGGCACGAACGTCCAGGTAGCCCTGAGCATATTTCCATCGAATCCGTCCGGGATTTCATTGACGGGTTGCGTTATGGTGATGATCGAGTGTTTTTCCTTGGTGTTCGAGGTTGTCCTTGCTCCTTCGGGGAGGAGTTCGGAGTCGCCGATTAGTTTTAGGGAAGCCTTTTGTTCCGGCGTAAGCTTTGTGAAGTCGATATGGAAGAGTTGTTGTGCGCAGAGGCAGAACGTTGCGAGCAGGCATAGAATGGCGAATTTTTTCATGGTGTCGATTTTATGTTGCAATCTTGCTTTTTGTGTAAGAATTATCTGAATGATTGTTGTGCCTTTACAAGGCACTGTCCTTGTGTGGGTTCTCCGCCCCGGGCTTAAGCCTGGGGTTAAGCATGGTTAAGCACCTACGGTGCAAGGTCTTACATCTATGTTACAACTTGATTTTTTGAGGGCATCCCACCCCAAGCTGAAGTCTGATTTCAAGTATAGTTAATCGCTTGCAATGCAAAGGTTTATGCATGTTTTTTTTCTTCTCCGTCCTGGCTGTCGTCCGTGTGGGTTACGGGCGGTCAGTCCGCGCTAAGTTTATTTATTCACAAGTTTCTCGATGAGTTCATCCACATTTTGTCTTGCGTTGAGGATGACCTTTGGGTCTTTGGTGTATTCGGTCCAGGATTTTGTGACTGAATCTGGGACGGCCAGGAGTGCTCTTGCCTGATCAAGCAATTGCTTGTCTTCGTCATTTTTCGGCTTGAAGGCGTCTGCCCGTTCCTTGAGGATTTCGAGCGCCTCGTAGTCTTCGATGCCGTCCCTTAGGTTTTCGAGCCTAGTGGAGGCGAGCGGGGTCATGTCCGGTCCCGGGTAGATGAGGATGCCGTCTGAATTGGTACCTAGGATGACAGGATTCCAGGGTCTTTCAGGCCATTTTGGCCCTTCCATGTTCCAGTTTTCGTTTTGGTCGTAGAAGTTGATGAGGTAGTAGAGGAATCCTGTGATTCCCCGCTGGTAGTATTGCCATGGCAGGATTCTCGGGTCAACTCCTGGGAAGTCGATGAACAGGTTTGCGTACGGTCTTCCTGGTCCGCAGCAGACGTATGCCCAGACCTCCTGCCCGTCCTCCTGGGCCTTCTTGTAGGGAGCCATGTCCTTGATTTGCGAGGTTATTGGCGTCCAGATGTCAAATCTGGTCTTGTGCCGTTCGATGTACGGGTTTGCCGTTTCCCGTTTGAGCCATGGGAAGTGCTTTCCGACATAGTCGTGGGTTTTTTCGATGGCGTAGTCGTAGTAGTCCTTGTTTTGCGGTCTCATTTCTGTTTCATCGTAGGAATGGAGGTACCATGTAAAGTCGCTCCAGTTCTTTTCCTTGACGAATTTTTCCCAAGATTCGAGCCATTTGTGCAGGTCTTGCAGGTATTCTTCTGCTTGTTTCGGGTCTTTTGATATTCCTCCGATGCATACAATGCAGTTGGCGTTCATGCCCCTGTCGTAGCAATACTGCATATCTTCCATTGGCGGTACTGTTCTCGATTTTCCGCGCTTGAGTCCGGAGTAGATCACTGAGGGACTCAATCGGTGCGCCAGCAGGAAGTCGTACATTTCAAGCCATTTTTCCCTTGGGAGCACGTCTTGGCACTCGTATGAGGTGTAGAGCGGACCGTGCCCTGACTTGTCCGTCATCCCCAGGCGTTTCTTGACTTCTTCCGGCTTGTACCAGATTTCCCACATGCCTGGATTGATGCAGAAGGCTGTCTTGAGTTTTCCCCTGAGCGGCAATGAGAACGGTCTAACTGTCAGCGAGATTGTCGCCATTTGCGGCTTGAGTCCATCTGCCTTGACGTGTATGAATCCCCTGTATTCTCCTGGCGCTGTTCCGTGCGGAACGTTTGCGGTGAACCAGATTGGCTGGACGAAGCCAGGCTCCACGTCGAAGGGCTTGTTTGGCATCAGGACATCAGGCCATTCCCAATTGGGCTTGGGTCCTTTGCTGGGATTGCTTCGAACGTACCCGACGGGATTGACGGTGAAGTTTTCGGCCTTGAAGGCAGGCATGGATAGATCTTCGGGGATCAGGTCAGTCATGGACACCGTCACGTTTTTCAGCTGCTTGTCCAGGGGGAATACGACGAGCTGGAAAGATTCGCGCTCGCGTCCCGCCGCGGCGATGCTGATCCGGCGGTCAAAAGTCCCGGCAAAGAGCTGTGCCTCGCGAAAAATCTTGTCCATCGGGCTGGCCTGGGCAAGGAGGAAATCCATTTTTTCGCCGGATGCGTGAGTCGGGAAATCGCTCCAGCCTGCGAATTTGAGCTGGTCGATGTTGTCGTACTTGATTTGTTCCAGGACGACTTTTTTCCAGGTTGTCTTTGACTTTGTTTCCTTGAAGTCCGCGAATCGGACTATGATGTTTTGTGTTCCTTTTCTCCATGTTGGCGTTGGTTTGTCCAGCTGTTCCTTGCCATTGATTTTCCATGAGGTGATCAGGTGCTTTGAGAAGTCGCATGACATTGTGCAGGTTTCGCCGGGGGCCAAGTTGGTTTTCGCTGGAATCTTGGCGTTGAGCATTGGCTTCTTGTTGCAGATTTCGACGACCAGGCCTCCGGGCACATGGAAGTCATTTCCCCATCCGCCGATGACATTGGGTACGAATGTCCAGGTGATCCTGAAGATGTTTCCGTCATAGCCGTCGAGGAAGGTATCGTACGCGGTTGGCGAATGGGCCATTGCGTGGGCAGTTTGGTCCTCTGATGTATCGGTGACCAATCCCTCAGGCGTGAACGTCACTTTCCCATCGAGTTTCCAGGCTTTTTTCTGTTCGTCGCCTACGGTTCCCAGGTCGAGTTCATACAGGGTTTGCGCATAAGTCGAGGAGATTGCGATGAATGCGGCGAAAACAAGGAATACACGTCTCATTTCATCTCCGAAAATCGAATAATTGTGGTTGGTTTTGTTGTTTATTCTATTTAATGAATGTATAGTTTTGGGCACTAAAGTCAAGATAGGCAAGTAAAAAAAGCAGGAGCATGTGAGATGAATTGCATCAAGGCGATCTTCGGGGCTTGTGTGGCGATTGGCGTTGCCTGCCAGGGCGAGAATTTGGTGTCGAACGGCAATTTTTGGCAGTAGTTCCTTCGGAGCAAGGTTTCAAATCGTCTTTTCCCATTTATGCATCCCATGCAATTTCCCAATTTGACCGGGTATTTTTCCATGCCTTTACGCTATATGTGAAGTCAGTTGCGTCAAATTGTTATCCCAAAAAGTTTTTTCACATGATGTCATTGATTTTCATTTGTAATTAACTATACTAAAACAAGTATTTTATATGCTTCTTTTGGGTGGGGCGGCTTTACCATAACTGTTTGGTAAGTCGCCCCTCGCTTTTTTATCTAACACCAACGCAAAGAACTAACATGCCACAATTACTCATCTCCCATTCAGTCGATCCGACGCTTAACCTTGCATTGGAAGAGCTTCTTGCGACGGAAGCCACCCAAGATATCTTCATGCTTTGGCGCAACGACGCCTCCATCATCGTTGGAAGGCATCAAAATACCTCTGCCGAGATTGACGAGTCCTTTGTCCGCGCCAGAAACATTCGCGTGGTTCGTCGGATTACCGGCGGCGGTGCGGTTTACCATGATCTGGGCAATATCAACTTCAGTTGCATTTCGCTGGAACGTACTTGGGATGACAAATCGGCAATTCGCTTTACCGCCCCAATCATCCACGCGCTCAAGGCCATTGGACTGGACGCGCAATTTTCAGGCAGGAACGATATCCTTGCCAACAACTGCAAGATCTCAGGCTGCGCTCGAAGCGTCACGCGAGGCCATACGCTCTTTCATGGAACGCTGCTCTTTGACGTCGATCTCTCGGTCCTCGCCAAGGCGCTGAAACCCGATCCGGACAAGATCCGATCAAAGGGAATCAAATCCGTCAGGGCAAGGGTCGGAAACATCATCGACATGCTTGATCGTCCCGACGCCCCGGCTGACACCGACGAGTTCCTGCAACGGCTCCAGGGTGCCATTCAAGACATGTTCGGGCAACCATTCGCAACGCCTCCCGGAGATTTGCTTGCCGAGGCCGAAGCGCTTGCCAATGAAAAATACCGTACTTGGGAATGGAACTTCGGAACTAGTCTCCAATATGATTTTTCCAACAAGCTCGTCTTCCAGGGCGGCATCATCCAGGCCAATCTCAATGTTCAGGACAACGCCATCCAAAATCTAAAATTCACTGGTGATTTCTTCGGATCGTCATCTGTCGATCAACTCGTCGATACCATCAATGGCACGCGGCCGAGGCGGGGCGACCTCGTCGATGCGCTCAAAAACGTCGCAATTACCGAGTACATTTCAGGCATTACCCTTGATCAACTCGTGAATCTTCTCGCTATTTCCGATTGACGAATCAACAAAATGATTTAAAGAGTTGATTTTTCGCGGATATCGGCGAAATTTTCATATGCGAATTGGGTTTTGGGCCACCCAGCCATTGGGTTCATGGTTCCAGGGGGCAATGTCTGAGTTCAGGCGTCGAAATAAGTCAGCAACAAGGATGCGGATTATGGTTATACAGCGAGGCAACATGAAAAGATCCAGGTGTTTTGTTGAAGGTACTTTATTCTGTCGGTGCGGATTATTTGTTTTGTTGTTTTTGTTTCCGTTGAGTTTGCTTTGCGGGAGCTTGACGTTGTATGACTTCAGCAAGTCTCCCGATCCTGCTTTGATTCAATCGTATGACGGGGCATGGAAATGGCTATCCGAGGCTGGGCGTCTGGAAATTGAATTGGGACCCAAGGGGGATTGGCCAAGCGTCCACTTGAAGCCGTCGTCAGGTCGTTGGGATCTTGGCAATTGCGCAGTTGTCGGAGCGGATGTTTGGAACACGGGCACAGAGACATCCAGGATTGGGCTTCGTGTTGACAATCCCGAAGGCAACGGGAACGGGAATTGCGTTCAGACTATCCAGGAGATTCCTGCGGGCGAGCATCGTCGCTTGGAGGTCGAGATTCGCCTGTGCCACAAGGTGCTTCATGAATTGACGGGGATGCGCGGGAAGCCGGAGGAAATCGGCGGCAGCGGCTCGACGTGGCGTAGGTTGAACGATCCTTCCAATGTGGTGCGAGTCCTGGTCTTCGCAGTCGGAAACGGAAAGAAGCACAAGGTTGAGGTTGGCAATATCGTTGCCAGCGGCGAACGAAAGCCAGAACGGTACAATCCCAAGTTGGCGGGGGACGCCTTCTTCCCATTCATCGATCAGTTCGGGCAGTTCATCCATCGAGACTGGCCGGGAAAGGTCAAGGACCAGCAGGATTTGGAGGGCAGGCTCAAGGATGAAATGACGGATCTCAAGGCGCATCTGGGAGCTGAAGACTGGAACAAATGGGGCGGCTGGGAATCAGGGCCGACGCTGAAGGCGACGGGATTCTTCCGCACCGAAAAGATCAATGGCTGGTGGTGGCTCGTCGATCCCGACGGCAAGCTGTTTTTCAGCTACGGCATGGACTGCGTCAACGAGGTTGCCGACACGCCCGTCACAGGACGTGAAACTTGGTTTTCATGGTTGCCTCCGAAGGAACCCCGCTTCAAGGGATGCCATAATTCCTGGACACGGGCGCCGGGGAACGAGGCCTACAGGGATCGTCCTTTCGACCTGGTTGATTTCGGGTTGGCTAACGTCATCCGCAAGTACGGACCCGAATGGCGTGAGACCCATGCTGAACAGGCGCATCTCAGGTTGCGCAGCTGGGGGGTCAATACGATCGGCAACTGGTCTAGGCCGGAAATCTACCTGATGCGAAAAACCCCGTATTTTGCCACGGTTCAAGCAGGCGGTTCCGATATTGTCGGAGGCAAGGTTGGTTTTATCCGCTTCCCCGATGTGTTCGGGAGCGCCTATGAAGCCAAGTTGCGCAAGGCGTTTGAGAAGCACAAGGGGCAGGCGGCGGGAGATCCCTGGTGCGTCGGCTTCTTTGTCGATAACGAATTGTGCTTTGGGCTTGACGACAGGAGTTTGGGTGCAGCGGTCGTATCCTCGGCTCCTCAATTGTCAACGAAGCAGGAGATGATCCGCCTCTTGCGTGGGAAGCACGATACGATCGAGGCGCTGAATGGGAGCTGGAAGACGGGATTTGAGTCCTGGGACGCCTTGCTGGCCAACCGCGTCGAATTGACGGAAGAGCAACTGAAGGACACCCAGTCGGAGTTGTCCAAGGACCTGCGTCAGGTCACCTCCATGGTTGTTGACATGTACTTCAAGACGGCTCGGCGAATCTTGAAGGAGTTCGCTCCCGACAATCTTTATGCGGGAAGCCGATTCATGGGCGGCCGTGGGCGCAACGACCTGGCGGAACGCATCGCGGCCAAGTACTGCGACATTGTCAGCTACAATGTGTACGCCATGGCCGTTGACGGTTGGGAGTATGCCGATTTTGACGCTCCGATCATATGCGGCGAATTTCATTTTGGCGCCTTGGATCGCGGCATGTTCCATGGTGGGTGCCGTTTGGTTGAAAGCCAGCTCGTCCGTGGCGAGAAGTTGAAGGAGTATGTTGATTCGGCGTTTCGGCATCCACGTTTCGTCGGCTGCCATTGGTTCAAGTACCGCGACCAAATGTCAACTGGGCGTACCTTGGACGGGGAGAATTACCAGGTTGGCTTTGTGGATGTTGTCGATACGCCGTATATTGAGACGGTTTCTGCCAGCCGTCAAGTCGGTTATGGGATGTATAATCGTTTGGCTGCAATCAGGAATCCTTTGGGCAAGTAGGGAAACAGCAATCAGCAGGGGTGGCCGAGATGTCATCGCATTGGGGCACGAAATTATCGTTTAGCATATTTGGCGAGTCGCATGGCGCAGGGATTGGCGTTGTCTTGGAGGGGATTCCTGCCGGTGAGCGTCTGGACTTTGATGAGTTGGGGCGTTTCCTGTTGCGTCGTTCGCCTGGTCGCTCTTCAGTTTCGACAAGTCGCGTCGAGGGGGACGAACCTGAGTTTTTGTCTGGCGTCAAGGATGGCGTTACGACCGGGTCGCCGATATCCGCATTGATTCGCAATCGGGATGTGCGCAGTTCGGATTACGCCGTTCATCTTGATGTTCCTCGTCCAGGTCATGCGGATTATTCTGCTCAATTGCGGTATGGCGGTCATCAGGATGTGCGTGGCGGCGGTCATTTTTCAGGTCGATTGACGGCTCCTCTATGTGTGGCCGGCGGGATTGCGAAGCAGGTGTTGAGTCGTCGCGGCGTCGCTGTCGGCGCTCATATTTTGAGCATCTCCGGGATTTACGACCGTTGTTTTTCGGAGCATGGTTTGAGCTTGGATGAGCTTTCAGGTCCTGGCAAGAAGCCGTTCCCTGTCTTGGACGATTCGATTGGCTTGGAGATGGTCTCTGCGATCGAGTCTGCTCGTGAAGACGGCGATTCCGTTGGCGGTCGTATCGAGTGTGTCGCCCTTGGTGTTCCCGGCGGTCTTGGCGAACCGATGTTCGGCGGCGTTGAGAACGTCATGTCATCCTTGGTCTTCGGGATCCCCGGGGTACGGGGAATCGAATTCGGGTATGGCATCGGGGCTGCCGACTTGCGAGGGTCGGAGCACAACGACGGATTTGAATTGGCTGAAGATGGCTCCGTACGCACGACAACCAACAGGCATGGAGGCGTGCTTGGAGGGATAACCACGGGAATGCCTATTGTGGTGAAGGTCGGGTTCAAGCCGACCCCATCGATCGCCAAGCTCCAGCGCTCTGTCAGCCTGGATCGGCAAGAGGAGGTCGAGCTTTCTGTCAAGGGACGCCATGATCCGTGCATTGTTCCTCGTGCTGTTCCCGTAGTCGAGTCCGCCGTCGCCCTGGCGCTATTGGATTTGATGCTGGTAGGATGAATCAACACACGTGTTTTAATACATATAAAAAACAGGAGTAAAAAGATGCGTTATTTACTTGCGTTGTCTGCGCTGATGGCGTTGAGTTTGGTTGGCGATGAGGTTGTTGGGAATCGCCCGTACGAGATGGAATGGGCTGGACGCACTGCCGATCCCTGGACTTGCCTGGTGGATTTCGAGGAGCCTGGCGACTGGACGGTGGAGGCGACGAATACGATTGCCAGCTTTGAACGGACGCGAGAGCAGCAGATGTATGGCTCGTATGTTGGAAAATTGACGTATCGTCGCGACGGCACTGGAGTTCCCTTGGTTGTGATCCGTCCGCCCAAGCCGATTCCCGTGCCCGGTGATGTGGCGACGACATTCGATATGGTCGGATGCTGGATCTACGGCAACAACTGGGGTTATTCCGTTGACAAGACCACGCCGCAAGTCCAGGTGACCGTGCTGTTCCAGGTGCCTGGCGGCGACGAGATCGGCGTCAGGTTGGTCCGCGTGAACTGGAAAGAATGGTTCTTGCCCTTGGTTCGGTTGGACGAGTCGCAGGCAAAGGCGCTGAACGTAGATGGGGTCGCATTTAATGGATTCATGATTGCTGACGGTCGAAACGAACAGGATCGCACGTTGTACTTCGACAGTTTGACGGTCCACAAGGAAGAATTCAAGCCATTGAAGTTCAAGCCGCGTCCGCGCCGTGGCATTCCAATGTTTCCTGGGCAGGGCAGCGGAGCCAATACGGGGCCCGGCAAGTTGCCGTTTCCCACTCGTCCGGAGACGATTTTGCCGGACAGCGCAGCTCCAGAGAGTACGAATTCCCTGGCTCTCGAAGATGAAGCATGTGTGTTTACGTACCGTGGCAAGGATGGAGTCCTGACCTATCGCTATGAGCCAAAGAATGGCGGATGGGACGATCTGACCGCGTGCTGGAATGGCGGGACGACGTTCCAGCCCCTGTTCGGCGGCGGCGCGTTGTTCCCCGCCGAAGATTGGAGCAACCAGGTCAACGGCCTGGCACCTGAACGCCATGTTCACTTGGGGACTCGCTTGAAGGGCGGGGTCGTGACGACCAGCTGGAAATGCCATCGCGGCGACAAGTCGTTCGAAGTGACCTACACGTTATCGATCAAGGGCAAGACGCTTATAATTGACACGCAAAGCACTGGCGGCGAACTCGGTGCGGTTGGGTATGGCGGCGTCAAGGGCTTGCCCAACCAGCGTTCGATCCTCATTCCATACTACAACTATTCCAATGGCCGTCCCGGCGTCATTTTGTCCGGTGACGCCGAATCGCCGTTGTTTGTTTCCGGTCACACCTGCTGGTACTTGTCCAATGCAAGTGCGCCTTGGGGGCGGAGCCAGGTCGATTCTTCAGGCATTGGCTATATGAACGGGGGTACGGTGTACCACAAGAAGACAGACGGCAAGCGGAATGATTGCCATGACCGTTTCTTCGTGACGGTTAGTCCCGAGTTTTCGGAGCATTTGCCGAACATCCCGAATCCCAAATCCCCGTGGAAACATGTTACCGGCAAACGCCAATGGCGGGCCCACGGAGCGGGAAACAGGGAAAGGGACATGGCATACTGGAGAAATATCTGGAGGCACGGAATACGGGACGTGGTGGTGACTGACCACGAAACCTGCTGGAGGGACGGAGGCGAAAGCTTTACGTTCAGGACGAAGCCGGCGCCGAAAAAAGGCGGCGACCAGGGATTGTACGACTATTCCAGGTTCATGCAGGACGAACTTGGGTTCGTCTATGGTCCCTACAACAACTTCACAGACTTCGCGCCGGTCAACGAATACTGGAGAACCGACCTGATCTCTCGCACAAGAAGCAACCAACTCCAGGGAGCATGGATGAGATGCTATGCGCCAAAACCGCAGTATGCAGTCGAATACTGCGCCGAACTCAGTCCGATCAACCAAAGTAAATTCAAGTTCTCAACGGCCTATTGCGACGTCCATACCTCCGTGACGCCCTGGGGGCGTTGCGACTACGACTACCGAGTCCCCGGAGCAGGTACATTTGCGGCGACGTTCTACGCATTCGGCGAAATCATGCTCCACCAAAAAGCCGCATGGAACGGCCCCGTCTATTCAGAAGGACCGCACCATTGCTTCTATAGCGGTCTGACAGACGGCAACTACGCGCAAGACCAAAACTACAATTTCCAGGAAAATCCATGGCTGGTGGATTTCGACCTGCTGAAAATGCACGAGCAGGAATGCAACTTCGGAATGGGCAACATGGAAATGTTCTACGGGAGAAACGGAGAGCGAAGCGGCGTTCACAACGACCTTGACAGGTTCCTCTGTGCGACGCTTGCGTTCGGCCATCCCGGTTTTCTGGTTTCCTCCGGTGGAATGCGTTGCACGATGCGCGGGTACTTCATGATCCTGGAGCTGCACAAGCGATACACGCAGGCTTCGGTGGCAAGCATCGAGTACGCTGACGCAGACGGAAAACTTCATCCGACGAGCCGCGCCCTGGCGAACGATGCGTACAAGCGGTCCCAGCTGGCGATTCGATATTCGGACGGAACGCGACTGGTGGTCAATGGAAGCAAAGACCTGAGAATGAACGTGACATTCGGCGGACGTGACCTGGATCTGCCGCCGCATGGCTATGCGGGCTGGACGGAAGACGGAAAGATCGAGGTGATTTCCGCAGAGCGGAATGGATGCCGGTTCGACTATGCCGTGACACCCGAATACGTTTACATTGACGGGCGTGACCTGTTCTTCCAGCGCTTCCCCGAGGCGGCGGGGATTGGCAGCGGCGTCGCCCGCAAGATCGATGCCAAGACCTACGAGTTCATTCCCTTCAAGGATTCCGAGATCGGTTGGTCTCTGCCGATTGTTCGAGCTGTTGGCTTGGACGAGGAGCTGGGCGAACTAGGCGAGGCGAAGCTGCGCCGTTCACGCGGATTGACGTACGTGATGCCGATGCCGTCCGCCATGAGCTATCGGCTTGAGCTAGGCGAGGTCGGTGCCGAGGATGTCCCCTTGCGCAGCTCGCTTGACGTGGTTGCTCCCGGCGAGCGCGTGATTGTCGAAGGCAAGCAGCGCCACGAGTTTACCGCGCCAGGCAACGTCCGTTCCGGCGATCGGATTTGGCAGGAATTTGAAGGGAAGTGGATTGACTTCACGGTTCAGGATCTTGTTTCCGTTTCGCCTGCGTTGGCGACGCAATCGTCGATTTCCTTTGCGTTGCGTTCGAGTCGCCCTGATGTTACCGATGTGACATGCGAGTTTGGCGGGAAGCGTCAAGTCGCGGCATTGTCCGAAGGCATTGAGGCCAAGGTTTTGTTTGACTTGCCTGGGGGTTTGGACGAGGGGATGCGTTCGATGGAGCTGGTGCTGTCATGCGGCGTCGGTCGTCAGTCGTACACATTTGGGTTGTTGTCCGAGATGAAGCCGGTTCCTTATTCCTTGTCTCCGCTGTCGAATTGGGAGAGTCGTTTGTGTATTCGCGGCGAGTCCGAGACATCGGATTTTTCTGGTACTGGAGCGTATGTGTCTGCTACTACGATGCCATGCGGGATGGTTTCGAAGAGCGGTTTGTTCATGCATCCTCCGTACAAGACTGGGGTTGGGTACACATGTTCGATTCATCGCTTCGTTGTTCCCGAGGAAGGTTTTCCTGTTTTCCGCGGCTTTGTCGGGAAACGTGACGGTGGCGACTTGGGCGACGGGATTTGGTTCAGCGTCCAGGTGCAAAGCGGCTATTCTTCGTTTGAGACGCTTGCGGAAGTTCATGTTGGCAAGTATGAGTGGAAGCCGATTGAGGCTGACTTGTCCCGTTGGCGTGGGCGCGAGATCGTGATGAAGCTTGTCAGCGATGTCGGTCCCGAAGACGATTCGTCAGCAGACTGGGCGTGCTGGGGCGACTTGCGCCTGGAAAGCCGGGATCCACAATTGGTTCACTCGCTGGATACAAGGAATGCCTTGTACAAGATGGAACGCCCGGAAGATTTCGTCGCCGACTTGCCGTTGTCGGTTCTCGGCAGCGCGAAGCGCGGTTGGGTTTGCTACGAGGGGCAGGGATTCAACAGTTCGCCGAACAGCTACGAGAGCCATGGCGTCTTGAACGGAATCCAATTTGGCTTGCTTCCTGCATCCAATGGCTGCGACGAAGTGAAGAACATCTGGTCGCCTGAAATTCGCAAGGAATTGACCCCCGAGGCCCTGAAGAACGTCAAGCGCTTCAACAAGTTCCAGGTACTTAATATGGCTGGGGACTACTTTAAGTTGCGTCGATTCCGCCTGGTCTTGGAGCTGGCCGATGGTCGCACCGTCAGTTCGCTGATCTCGACGGTATGCGTGACCCAGCCGGGGGATTGGGCTCATGCGGAAGGTGTCCTGTTGCCCATGTCCGAAACGATTACGATTCCTATTTCATTCTAAGGAGGCGAAGAGAGATGATGAGAAAGTTATTGTTGCTTCTGTCGATGTCGTGCCTGTTGTTTGCCGAGCAGGTAGGTGTTCGTCCCTACGAGATGGATTGGGCCGGTCGCCATTCGGACTCTTGGCCTGCCGTGGTCGATTACGAGTCTGATATGGCGTGGTCTGTCGAAACCAAGAATTCTGTTGCGACGTTTGCCCGTAGTCGCGAGCAGCAGTTGTTTGGGGACTACGTGGCGAAGCTGACGTATCGTTACGAGGGCGAAGGCGCGGCTGAGATCACTCTTCGTCCCGAGGCTGAGGTTCCTTTGAAGCCGCCCTTTGACATGATTGGTTGTTGGATGTACGGAAACAACTGGGGAACGAGCAGGGACAAAACCACGCCGTCGGTGAGTATCTACGTCTTGTTCAAGGTGCCTGATGGCAATGAGATAGCCGTCTATCTCTGCAATGTGAACTGGAAGGAATGGCATTTGCCGTTGCGGCGGCTTACCGAAGAGCAGGTCAAGGCAATCAATGTTGAAGGGGTGGCTTTTTCGGGCTTTCGCATCAGCGGCGGAACCAACAAGGGGGATCGTGTCTTGTACTTCGATAACTTGAGCGTCCATCAGGAGGAGTTCAAGCCCTTGACGTTCGAGCCTCGCCCGGAACGGGGAATTGCCATGTTCCCCGGGCAAGGAACCGGGGCGAACAACGGTCCTGGGAAGCTGCCTTTCCCCACTCGTGAAGAAACGATCCTGCCCGATAGCGGCGTGGCGGGCAGCGTCAACGAAGTTGTCAAGGATGGGGATGGGTACATCCTACGTTATCGCGGATCGGACGGCGTGCTTGAATACCGGTATGAAGGGAAGACTGGACGCTGGGATGACATTTCAGCGCGCTGGGAAGGCGGAGCATGGTTCAAGCCATTGTCCGGCGGCGGAGCCATGCTGCCGCCCAAGCCCGGCAGCAATGTCGTTCACGGAATGGCTCCGGAGCGTGCCACGTTGCTGGGGGTCTCGCAGGAAGGCGAAGCCCTGGTGGCTCAATGGCGATATGAAGCCGACGATGCTCGTATGGAGACAACCTATACGCTGTCGATGAAAGGCAAGACGTTGATTTTGGATACGCGATCGTTGGGGGGATTGCTGGGTGCGGTTTCGTACGGGTGCGTTCGCGGGCTTGAGCAGGCTCGCGTCGTTAGGATTCCCTATTACGACTATGCGAACGGTCGTCCTGGCGTCGTCGTGTCCGGCGATGCGTCAAATCCGCTTTTTGTGTCTGGTCACACGTGTTGGTATCGTTCCAATTCCAGCCGTCCCTGGGGCAGGTCCGAGGTTGACAAGGATGGTTTGGTGTACATGAACGGCGGCGTGGAGTACATACCGAAGACGGACGGCAAGCGAAATGATTGCTTCGAGCGATTCTTTGTGACGGTCGGACCCAAGTTCGAAGAGCATTTGCCGAACATTCCGAATCCCAAGTCCCCTTGGAAGCACATTACGGGAACCCATCAGTGGCGCGCGCACGGAGCGGGAAATCGCGATAACGACAAGGCGTACTGGAAACGAGTCTGGCGTGACGGAATGCGGGAAGTCCTGGTGACCGACCACGAGACAGGCTGGCGAGACGGAGGCGAAAGCTTTACCTTCAGGACAAAGGCCGCGCCGAAAAAGGGCGGTGACCAGGGAATGGCGGACTACTCCAGGTATATGCAGGATGTGCTGGGATTCGTCTATGGCCCCTACAACAACTTCACCGATTTCGCGCCGGTCAATGAATACTGGGATACGGACATGGTCGGTAGGCGACCGGACAACCAGCTCCAAACCGCTTGGATGAGATGCTATGGGCCAAAGCCGCAACGGGCAGTCGAATTCTGCGCCAAGTTGTCTCCTATCAACCAGGAGAAGTACAAGTTCAGCACGGCTTATTGCGATGTCCATACGTCAGTGACCCCCTGGGGTCGTTGTGATTTCGACTATCGCGTTCCCGGCGCGGGGACTTTTGCGGCAACCTACTATGCCTATGGCGAAATCATGCTGATCCAAAAGGCCACCTGGAACGGTCCCGTTTATTCTGAAGGACCGCACCATTGCTTCTACAGCGGCTTGACCGATGGCAACTACGCGCAGGACAGGTCCTACCACATCCCGACGCAACCGTGGCTTGTCGATTTCGACCTTCGAAAAATGCACGAATTGGAGTGCAACTTCGGCATGGGCAACCACGACATGTTTTATGGCGAACGCTCGGGGTTCGTCGTGCATGAAGGCGTCGATTTTGCCGTTGACAGGTTTTTGGCCGCCACGTTGGCGTTCGGTCATCCTGGATTTTTGGTTTCGGATGGAGGTCGTCGCCTCCGGATGCGCGGATATTTCATGCTCCAGCAATTGCATAGCCGATATACTCAGGCGAGCGTAGACACCATCGGTTATGTAGATGAAGACGGGCGGATCTACAATACTAGCCAGGCGCTTGCCAACAAGGTGTTCGAACGGTCGCAACTTGTCATCCGCTACAAGGACGGGACGCGACTCGTCGTCAATGGAAATTGGACCCAGAGGATGAAGGTGGAATTCGGGGGACGCAAGTTCGACTTGCCGCCGAATGGTTACGCGGGTTGGACTGAAGATGGTGCCATCGACGTCTTCTCTGGCGAGCAAAATGGGCTGCGTTGCGATTATGCCGTGACGCCGACTTCCATCTACCTTGACAGTCGAGACGCCTGTTTCCAGCGATTCCCCATGGCAGGCAGCATCGGTGCCGGCGTTGCTCGGAAGATATCCGAGTCGGAGTACGAGTACATACCGATTGTTGACGAGGCTGGCTGGAACTTGCCCGTGGTGAAATCCATTGCATTGGACTACGACGGGAATGAGCTTGGCGAAGCGACCGTTCGGCGTTCCCGTGGGTTGAGCTATGTGGTTCCTGTTGAAAATGCGTACAGCTACCGTTTGCTGTTGGGGACTGTGCCGTCGGAAGCTGGCTTGACGTCAATCCGTCCGATGGTCGCTCCTGGCGAGACGGTTGTGGTCAAGGGGGCATCGGAACATCGCGTGTCAATTCCTGCCGATGCAAAGTTCGGGAGCCGGTTGTGGTTCGAGTTTGAGAATCGCTGGATTGATTTCACGGTTCAGGAGATTGCCGGCATCCAGGCAAGCGTTGACGGGGACAAGGTCGTGTTCGATATCTTTGCGCTGCGTCCCGACGTTATGTCTGTTGAATGCTCGTACGAAGGCATTTCGAAAACCGCTTCCTTGTCATCAGATGGTCATGCTCGCGTTGAGTTTGACGCTTCCCAGGATGGCATGGAGGGGATGCGCCAGCAAAAGCTTGAACTGAGATCTGGTGCGTTCCTTCAGTCCTTTCCATTCGGGATGATTGTGGTGCGGCGTCCGCTAGGATATGCTTTTGACCATAAGAAGATCGCTTCCAGAGGATTCTGCATTAGAGGGCAGGCCGAGGCCGAAGACTTCGCTGGCACGGGAGCTGCCGTGCATGTCGATTCGATGTCATGCGGTGGACAGTCCAAGACCGGCGTCTTCATGCATCCGCCATACAAGCTAGGCGTCGGGTATTCCTTTGTCGAGTACGAGATTCAGGTTCCGCAAGATCAATCGGTGGTTCTTCGCGGCTATGTTGGCAAGCGTGACGGCGGCTTTTTAGGGGATGGAATTTGGTTCTCCGTCCAAGTCTATGAAGCTGACGGCAAGTGGAAAACGGTGATGGAAGAGCATGTGGGCAAATTTGAATGGAAGCCTTTCGAAGCGGATCTTACCCCTTGGAAAGGCCAGAAGAAACTGGTCAGGCTGGTCAGCGACGTGGGACCGGACGACAATTCCGAGGCTGACCATGCCTGCTGGGGCGACTTGAGGCTGGAAACAAAGGAATCGTTCATGGTCTATGAGCTTGATTGCCGAAACGAACTGTATGCGCAGGAAACGCCGCAGGACTACGCAAAACTCTCCGTTGAACAGATACGAAGTGCCAAGCGGGCGTGGCTATGCTACCAGGGACAAGGTTTCAATAGTATGCCTAACAGCTACGAAAGCCATGCCGTGATCAATGGCGTAAATATAGGCCTGATGACAGAAGCCGGCGGAAGCGAAACCAAAAATATATGGTCGGAGGAAAGGCGAACTGAACTGACACCGGAAGCCGTGAAGGCTCTTGGACTCTACAATAAACTGGAAGTCATTAATGCAGCCAACGACTACTATAAGCTAAGGCGCTTGAGAATCGTGCTGGAGTTGCCGGACGGAAAGCTCGTAAGCTCGAAAATCTCGACGGTCACATTCACGCAGCCTGGCTCATGGAGGTATGCCGAGGGAATCACCTTCCCGATGGAGGCGAAGCCAACTATCCCAATCGGATTCTAGAAAACTGATTGCGCAGTCGTAGTAACGCGACGACGGATCCCGGGTCTGACGGGTCGGACAAATTTTCCCTGCAACTGGACTAAACGCCTTTAGGTACGGGCACCCGGAGTGCTCGTACTTGAGTCGGTATATCAATTATCCCAGAGGAAGCGGGACTTTTTTCGCGATGACTCCCCTTGCTTGGCCAAGTGGAGGCTAGGGAGTTCCAGGTCAAAATCTTATTACTTTTATTTTGTACTCGAATAGGTATGGAAAAATGGCTTCTTAATCGATTGAAATCATCAGGGATCATCCGGATTACCTAATGGGTTGTGAATCCGGAAGATTGACGATGTTTGTCGATGATTGTGCATGATTCTTGCTTGAAATTTT
>DBPZ01000062.1:0-11775 GCA_002305655.1 Lentisphaeria bacterium UBA1407 | reverse complement strand
AATGTAGTGCGCGCGAGGAAGCGAAAGAAGTTGCGATGGTGGCGGAGTGGGTTGGGGTCTGACGGGTCTGACGGGTCGGACGGGTCGGACGGGGTCGGACGGGGTCGGACGGGGTCGGACGGGGTCGGACGCTGGACCTTCTTCCGAAAAACCGCCCGGAGCCAATGCTTTGGAAACTTGACCCTAATCAATCCTTTGCATCTTGGTAGTCTTGGAAGAAGTTTGGATGTTCTTCATTCCATTGGCGCGTGAAAGCCGCCGGGTAACGTTTTATGAGGCGGAAGACAAAGCTGGTAATCTTTTTGGCGTCCAGGATGATGCATTTCGCGTCGCCGAATACTCCTGTGTCATAGGCTCCGATGGTCTTGAAGCGGTTCTCCAGCTTGCCGTAGTATGACGAATGCCCTCCTATGTGACGTCGGGAGGGGACGGGGATCGACCGACCATCGTAATCGATGCAAACCAGTTGCTGGTGGCTTTCCGAGAGAACGTCCGTTGCCTGTGCCCATTCTTCGACGCCGTGCAAGATTGTGTTGGAGGAGATGCTTGCCCCTATGAAGATGATTTTTGCTCCCGATGCCGCCAAGCGTCCCCAAGGCGAGTAGCGATGGCAAGGCGAATCGAAGCGCTCATGCCCCTCGGTCAGCACATCGGCGTACTTGCCAAGGGCGGCAATGGAATGGGTGGGATGCAGCGAACGAATCACGCCTGGACGTTGACGAAACAATTCCGGGAGGATCCCGACCACCGAAGGGGTCAGGCGAACGTTGTAAATCGGACTTTCGGCGTTGACATTGCTCCAGGTCAGCGTGGGAAGCGCCAGCAATCCGTCATCCTTGAAGTAATCCGACAAGGCATCAAGGACCGTGTCTGCCCGTCCCTCCACGTCTCCGATGGATTTCATCGAGGAATGCACGAGGACTGTGTCGTTTCGCCTGAGACCCATCCTTTCCAGGTCTTTGGTCAGCGTTGAATAGGTATGCATGTGATTGTTCCTGCTCGCAAAATGCCCCGGGGTTGTTGCGTCCACTTGCCATCCAGCTCTACAAATAGAGCGGAGGCACCGCCACTCGGCGAATGCCTCCTTGTTCGGATATAGTCTAGTTGTCCGCGTTCGTTTTTCAACTTCCTATTTTGAAAATCGACCACGTTGATGTGGCGTAGGCTCCATCCTATCCCTTGAGCACTGCCAATGGCGTGAGTCGCACGATTGGCTCGACCAGGTCGTCCTGGGCTGCCATGACCTCGTCGATCGGCTTGTATGCCTGCGGTGCCTCTGAGAAGTCCATCTGCCCCTTCTGCCGTTTACCGAAGCCCTTGTATTTCGACCATCTATCGAATGCGATTCCTTCCATTGCGGCATCGCATTCTTCCATTGTCAGTGTCCTGTTGGCCTCCATTCTGCCCATTCGCCTTCCCGCGCCATGCGAGCAGCTGTTGAACGATTCCGGGTTTCCGAGCCCTCGTACGATGTAGCTTGCGGTTCCCATTGATCCCGGAATGATTCCGAGTTCGCCTTTTTTAGCGCTGGTCGCTCCTTTTCGGTGTATGATGAAGTCCTCGCCATGGTGCTTTTCCTGTGCGGCGTAGTTATGATGGATGTTGATTTCCTGTAGGAAGGAGGCTTTGGGGAAGATGTCGGAGATCGTTTGCTTGAATGCCGCCATCATTCTTCGCCGGTTTTCAAGTGCGTAATCCAATGCGAACATCATGTCTCGGAAGTAGTCTCGTCCTTCCTGGGTATCCATCGGCAGGAAGGCGAGCTCGGGGTCCGGCAGCTTCACCTTGAATGATGCGTTCAGCTTCTTGGCGATCGCCTGATAGTGTTTCTCGACCCGCTGCCCAAGGTTCCTGCTGCCTGAATGGACCATCAGCCAGATGAAGCCATCCTCGGAAGTCTGGAGTTCGATGAAGTGGTTTCCTCCACCCAAGGTGCCCAGATTCTTGCGGTCCAGTTGGTTTGGGAAGTCGCATACCTTCCCGTTGCGGTCAAGGTACTCCTCGAAGCCTTCCCATTCCTGGGCGTACTTGTGGGAGACGCCTTCGCCGACGGGTATCCGTTCCTTCAATGCCCCCAGCAAGTTGCGTCGATCCGGCATCGCCTCCATTTTCTTGGCTGGAATGTCGGTTTGAACCGCAATCATTCCGCATCCGATATCGACTCCCACCGCGCTTGGCAGCACTGCATGTCGAGTTGCGATCACTCCTCCGATTGGCATTCCGTATCCAACGTGGCAATCGGGCATCAGCGCCACATGTCTTTCCACTGCGGGATGGCATGCCAAGTTGATGGCCTGCTGCATGGCGCCTTCCTCGACATGTTCGCACCAGCTTTTGATCGTGACTCTTTGATTATCGTTTTTCACAACCCATTTCATTTTATCACCTCTTAGATAGTTTGATTTCCGTGTACTGTTACCTCGTGGAGATCCTTGTCGATTTCAACAATGTCGATTTCATAATCCAGGAATTGTCCAATTATTTCCTTGTTTGTCTTTGAATGCATCGAGAGTTCTCCTGTCCTGTATGTTCCTCCTTTTCCAAGTGCTAGGGGAAGCATGAGTTGGTCTGCCAGGAATTTTCCCGCCACCCAGTGGCTTCGGAGATACTGGCGTGTCATCCTGGCAACGTGGTCTGCGACGTTCTTCCTGGACGTTCCGAAGCTGCCGCAGAAGCTGAATAGCTCCGTCACCCCGGAAAAGGCCGTTTCAGCAAAAAGCACATTTCCCGGTCCCCTGGAGTCAACCTCGAGGATCGTTTCTTCGAAAGGCATGATCTCTGCAAGCCCGGCCTGGAAGAACCTCAGTTCGTCTTCGAGGATCGCTCGATCCAGGCCACTGCCGATGGCAGTTATCCGCGCTTCCTGGAGTTCCCCGCGATCGATCAACGCAAACTGATTCCAGGCCCGGACGGGCTTAACCGAAAGTGTTATCATCCCGCCACCAACAGGGTAGAACCCCCATCGTTCAAGTCTGCAGTCCGCCTCAATGCCCATTTTCCTAAGGCATGGAAGATACACGCGCTCGAAAAAATCGTATGTAGGGGCGCTGGTGGTATGGGTGCCGCCTTCGAGGATTACCCGGGAAGGAACATCGGCAAACAACAAAACCGGAAGAATCGTCTGTGCCAGCAACAGGGTATTGCCGGCGGTCCCGATGGCGAACCGGTAGTCGCCGCCACGGATTTTCCCTGGGTGGAACTCCAACGCCGATGAACCCAATTCGGCGCCATGCAATTCGCCTCCGCAGATCTCCGTGACCGCCTTCGCGCAAGTCAGGTGCTGGCGCATTAGGCCGGGTTTCTTGCGGTTGGAGCGAATGTTCTTGATGCAAAAGGGCTGTCCCGTTATCGCAGAAAGGCTCAGCGAGGTTCGGAGAACCTGACCGCCGCCCTCGCCAACTGAACCGTCAATATGTTTCATGGTGCTTTTCCTTGATCTATGAGATATGGATGTGAAGTTGTCAATTTTACTATAAGCAAATGCCATGCCAAGTTGTAAAAAATGACGAAAATCGCTGGGGGATCAATCCAGAACCCTGCTTGTCCAGATAGGCGGGAACAGCAGAAGCCAATAGATTTTTCATGTCGGCAGTTGGCAAACGTAAGAAGATAAGTGTAAATTATTAGAAAATCAACGAATAATTAGAAAAATTACTAGTTTTTTATAGGATTTGGCATTAAGCGATGAAGAACATTTTATATTCGTTTTTGGGGACTTCCCTTGACGTTCCTCGCAAAAAGAAGCAGCGCTGGTCGTACTGGCGTCCATCTGTCGCTCTTGCGTTGCAGGATGACATTCATTTTGACGAGTACCACATTTGGTATGACACTCGTTTCCAGCCGCTGTTTGAGACTGTTCGCGCCGACATTTTGGAATGTTCTCCTGGCACTGAGGTTTTCGGCGAGGTCCTTGATCTGCGCGATCCATGGGACTTCGAGGAGGTCTACAGTCGGTTGTACGACTTCAGCCGTGCCTTGGATCCGCAACCCGAGGAGCACCGATACTATATTCATATTACCACGGGAACGCATGTCGCGCAAATTTGCCTGTTTTTGCTGAACGAGTCGCGTCATCTTCCTGGATTGCTTATTCAAACCTCGCCGGACCGTGAAAATCCTGCCTGCGGTAAATATACATTGATTGACCTTGATCTTTCCCGATACGATCTTTTGGCGAAGCGATTTGCGATGGAGCGCCAGGACGACTTGGCCTTTCTCAAGTCCGGCATTGAGACACGCAACGAATCCTTCAACCGCCTGATTGAGACGATCGAGCGCGTGGCGGTCCGCTCGCGGAAACCGATATTGCTGACCGGTCCGACCGGTGCCGGAAAATCCCGCCTTGCCAAGAACATCTACGAGCTGAAGAAGCTGAACAGGCAGGTCGCCGGCAAGTTTGTCGATGTCAATTGCGCGACCTTGCGCGGCGACCAGGCGATGGCGGCGTTGTTTGGGCATACTCGCGGGGCTTTCACCGGCGCCGTCAAGGATCGTCCTGGATTGTTGAAGACGGCGGACAACGGTGTTTTGTTTCTTGACGAGGTCGGGGAACTTGGCCTTGACGAGCAGGCGATGCTCTTGCGCGCCATTGAAGAGAAGGTGTTTTTGCCTTTGGGTTCTGATCAGGAGGTTGGCAGCCAGTTCCAGTTGATATGCGGAACCAACCGCGATTTGGAGACGGCGGTTTCCTCGGGGCGTTTCCGCGAGGACTTGTATGCACGCATCAACCTTTGGCGTTTCCGACTTCCCGGCCTTGCTGAGCGGCGTGAAGACATCGAACCGAATATCGAGTACGAGTTGGAGGAATACTCGCGTCTGAACGGACAGCGAATTTCCTTCAACAAGGAGGCCTGGCGTGAATTTCTGGAGTTTGCCGGCAGGCACGACTGGAGGGGGAACTTCAGGGAACTCAATGCCACGATCACGCGGATGGCGACGTTGGCTCCTGGGGGACGAATCGACCTTGCGACCGTCAAGGCGGAGACGGAACAATACCATCCAGTCGTTCGGCAGGACCAGGATGATTCCCTGAAAAGCCTATTGGGGGATGACTATCGGCAGCGCTATGATCTTTTCGAATTGTCCCAGCTTCGGGCAGTCCTGAAGGTTTGCGCGGAATGCAAGACCCAGTCGGAGGCTGGTCGAAAGCTTTTCGCTGTCTCCAGGCTTGCCAAGAAAACGACCAACGACGCCGATAGGTTGGGAAGATACCTGGCGAATTTCGGAATCAAGTTCGCTGATCTCCAGAAGTGATGCTGGATTTTCGCTTTTGGTTGCATTAAGTTTTGAGTGCTTGCCCGACCAGGGCTGTTTTCGTCAAAAGCACAAACGCAAGGAGATGCAATGCGAATCGACCTTCAGCAGATCAAGACGAATTTCAAAGGCGACTATTGCTTTACCCACGCTCGCGGCGCAGTTTGCCCCAATGGACGGGCAATTATCACGACCCAGCCCTTGTTGCTAAAGGGAAGCGATGTCTTTTTCGGCATGCACAATATCATCAGCGATGACGCAGGCAAAAGCTGGGGGTCCATCGTGCCCTCGAAGACGATTACGCGGCGGCAATGGGGGGACGGTTGCCAGCAGGTGATGTGCGATGCGACGCCGTTCTATCACAAGGCAAGCAAGTCGTTGTTGCTCCTTGGACATGATGCCATCTACAGGGATAACAAGGTTCTTCCAAATCGTCCCCGCCATACCTTGTGGTCCGTGTTCGATGACGAATCCCAGGATTGGAACCCTTTCAGGACCATCGAAATGCCGGATGCCAACGGGATGTATTTTTCCGCAGGCAATGGAAGCGGGCAAACGATCGAGGAAGCCGATGGAACCTTGCTGATTCCATTCTACTTCACGGAAGGATCAGGATTGATGTGCTCATCCGTCATGCGATGCTCGTTCGAAAATCGCGAGATGAACGTGCTTGAAATCGGCAATGCCCTCCAGTCGCCAATTCCAAGGGGGCTGTACGAACCTTCGATTGTCAAATATGGGACCTCATACTTCCTTGCGTTGAGAAACGACCAGTTCGGTTGCGTGGCAAAAAGCACGGATGGGTTGAACTTTTCGCCTGCAGTTCATTTGGTGTTCGAAGATGGCAAGGAGATCGGGAACTACAATACCCAGCAACATTGGCTTACATGCGACGGCCGGCTTTTCCTGGCATACACAAGGCGAGGGGCAAACAATGACCACGTCTTTAGGCATCGGGCTCCGATTTTCATAGCGGAATTCGATCCGGAAAGGATGTGCCTCCTGGCTGATACCGAGTAAATCGCAGTCCCTGAACGTGGCGCAAGGCTGGGGAATTTCGGATGCGTCTCGTTTCAGGATGGAACGGCGTGGGTCATCGCTTCAGAATGGATGCAGACATTGCCTCCGGATCCTTACAACTGGAAAATCTGCGCTCAATACGGAAGTGACAACTCGATCTTCATTGCCAAAATCTTCCCATAGCAAGAACCTTCAGGATTTTTTGGTGTGTTTGCCAGGATTGGTCCGTCACCTGTTTTTGAAAACAAATCAGTTGCAACAATCAGGTTGGGAGTGAGGTGAAAAACAAGGATTTCGTGCTATGTTTGTATGAGTTTTTGTCGTTTCCATTATAATCATCAAAAAAGAGGCGGATTAGAATGAATCGTAAAGAGCAGGAATCGATGTTGAGCGAGGGATATTGGTCACGATGGAATCCAGAGGAACAGGCGCGCATCGATCGCGACATCGAGCGGTTTCGCAAGGCGGAGGGACGGTTTGAAGTCGGCGCTCCAGCAGGTCGCGAGGTTAAGGTGGAGCAGGTGAAGCAGAAGTTCGTCTATGGCGCCCATATCTTCAATTTCGACCAGCTGGGCACCGACGAGCGAAACAGGAAGTACAAGGAGTTGTACGGAATCTTGTTCAATTCGGCGACGATCGCATTTTACTGGAAAACCCATGAGCCCGAAGAGGGAAAGCCGAGATTCAGGGCGGAACAACGGGATACGGCGGCTTTCTGGAATGCTTGCGAAGATCCAAAGCGTCAACCCCATTGGAGGCGGCCTGCAACGGATCCGGTGGTCGAATTCTGCCTTTCCAAGGGGATTCGCCTGCACGGGCATACGCTTGTCTGGGGCAACAATACATGGCAATATCCCGAATGGCTGATGGGTAAAATGCCCATCGATTGCTTCTTGAAGGCGAAGCTGGAACGCGATCCGAAGAACGGTCGCTTGCCGGGTAGCGGATTGGTACCGGCCTTCGGAGACATGAGCGCAGACGAGTTTGCGGCGTTCGCCCCAGAATTTACCGTTGAGCTGAACAACGCGATTGCGCGTCGCATCATCGAGGTTGCCTGCCGGTATGGAGACAAGATCGATTCTTGGGATGTGGTCAACGAATCAGCAACGGATTTCGGCCGTGGGCTTCATGTCCCGGGTTCCCTGATCTGCAAATCGACCTATGGTCCGATGCCTGGAGATTACACGTATCGTTCCTTCAAGATAGCGGAAAGCATATTTCCTTCGAAGGCATTGCTGAACATCAACGACTACAACATGTCGGATGCGTACTTGAATCAGACTAATGATTTGTTGAAGCGCGGATGCAAGATTGACATCATGGGCGCGCAGATGCACTTGTTCAATCCCCAGAGTTGCCTTGACATTGCGGACGGCAAGACAGACGCCGAGTCTCCTGCTGTTGTCCGTGAGAAGTTCGACCGTCTTGGTCGAGCTGGCCTGCCGATTCACCTGAGCGAGATCACAATTACGGCTCCCGGCAACGACGAGCGCGGGCAGGCGATCCAAGCGGTGATTACTCGGAACCTTTATCGCCTTTGGTTCAGCTTGGAGCCAATGATGGGGATTACATGGTGGAACGTGGTTGACGATTGTGGGGCGCCTGGCGAACCCTCGGTTTCAGGCTTGTTCTCCCGTAACATGGAACCGAAGCCAGCGTTCTTTGCGCTTGATGAGTTGATCAACAAGGAATGGAAGACGAGGTTGACGGCGAAGGCTGACAAGGAAGGCGCAGTTCAATTCCGTGGTTTCAAGGGAACGTACGAGCTGACCTGGGAGGGCGATGACGGCAAGAGGGTTTCGCAGGTGGTTCAGCTGTAAAACCAGGTAATTCGATGGAACAGGACTTGGGGATAACCTTTGACGGCGTTGCATCCGAGTACGCGCGAATGCGTCCGGGCTATATGCCGGCTTTGTACAAGGCGCTGTTCGATTATCAGCCGTTGGATTCGTCCAGTCGCGTGTTGGAGATTGGGATTGGGGGAGGTCAGGCGACCTTGCCGATATTGGAGACTGGATGCCGGTTGACCGCCGTTGATCGGGGGCGGAATTTCGCTTCGCTGTGCCGTCGGAAGTTCGGATCCTATCCTGGCTTTTCGGTCTTGGAGGGTCGTTTTGAGGATATTGAATTGGAGCATAGCGAATATGATTTTGTGTATTCTGCCAGTGCGTTTCATTGGATACCCGAGTCGGTTGGCTATCAGAAGGTCTTTGACGTTCTGAAGCCTGGCGGTGCATTTGCCCGTTTTGCGAACCATCCCTATCGCAGCAAGTGGAACCCGGGATTGACCGAGGCGATAGGCCGCCTGTACGCAATCTACTACTATGCCCCCAAGGGGCTTGAGCCGGAGAAATTGGTCGAGTACAGCGAGGATCAGGCAAGGGAACGGGCGGAAATCGCCAGGAAGTATGGTTTCGTTGATGTGCGCTATCAGTTGTTTTATCGGACGCGTACCTTTAGTGCCAGCGACTATGTAGCCTTGCTGGGGACGTATTCGGACCATATTGCCATGGATGCGGGTTTGCGGGCGGAATTTTACGAGAAGGTCGCTGAGGCGATTGATGGGCACGGCGGCATCATGGAACTTTACGACACGCTTGACTTGCAGTTGGCAAGGAAGCCATTGGTTTGAGGAGGCAGGATGACGACACACAATTGGATGAGCTTGGCATTTGGGGTATTGGTCGGCGTGCTTGCGCTTTGGCGTGGGAGTGGCGTATCCTGGTTGATGTTCTTTGGTTTCATGGCATCCTGCGTGGGGGACTGGTTTTTGTCTGTTCGTCCTAGCGGGAAGTGGTATTTTCTGTATGGGGTGTTGAGTTTTTCTGTTGCCCATATCTTGTTCATGGTCTATGCTTGGCGCTTGGGTGGCGATTGGTCTCGTTGGCTGGCGCTGATATTGGCGATTGTCTACATCCCATACGTGGTTTTCTTTTTGGTTCCGCGGGTTTCGCCGCCTGTGGTTTTGGCGGCTGTTGTGTTGTATGCCGTGCTGTCATTGACGACATTGACGTTGTCGTCCGGCATGCGCATCGGTCGCTTGCCGAAGATTCTGTTCATTTGCGGGATTGGCTTTTTGGTCTTTTCCGATACGTTGATTTCGTTGCGGAATTTCCTTGATGTCAAGCCTGTTGGCAAATGGGTTATTCCGACCTATGTTTTGTCCCACATATTTCTGTTTGCGTCATCGGTTTCGTATTTGCTTCTTGACATTGGCAAGCAAGTGGAGGATTTATGAGAAGAGTGGCCTGTTTGATTTTCGCGTTGTCCTTTGGGCTGTTGTGCGCTGCGGATTTTCGCTTTGAGGAATCGTTTTCCGGCGATGTGCCGGGGTTGTGGGATCGTGGTTGGCGTGCCTTGAACAAGTCGTTGGTCAGCCAAGTTGACGGCGTTGTCCAGGTGAAGGCCGAATCAGGCGAGCGTAATTTTCTGTTGTACGACATTGAGGTCGAACCCGGCGAGGTTTATGGAGGTCGTGTTCGCGTCAAGTCCTTGGGCGTTGTCGCAAGGAACAATGGGGATCGCGGAGTTACGTTGTTCTTCGGTTTTTTGTCCGAGAAGAAGGACTGGATCAACGGCGGCGAGTTTCCCAAGGGACCCTTTTCGGCAGGAGATTGGCAGGACGTTGAGATTGGGATGACGATTCCGATCCCCGAGGAAGTCAAGTATATCCAGGTATGGATTGGCGTTGAAGGGCAAGGGACGGCGCAGTTCAAGGACTTCGAAATGCACAAGGTTGACATGAGTTCGCATATCGAGGTTGATGCCAGCGTCAATCCGCCACGGTTCAAGTACACGGCTCCTGTGGAATACAAGACGAAAAACGAGCGCAACCGCTTTTTCATCACGCTGGGAAGGGATCGCGAGGTCGATGAATCGAAGGCATTTGTCACCAGTGTCCAGGGGGCAGGGGGCGAGATGGTTTTCCCGCATTCGCTGGAGCCGGGGAAGTGGTACATGAAGGCATTTTGGATGGGCAAGGGCAAGCTCAAGCCAATCTTCGGCGAGTTCGATATTGCGCAGCTGCCTGAGAACGTGACGTACTTGGTCAAGCAGGATTTTCCCAATGGAAAGCATATTCGGCAAGGACAGACCCTGAAGGTCACCTTCTATCCGGCGCTGCGTAGCGACCCCAAGATAACCCTGGATGGAAAAGACGTGAAGATCCTCAAGCGCACTGAGGACATGGTCGAATTCACGCCGGCAGAACCCCTGGACGAGGGACTGAGGCATGTCCAAGTCAAAGTAGGCAGCACGGACAAAACCTTCGTTTATGTCAACAAGAACCCGGCGCATCGATTTGAATTCAGGGATGACAAAATGCTGATGATTGACGGAAAGCCGTTCTTCCCCATCGGCACCTATCGCGATCCTTCCGACAACAAAATGGTGTTCGATGGCATCTTGGAGGCGGGCTTCAATACGACGCATTCCTACGATTTCGAGCACAAGGTCCATTCGGGCGAGGCCATGCGATCCTACCTGCAAGAATGCGAGAAACGGAACTTGAAGGTGTTTTTGGGCATTCCGCGCTCGTACTTGCTTGCCGAGGACGGGGATTCGGTGATGGCCCATTGTGCCGAGGTCTATAGCGAACCCGCATTGTTGACGTATTACTTGGCAGACGAGCCTGAGATATGGTTGAACTACCGCAGCTTTCGGATTTTGACCGATGCGGTCAAGGCTGCTACTCCCGGTGTTCCACGTACGGTTCTTTTGTGCAGGGTTGGCTTTGAGCCTGGGTTGACGGCGTATTTGGATGGTCATTCGGAGATTCACTGGCACGATCCCTATCCTGTTCCCCGGTCTCCCGTGTCGTCGGTGAAGACCCGGATGGAAACCTCCCGTGAAATGAGCGGCGGCAAGCAGGCGGTATGGTGTGTTGTCCAGGCATTTGATTGGGATCAGCAAGCTGTTCGCGACAAGCGACCCGAGGACGTGGAGCCGAAGGCAGGTAAGATCCGTTGCATGGCTCACTTGGCGCTAACGGCGAAGGTTACCGGATTGATTTTCTATTGGCTTCCCAAGGACAGGTATGACATGAAAATCCATTCACCTGTTCAATGGGCCGAGGTATGTTCCACGGTCAAGGAGCTGAATGGCTTGCTTGAGTACTTGACGGGGCGTCATGTCGAATTGGACCTTAAGCTTCCCGAGGGAATCTACCATTGGTGCAAGCGTTCTGACGATGGCAAGCAGGCATTGGGATTGGTCAACAGCCTGGACAAGCCCATGGAAGTCAAGGTTGATATTCCAGGTTTTGCCAAGACAATCGTCCTGCCTCCGTATGGCGTGGACATAAATCGGTTTTGATTGCCGTAGTCAAGCCCCAAAAAAGCTGTTGACGCCATGATGCCAATGATGATGTTCTTGGCGATTTTAGGGAAACCACGAATGGACACGAGACACCAATGATTTTTGATATCGATGCCGCTGACATCGTTTGTGCACTGAGATGATGGCCAGTGGGGATGCTTGACCCTAAAAAAAGCAGTTGACGCC
>DBPZ01000020.1:20894-34113 GCA_002305655.1 Lentisphaeria bacterium UBA1407 | reverse complement strand
TTTAAGTACGGGCACCCGGGGTGATCGTACTCAGACGATGTCGCCGCTCAAGCGGCTAAACATGGCAAAGCCCCAGCCAGTCCAGCCGCCCAGATCTGTCCTGCTGTAGAGCGGGACGGTTTTAGGTACGGACACCCGGCGTGCTCGTACTCAAGCGATGTCGCCGCTAAAGCGGCTAAACATGGCAAAGCCCCAGCCAGTCCAGCCGCCCAGATCTGTCCTGCTGCAGAGCGGGATGGTTTTAAGTACGGGCACCCGGGGTGCTCGTACTCAGACGATGTCGCCGCTCAAGCGGCTAAACATGGCGCATTTCTAGTCGGACGGGGCGGACAAATTTGCCCAGTTATTATTTTTGCACGAGGGGTTGGAGGTTTCGTGCCGTTCTCTGGGCATTGACGAATTGCCAGAGCTTTGGGGATTTTGCTAGGTTCTTGACGAGTTGGGAGGTCGTAGTGCCAAGAAGTTTTGCGGCGGCGGCAACGCCGTAGTCCTCGCTGTGCATTGCGTCGAGGGCGACTGCCGCCCAAAGGACGAAATTCTCGGATTTGACGCTGGGGACGGGCATTGTCCAGGTGGTCGGAGGCTGCCTAAGCTCAAGTGCAATTTGGAGCCTGAGCTTTTGAAGGGCGCGATGCCTGTTGATGTGCTGGGAACGCTGCTCGTCGTCGAAGGCTACGATATTCGTCTTGATATGGGTGATTCTGACCGCAGACTCGGTTTTATTGCGCTTTTGCCCGCCAGGTCCCGTACCCCTCATCGTGTCGCAGCGGCATTCCGCCAGGAGCTTTGCCTCGTCCAGTTGCAGGAGTCGATCCCGTTCCCCGGTTAATTCCTCGTTGATCGTCATGTTCAGTCCTTTTGAAGGATTGATTGCGCAAGCCTGACCGTACCCATGGCGTCGCTGGCGTAATGGGCCCCGATCGTGTTGGCATAGTCCTCATTGAGGACTGCTCCACCGACGATGAACTCGAGTTCGTCAAGGCCTCTGCTTCGTGCGTGCTCGATGACGGTTTTCATTTCCGTCATCGTCGTCGTCATCAGCGCGGAGAGGCAAACGATCTTGACCTTGTGCTCGACTGCGGCGTCGATGATCACGTCTTCGGGGACGTCGCGTCCCAGGTCGATCACGTTGAAGTTGTAGTTTCTGAGCATAAGGGCGACGATGTTCTTGCCGATGTCGTGCATGTCTCCCTTGACTGTCGCGATGACGATGTTTTCCTTTGGCTTGCCGTCGTCGCTATCTACGCTGAGCAGCGGTTCCAAGGTTGCCATTGCGTTCCGCATTGTTTTTGCCGAAGCCAGCAGCTGCGGGAGGAAATACTCCTTACGTTCGAATTTGTCTCCTACCGCTGTGATGGCAGGAATCAGGATGTCGTCGACCAACGATTTTGGATCGTGTTTTTGTTCCAGGCATTCCTTGAGGGCGATTTCCGCGTGGTTGTCGTCTCCCTCCAGGACTGCTTGCCTGAGCTTGTCGGTAGGCATCGCGTCCTTTGTTTCTGTCTTGGCGGGCTGCTGCGCTGTTGTTTGTGCGTATTTTGCGATGTATGCCTTTGCGTTGGCGTCCCTGTTGACGAGGACATCCGTTGCGTGTGCAGTTTCTGTGATGTCTTGGAGCATTGGGTTTGCGATCGCGAGGTTGAGTCCCTTTGCGATAGCCATGGCAAGGAAGGCTCTGTTGACCAGGTCTCGTCTTGGCAATCCGAAGGAGACGTTTGAGAGTCCGCAGACGGTATTGAGCTTTTGCGATGCAGCCCATTGGATGAGATTGAGGGTGTCGATGGCGGCATTAGGGTCTGCCGAAACGGTCATCACCAGTCCGTCGACAACGAAGTCTCGCTTTTCGTAGCCGATCTTTTGTGCTGTCGCCATGATGTCTTCCGCGACCTGTATTCGCTCTTCGGTTGTCTCCGGTATTCCGTTATCGTCCAGCGGGAGGACGACGATCATCGCCCCGTACTTGGCGGCGATCGGCAGAACCTTGTTGATTCTGTCACTTTCGGCGGAAATCGAGTTGAAGAGCGCTCTTCCCGGGTAGATTCTCAGTGCTGCTTCCGCGACTTCCGGTTTTGTCGTGTCGATGCATAGCGGGGCGTCTGTTTCGTTGACGAGCAGTTGGATTGCCTCGACCATCATTCCTGCCTCGTCGATTCCCGGCATTCCCATATTGACATCAAGGATATTGGCTCCTGCCTCGGTTTGTTGCCTTGCAAAGTCGCGTACCAGATTGAGCTTGCCTTCCTTGAGTTCTTGCTGGAGCGCTTTCTTTCCGGTGGGGTTGATCCTTTCGCCTATGATTTCGAATGGCTTGTCCGGATTGATTTCGATGGATTTTCTAGCCGAGCTGATGCATGAGGCTTTGTTTTCGATTGGCGTTGGTTTGGTATCCTTGAGGAGCTGCGTTGTCTTGGCAATATGTTCCGGTGTTGTTCCGCAGCATCCTCCGATGATCGAGGCTCCGGCCTGGACGATCAGGCTTACCTGCTGCGCGAAGTCGTCGGCTCCCATGTCGAAAATAGTTTTCGTCCCATCGAACCTTGGCATTCCCGCATTTGGTTTTGCGACGAGCGGGACTCTTGCGAAAGGCGCCATTTCCGCGATGACTTTCGCCATTTGGCTTGGTCCTGTCGAGCAGTTGCATCCGACTGCCGTTGCGCCGAGCGCCTGGAGGGTAACGAGCGCCGCTGCCGGAGTGTTGCCTGTCAGTGTACGCCCGTCCTGGTCGAACGTCATCGTGACGATCACTGGAATGTCGGGATCGAGTTCCCTAATTGCTATCAGTGCGGCTCGTGCCTCTTGGATGTCCATCATCGTTTCGATGGCGAATCCGTCCACGCCACCGTCCAGAAGTGCTTGCGCTTGTTCCTTGTAGATATCGACGGCGGTTTCAAATGGGATCGGGTCGTCGCCGAAAGGTTGCACGAAGTGTCCTGTTGGTGCGATGTCGCCGAATACCTTTGCGCCGACGAGTGTGCCTTTAGAGATTTCGGCTAGTTTTTTGTTGATTTCGGCAGTTTTGTCCTGCAGTCCGAAGTTTTTGAGCTTGAATCGATTGGCTCCAAAGGTCGGAGCGTAGACGATATTGCTTCCTGCTTTTTCGTAGTTTTTCTGGACGGTTTGGATTGCGTATGGGTTTTCGATGCACCATTGTTCTGGGCAGACATTATGCGGCATTCCGAGCTTGGCGAGTTCGGTGCCTGTTGCTCCATCCAGGAAAAGAATATGATTGTTGATGTAATCTAGGAATTCCTTGGTAGTCATAATGGTGTCTTGATATCTGTTTTTGGGTTAAATGAGCAGGAGTTGCGTGAAAGCTTCCGTGAGTACGAATGCATTGGCCGTGTCTTCGGCCTTGTTTCTGATGCCGTAGTCGTTTGTGACGAGCCAGACGTTGATTCCCTGCTTGGCTAGCGCTTCTGTTTTTTCGAGTATGACCAGGTCGGCATTGTGTTCTTCCTGGACTTTTCGTGCGTAGACGACAGTGCAATTTCCATCTGTGATGATGTTGTTGAGTGGTTCTGACCCATCGAAGACCAATGTGATTTCCAAGAACCAATGCGCCTTTAGCTTGGCTTTGTCAATCAGTTCCTTCGATGCAATGCTGAAAGCGTTGCTTGGGCTGCTTCGATTGATGATATTTTGCCAATGGGAGTTTTGCTGCAGGATGACGTTGCATGCATCGACGACGAGATGGATCTTGTGGAAATTGGCGAAATGTTGGAAGAGGTTGAAAACGAGCGGTTTTTCCTTGATGACGATCGTGTCTGAATCGGGATCGGGTTGTGGCGTGTAGGTGTTCTTGAGTTGTGCGATATCCAGGTGCAGCGCGTGGCGCTCGGAGATGATTTCCTTCAGGATGTCGCGTTCGTCATTGAGGATGATTCCTTGGTCGGCGTTTTGTTCGACGAGTTTTGCCAGGGCTTCCAGTTGCTTTTTCAGGTTGTCGTCCTTGACATTCACATTTAGGATTGCGGCGTGGAGTTGCCTTGCCGTATCTGACGCCAATGGCTGGTCGTCGAGTTCGATCGCCGTGTTGATCTCGTTGATTTGCGCTTCGATCTGCAGTTTGACATTGAGTATTGCCGGATGAAGGGATATTGAATCAGCGACGGCAAGATTGATGTCCTCGAGCACTTTGTCGAGTCGAACCAGCTGTTCTCTGCATTGTGATTTGAGTCCGTGCTTAAGGTCAAGGGCCTTTTGTTCTTTCAGGATCAGTTGGCTTGTTGCGATCAGGGCATCTGCATTTCCCTTGAATCGTTCGGAATTGGTTGCCAACTTCAGTGTGTTTTCTGTATCGAAGTGTTTCTTGAAGAATTGATCTAGATGGGCTTTGAGTTCCCGGTCTTTTTGGTTGAGTTTCACCTGGGTATCGATATCTGAGTTGGCGATTGTTTCCTTGAGCAGTGCGATTGTCTTCTTGAGTTCGTCTTGTTTTTTGTTGGCCTGTTCGATTTCCGCTTGGAATTTCGCTTTCAGCTCTCTTTTTTCTTTTCTTTCCCGTTCGAGTCTTTCGTTGAGCCTAGCATTTACACCGGGTTCGGGCTTGGTTTCCGCTGCTTTTTGTATTGTTTGCGTTGCGGTTGCTTGTCCGAACAGGGGTGGGATGGCAAGGAGGATCGGTTTCAGGTCGATCTTGTCTCGTTCTTTGTCCAGTGAGTTTGTCCAGATTGTCTTGCACCTGATCAGTCTTTTCGCCCTTGCGTTGAGTTTTTCCTTGCTGCTTAGCAGGAAGGCGAGGACAAGGAGTTGAGGCGATTCCGCTTGCCTTAAGACGGTGCGCCAATGCTTGTCAAGCCAGTTTTGGTCGAGAATCTCCAGGAATGCCCTGGTCGGGCTTGTCTCGGAGGCGAATTTTTCCTTGATGAAATCAATGAAGAAGTCGAATGCCGGATAGGAACTGTAGCTTCTCAAGAAGTGGACTTTTCTCAGGTTTGTGGGCTTGAGTGTGTATCCATTGCCTTCGAATGCACTTTTCAATGTCCTATTGCTGACCACGAAATCGAGCAGATCCTTGTCTGGGGTTTGATTAAGGATCCACGCGACAAATTCGTTGCAACAGTAGGAATTTTTTCTCATGGGCGGTTAATGACCGTTCAAAAAGGTCGTAAATAACACGCTCCCCTGACTGTTCCGTTTTGAGTTGTTCAATCAGGGGAGCGGACTTGGGAGAAATGATATTGGGAATTGGCTCAGCCGTAGAGTTGCTTGAGCGTATCGTCATCAAGTGCGCGGCGTCTGCGCTTGGGAGGTGCGCCTGCCTTGCCCTTGACATTGCCTGACATCGCAGGACCCGAGGGACCGCCTGACATCGCGGGGCCGGAGGGGCCGCCTGACATCGCGGGACCTGAGGGGCCGCCGGACATCGCGGGACCTGAGGGACCGCCTGCTACCGGGCCGGCAGGGGCGGCAACACGACGACGTCTGGATGGCTTCGCGTCAGTAATGCCAAACATCTTTTCGAAATCATCGGGAGCTTGTGCTTTTCTTGCCATGATAGAGTCCTTGTTTTTTACTTGTGCTATACGATGACGCACTCGTTGCGTTCATTCATAAAATGAAATGTCGCGAAAAGCGGCATTTGCATAATATCCACCATTTTTGTGAACATTCCACACAAAGTGGAAATATTGATGGTATTTTGGGGCGATTTTGTCCATGGAGAACCTGTTTACCGCTGATTGCCGGATGTAATGCCTGTCAAGTTCTTTGGCTTTATTGATGGCGGCGACGAACTCGGCCTGGGTTCTGCACCGGAAGCCGGTCTTGCCATGGATGACGGTTTCCGCGAACGCTCCCCAGTCCGTGGTGATGATCGGGGTCCCTGACAGTTGCGCCTCGATGGCGACATATCCGAAAGGTTCGACGTAGAGCGTGGGCATCATCACCGCATATGCGTTTGCTATGAGCTTTGCCTTTTCCTCGCCATAGCATCCCGAGAAGACTTCCTTGAGTTCGCGTCCTGCCGCCTTTGCGGCGTCCCTTGCGATTTGTATGCCCTTGTCAGGAGCGTTTCGTCCCAGGTAGAGCAGATAGTCCTTTGGGTTCTCCGAGGTGATGAAGTTGTTTTCGTCTAGGAAGTGGGGGATGACGGTATCGAAGAATTTGGTTTGGTATGCCAGTTCCGGTTGTTTTGCATAGATCGTATGTTGATGTGCGTAGGACGGGAACACCTTGTACGTAGCCCATCCGTGATCGTACCCGAGCATGGCCTCGATGACTGGAAGCTGCATCGCATCGACTTCCGCGTGTGCGGCGCCGTAGAGCGCGAGGATCAGTTCCGGCGACTCGTCGTCCAGGATCGCATGTTTTGCCAATGCCTTTCCCAGGCGTTTTGTGTAGGTGTTGTGCCAGGCGTTTTGGTATGCCCAGTTTCCTGTTGGCTTTCCGATTGATTCGAAGGCGCCTCCGTTGGGTATGATTGAATCGGCGCAACCGTAGTAGATGAAGGGGATGTTGAGTTTTGAGAGCATCAGGCAGATATTTTGGCAATTGAGGATCTGCGCATCGCCAGGGAATTGGTTGACATCGAGCGGTTTGTTCGGATGCCCGAAGACATGTACGAGGAATTGGTCTTGGATCTGGTTCTTGACCTTTGCGATTTGATGGCCATGGCAGAATTTTTGAAGGTCTTCGCAGACATCCCATTCGTGTGGGAAAGTCCTGCATTGCCATGGTCTTGCAGGATAGATCATGCATTTGTTGTCGTCATTGAGGAAGATGCAGGCTCCGGCCTCGTTGTCTTCGAAGATGAGCGATCGCCTGTCCTCGGAGAGTCTTGTATATTTTTGAATAAATTGGTCGAGCGTGATATTGAGCAGCTTTGCGGCGTCGGCCATTTCCTGTTCTGTAGCCCTGACGATGCCTTCCCATTTGCAGCAGTTTCCACACGCTTGGCAGGTGAAGTTTTTCATGGTTGGTTATTCTTTGAAGAGTTTTTGGAGTGCATTGACTGTTGCGTTGACCAGCTGGGCACCGCCTTCCGGTCCGACTGAGCAGGAGAAGGGGATTGCCCCGTAGCCCTGGTTGTTGAATGCCTTGGGCGAGGGGAGGTAAGTCCCGTGCTCCGAAAGTTGGACGACGAATGTCTGGATCGCCGGAGATTGGGCCTGAATCTGGAACTGGTACTCGCCATAGAGTTCGAATTGGTTTGAGGCAAAGGCGATGTCACCGAACCTGAGGACGTTGGCGTAGGTCGTGTAGGGGATGCCCTTTGCCTCGTTTTCCGCTTTTCTGATCAATGTCCTGGCACGTCCAAGCCGCGAGGCAATGATATCGGCCTGCTTTTGGTCTTTTGGCGGATTTTCCAGAAGCTTGTTGCAGTCGACGATTTCCTTCTTGGCCAAATTCAGGAGTTCTTCGTCCACATGAACGGGCTTGAGTTTGAGTTCCAGCGTGACGTGCTTGATGACTGGATCCCTGATCGGTTCTAGCCTTGCCCATTTTAAGGTATCGTTGAAAGCGAATGCAATTTGCGTTGCGGCATCCAGCCTTGCCGCCTTGTTGTATTTTGGTTCACTGACATTGACCTCGAAAAGGGATTTGCGTCTTGTGGCGACGAGTCTTCCATTGATTAGGTCTCGTGTTACCAGTTCTCCTGCGGCGGCGCATTGTGGCAGGATGAAGATGTCGCCGTGCTCCTTTCTGATCAGCTGCCTGGTTTCGTGCCAGAAATCCGCCGAGAGGTAGAGCAGGCCATCGGTCGCCTGGGCGGGGCAGGGGATGTTGACGATTGCGCCTGTCAGCTTGCCATCCTGGAAGACATAGAGCAGGTTGACGATCGAGTCTGCTCCCGATTCTATGCCCGCGAATTGTGGATCGTTGGTATTGCCGTGCATTTTGGCGTGCTTGTCCACCGAAAGTGCATTGTTGCGTGCGTTTTTGCGCAGTCGAAGGTCGTCGAAATACGTTGGTCTCCTGCACAATCCGATTCTTGCGTAGCCATATCCGTATGCGAATGTGGCCCCTTCCTTGCGGTTGTCGTAGGTTTCGAGGATTTTATTCGTCAGGGTATCGACGAGCCAGTTTGTATATTCCTTTGATGCTTTGGCGTCGACGTTGATCGCTGTATGCGCATGCGTTGCGGAGTAGAGGAGTTTTCCAGTAGGGAAGCCAGGTCTGAGCTGGCGGATTTTTCTGTTGACGTATGTCTTGATGGAGCCGGCGGCGATGGAATCCAATGAGATGAATATGACAAAATCCTCGTTGGAGTCAACGACCAGGATGGTCGCGGTTGTGGGATCCAATATCCCCTTCGAGATTCTCTTGTACATCTGCCCGCGCAACTCCAGGGGCTTGTCCGTGGAAATATCAACCTCGCACCAGGCAACCTTGTGCTGGGCGAAAACGAAGGCCGACACGGCAACCAGGCACAGGCAAAGACGCGCGGCGGCACGTTGNNTTGAATCGACTTGCGCAATGCCCTCAGCGACTCGATGGTGGCATTGACGATTTTCTGTCCCATTTCCTTGGGGACGCTTGCGGCGGGCGTTTGGTCGAAGGTTCTTTCTGTTGGGAGCGGACCAGCGTAACCATTTGCCTGTTGGATGACGAATGTGTTTTCGAATGGGCTTCTTGCCTGGATACGGTGCATGTAGTCGGTATCGATCTTGAATGGATTTGAGGCGAAAGCGGCGTTGCCCACGACAACCGTGCTAAGCTTGAGGTCATCGACCACAATGCTTTCGCAAGCGAATCCCGGGGCGTCCTCGATCTTCTTCTCAGTCCAGGATTTCGTTTCAACGAAGGCATTGAGTACGAGTTGAGCCAGATCCTTTCTCAGTGCCAGATCCTGCCTTGTGTCTTTTCCGAATTTGAGCTTGAGTCGTCTGTCCTGCGCTTTTTTGTAATGGGAGACGATTGGCGTGGCATCGTTGGCGGCGGCGGTTTGCGCCAGGATGGGGATTGGGGCGCCGACATGGTCTCTGATTGCCTGGCGGACATCATGCCAGAAATCGGCTGAAATTTCGGAGGAATTTTCGGAGCAGCTTGCAGGGCAGGGCAGGTTGACGACGACTCCCGTCAAGCGGTTTTCCTGGTAGGTGAAGAGGAATCTCGCCAGGTGGTCGGAAGGTGATTCGTATCCTTGGAAGTCCTTGTCGTTGCGTGGATTTGCGTTATGTGCTAGGACTGCGTATCCTGCGCCCTGTGCGATTGCTCCTGGTGTCAAGTTCCGAACAGAATCGGCGATGGTTTTCACGGCGGTTTTCGCCAGGATTTCACGGATTTCCAGATCGTTTGGGTCGATTCCAGCTTGGTTATTGGTTGCACTGATGACGAAGGTCGCCTGTTCGAGCTTTGGCGAAGAGCGTTTCGCTTGATCGATGATATTCTGGGCCAGATTGTCGGGGACCTGGATCAGGTCGCAGGACAGGAAGACTGCGGTTTGGTTGTTGCCATTGATTGCCAATGCCGTCAGCATCAGTGGATCCTTGAATTCAGTCGCCTGGATTGCCTTTCCGTTATCCTTTGGGATTGCTGGGAGTTTTGTGAATGTTTTGGCATCCAAGGCAGCTTCCGCCCACCCGATGTGGATTTGGGCTTTGAATGCGGTCGTCAATGCGGCGAACAATAGGATGGCAAGTCTAAGAGTGGTCATTTTTTAGTCTTCCAGTAGTGCTTTGAGGTCGTTTGCGGTCAGTCTTCCAGGCAAGGCGTTTTCGGTTGCTCCGTCCATGACCTGGTCGAAAAGCGCCTGCTTGTCGTTGATGAGTTGCTGGACTTTTTCCTCGATGGTTGTCGCTGCGATGAATTTATATGCGATGACCGGCTTGTCCTGTCCGATTCTGTGCGCCCTGTCGATCGCCTGGTTTTCGACGGCTGGGTTCCACCATGGGTCAAAGAGGAAGACATAGTCCGCCTTTGTGAGGGTCAGTCCTGTTCCGGCTGCTTTCAGGCTGAGCAGGAATGTGGCGGGATTGGGGTCTTCGTCAAATGCCTGGACAATGTCGGCGCGCTTGTCCGTCGGGGTTTCCCCTGTAATCGTGTAGAATGGCATGTTGTTGCCTTGCAAGGCGTTGGCGATGATGTCAAGCATCGATGTGAATTGAGAGAATACAAGTGCGGAGTGCCCAGTTGCCTGCAGGTCCTCGAGCTTCTCAAGGAGCAAATCGAGTTTTGCGGACGGGAGGCTGGTTTCGCGTTTTGCGACCAGGTCGGGGTGGCAGCAGGCTTGCCTGAGCCGGGTGATGATGCTCAGGATTTCCATGTTCGACTTGTTGGCGGCATGGATGTCCTGCTTGGCGATTGCCAATTGGGCATCGAAGAAGTCCCTTTGCTCCTGCGGCAACTCAAGGGACAGGATTTCGACGGTCTTCGGTGGAAGTTCCTTGGCGACTTCAGCCTTGGTTCGCCTCTTCAGGAAGAAGGACAGCTTTTTGCTGAGTGCCGCGATTCCACCACGGGCGTTGACGTAGCGCTCGTTGAAGTCATCAAGGGAACCGAACAGGCTTGGGTTCAACCTGTTCATGATCGACCAAAGATCCTGCAAGGAGTTTTCCAACGGGGTGCCCGTCAATGCGACGACGTGCTTGGCGTTGATATCGTTGATGGCGGCGGTGACTTGCGCTTTTGGGTTCTTGATCGTCTGGGCCTCGTCAAGCACCAGGCAATCCAGGTCCAGTTGCGAGATGTCATCGATGTCCATCCTTGCCAATTGGTAGTTGATCGTCAGGATGCCGTCGGTATAGTTTTCGAGGATCGACTTGCGTTGCGCTGGCGTTCCCTTGATTGCTTGGATCGGCAACGAAGGGCAGAATTGCTTCGCTTGTTGAGTCCATACGGGAACGACGGATGCCGGGGCGACAACCAGGGCGCGGAAGGACCTGCCTTCCTGGTTGGCGGAGGTGTCCAGAGCGTCAAGCATCGCCAAAACCTGAAGCGTCTTGCCCAAGCCCATGTCGTCTGCCAAGATGGGACCGACTCCGCACACCGTGGTGTCCAGGAGGAAGTTGACGCCTTCCCTTTGGTAGCTCCTGAGTATGGAATCCAGGTGTTGTGGAATCGGCGGAAGCTCCAAGGGCGGCTGATCCAGAAGTTTCTTGGCGACTTCTCGTGAGGCGTCATCCATGACGGGATTGACGGAAGATGTGATTTTCTCAATCGTTTCGGCTGCGTGTCTTGCCAGGACCTCTGTTTCTTCCTCCAGGTTCAATCCTGCCTGTTTCAGGCGTTCGATCGCGAGCCTAGCCTGTTCCGGGTCGATGTCAATCCAATTGCCGTCCGATGTTCTGTAGACGGATGAATTTGTCCTTGCGATTCGGTTGAGGTCCTCCAGTGAGAGCTTCGCTTTTTGGCTTCCCGTTGTCCAGGAGAATTTCAGCGTTGCGAATGCATTGTTTTTTGTGGCTTGCAGGTTGAGCTTGAGTTGGTTGTCCGCTGTCGGGCAGAGGAGTTCCTGTAGCGAAAGGTCGCAAGTCCTGTTGAAATCTTCTGGCAATTGGTTCCAGAAGTCCTTGACGAGTTGTGCGTTTTTGTGCGTGTCGTAGAGCAATGCCGAGCCATGTTCATAAACCCTGGGCTGGATGTCCCTGACGGCCTGGCGGATGAATTCAACGTTCTTGCCCCCTGCCTGGGAGATTTCAACGAATTCGTCTTTTACCTCGATCGCTGGATTGATGGGGGCATTCCCGTCAAGCTCGATCAACTGCTCCTTGAGCTTGGCGGTGATGGTGAAGTTTCCATGCCTTGTCCCGAGGTGGACGTTGATCTTGTCTTGAGCCAATTGCCTGACGGCGGAGCCCGTGACAAGCTCCAGCTTGTTGTCAACCAAGGAAGAAAGTCTGGTTTCCATTTGTTGCGGAGAAAGCTTAAGCGGTCCTCTCCAGAACGGGTCGAGCTTGAAGAGGGGCTTGAATGCCTTGAATGCAAGCCTGTCAAACTCAGATGCGTTCTCAAGCAAGGTTGCGACTTGGATCAAGGTCAAGTGCTTGCCATCCTGAAAGACGTAGTTGGGTTCGGCAAAAAAGAAAGGCTTTTTGTAGGTGAGCTTGAGCACCAAGTTTACCGGCTTGGTTTCGGCTGTTGCGGCGAGGGGCTTTTGCGTCGCCCTGTCGATAAACCTGTTGGGCTGCCGCTCTTCCCAGTGCAATTGCCAGGCGTGGAACGTTTGCTTTGAAATGGTCAGGAATTTGGAGTTGTACGGAATTGCTTGGGAGGGGATGCTCGAGCGAATCGATTTTGTCGTCCATGCGACGAATTCCCGGTCTTCCTTGGAAAATGGGCTATGGGGATTGTTCAGCAGGATTTGCGACCCCATGTTGAGGATTTGGGCGATGGTCAGCAGTTCCCTGGAGTCGTTGACATTGCGGTAGAATCTGACCATGATTTCCGTGACGCTGTACTTGGCATCGATTTCCGCTTCGATTTTTTGTACCGTGCCTGGAGATGTATCCTGGTTGATGTTGAACGGAATGTTTTGCTGTACTGGTCTTCTTGTTTGCGTTTGCTGTGGTTTTGGTTGTCGCCTTTGGCTAGGCGGCGTTATCCAGCCTTGGTCATAGCAGACCCTGAAAAGCAGCAGGCATGTGGCGTAGTTGTGCGGGCAAAGGTGCTGTGGCGCCTTGCAGGAGCAGGTTCGATCCCAGATGCCTTCCTTGAGCTTCCAGATGTTGTTGTGGACGCCAATCGTTGCGCTGAGGGTGGTGTCGTTCCAGAAGAGACGGACTTTCGATTCTGAAGCGATCAGGTTGGCGGCCATATTCCTAATAATCAGCGTGTATTGTTCCTGGACCTGTGCTTGAGTTGGCCATTCTGGAAGCCAGGAAGGCGGTTTTTGTGGATGGGATATGGTAATCGGCATTGGAAATCAACGTTTATTGGCGACGAGCAGGGCAAGGCGTCCCAGGAGCCTATGGAATGCACGCACTATTTCCTGGGCATGGAACCATTTGTCCAACCTGCTTTTCTTTAGATCGATTGCCTTGACAGGGCAGAATTCATGGCAGCAATAGCACCTGATGCAGGTGACGTGGTTGAGTTTGTCTTCCCCTGGCTTGAGCGGATCGATCGCAGGTGGGTCTATCGGGCATCCGTTTTTGCATCTCATGCATTTGATGCACTTGTCTAGGATAATCTGCGGCCTCGGCACGATGAGGTTGCGCAGCCATTTGAGTGTTTTCCTGGGAAGCGGAAGGAGCCTTAGGATGTTTGCCGGCGCCTTGATCAAATCGTAGTCGTCGATGGCGACGTCCTGAAGGCTTTCCCCTCGAATGTCAATGTC
>DBPZ01000020.1:8734-20783 GCA_002305655.1 Lentisphaeria bacterium UBA1407 | reverse complement strand
GCCAAGGCAGGATTTGCGGTCCTGTTGATGTCAACAATCAGGTCTGCAAGGCGGTCTGGATTCTGGAACCTGAAGTGGAATTGCGCCTTGGCCATGCCGGGGATTAGCCCGAATTGGTTTTTGATGGCGCAGGTGAACGCCATTTGCGAATGGGTTTTCAGCTTTGGCAGGGTGATCAGCACATCGTTGTTGGCGATATGCTCGGTCAGTTCCAGGTTTTGGAGGAGGGTGTTGCCGTCGTGGTGGTAGGTCTTCGTCTTGTCGAATTCCGCTATGGTTGCGTTTCCGAGGACTGCGGTCAATCCCGAGGCTTTTGCGACGGAGGTCGTGGTTCCGACTCCCGGTCCGTCGCCAAGGGAAATCGATGCTGGCTGTGCGTTTTCGCAAGCTTGGATGACTGCTCGGACAATCGCTGGATGCGTAGTGACCGCCCTTTCGGGAACGGCAGGCGCAACCAAGTTCGGCTTAAGCAGTACACGTTGTCCAGGCTTCACGAAATGACCGATGCCGCCCCAGGGGGACAGCAGGCTGGTCAAGGCTTTGGAAACGGCGTCGGGATTGTCGTAGGAATCGAGTTTGACAATGCTGACGATAGGCTTTTCTGTCATATCTTGGGACATGTCAACGTTCCTTGTCTTCCAAGTTTTGTCGTTTTCCAACGATGTCGACTGGCTTTTTCAGGATATAGAGAATGATTGTTGTGACGAGGTAGCTCGCCATAAAGCAAATGAAGTATGCCCAGTACTCGGTTGGAATAATTGATGTGAGGGATTTCGGTAGCCTTTCAGCAAGCCAAGGCGTCGTTGCAGGTTGGAATAAATAAGCTCCGATTGTGCCTGCCGCGAGGCATATCGCCACGATGATGATGCGGAAGACTTGTCGTGCGATCCTGAGTAGAACCAGGATTGTGAAGAGTGCTCCGAGTACGAGGATCAGCGCTTTCCACCAGTCTTGGCGCCAATCGAAATCCCCGTCCTTGAAGTTGAGCTGTTCAAGTTGTGAAGTGGACTTCGATTCGGCTTCCTCGGCTGGCGCTTCCGAGGCTTCAGCTTCTTGTGTGGCTTGCGCTTGCTGAGGCGTTTCCTGCGGCTTGGCTTGGGTCGTTTCCTGCTTTTCCTGTGTCTCCTGCCTAGACGGGAAGAAGCGATTCAGGAAATCTTGCCCCTGGGTTTTGCATTCAATGGCGAGGATTGCCAGCGCCAAGGCGATGACGATGGCGCTGACCTTTCGGAAGGCTAGCTGCCTGATGGCGAAAAGCAAGAATGAAGAACCTGGTAATGCCATTGTAAATGAAAATCAGTATTTGGTTGCTTATGGCTCGATGCCTTGCTCTTTCAGGATAGCCTGGATGTCCTGCGGAGCTACATTCCGTGGAGCAATGCGATGACGTGCGGACAAGGCGGCGGCGACGCCGATGCCTTGGCCAATGTTGGCGCAAATGGGCATGACCCTGAAATTGGAGTGTGCCTTGTGGGTTCCGGCGATGTTGCGTCCCGCCAGAAGCAGGTTGTCCACCGCCTTGGGGACGCAGGACCTGTAGGGAATGGTGTAGTGCCCCTTGCTCTTGAAATGGTGCTGGGCGCCATCCTTGTCCAAGCCAGCCCCGTCCAGGTTGTGGATGTCGAAGTTGAACAGGTTTTTTGTTGCGATCCAGTCGTCGAACACCCTTGCTTCGAGGATGTCGATTTCGTTGAGCACGTATCCAGCCTCGAAGTGCCTGGTTTCCCTGACGCCGACGCATTCTGCCGAAGCGAGGAGATAGCAGTTTTCGTATCCCGGCGCATATTCCCTGAGGAAATCGATGATTTTGGGGATTTGCCTTCTTGTTTCGATCTCCGCCTTTGTGAGGTCCACTGCCGAAGTGCCGTCGATGTCGATGAGGTTGGTCATGTTGACGACCACGTGTCCGTCTTGCGTTGACCTGTAGAGGAGGGTATGCCCAGCCGGCTCGGGAAGGATTTTCCTGGCCAGGTCCTGGATTTCGCCTTTTGGAACCTTGACGCGCGATTCGAACGAGCCTGGGAAGATTGCGGTTTTGTAGTCAACCCCCGCGATTTTGAACATCAGCGTTACAGGTTGCATCCTTTCGTCTGATTCGCGTCCTTTCCGGAACGGGACATTGGCCTTGGCTGCGAGGTCGCCGTCCCCGGTTGCGTCGACGACGACGGATGCGAGAATCGCTTCGCGTCCCGACTTGCTCTCGACGATGACTCCCTTGATGGTGTTCCCCTCCTGGATCACCTGTGCGCAGAAGGTATGGGTTCGGATGATGACGCCAGCCTCTTCCAGCTTGTTAAAGAGGACAAGCTTGAGCTTTTCGTGGTTGATAGCGTGACGTTCTACCTTGAATCCGTCCTCCACCGGCCAGTGGATCGCATGGCATGCGGCTTGGAATTCGTTGGCCATCGGCGAAATCGTTCCGCCTGACCAATGTGACATCATGCCTGACGTGGCGATGCCGCCGAGCACGGGATGGGCTTCCACAATCATTGTCCTGGCGCCGCAACGGGCTGCGGCCAAGGCGGCCGAGCATCCGGCAGGTCCGCCACCGGCTACCAACACGTCGACATGGTCGATGATCGGCAACGAACGGGCACTTTCATTGTAGATTGTCATAGTCTCGCTTCCTGGGGTTGATAGGGATTGACTATAAAAAAAGCAGACGACGGGAAGGAATCATGTTCCCGTCGTCTGCCAAATGCGTTACGTTAAGGAATTAACAAACGGATTGCGCTTCATTCTTGATTTGCTTGACTAGCGTTTTGGCCGCGACGATTTTGGGCTGTCCATCCTTGCATACCACAGCTCTCAGGCCCAGCTTTGCCTTTTTCTTGAGTTCTTCGGCAACTGCGTGGCGAACGGATGAAATGGCCTGCTTGAGAAGGAACATAGCTTTTGCATTAGTCATCGTTCAAGTAGCTCCTCATTTGCTGGTATATTTGATCCTTGAATACTTTGATTTTCCCGTTGTTGCATAGAAAGATCGCTTCCGGTGCCGGCAACGAACCGTCCAAGCAGATGGTGGTGTCGCATTCAGGCAGGTAGTTGAAGAGGTTGGCAAGGCTCTTGGGGAACCTTCGGACAATGTCCGCATCCGGAACATCGTGCCCCTTGTCGTCAACAACCCTTTTCCTGACTCGCTTGCGCGAGAAATCGACACTTGGCAGGTACAAATAGTATAGGACGATTGTCCAGCCGTCCTTCTTCCATTGCTTGATTCTCCTGAGGAAGGTGAGTGCCGCCAAGGTCGTTTCGAAGGCGAAGCTTCGTTCTTCCTTGGTAAAGGCATCCATCCTCTCGAAGAAAATCCTGCCTGCTGCAACTTGAGTGCCTTCCCCGTCCGGGTTGATTGGCGAAAGCCCTCTGGCAATCAAGTCCGTATTGAGAAAATCCTGGCAATCTTCCAGCGATTGCAGGAGCTTTAGGGCGAAGGTTGTTTTCCCCGCGCCATTGGGTCCTGCGATGATGTAAACTGTCTTTTTGCTAGTAGATTGACCGGGCATAAAATAAACAAAAGTTAGAATAAAATATAATGCATTTTACGAGGAAGTCAAGCTGTTTTTCCCCCGGGGGGCTTGCACTTTCGAATTCTGGTTGCAAAAATCAAACTCACCTGCCTTTGCCGTATCTTTTGGGTTTTCGTGCCGCAACCCTGTTTTCCAAGTCCTTAAGCTCTTTGATCTCCTGTTCAGCCAGGCGTCTCCAGGCTCCTGATTCCAGGTTTTGCAGCTTGATGGTCGCGAATTGTGTCCGCGCCAGCCTGATCACTGGGCATCCCGCCTGGGCGCAAAGTCGACGAACCTCGCGCTTCTTGCCTTCGGTGAGAACCACTTCAAGGAGGAAGGTGTTCTCGCCGGTCTGCTTCAGCTTTGTCGCCCTTTGCGCCTTTAGAAATTCACCGTCGTCCATGACGCCTTCGAGCATGGTCTTGCTGGCACGTTCGTCAAAGAACCCCTCGCATTCCGCGACATATGTCTTTTCGACTTGGAAGGATGGATGTGTGAGCTTTTGTGCCAGTTCGCCATCGTTGGTCAGCAGGATTAGGCCTTCCGTATCCCTGTCCAGCCTGCCGATGGTGAAAAGCCTTCCGAGGTTTTCGGGAAGGAGGTGGAAGACGAGCCGTCGCGCGTAGTCGTCCTGGGCGGAGCAGGTGTATCCTGCAGGCTTGTTCAGGATGACATAGGTCTTGTCCTCAACCGGCATGACGATTTTTCCCTCGAACTTGACGATGTCATTTGCGGGATCGACGAAGGTTGCCGGGGTGAGGATAGGCGTGTCGTTGACCGTGACCCGCCCCTCGGCTATCAATTCTTCGCATCGGCGACGGGAGGCAATGCCCGCCGCGGCCAAGAACTTTGCGATTCTGACGGAGTTTTCTGGTTGTTGTTTGTTGGTCATCGTTGTGGTTTGTTGTCGAGGATGTTTCTGATTGCCTTTGCCAGTTCGGCGAGGCGATAGGGTTTTCTAAGGAATCCTTTTGCCCCTGCCTCCAGGACGTCCTTTGCATCTTCTTGCGAGACGAATCCCGAGGAGAGGAGGACCTTGACCTTTGGGTCGATTTCCTTGAGGAGCGGGAACGCTTCCCTGGCATTCATCACGGGCATGACCATGTCCATGAGCACGAGGTCGATTCCGCCTGGGTTTCCCTTGTAGATGTCAATCGCCTCCTGTCCATTTTCGGCAAGGATGACCAGGTATCCCAGTTCTGAGAGCATGTCGATGATGACGTCCCAGATCATGTCTTCGTCGTCCACCAGCAGAATGGTTTCATGCCCTTTCCACTCATCGCCGGACTCTTGGATGTCAATGAGTTCTTGTGTTTGCGGGAAGAGGAATGAGATGTTTCGGGTTGGGTTTTCTGGGTCTGTGATGGTTTCCCCATTGTGGAGCATTGCTGTTCCGGTCCAGAAGACGAGTTGTTCGAGCAAGTCGTCCCTCCTTGCGTTGTCAACGAGTTGATGGCTGGCGACCATTTGGCTGTCGTTGGCCATCGAGGCGATTTTCACGTTGACGGCCACGAAGTCCCCTTCGTCGCAATTGGATCCCATGAGACCGAGCTGGTTTGCCGTCAGGCTGATTCTCTTTACGGAGAGGATGGTGCCCTGTCCAAGTTTTTCCGCTGCGTTTGCCACTAGGGTGACGGCATCGAAAAAGGCGTCTTGGAGCTGGTACACATTGGCATTGACCATGACCTTTTTCCCGGCATCAAGGTTGACTTCTAGAGGAGAGGTCATGATCTTCCTTGCCCTTTCCGCGACGGATTTGACGATTGGGTTCAGGTCAATGCGCTCCTGGTCGGATGTATCGGCGGCTCGCTCGAGTATGAATTCGGCGCCGTCCCTGAGATTGTCGGCAAGCCGTTGGCTTTTTTCGAGGAAGTCCCGAGCTGCCTGTGATTGTCCAGTTTCATCTTCCAGGAATTCCTGGTATGTCCTTAGGGCCAGCGCACTGTTTCTGATAAGATTTGCGCATCCGTTGACGAAGACCAGTAGCGACTGGTACTTTTCGGCGTCGCTAAGAGTAGGATCGTCAAAGTTGAAATGGTTTTCATTCATGTTTAGGCGTCCTGGTTGCGATTGTATTCTGCATCTGCGAAATCCGCATGTGCCATCCAGTCAAAGACCTTGTAGTTGTGTTCTCCGGTGCGGATGTGGTACGCCATTCCGTCCCCTTGGATTGGCTTGTTCAATGGCGGCATGGCGGTGCCTTCGCCAAGTCCGGTTCTTCCCAGGAGTTTCCATGCTGGCGCCGCATTGAGGAGTGCAAGCCATTCGCCTCTTGGATCTGCCCAAAGATCCTCGTCTGCGGAAGATACGTAAACAGCCCTGGGTGCGACGAGCGCTACGAGCCAGTGCTGGTCGAAGGGCAGGTCGTCTTCCTTGTCAATGTACGCCCTGTAGTTTTGGCAGAACCAATGCTTGAATGCATTTTGGATGACAGATAATGATTCGCCGAAATGGCGTCTTGCGAGGGCGGCGCCTGAGCATCCCGAGCAGTTTGAGATGGTCAGTGCCCATCGTTGGTCGAGTGCCCCGCACCAGAGCGAGGTTTTTCCTCCACGCGAGTGTCCTGTTACGGCGCATTTCTTGTGGTCGATGTCTGGATCGGTTTCGAAGTAGTCCATGACCCTGGACGCCCCCCATGCCCATGCGGCGATGGTTCCCCATGAGTTTGGCTTGCGCTCTTCAGGCTTTTGCAGGTAGGCGTGGATGCCAGTTGTAAAGCCATCGTATTTGTCCGGCGCCACATCGCCATTGAAGAAAGCCGCCGCCGCATAGCCTCGCTTGACGAGTTGCTCTGCAGGCCAGAAATCTGACTTGATGGCTCTTGTAGGGTCGATATTGTTCTTGTCCCTGTTGCATATGAGCAGGAAAGCCGGCGCTGGCTTGGTGCGCTTGTTCGGGATGAAGATGACCAGATGGATGACGGGTGCGTCCGGTGATTTTCCCAGATGAATGTCAATCAGTTTCCTGGTTGCGTTTCCATCCATTGCGTTCGCATCGATGTCCACGGCTTCGAAGCGCATGTCTTTTGGAGGCTCTGGCGCGAAGCCGAAGAGTTGGTCTTGGAAGAGTTCTAGGATTTCCTGGCGTCTCCTGGTCCATTGCTCGGGAGTCTTGACCGGGGTTCCGTCCTGGAATCTCATCAGTTCCGGCAAGGTATAAGGGGGAACGCGTTCCTCGACGTAGTTGATGTTCTTCCAATGCCCCGATTCTGCCTTGGCAATGGCTTCCTTCGTGGCGGTCCAGGTTGCTTGTGACGGGTCTGACATGACCGACAATCCTTTTGATTTTTTTTGTGAAAACTTCTTGTGTGGATGGTTGGGAGTCGTTAAAATGTCAAGCCAATAAACTAGTCCGAATTTCGGCAAAATCAATCTCATGCCCTGCGTGGGAAAAGATTTGCCGTTCGCGCTGCGGGTTTATTTCATCGGCACGAGTTCGATTCTGTCAATATAGACTTTTTTGACTGCCGATGTTTCTGTCTTGAGATCGAAGATTCCCGGTCCAGCCCAGAGCCATTGGTTGTTTTCCGGTTTAGGAGTCCAGGTGCAGACGTCATACCACTGGTACCCGTCCTTGATGTCTTCGACCTTGGGGCGGATTTCGCCGTAGCCACGCTTTTCCGCTTGGTCGTAGATGCCCGCCCAGAATGCGTCGCCCTTGTCCTTCGCCTTTTCGACTTTGACCCGAATGCGGAATTTGTACGGGATGCCTGGGACAAGCTTGCCGAGGTCGATCCTGCTGTTGAAGCACCATTCGTAATGGGTTCCGAACATCACGGCCGCGCTGCCGTCGATCGCTTCAGGATCCGCGGCGAATTCGCCCCATTCACCAAGTCTTGAGATCGACATCGCGAAGTCTTCCTGGACGAAGACGGGGTTGGCGCTCTTGTCCAAGGTGCGGTTCGGAGGGAGATTGTCAACTTGCTGGATCGGCTGGACGACGAATGTCCTGTCAACGACTTGCTTCTCTTGCACTGAAATCGATTCCAAGGCGTAGAAGATGACGGATCCTGCGACGGGATCGAGCTGGAGCTTGATTTCATCGAAGTTGACCTGTTTTGGGAAAAGGATCCTGACCGCCCTCTTTGAGTAGGGCGAGGCGATGGTGAGCGAGCGTCGCTTTGCCAGGTTGTCGTCCTTGATCGCGAAGATGTCGTTGATGGCGAATCGTTCAGGCGTGTAGGCTTTCCAGGTTGCATCATCGTCGAATTTGTAGGCGACAGTCGCCTGGCAATTCAGTGCGAGTGCGATTTTGGCGTTTGGCTTGATATCCAGGGCCTGCTTGTCCCTGAGGTTTGAGATTTGGGCTGAGATTGCAAGTCCTCCATTCTGGAAGAAATAAGCCTGGTTGAGGCGATAGTGTCCACGTTTTTCGTAGGTCGCCCTGATTGCTTCGGAATCGCATTTTCCAGGCTTGAACAAACGCCCTTGGTCGCGAATATCGATATAATACGCCATGCCTCCTGCGTTTCCGTCCAGGTAGTTGTATCCGGATTTGTCCCTGAGGATTCCGGCGATGCAGTCAAAGGTCGGCGCGGCGACGGCAGCGAGCTCTCCCTTTTCGATTTTGAACACCTCGTGTCCTTGGGATGCGTTTTTCCAATTTTGGAGGACTGTTTCGTGCCTGGTTCCGCTTTCCGCGATTTGGATCCTGTGTTCGCAGGTGAACCTTTCGAGGATTTTCTCGGCGAGTTCCTTTCTGAGCGCGGTGACTTTTTCCGGAACCAACGAGGAGTCGGTCCAGGAGTATTTGATGTTTTCTGAAGGGAGTCTTTCGAACCTTGCGTAGTAGACTGTCATTGCCGCCTTTTGGACGTTATGCAGCAGGATTGGATCGTTCTTGACAGCTTCTTCGGCCTTTTCGAAGAGTTCCGTTGCCCTGAGCAAGAATTCGTCCGAGAAGATTTTCGAAGTCATTGGCGTCCAGAGCTTGAGCTTGACGGCGGGGGCGGCGACCCTTGCATGGAGTTCATCAACGTACTGCTTGACGTAGGGTGCTGCCGGGCCGTAGTATCCGTTGATGAAGTCGTCGATCAGCGCCTGGACATCAACATCCGGGTTCCAGAGGAGTTTTGCGAGGACCCATCCCTTGAGTTCCGCGAAGTCGGCATGGTATCCTTGATAGGCGCCTTGCTCCATCACTCCGATGACGTGCCAATCCCTGAACAGCTTCACATTGCCCTGGAGCGCCTTGAAGTTGGGGAATGGTCCGATGTAGTGTCCGAAGTTCGTTGTGTAGTCCCAGATGAACATCTTGTCTGTCATCTTCGCCCAGCCCTTGATGTCGTTGATGAACTTGATATTGGTCGGTTCATCGCTTTGGTCGATGGGCCTTGCGAAGTCGCATTCGATCGTGCAGAGCCTGGGTACGACATTATGCCTAGGCTTGATGTTTGGCGGCGGCTCGCGCGTGTACTGGTATGCCAGTGTTTCGATCAGGGCATTGGGGAATTCCTTTTCGACTTCCTCCGCGACCTGGTTGACGAACCAGATAAGGATTCCCGCCTGGTTTCCTGTTTGCTTGACGATTTCAGCGCAATTCTTGCATTCGCAGTAGTTGTACCAGTCGTTTTGCGAGACGGAGTACATGGTAGCTGTCGGGTCTCTCCTTATGGCCTCGAGCACTTTTCTTGTGACGATTTTAAGGACATCCGGGTTGCTGAGGCAGAGCTGCGAGTAGTCTTTCTTCCTTTCCCCCTTGATTTCGCTAAAATACTCAGGGTGTTCGTCAAAATATTCGTTTGGGTTAAGCAATCGATTGAAAGTATGTACGAATAGTCCTGCTCCGAAACGGATTTTCCCGCCATGTTTCTCATCGAGGCTCATTTGGTTTCCGTTGCATTTGTTTCGGAGCGCCTGGTAGGTGTTGAACACGTCAAACCAGAAAGGTTCCCTCATCAGGAAAGCCGGCTTTTGTGTTTCGTCAAGGTCTGCCGGGACTTGGAAGGCATCTGCCTTTGGCACGACGTTGTGCCAGGAGGCGTACCAACGGCACTTGCCGAAACGTTCAAGAAGCTCGTAGAGGCCGTATTGTGCTCCGCGTTTCTTGCCGATGACGAGGAGATGCGGCGCCTTGACGCGAAGGGTGAACGAATCGTCGTCCAATGAATCCAGGTTGTAGTCCTTGCCAAGGAGCTGGCGCCCGTGCCTGGTGTCTCCGACGATGATCGCGGCGCTTGGCAGGGGCTGGTCGTCCTTGACCACAGGCAGCATGACGCCAGTAATTTGCTGGACGTGTTGCCTGAAGTCCTCCACCGCCAAGGCGATTGGCTCCAATGGCTCGGCGGCAATGACGATCGAATAGGCGGGTTGTTGCCCACGGACGGCTAGCTTCAGGTCGTCCGGGGCGGCGGTGGTTGCCGAAATGCCGGCAATCGCGGCTAGAAGGGAAAGTTTTAGGCAATGACGCATCGTGATATCTCCTGGTTGGGGGTTTCTATGGAAAAACAAAACCTTCAACTATATACCCAAAAAACAGGGAATGCAACAACCATATTGTGAACGAAAAGGAGAGAAAGCCGCGTGCTGAATCGAGTCGATTTCCTGAAGTGTCAGCGGAATGCGTTTCATGGCGATGATGCATTGCATTTCGAAATGAAAACGCGCCCGCATGACCATGGTGCAGTCATGCGGACGCGCAAAGCCTGAATGCTCAGGTGTCAATTACTTGCCCATCAAGGCGTGGATGATCAGAAGTTCGAGTTCTTCGTAGTTGCGTGCGGCAATCAGCTCGTCAACGAGCTTCTGGTTCAATCCGCGGGAGATCGCCAGGAGATCGTTGAAGATGGTGATCGAGTTGGACAGGTGCTTCAGGTTGACTTCCTGCTTCTGGGTTCTCATGACCTTGACGTCCAATCCGACGGATTCGCCTTTTTTGCCATAGCTGTGCTTGTCCAGGATGCGGACCTGGTTGAAGGCGCGCCTGATGTCCACTGCGCCGAAGGACTTGTCCTGGTCGAACTTGAGGCTGTTCTGGTCGTTGAGGTGGACCGAGAAGAGCTTGTTGTGCGCCAAGGCGAAGCCCATTTCATCGGAGGGATCCAGGTTTGCCAAGATGCAGTGGGCGGATTCGATGTTGACACCAACTCTGCTGGGATCGCGGGTGAGCAAGCCAAGTGCGATGGCGTGGCCCGTTGTGGGAATGTAGGTGTGATCCATCGGTTCGTTGGGCTTGGGTTCGACGGCGATTTTGATCTTCTTGTCGTATTCAAGCATTTCGTCAATGACTTGTGCGATGCGTTCGACGGCGACCTTCGAGTCCTTTGCCTCGCGAATGTACGTTCCCTCACGTGCGAACCAGAGGACGATCAGCGGAGCGCCGAGTACGTTTGCGATGTCAATGGACTTCTTGAAGCGTTCCTTTGCGAAGGCGCGGCACTTTGGGCAGTTGGAGGTGAAGCCGCCGTCAATGGTGCGTTCGTCAAACCAAAGTCTTGGTGCAACGAATTCGGCATAGAGTCCTTCGTTGTCAAGCTTGGCCTTGAGGGCTTTTGCTTCGGCTTTGATTTTCGCAGCCGTGAGGTTGTTGAGTTCGGGCACGGCGTCGTCATCGTGGAACTGGACGCCGTCAAAGCCGAGTTTCTTGAAGAGCGGGAGCTTTTGATCGAACGTCATTGGCTTGCGAACATCGGGTCCGAATGGATCTGCGCCTTCGTGGATGTTCCAGGGACCGAACGTGAATCTGAATTTGCCTGCCATAAGTGTCTCCTGTTCTGTTGTTTTTTTCTTGATTTGCAAGGTTTGAGCTTGCTTGAATACATAATTCAATTACCTTAAGTTCCATTGCAAATAAAGTCAATTCGTCAATGAGGAAATTTTCAAAAAATTAGCGGTGGTTTTACTATGGGCGATTTTTGGGCACGAATCAAGCGCGAATGGGAGCTATTTGCTCTTGTGCTTTGTGTATTTTTTGGTTTGTTGATCTTGATTTTGGTGCTGATCTTGCGTCCTGACGGAATTGGCTTTGGGGGGCGAGGCCAAGTGTCGGTTGAAACTCCATCAGCATTGGGCAAGAGCGCATTTGCGTTTTTGGACAACAAGGGAAAAGAGGCGGGAGAAAGTGCCCCGAACCCGTTTTTGACAGGCATCGCTTCGCCGAAGCCAGTGGCGAAGCCCGTGAAGCCAGCCCCCGTTGTCAAGGAACAGCCGAAAGAACCGGAACCTGCTCCCGTCGTGGAGGAAAAGCCAGCGGAGCCGGAAAAGCCGGCGGAACCGCCAAAGCCTACCGGCCCCGTGCGGATTGTGGGCATTGCGTCCTATGCGTATATGAACGTGAATGCTAGCGGCAAGTCGGTCGCAGTGTTCGCATTGCGCACGTCTCCGCAGCGTGAGGACATGTATGCATTGGGCGTGGGCGAATCTGGCGGTGGAGTCAAGGTGCTGGGGATGACGGAGAAGGAGCTTTGGCTCCTGGATGCATCGGGGCGCCGATGGAAAGTCGAGCCGGGAAGACCACGAAAGCTCTGGGTCCTGCAGCCATGAAGATGCTGGATGACAACCTGAGTAAGGGCACCCGGGGTGGACAGGTCTGACGGGTCTGACGGG
>DBPZ01000020.1:0-8676 GCA_002305655.1 Lentisphaeria bacterium UBA1407 | reverse complement strand
TTCCGCATTCCGCATTCACCATTCACCATAGCCATGCCGTGAAGGGTGTGCTGTTATTCGTACAGGAAAAGTGTTGTGGAGTGAGCTGGGATTTCGACTGTGAACGAGCGGAGATTGTCGCCGATCAATTTCTTTTCGGGGTACATCATCGTGACTTTCGCCTTTTGGGGGAGGTTGATCGTCTGTGGTCCCGGCTTGGCTGAGTGGATGGCGACGAAGGAGTTGTTTGCGTAGAGGGAAATGTCGTTGTCGTCGTTGAAGATATGTACTTTTGCCGATTTGAGGATACGCCTGATTTCCTGTCTGGAAATGAATGCGGTTGTGCAGAGGACGTTGTTGTTCTTTGCGGCGTATGTCACCAGTTCCCTGTCCTTGTGGTAGATTGTACCGAGAGTTTTTGCCTGCTTATCGACGATGTGGAAAATCGGTCCCAGCAAGGCATTGTGCATCGACTTCATTTTTTGGTTTGTATCCTTGACTGTCGTGATTGGCATTGCCTTTTCGTCGATCGTCTCCAGGTCGAAGCCAGTAAGTTTTTCCATGCTTTCCAGGGAGGTTCCTTCTTCCGTCAGGTATCCGGGGGCAAATGTCCAGATGATGGTCTTGCCTTGCTTTTGGAGTTTTTCGACGACTGCCCGCTTTTGCGGCGTTACATAGAACAGGTTCGAGAGGACATAGACCTTGTAGTCCTTCAGTTCTCCAGAAGCCAGGTCGTTGAATGAGGCGGTATCGAAGGGGATTCCCGCGTGGCCGAATTCCCTGACGAGGGCGCTTGTGACCGTGTCGCCCAAGGTTGACGGCATCGTGATGTTGGTGAACATTGCGCTTTCGTAGTCGCCGACGAAGAGGACCTCTGATGCGGAGGTGTTGTCGACGTCAAGCTGGCGTATTGGCTGGAGTTTCTTGAAGTACTCTTCGAGGAAAGGTTGCGCGTACCATGCTGCGCCGAAGTCGAAGTACCAGAATCCGCATCCCCATGCGAGTGTCTGGCAGAAGTCCCGCGCCAGGATTGCGAGGGTGTCGTTTGCGGTGAAAGCGTAGTGGCAGTAAGTTCCTTCTGCTGTGTGCGGCTGGTTGTCGGCTTCCAGCAAGGCGAGTTTTCCCCGTCTTCTGTGGGCTTCCAGCAGGCATCTTGCGTATTGTGGTTCGCCGATGTTACGGTGTTGGGTTCCATAGATGTGCGGTGACGATTGGAAATCCACGTATTCCGAATCGAGTATCGCGTCGTTTTCCAGGTGCCATCCCTCGGCAGGGAAAGGCATTCCGAAGAAATAGCCGCAGTAGTTTCCGACGAGCGCCCTGAAGCTGCATGCTTCCTTCGCCGCCTTGTTGCTGTTGAAGAGGCAATCCCTGACGTTGACATGCAGGCATCTGAGGAAATCGATCGTCTGGCGGTTCTTGGTTGGGTGCCTCATGTTGCCGGCATCGGCCTTGATTCTCAACTCCCGTCCTGGAACTTGTGCATTTTCGAATGTGACCTGGTTGTCACTCCAAGCTTTTCTAAGTTCGTCCAGGTTGTTGTTGTAGTTTTGCCTCAGCCAGTTCCTGAAGCTTTCCGTCATCGGCTTGCTGGTGTCGGGCATGTAGCTAAACATTCCGTAGTAGTGCCATTCGTGGTTGACGCCGTAGTCGTTTCGATAGGCGAAAACCCGCTTTGAATAGGGGGATTTTTCGATATATTCGACGATTCTCCTCGTTACGTCCGCGATGTCACGCCGCCAGATTTTCGATGCGTACGAGGGAGCCATGTAGTTTTTCGTAACCTCGAACACATGGATGTCAGGCTTCCCGTTTGCGTATCCGATGACTTCCTCCGGGTGTTTCGAGACCCACCACCTGGGGACTCTGTACGTGCTGATGCAGAACATGAAGTAGGCTTCGGGATCCATGTCCAGGGCATCCCTGAAAAGCTTGTCGATTTCCTTGTAGTCGATCGATCCGTCTTCTTTCCAGACATTGAAGGGTTCGACTCCGAGTCCGAAGAGGTGGATGTCTGCCTTTGCGAACGCCTTGACCTGCCTGGCGAACTTGTCGTGGTATGATGCCCAATGTTCGGTGGTGTTGTAAAGCAGGGTCTCGTATCGTTTCCCGCCGATGTCAAACTGCGGCTTTCCTTTATGGTACACAATCTTGCATTGAGGCTTTGTCTCGGATTCCATTTTCTTGAGGAGTTCCTTGTGCCGTTCCTCACGCTGGCGCGTCAATTCTTCTTGAAGCTTGATTTCGTCTGGTGTGAGCAGGGGCGACATGTCAATGTGCGCCATCCAAGGGTAGGTGATCGCGTCGGAATGGTTTTTCGCATTTGGCCAGGTCGAGTCGTCGAATCCGACTTTTTGCCAGCCGTTCTGCAGCATCCTTGATGTTTTCCATTGGTTTGTCGAGCAAATTTGCGTTGCCGTTCCGTCTTCGTATTTGAGTTCAAGTCTTGCGATGACTCCTCCGACGGATGCAAGGTTTCGTCCAATGAAGCTGAGGACGTGCTTTCCTTCCGTGAGCAACTTGGTGCAGTCGGCACCTTCGACGCATCTGGACGTCGGGTGCCCGTGGTTGTTGAGGACCTGGGTCTCGTTGATATACGGATTTCCAGCGTCGTCCACCCAATAATGTATGGTTGCCTTGACCAGTCCCTTTTTGACCTCGAATTCCGTTCTGAAGAACCTGGGCTTGTCAATGCCCTCTGCAAAGGGTTCGGGGTAGCAAAGCCATTGTGCTGTTGACTTGATGTAGGCTGTCTCCGCAGTTGCGGCAAGCGCCACAAGCAAGAGTACTGCCAGGTGTTTTGCGATGGTCTTCACGGTCGGCACCTCATTCTTGGCTTTGTGTCGATTCGGTAGTGCTGAAGCCGCGCACGATGTCCTTGTACTCCTCAATGGACATCATCGACGGCTTCCTGGCGGCGATCTTCCTGCCGGATTCGGCGTCTCCATAGAGGAGTTCGACCGCCATTCCGGCGAGGATTTTGGCGTTTTCGATGTATGCGAGTTCGGGGTTGTCGATGCCGTAGGAGATTCCGTGTCCGGTACCTCGCGCTCCATTGCATGTTCCGTGGATTGCGGGAAGGAGCTGCGAGACGTCGCCCATGTCGGTTGACCCCATTGAGAATCCTTGTTTTTCCGCGACGGTCACCTCGGGTTGCAGCGAGTGGACTACGTCGCTGTAGATGGTCAGCAGGTCTGGGTCTGTGATGATTGGCAGGTATCCGTGCATGGTTGTGATATCGACATGGCATCCCAGGGCTGAAGCGCATCCCTTGACGCATCGGTCGAATTTTGCGCTTAGGTTCTTGATTTTGTCCAGTGTTTCAGCTCTGAGTTGGTATTCGAGCGTTGCTGTATCCGGGATGATGTTGACTGTATCACCGCCGTTTGTCAGTATCCCGTGTGCCCTGATGTAGCTGTCTCCGGAGAATGTTTCTCGCAGAAGCGCGAGTCCATGGAGTGCGAGGTTTGCCGCTGACAGTGCGTTGTTTGATGCTTGCGGATATGCTGCGTGGGTGCTTGTTCCCTTGAAGGCAACGTGCTTCATCACGAATCCATTGTGTCCTGCCGCGGAGTATCCGCCGCCCACATGATTCATCATCGCGATGTCGATGTCGTCGAACACGCCTTCCAGGATCATCGAGGCTTTTCCTCCAAGCGCCTTGATCTTGCCTTGCTTGATCAATTCGTTTCGCCATCCCAGCTCGATGCATTCTTCTGCGGGGCATGGTATGAAAGCGACTGTTCCGGCCAGTTCCTTTGCCGCCTTGGCATTGACGAGTCCGATTGCGGCTCCCAGCATTCCTGTGATATGCGCGTTGTGCCCGCAGGCGTGGACGGCTCCTGTTTCGGGGTCGCATTCCGGATGTGTTGGCAGCAGCAGAGAATCCATTTCGCCGAGGATGGCGACCTTGGGACCCTGGCTGGCGCCAGGCAAGTCGGCTCGCATTCCCGTGATGGAGTAGTTCCCGGACACTTTCAAGCCCAGGTCCTCAAGGGTTTTCCTTGCCAGCTCGGAGGTCTTGTATTCGCGGTAACCCGGTTCTGGATTCTTCCAGACTCTTTCTCCGATGGCAATGATCTTGTCTCGTTGTGCGTCGATCGCTTTGTAAACAGCTTTCAGCAGTTGTTCCTTGGTTCTCATTGTGTTCTTGTAAGGTGTTTCTTGTGGTTAGAAGTTGAGTCTCATCAAGGGGGAATTTAAACAGCCATCCCATAAAAACAACACGAGCAAGACACAAAAAAGCCTTTTGTCAGGTCATGGGGAGCCTTCGGCGCGTTTCGTCCACGATGCCCTTGTCGATATCCAGCAGATGGATTTCATCCTTGTCATGGTTGGCTTCCCAGGCAATGTCCCCCCAGGGGGTCGCCGCCAACGAATGGCCGTAGTAGGGGGCTGGCGCGCCGATCCCCACGACCCAGGATTGGAATTCGACGGCTCGTGCCTGGAGCAGGAGCTTCCAGTGGACCGGTCCGGTGATGGTGCTGAAGGCGGATGGGCAGAGGAAAGCGTCGCATCCCTGAAGGTCCTGAAAGACGTTGGCAAACCTTAGGTCGAAGCAAGTCGTCAGTCCAAGCCTGAGTCCTGCAAGCTCTAGGGATACGGGTTGCCTGCCGGGCTTGAAGAGCGTTGCTTCGTCAGGTCCACTTGCGGAAGGGGATGGCCATGGGAAGATATGGCGCTTGTGGTAGCATGCCAGGCAACTTCCCGTTGCATCGAGGACCAGGAAGTCGTTGTAGATGGCGTTGTCTTCGAGGGTTGGCAACCCCGCCACGGCATACGCAAGCCCGTGGCTTTGGGCGATGGGCGCCAGGAGGCTGATCCATTCGCCTGCAGTCCGTGCGTTGGCGACCATCGTCCGATTGTCAGCGCATAGGACTGCATATTCGGGGAAGACGACCAGGTCCGCATGGGGCAGGCGACCCAAGACATCGGAGATCATGTCCAAATTTGCGGAAAGTTCATTTGCCGACCTGACTTGTGCAATTCCCAACTTCATGGTTCCCTGCCGAATTTCATATGATTTTCACAGCCGTTTCATAGCTTGACATTCAAGGCATCGTAAGCAAATATCATGAAACTATTAAGGAAAATACTATGACTATTATAAGTCAGAATGCAAGCATGACACCGAATCATGATTCCCGAACAGGGTCGTGATTCGCGGCTTGGGTACTGGTGGTTGCGGTGAATAGGGCAAATTGTGATTTTCATTCCTTTGATATCGTGGGAAAGCAATATAAATTAGAAGATTGTTTTATGTGTTTTGCGTGTTTAGCAACTTAATCCAAAGGAGGTCACGAGAGCAAATGGGCAAGTACGATCCATCACGTTATCAGGTTGATTTGAATTCGATTCCACACATGGTCTCATCGATGTTGCCCGGGCCGCGCAGCCGCGAGTTGCACGGACGAGCCACCAAGTGGTTCCGTGGGCTTTCAGGTCAGGTCAGGCTATTTCCCGTTGCCTTCGAAAGCGGCCAAGGATGCGTTGTCCGCGATGTTGACGGCAACGAATACCTGGATTTTTCCAGCGGCATTTACGTGACCACGCTGGGGCATTGCCATCCGAAAATCGTGGAAGCCGTGCAGACCTACGCTGGGAAGCTGATGAACATGCACGATTTCACGACGGAGATCAAGGTTCGCCTGCTTGAGAAGCTCCAGACGTTCCTGCCTGGTGACTTCGGCGGATTCCAGTTCTACGACAGCGGCACGACAGCGGTCGAAGCCGGCTTGCGCACCTGCCGTGCAGCAACGGGAAAGCACGAGTTCATCAGCTGCTTCGCGGATTTCCATGGCAAGAGCGGCCACGCCATCGGATTGGCTAGGATGACCAAGCTGAACGGACCGACTCGTGCCCCTGGATTCTACTTGGTCCCCAGACCCGATACCTACCGCCCGCTTTGGACCAGGGCCGACGGATCCCTGGATACCGAAAAATACCTGGAATTCTTCGATCAGTTCATCGCCGAATCCACCACGAGGCAAGTGGCGGCATTCGTGCTCGAGCCCATACAAGGCTGGGCAGGCTCAATCATGCCGCCCGATGACTTCTTCCCGAAACTCAAGAAATTCCTCGAGGAGCGCGACATCCTCCTGTTCGCGGACGAAGTCCTTACCAGCATGGGTCGGACCGGCAAGGTCCTCTGCATGGAACACTACGGAGTCGTGCCGGACGTGGTCACCCTCGGCAAGGGCTTCGGCAATGGATTCCCTGTCACCGCCATGTGCGTGAGAGAGCCATACGCTGATGCCGTGGACAAGATCTCCGCCTCCACCAGCTATGGCGGAAACCCGATGGCCTGCGCGGCGGCACTCGCCTGCATCGAAGTCATCGAGGAAGAAGACCTGCTGGCACATGCCACGCACCTGGGCGAACTGTTCGCCAAGAAAATGGCGGATTGGCCCAGCAAGTACCCGATCGTGGGCGATTGCAGGGTGAAGGGATGCCTGATGGGCGTCGAACTCGTCAAGGACAAGGCGACCAAGGAGCCGTTCGATGAGGCCGGCAAGATGGTCTACCAAAAGGCGTTCGCCAAGGGGTTGGCGTGGGTTCCGGCAGGACATATCCTGCGCATGAGCCCGCCGATCGTGATGCCTGACGAAATGGCCATGAAGGGAATGGACATCATAGAGGAAGCCATCGCCGAAACACAAAAGGAATTGGGCTGAAGATGACTTGACCGAACGCCCCGCCTGGTCAAGGTTTGGCGGGGCGGACGCATCAAGGCGGTCATCCCTTCAACAGGTAGAGCGCCAGGGCTGCGGCAACCGATGCGTTGAGCGAATTGACCCTGCCTTGCTGGGGGATGGCTGCGACATGGTCAGCCGTGTTCAAGATGAACTGGGAAACGCCGGCGTTTTCGCCGCCGACAACTAGGAGAACCTTGTCCCCCAGCTCCCCGCGCAAGCCTTCAAGGTCAGACTTCCCGGAGCCGTCCAGCGCCACGATGGCGTATCCGTTCTCCCTGGCGATCTTGCAATATTGGTTTGCGGAGCAATTGACCGCGACGTTCAGGTGTTCGCAGGCGCCAGCGGAAGCCTTGACGACCGAAGGCAGGATGAGCGGTGCTCCTCGTCGTGGCAAAAGCACGTTTTTCCATCCGAAGCATTCTGCGGTTCGCATAATGGCACCTACGTTATGTGGGTCTTCGATGGAATCCAGGAGGATAAGCTTGGACTCGCCGAGCATATCTGCGAAGGGCGTGAATTCGAAGGGCTCGGTTTTGAGTGCCGCACCTTGGTGTTCCCTGGTTTGCGCCAGCTCGAAGAGCTTCATCTTGTCAACCCATTCAATTTGGATGTTTTTTGTCGAGAGGTATTGCGAGAGTTTTTTTAGTCTTGGGTTGTTGAGTCCATCCTTGTTAAGGAACGCCCTGTGGATGGTACGTCGATTAGCTCTGACTGCTTCGAAGATTGGATTGATACCATAAAGAAACATAGTTTTCGCCTGGTGTTGTAGTTTTTAGTTTTTAGAAAGTCATAACATAAGCCAAAATGGATCAAAAGCCATTTATGCGACGTGGAAGAAAGAATGTGCATTTCAGGTGAAACCAGTGAAGAAACATATGTGACCAGCCAATTGGTGACGTACATCGGCAACAAGCGGCAACTCCTTGATTTCATCGGAAAGGGAGTAGACATGGTCAAGGCGTCCTTGGGACGGGAAAAACTTGTCACATTCGACGTGTTTTCCGGCTCGGGCGTTGTCTCAAGATACCTGAAGCGAACCTCGTCATGCCTGTATGCCAACGACCTGGAGCCCTATTGTCAAACCCTGAACGAATGCTATCTCGCCAATGTCAGCGAAATCGACATGCTTGAACTCCACGCGCTCCATCACGAATACCAAGAACGCGTCTTCGGCAACCTCCGGGATGGATTGATCAGGGAATTGTACTCGCCCAAGGACGAGCACAACATCAAGCCCGGAGAACGTGTCTTCTATACAGTAAGAAATGCAAGGATCATCGATACGGCTCGCCAGGAAATCGACCTGCTTCCGCCGGAAATGCGCCGATTTTTCCTGGGGCCGTTGTTGCATGGCGCAAGCGTCCATGTCAATACCGGAGGCGTATTCAAGGGATTCTACAAGAATTATGACGGAATCGGACAATTTGGAGGACATGGCAGAAACGCAATGGGGCGAATCTGCGCCAATATCAAACTCCCAATGCCCGTGTTCTCGCAGTTCGAATGCGACTGCCATGCATTGAGGATGGATGCCATAGAGGCTGCACAGCAAGTGGGAGAAGTGGATCTCGCATACCTGGATCCGCCCTACAACCAACACCCTTATGGCTCCAACTACTTCATGCTCAATCTCATCCTCGAGTACAAAAGACCAGAAAAAATCTCGAGGGTCGCAGGAATCCCGCCAAACTGGAACCATTCCGATTGCAACGTGAAGCAAAAGGCACGGGACTACCTGGAACGACTGATTGATGTGCTGGCAGCTAAATTCATCCTGATCTCATACAATTCAGAAGGTTTTGTCAAGTACGACGAATTCCTCGACCTCCTGGAAAAATTCGGCGATGTCACTTCCTTGGAGACCAGGTACAATACATATCGTGCAAGCCGTAACCTCAACGCCCGGAACAAGCATGTCAAGGAATTCCTCTTCCTGCTAAAAAAACATAGTCGGACGTGATGGTCTGCTGAGGATTTTGGACTGGGACGGGTCTGACGGGTC
>DBPZ01000037.1 GCA_002305655.1 Lentisphaeria bacterium UBA1407 | reverse complement strand
CCAGCTTCAACTGCTTTTTTTAGGATTATTATCCTTCAACAAAATCATTGCGAGATCAAAGCAAAAATCGTCGATTTCGTACGCGAAACGCATGTGACATGCCTCCCGGGTTCGACATTGGGGAGTATGGGACTGGGACTGGGACATATGAGACAAATGGGACAAATGGGACAAATGGGACAAATGGGACTTATTGAACTGGGACTAGGTCGGACGGGTCATTCAGCATTCATAATTCAAAAAAAGCGGCTGGAGTCGAAATGATTCCAGCCGCTTATGACTTAGGAGGATAAACTTATTTGCTTAGAGACCGAGATCGAGTCCGAGATCGTCGTCCAGTGATTCCATTGCTGTTTTTTCGACTTTCGCGACCTGTTTTGGCATTTTATACGTTGGGAGGTATCGGTAGTAGACCTGCAGTGACAGTGCGCATAGTGCGGTTGAGTACACCTTGTCCATTTGAGGTTTGCTTTTGACGTTCTTCGAGAGTTTTCCTGGGCTTTCCCAGTATCCGTCCTGATGTTGTGCCTGAACACAGAGCGGCGAGAATTTTTCGTTCCAGTCCTTCCAGGTTCTTTGTCCTGCGTGGAACATCGCTTGTGTGCAATAGTACCAATAGTATGTTGGATTTGAGTGCGCTCCATCGCAGGTCCAGAAATCATCTGACCATTTGAGTCTTGTTGCCTGCGGGTTTTTTGGGCTGTTGATGTAGTCGTTGATGTACGTGATTCCTGTTTTAGCTTCCGCGCAGTTTCCTTCACCCAGGAGCTGGAGGCAGAGGGTACCTGCTCCTTGCATGCCGTCAGAGCCACCTCCCGGCGATGCATAGCCGAAAGGTCTCGCGCTTGGATCCTTGGATTTCTTGAAAGCGACTCTCCTCATAAAGGAGACTCCTTTCTCCATTCCTCGGTCCAATCCTTTGACATTGGCTCCGGCGACATAGCCCGCCTTCATCGCCTGATATTGCCATCCTGCGACTGAGAGGTCCCAGCGTGCTCCCTTCTTGTACTGGTAATCGTACCCACCGCCAGGTTGTTGTCCGTCAACAATGACCTGCAAGGCGGCTTCCATTGGTGGCTTGAGGAACGGGATTTTGGTCATGCCGTAGGCTTCCGAGAGTGCGTATGCGACTATTCCGTTAGTGTATGGGTATGTGTTGTCTTTTGAGAGTGCGTTTGCGTTGACCCTATCTGCAAGGTATTGCATCGCGCGTTGGACAGTTTCGCCGAATTCCTCTGATGTCGGTGTTTCCCCATGTGCAAGGAAAGCAAGGAGGCATAGTCCCGTCATTGCGTCTTGGTATTGTGTTGCCCAAGATCCATTTGGATTTTGCTCTTTCTTGAGCCACCTGAGTGCCTTGAGGACGGCTGTTTCTGTACGGCTGCTACCACCGCCTCGTTTGATGGCTTTCATGCGTCCTGTTGTGGAACGTCCTTCATAGAGGGACGAGAGTTTCAGGGGCGTGTCATTTGCCTTTATGTCCAAAGCATCGGAGAAGTCCATGGTTTCTTCGCCTGAAGCAGAAGAAACGAGATTCGGGTCTGCGAAATCCTCGGAGATTATATCTGCAACTTGATCAGCCTCGATCAATGGGATTTCGGTTTCTGGGACGGGTTGTTCATCTGCCAGCTGTTCCAGTTTATCGAGTTCTTCCAAGATTTTTTCGTCTTCCAGCTCCTTTGTTTCCTCTTCCTGTATTTTGACTTCGACGACGATTGGGCCTTGGCTGGCGGTCGCCGGATCGTAGAACAGGAACAGGCAGAGTGCGATAAGGACGTGGACACCCAGGGATACGAGGGGGCCAATCATCGATTCGATGTTTCTTCTGCGCTGATAGGCCGCAAGTATCGCCTCAAGGTTTTGCTGTTGTGCTTCGTAATCGGATTGTTGATACTCTGACATAATGGCATCACTCCTCGCTGATGTGTACGATCGCTCCTCCCTTTGGACTTATCGCGTGGTCACATCAATCATTTATTGTCAAAACATTCAAGTTGTTAAAGCCGTGTTTTCGGCAAAGATCCAGTGCCGTGACAAGGTCTTGTGCCCTTGCCCGTTGCGAGACCTGGACCATCACGGTCGAGTCCTTGCCCGTGGAGCTAAATCTTTTGAGGAAACTATCTATTTCCGAATACGTCATGATTTTTCCTCGCAAGCGCAATTCGTTTTTGTAGACTTGGACTTCCAGGAGCCTGGGTGCCACGCTTTGGTCTTGCTTTCTCGCTCCCAGCGAGGGCAAGTTGATGGCCAAATGCGCTTCAGGTATCTCGTCCTCCATCGTCACAATAAAGTAGATCAGCAGGAGGAATACGACGTCAATCATCGCTGACATCGGAATGGACAAGCTTTCATCTTCGCGTTTTCTCATAATATGTGAAATGGATCTTGGTTGGTGAGATTGGTCTATTCGTTGGCGACTGCGACAATCGATACCTTTGTGAAGCCGATTCTGGCCAATGCATTTTGGAGCAATTCGTCAATGTATCTGTATTCCACGTTTCTATCGACTCTGATAAGAACCGGAACAAAGTCACCTGTTTCTTCCTTGACAGCGAGCAGTGTTTGCCTGATTCCCTGCAGGGTTTTTGGTTGGAGTGCGATATTGTATGAGATTTTTGGTCTTCCATTGACTATAATGAGTTTCCCGTTGGCGTCTTTTTCCATTTTCATATTGATGGTGACGGCCATTTTTTTGGCGACACTTTCGGCCTTTGCGTTTTTTGCCTGAGCCAGTGAGACGGTATTGTCAACCAGGTCATTGTCAACCGAAGCCGTCACGACGAAGAAGATGATAAGCAGGAAGACGATATCGATCATTTGCGTGACCGGCGTTTCCAGTGTTGCATCGCTGCTGCGTCTCATTGTTGGTATTCCTTTTGGTGATGCCTTGGCTTTTTATGACCAAGGCTTCTGATTCAAGTTAATGCCGACGGTATGAGAGTCTTATTCGACTTCTACGTTTCTGAGGACCTTGATGAGGTCTAGGACTTTTGCCTCCGATTCCAGGAGCAGGCGTGTTGCGTTATTCTTGAAATAGGTAAAGAAGAGGAGTGCGGGGACAGAGATCAGCAATCCCACGCATGTTGTCCAGAGAGCGGTTGAGATCGATCGTGCGAGCACCTTGGTCTTGGCTGCTCCGGAAGTGGTTGCCAATCCATCGAAAGCCATGACCATACCGACGACTGTTCCCAACAGTCCAAGCATGGGGGCGATCTGGCCGCAGACATTGAGGTGATTGACCTTTTGCATTATCTTTTCGGATTCCAGGTCAGTTGCCGAGGCAACGGCTTGCTGAACCACATCATATCCGTCTTCGATATTGTTGAATGCGACTCTCAGGATGGATGACAGTGGCGAAGGATTGGTATCGCACGTTGAAATGACGGCATCCAGGTCGCCTTGTTGCAGGGCGTCTTGCACACCATCGATAACCACATGTGGCATAATGCGTTCAGACTTAACGTTAATGAACGAGTTTACGGCAAAAATCACAGTCATGAACGAGGTGACGAAGATGCCTATCCAGATTAACAGGTTGACAATGCTTCCGCCATACAGGATTTCCCATATTTCTTCCATCGCGGATTGCTGCTCAACGACGGCTTCTGCGGCTTCAGCATCTTGGCCAAATGCAACAAAGCAACCAAAGACAATCCCCATCAACAACAATGACGTCAAACGACCCTTGCTCGAAACCTTCATCGAAATCACTCCTTGAAATAATGTCTTGAACGATGCTTTAATTATACGATTTAGTTTTTAGTTTCTCAAATCAAATAACATTTTTTGCTCAAATTACTTGAGCGCCTCGATTTTGGCGACTCTTGGATCCTTGAGTTCCTTCATCAGCGCGACTGCCTTTTGCTTTGCGACATCTCGTTCCCTCTTGAGCTTTCCCTTTCCTTCAAAGAGGATGACTGTCTTGAGGTATTCAAGGATGGCTTCGCGTTTTTGTCCTTTGGCCTCGTAGAGTTGTCCTTTCATGTTGAAAGCGAATGCGGCTTTTGAGTCGTCCTTATCGAGTATCATGCGTTTCAACTCGTTTTCGACCCTATCGAATTCCTTTTTGGCAAGCATCTCCAGGAGCAGCACCCGTTGGAATTTCTGCATGTTTTCGGCGGGGAATTTCCTGGCATTTTGAAATATTGCTGATGCTTCTCCTGGTTTGCCGAGTGCCAGGAATGATTCGCATTGCAATGCGGCGATGGTATCTGCCCATCCGAGGTACTTGTATTGATCGAAGATTGCCGGCGCCGTTTTGATGACCTCGTCGAAGTTGTCGGCATCAAACAATTTTTCCAATTCTTCGACTTCCTTTGGTTTTGGGATCATTGCGAGTCGATATGATCCCCATCTGAGCGGCATTTTCAGGCTGCCGTCAACATTGACTGAAAGGTTACCGTTGGCGTCTGCTGTGATTTCTCTTGCTCTTATGCGTTGGTTGTCTGCCCTGATGACGTAGCAATCCTGCCTTTGTGCGTGGATGATTGCTCCGAGCAGCAAGGCTGCGATTGCGACCATCCATTTTGTCTTGTTGTGTTTCATGTTTTGCTCCGGCTGATTATGGCTATTTAATTAAGTTTGATTATTTATTGACTGCCTTGGCAAGTTTTACCTAAGCCTGCCCAATTCCTCCAGGAATTGTCCATTAGGGAAGTACTTGCGATATGTTTGATAGAGTTTCTCGTTCGTTTCTTTTGGTTCGTTATTTTTCTTGTTTAGTCTTGCCGTAGCGATGATTGACTGTTCGATGTACGGGTGGTTGGCCTTGTTCGAGTAATCTGCGAAGTTGATGATCATCTGGTATCTTGCGATAGCCTGCTTTTGCTTTTCAGGATCTCCTGATCTGACGAGGAGGTCACCCGCCTTGCAGATTGCCCGATTGGAGACGGTTGGATCTTTGGTGTAGATAGTGATTTCATTGAGTGCCCGTTCTGCGCCGTCAAGATCTGGCGGTGTCATTGAGGCCCTGGCTTCTGCCTGTAGGAATTTGACTTGGAAGAACAGGGCTGTCCTTGGGTTGTAAGCGAGGAGTTTGTCCAGGAGCTCGACTGCTTCCTTCGGCTTGTTGGATCTCAGGGATGCTTCCGCTGCTGCGATGTATGTCATTTCGATGGTTCCCTTTGACAGGCTGGCGGTGTCCTTGCTCTTGGTGCTAATGCGCTTCAGCAGCTCCTGGGTCGCAAAGTACGTGGCTTCGTGCGCATTTACGCGAGACGCCAGATCGGCGATGGTACGCAATCTGGCGACGGTGAATTGTTCGACTTCCGCCTTGAGCTTTGGTCTTGGATTGTTGACCAGGCGTTTGAATGTGGCGGCGGCTTCCGCATCCATTCCGGCTTCCGTCTGCGCTTGTGCCAGGGAGAACAGTGCCTGTGATGCCTTCTGGGGGTCGCATTCCGGCTTTTGGTCATTGTAGTGGGCATAGTCCCTGATCAATGTCTGGAAGTTATCGACTGCCTCCTTATGCCGTCCCAGTTCCAGCAAGGCGCCTGCGAGCCGCGCCAGGTTGATCGGTGCGTTATTTGTGGTGGAATAGTTTTTCAGGTATTCCTGGTATGCCATGACGGCCTTGTTCTTCTTGGAGTCATATTCTTTCTTGACGGGTTCGACTTGTGCATCGAGTTCATCTTTTTTCTTTTGGATGTCTGCGATTGCCTTATCGGCTTCCTGTTGATATTTAGCCAGGATATCCAATTGAAGTTGTAAAGATGCCATGCTTTCAGCTGTTGCTTTCTTTTGTTTTTCGAGTAGTGCCGCTGATTGCTTTTTGAGTTTTTCGTTGATTGCGGCTCGTTCTTCCGGGGTTTTCGCCATTGCGTCTAGAATAGCCTTTGCGAATGCCACGAAATCTGTTTCGAATGCATGTTTTGCTGTGATAGCCTTAAGTTTTGCCTGTGCGACAGTTTCGGTGTTCTTGTCATGTTGCAGCAATCTGAGTTTTTCGTTCAGTTCTTCTTGCGACACATTGTATTTCTTTTCCCACGCTTCGAGTTCAGCCTTTGCCTCGTCCGTGACTTTCTTTTGTTTTTCGGCATAAACGACCTCGAGTTTCCTTGTAGATTCGTTGAGGTCTTCTTGCGCTTTTTCGACTTCTTTTTTTACGTCTTCTTTTTCATCTTCTTCTGCGTCCTCGTATTTGGTCTGCGCATTATTGAGGATAGCTTCGAGTCTTTGTTTTTCAGCTTCTGCAGTTGTTATAGCCTCTTCGACCTTAGCGAACTCGTGTTTTCTTGCTTTGATCTGTTCTTTGAGGTCATTGAGTTCCTTTGCATCGTCATCTACCGCGGCTTGTTTATTGTTGATTGTCTCCTGTGCGGCGGCAACTTCCAGTTTTAGTGCTTCGATAGATTTTCTATCTTGTTCTTCCAGCTCCTGGATTTCCTTGATTATTCCGTCAGCTTCATCGGCGGTTGCCTTTTCGATAGCTGGTCTCAATTTATTGTAAGCGTCTTGGTAAGTTACTTTTGCGTTTGGCACACTTGATTGTTCGGTTGCCTGTTTTTTGGCTCTGGCTTCGAAGTCCAGGTCGAGTCTAGCGATTGCCTCTGCCATTTCAGCCGCATTTCGCTGTGCATCGTTCTTTTCCTTATTCAGGTCGGCGGTTGCAGTTTCGCAAGTTGCCTTTTGGTTTTTGAAGTTGAGCCCGGCGTTATCAAGTGCGTTTTTCTGTTCAATGACGTCATTGAGTTGTGGTCTAAGCTGATCGGCTGCGAGGTCGAAGACTAGGGGTTTGAACGCAGCTGCCTGTTCTCTGATAGCCTTTGTCTTTTCCGCATTGGGATCGAAGGCGCCTCCTGCTGCTGTTTCTTTTTCAATGTCCTCGAAATGATGTAGCGCGTCCTCGGGATTGTCACCTAGGAGCAATTGTTCAGCGGCGCGGAATTTAGCTTCCAACCGATTTTCCTTTCTCTCTTGCGTGACTCCATCTTCTTCCTCATAGTACTTGAGGAACGCTTCTGCGGCATGTTGGCGATCGTTCAGGAAGTAGTAGATCCATCCTAATTTGTACCATGCGAGGATGCCCTTGTCAAAGGCGGCGAAGATCTCGGTCATCTGGCGGAAATGCGGAATCGCCTTTCGATAGGATTCACGCGTACGCTCCTGCAAGGCCTCCTTCTTTTCGGGATCCTTTTCGGCATTGGCGGCCCTTGCCAGGTTTGCGGCTTCCGAAAAGTATCCTTGGGCCACGGTATAGGCCACGTCCGGGGCCTTGGGATGGCCGGGATCCAAGGTCACGAAATGACCCCATGACCACAGGTAGATGCTCTCCAATAGCTCTTTCGTGCTAGGATTCTTCTCGTTTTTGGCACGCTCGTACAATACGCCGCCGAAGCGGAATGCCGCATCGGCAGTTTCCTTCTCGCTGGGGAAGGCTTCGACCAAGTACGACAGCAATGCCTCGCCCTCGGCCAGGCGATCCAATTGGCCAAGGCATATCAAAAGACGCAGGGCGACTTTAGGCAACTTCTTGGAACGACGTCCCGCACGAATCGCCTCGTAGTAGATCTTCATGGCATCCTCGTACTTTCTCTGTACGAAGAGGGATTGAGCCTGTTCGATCTTGGCTTCGATTTCAGAGGAGCCATCGCCGATATTCAGGTCGAATTTCAGTCCGAGTCCGAGTCTGTCAGATACATTTGCGCATTCCTTATGTTCGATCAGTGCTTCAGCGCGCTTGCTGGAGTTGGGGTATTCGGTCAGCATTGTTTCGAAGTAGACTGCCGCTCCCTTGAGTTGCTTGGCTGCGAGATCGAGTTTTTTTGCGTGGTGCATCACTTCGGCATTGCCTCTGATTGCCTGTCCTTTCAGGAACATCGCTTCTGGAATCAAGGAGGCATCCCTGCCGCGGACCTTTTCGAGTTCTTCCAGGAACGGGTCGACCATGTTGATGGTTTTGATAGCCTCGATGAAGAACTTGTTGTTCTCCTTGTTAGGTAGATGTAGGAGAGCATTGAAGCCGAGCATCACCTGTGCCCGTGCGGTTTGCAGCGAGGATGCTGCCGACACGCCGTCCCGGTCAAACTGAAGTCGTTTCAATTGTGCGATAATTGAGTTGACGGCTCCTGTGTTGATCGGTTTCTTGTCCTTTTGCAGAGCGGCTTCGGCATCCAATTGTGCCTGGAGTTTGAGGAATGTGATTTGCCTTTCCGAGCCCCCAGAGTCGTCCATGGGGAGCAGGTCAAGGATTTTCGCTGCTTCCTTTCCCTTTCCCATTTCTGTCAGGACCTTATTATAGATTCTTATTGCCTTTGTGAATTCTTCCCTTTCGGCTCGTCTTTTTGGTGCGGTTTTGACGATGGAGAAATACTCCGCGTATGATTTTTCTGCAGCTTGGAAATTTCGTCTGAGAGCGGCGACTTGTGCTTTAAGCAGGACAGCTTCTGTGTAGAAAGGTGATGTTTTCTTGATTCCTTCGATGGCAGTATCGGCGAGTCTGCTTTTGCCGACGGCATAGTAGTACCTTGCCTTTTCGAGTTCGACTAGCTCATTGAAATTCGGATAGTTTTCGCCCATCTGCCTCAATTGCATTTCGACATAGTCGGTAAGTTCCAACTCGCCGAGTTTTCGCACGAAGTCGATGTCCAGTTCGAGTTCGTAGGGCAAATCCACCGCAGTTGCGATTAATGAGCACAGGGACACCAGCACCAAGAGCAAGCATTTCGCGTGATGCTTGTTCGGCACTGCCTTATTGAAGATCCAATGTGATTGCATAACTCACCGCCATCATTGAGTTTGTTTTTTTACGCAAACGAAAAAAAGGCGCCTGACCTTGTAAGGGTTAGGCGCCTATGAATGAGTTTGTTAAACAATGGTCGGGGCGAGAGGATTTGAACCTCCGGCCTCTGCGTCCCGAACGCAGCGCTCTAGCCAGACTGAGCCACGCCCCGACTCGTTTAAAATGCGCCCTTAATATAGCCTTCTTTCCCTAGATGACAACTGATGGTTCCGTTTTTTTGTGCCTTTTTCCGCAAAAGTCCATTGTCAACAATCAACCACCAAGCTTGTCAATCATCTTGACCAACGGGGCAAACATGGCAATAACGATACTGCCGACGACAACAGCCAGGAAGCAGATCATTATCGGTTCAATCAACGCGGTCAAGCCTTCTACCGCGCGGTCGACTTCTTCCTCATAGACGCCTGCAACACGGTTCAACATGTCAGGCAAGGCACCGGTTTCCTCCCCGACTTCAACCATCGAGCACAACATCAAGGGGAACACGCCGGATTTTTCCAGGGGCTTTGTCATTCCCTCACCTTCCTTGACGGCATCGTGGACGTCCTGGATTGCCCGTGCAACGAGTTCGTTGCCCGAGGTATCCTTGACGATTTGCAGTGCTTGCAAGACGGCAACACCGGAAGCCATCAAAGTGCCCAGGGTACGGCAGAATCGTGCCGACACGGTACGGATGACCAACCCGTTGAAGGGCGGCACCTTGATGCATGCCGTGTCGAAGGCGAGTGCTCCAAGCTTGGTCTTGAGCGCCAATCTGAAGCAGACGATGAATACGATCAATCCGATTAATGCGATGTGTGCCTTTTCGGCCAAAAAGCGCGATGCGGCCATGACGATCTCCGTGATTGCGGGCATCGGTTCGCCGGGAAGCATTTCTTCGAACATCTTCTCGAATTTCGGGACGATGAAGATCATCAAGCCTGCGGTGATGCCACCGGCGATACACAAGACCGAAATAGGATAAACCATCGCGGATTTGACCTTGCCTGCGATACGGGCGGCTTTTTCCATGAATTCGGCCAAGCGGACCAAAACGATTTCCATGGCGCCCGACGCTTCTCCAGCGCGAACCATTGAGACATAGAGCTTGTTGAATGACTTTGGATGTCCCGCCAGCGCCTCGGAGAAAGTCGCGCCTCCTTCGACCTGGTCTCCCAGGTCGCCGAGGACCTTGCAGAGCTGCGGGCTTGCTCCGCGCGCCTGGCGTTCCAGCGTTCTCAATGCTCGGACCAATGGCAGACCTGCTTCCAGCAGCGTTGCGAGCTGGCGGGTCATGGTTGTCAGGTCCTTGCGCGGGATTTTAGGTGCAGCGAACCCCATTCCCTTGCCGCCTCTTGCGGTTGCCTGGCTTGTCATCGTGCTTTTTGCGGCGACGATTGAGGTTGGGAACAGCTGCTGCTGCTTCAATGCATTTACAGCTTCTTGCTCGGTATCGGCTTCAATGATACCTTTGCGTTCTTTGTTGTTGGCGTCATAAGCCACATATTGGAATCTAGCCATAGTTACTCCTTCTCGGGCAGTCAGTCCTTCCTTAGTGTGCTATATGTAATAAAGTTTTGTGTCTTATGCATTTCTGTTTTGTGCTTCCAACTGGATCCTTTGGATGACGCCTTCGGGGTCTTTCGACTTGGTAATCAAGTCACCATAGTTGATCTTGCCGTCATTATAGAGTTGCATCAAGTGTGCGTCCAGCGTGTTCATGCCGAATTTAGCGCCTGTTTGGATATCTGATGTGATGCGGAATGTTTTTCCATCGCGGATCAGCGCGGCGATTGACGGGGTGTTGACCATGATTTCGAAGGCTGCGATACGTCCTTTCTTGTCAATTCTCTTCAGCAGCACCTGCGAGATGACGCAGACGAGACAGGTTGCCAGCTGGGTTTTCACCTGTTCCTGCTGGGTTGTCGGGAACGAGTCGACGATACGGTCGATGGTTTCAGCGGCTCCGGTGGTATGCAGGGTACCGAAGACCAAGTGTCCGGTTTCAGCGGCGGTGATGGCGGCGCCGATCGTTTCCAAGTCACGCATTTCCCCGACGAGGATGATGTCGGGATCCTGGCGCAGGGCGCGCCGAATGGCTTCCGCGAAGGACGGCACGTCATTGTGGACTTCGCGCTGGGTTACGACTGACGACTTGTGGTTGTGGTAGAATTCGATTGGGTCTTCGATGGTGATGATATGGTCTTTTTTGTTTTCGTTGATGATATTGATCATCGAGGCGAGTGTCGTTGACTTTCCCGAGCCGGTAGGACCTGTGACGAGAACCAGTCCACGTGGTTTGTAGAGGACGTCCTTCACGGAGTTGGGCAATCCGATCTGCTCCATGGTCAGCACTGTGTTGGGGATAGCACGCAAGACCATCCCGATAGCGCCTTTTGCCTTGAAGACGGAAACACGGAATCGGCAACGGTCGCCAAATGCAAACCCGAAGTCAACCGTNNNNCATAGGCTCCGTGTCCAGAGGCGTCATTTCACCGTGAATACGCAGCACTGGGGGCGAATAACAAGGCACATGGAGGTCACTTGCACCTTCTTCCAGTACCAAGTCCAACAAATCTGACATTTCGAATCTTGCCATGGGAACTCCTAAGAATTACAAATCAGAACACGGTATATTGCAGCACTTCCTCAGCGGAGGAGACTCCGTTGAGTATTTGGTTGATTCCGTCTGCGCGCATGGTAATCATTCCCTGCTTGACGGCGCATTCCTTGATCAGCTGGGTAGGTTTCCTTTCATTGATCAGCAGCTGGATCTCTTGGCTGATGCTCAGCAATTCAAAAATGCCAACTCGTCCCTTGTATCCCGTGTTGTTGCACATTTCGCATCCGCGTCCTCGGGAGAATTGCTTGCCTTGGATATCTTCCCTGGTAATGCCCAGCAGCTGGAGTTCCAAATCTTCAGGATCGTAGAATTCCTGGCAGTTCTTGCAGACTCGGCGAATGAGTCGTTGCGCGAGGACGCCGACCAGGGTTGAGGCGATGAGGAAGGGTTCGACGCCCATGTCGATCAGTCGCGTGATGGCACCTGCGGCGTCATTGGTATGGAGGGTTGACAAGACCAAGTGTCCTGTCAGCGAAGCTTGGACAGCCATACTCGCGGTTTCGACGTCACGGATTTCACCGACCATGATTCGGTCGGGATCCTGTCGCAAGAACGAACGCAAGGCGGCAGCAAAGGTCATTCCAATGGCCGCCCTCACAGGCACCTGCATGATGCCGTCGATATCGTATTCGACGGGGTCTTCTGCTGTAAGAAGTTTGTCTTCGATGGTATTGATTTCCTTGAGCCCGGAGTAGAGTGTCGTTGTCTTGCCCGAACCAGTAGGTCCGGTGACGATGAAGATTCCGTTAGGTCGTGTGATAAGCGCCCTGATGTCATGGACGGTTTTGGGTGTCATTCCCAGTGAATCCAGGTCCAGGTTAACGACTGCCCGGTCCAGGACACGGAGGACTACAGATTCGCCGTATCGTGTTGGGAGCGTTGACACACGCAGGTCGATGGGGCGCTTGCTGATTCGGAGTTCGATTCGTCCGTCCTGCGGCACTCGTCTTTCTGCGATATTTAATCCTGACATGACCTTGATACGCGAGATGACGGGAACGGCCAGGTGCTTTGGCGGCGGCGCCATTTCGAAGAGGGCTCCGTCAATGCGGTACCGGATGCGGAATTCGTCCGAGAACGGTTCGAAGTGGATGTCGGAAGCCTTGTCTTTGATGGCCTGCTGAAGGATGATATTGACGAAGCGCACGATTGGTGCGTCATTGGCGGCGCGTTCCAGGGAGGCCACGTCGTTTACATCGATTTTCCTGTTTTGATGGATAGCCTCCAATTCATCGAGAACGCCTTCGACGGAGTTGTTTGCTTCTGGGTAGACCACATCCATCAGTTCATCGATTTCCGCCGGGTATCCGACGAGGACCCTGCATTCTCTGTTCAGGGCGAATGGGAGTTCGTCAATGAGCTTGTGGTTCAGCGGATCCCTGGCGGCGACAACGAGGGTATCGCCTTCTTCCGCGACGGGGATGACATTGTAGAAGCGGGCCGTATCCGTAGTAATCTTGGCCAGGATTTCCTCGTCAGCTTTCTTTTTGTGGAAGGAATGAACCTCTGTGCCCATATTTTCAGCGATGAGCTGGAGGAGATTGTCTTCCGTGATGATCTCATAGTTGTAAAGGATCGTGATGAACGGGCGATTGTTCATCACGCTTTCTTCATAGGCTTCTTCGAGCTGTTCCTCGGTTGCGATTCCTGCATCCAACAGCAAATGCCATATGACACTTGATTCTGCATCCATATCGATTGCTGGCATAATGGCTTGGTTCCTATAGTTAGCGTGCTCTTCGTTTCATTCCGGTGCCTGTCATCGCGAGTCTAGGCTTACGCCTCGTCGTGTACGGTCAAGCGAACCACTTCGGCGAGGCTTGTCAAGCCGGCGGCCGCCTTTCTCATTCCGTCTTGGCGCAACGTGCGCATGCCGATTTCCATTGCTCGACGGCGGATGACTGAAGCGTCCACCATCTGGTAGATCAAATGTTCAATGGATGCGTCCAAGATGAAAATCTCATAGATTCCCAGGCGCCCCTTGTAACCCTTGTTGCATTCGGTACAGCCCCTGCCATGGACATAAGTCGCTTGTTCCAATTGGGCCTGCGAGATGCCTAGCTTCTCGACTTCAATTTCGGTCGGCGCGTGGGGTTCGACGCAGAATTTGCAGATCCTCCTGACAAGTCGCTGTGCCATGATGGCTCGGACTGACGACGCGACGAGGAAGGGCTTGATGCCCATGTCGATGAGTCGTGTCACGGCTGAAGGCGCGTCGTTGGTGTGCAGGGTTGAGAAAACCAAGTGTCCGGTAAGTGCTGCGTTGATGGCGATTTCACCGGTTTCCGCGTCACGGATTTCACCGACCATGATGATGTTTGGCGCCTGGCGCAGCATCGCTCTCAATGCTGCGGCGAAGGTCAGGTTGATATCAGCCGCGATCTGAACTTGGTTGATACCCGACAATTCGTATTCGACGGGGTCTTCGGCTGTGATGATCTTTCTGGTCGGCTGGTTGAGTGCGTGCAGGAAGGAGTAGAGCGAGGTTGTCTTGCCTGAACCGGTAGGCCCTGTGACCAGGAAGATTCCGTCGGGGAAATTGATGATTCGTTCGATGGTTTTCTGGTCGTCTTCAAAGAATCCCAGTTCGGAGATTCCGAGCATGACGCCGGATTTGTCCAAGATACGCATGACGATTGATTCGCCGTGTGTTGTTGGGATATCCGAGACACGCAAGTCGAGTTCGCGTCCCATGGCGGTAATTCTGATACGTCCGTCTTGGGGGACTCTGTGCTCTGTCAAGTCCATTCCCGCCATCAGTTTAACTCGTGAGATGACTTGGTTTTGGAGGTATTTCGGCGGTGACTGGACTTCGTTTAGGACCCCGTCAATCCTGTATCTCAAGCGGAAGCGTTTTTCCAGTGGTTCCAAGTGGATATCCGAGGCTCTTGTTCGGAACGCTTCAAGGATGAGGAGCGAGACCAGGCGGATCAGCGGCGCGGCATCGTCACCACCGCCATCGGCAGTTGCGTCCATGGTGACATCTTGCGTTGCGTCAACGGTCAGGTCTGTGGTGGCTTCGGTCATTTCCTCCAGGAATTCCGATACGGAGCCATCTGCGCTCCCATAGTAGAAGTTGATCGCCTGTTCGATTTGGCGCTTCGTTGAGACCACGCCTTCGATTTCCATTTTAAGGAGATACCGGAGTGAATCCAGGCTTTCAATGTCAGCGGGGTCGGCGAGGGCGACCCTGAGCATGCCGCCCGAGTAGGATACGGGAACCATCTTGTAGCGCAACGCGACATCCTTGGGCACAAGACCGATGACTTCAGGAGGGACTTTCGTGCCTGCATGGTCAAAGTCGTACGTATCCATGCCATACTCAGCCCCAAGCAATTGCATCACGTCCTGCTCGGAAACGACTTTCAGGGCATATAGTCCTTCCAGGACAGTTCCGTCCTCACCAAGAAGTCGTTCCTTGGCCAGCGATATTTGTTCGTCTGTGATCATCCCCTGCTGCTGAAGAAGATCTACGATGTAGTCATCAACGTTAAACAAAGCGGTCACCCCTGCGCATTGTGGTCATTTTTAGAAAATTATGGTTTTTGTTCAATTTGAAACAATATCCCGATATTTTCATCTGTCAAACGTTATATTTTTGCTTTAATGGTTTTTTTCATTTAAGCACGACTCGTTCGCCGGGAAGGATTGAGATGGTGAGCTTGCCGTCATTTGCCTTGAGTCCCACGGGTTTGCCGAAGAGGACCGTATCGGCTTTTGTTTCGACGGTGATTTCTGCGGTGTCTTTGTTTGAGCTGATGACAACGGTTCGTTGTTCGTTTCCGATTGTCCACTGCCCCACGTAGATTCCGTCCACGTTGTCCGCCAGGAGCTTGAATTGCCCATCGAGCACGAATGGCGTAACTTGTTCCAATTCGGCAGGGAATGTCTTTGCCGCTTCGTAGAGGTCTGGCGCCTGCCTGATGTCAAAGCTCCCGTCCTTATATGTATAGTATATGATTCCCTTTGCCCCCGCGAACATTGAGAGGTAGCTCATCGCCCTGAATTCCTGTGGATTGGGCCAGCGTTTCCAGCCGCCTCGGTCGCCGTATTTTTGTCCTCCGAAGGCCTGGCAGACTGCCCAGAGTGCGGTGTTGTACTTGTTTGCTTCCTGCTTTGCCCTCGAGAACGTCTTGAAGACGCTGGCGAAGGGACCTGGGACTGGATAGGGGTCCGGCGCGAGGACGTCTGTGCCCGAGGAGTAGTTTCCGTACTGCGCCGGGATGCAGATGACGGTGTACGCCAAGTGGTTATAGTCCATTTTCTTGAAGCTGTCGTAACGTCCGAACATGGTTTCGGGCGAGATTCCTGCTGCTGCGGGTTCGTCTCCGGGGTTCCATCCCATCACTGCGGGCTTGTCCTTGTACTTGGGGATCACTTCCTCGGGCGGGCAGCCGAATTCGGTGATGACCCGGATGTTCAACTTGGCGCATTCGTCCAGGAATTTCCCGTAGCTGTCGTTGTTTCGTTCGGAACCGAGGATGCCGACATGGACGGCATTGTATCCGTACTTGGCGACGTCGCGGACCATCGCCAGGCGTTCTTCCGTGGAGAAGCTCCAGGACACGTCGTAGAATCCCAGCGGGAAGAATGGCTTTCCGTTTTCCAGCAGGGTCAGGTCCTTCCGCATGCGGTACTTGGGTTCCGGATGCATATGGAATTCCGCCTTGCATTCTGTTCCCCAGTCCCGTGACTTGTCGTCTCCGGTCAATGAATCCAGGAAGCCGTCCTTGTACTTGAGCCTCATGGCGACGCGATGGTCGCCCAGCTTCAGGGGTGACACGTCAAACACGCATCCTTCGTTCTCGCCCGTCACGGTCACCGGCTTCCAGGATCCATCGTCAATCGACGCCTCGAACCCCTCCAGCTTGTCTCTGCCTAATTTTTCCAGGTTAAGGTTGAAGCGGGCGACCAGTTCGTCACCGGGATACAGGTGCTTTCGAAGGAATTTCACGCTGAATGCAGGTGCGATGTCCTGCTCCCAATTCAATGTCATCAACTCGGTCTTTCCATGGGCGAAGGATAGCGAATGCTTGACATTGCCACGGAAAATCAAGGCGTACTGGAAATCGAACACCAACTTGCCTTCGGCATCCGCCTTGACCGTCTTCTTCTGGCTCGTCTTCCAGCCATCGGCATTGGACGACGTCAGCGTTGCGGTCACTTCGTCGATTTTGGCGGGATCGACTTGGATTTGCGCGATGGACGCCTTGCCTCCACGGGTCAGGCAGTACCCGTCAACGGTCAATTTCACGCCATTGGGGAGGGTGATTGGCTCTTCCAGCGGCAGGTCGCGCTGGAATGCCAGCAGTTTGATGCCCTTGCTCTTTGCTAGCTGGTAGGTTGTCAGATTTTCAATCAGCGCACCGCCGATGGGATTGTTTTTAAGCGACGAGGCGCTTGTCATCAGGATGATTCCTTCTCCCACTTCCTGGAGGGCCATCAGCGGGTATCCGTCGCAGCAGGTGATCAGGCGTTGCCAGGAAGGCTCGGTTGTCTTGATGTGTCCCCATTGCTGGTATCGCTTGATGAACACGTCGCCCAGCGCTTGTGGCGTGTACAGGATTGGATGTGTCCCAAGGGTGACCTTTGTCGTCTCCGGGGTTGCTCCCTTCGTGTGGCGTGAGCAGTTTTCGGTTGCGACGGCGAACGTCGGCCCGAACCGATTGACCCATAGTTCGTTGACGGAGTGGTAATTGGCGTCGACGACGATGAAGATTCCGCCTGCCTTGATCCAATCGACCCATTTTTGCGCATAGGGTTTCATGTCGATGGTTCCCACATAGTTGGCGAGGGATGTTGCGACGATCAGCCCGTACTCGTTGAGCTTGTCTGAGAATTGTGGGAGTTGTTCGGTTTTATACTTGTCCTTGTCGACGTCGAAATCCCATCCGTACTTTGCGATGTGTCCGTCGAATTCGTTTTTGAAGGCATTGTTTCCCCAAGGACCGTAGACTATGGCTGCCTTTTTGGGGAGCGCCATTGAGAACAAGGGCAATGCCATGGTCAGGCACAGGATTAATTGTCTCATTTCTTGCCTCCTTGACTAGCGATTTTGACTGCATTCTTGAAGCCTTGGCGCGAGCGTTCGATGAACGCAGTGTCGCCACACAATGCTAAGCGGAAATAACCTGGATAGCCGAAGCCCGAACCGGGTACCGCCAGGATCTTTTCCTCTGCCAGGATATTGACGAATTCCACGTCGCTGATGGCGCCGGGAACCTTGGGGAAGAAGTAGAACGTGCCTGCGGGCATGGTGAATTCGATGCCCGCATCCGTCAGGACCTCCGCCATCAGCTTGCGGCGGATTACGTACTCGGATGCATCGGCATTCGTACCCAGTGCCGCCTTCATCAGGCGTTGTCCAAGGCAAGGCGCGTTGACGAAGCCCAGGATCCTGTTGGTCATGATTACGCCGGAAACCAGGGTCTTGACACCTTCCATGGCGGGATTCATCGCAACGTAGCCAACGCGCTCGCCGGCCAATGCCAAATTCTTGGAGAAGGAGCCGATGACGACGGTGTAGGGGTACAGGGGAAGCACGGGCGGCACTTGGGCGCCATCAAAGGCGAGGAACCTGTACGGTTCGTCCGAAATCAAGAAAATAGGGCGTCCGTAGCGTGCCGTCGCCTCGGACAAGATTGCCGCCAGCTTCTCGAGTTCTTCCTTGGAGTAGATCGCGCCGGAGGGATTGTTGGGTGAATTGATGATCACTGCGCGCGTCTTTTCTGTGATTGCGGAAGCGAATCCTTTCAGGTCCAGGCGGAAATCGGGTTCCAGGGAATTGACCGGCTTCAGGATGCCGCCGTAGTTGCCCACGTAGAATCCGTATTCGACGAAGTACGGTGCTGGGCAGAGCACCTCTTCGCCTGGAGTAAGGACAGCCCTGAAGAAGGCATTGAGACCGCCTGCCGCACCGACGGTCAGGACCAGGTGTTCCTTGCCGATTGGCGTCGCCTGCTCCGCAGACAGGTGTTCTGCGAGTGCCTGGCGGACATCGTCGTATCCGGCATTGGGCATGTACCCGAGCCCTGCGGGTTTATTGACTTCGTCTGCCAGGTTCCTCAATCCTTCGATGATGGAGGCGGGCGGTGTCAGGTCGGGATTGCCCAGGCTGAAGTCGCATACCGCTTCTTCCCCGTACTTGCGCTTCAATTCGATTCCCGCCTCGAACATGCGGCGGATCCAAGATGACTTCTGTTGAAAACTTTCGATTTGCGGTGAAACAAGCTGCATCGTTCCTTTCCTGTGACTTTTCAATTGATTTTTTTTCTAGTTAGCTCACCAGCACAGTGACTTGTAGTGGTCGGAATCCTTCAGGATCCCGCCTGACTGCGTGAAGAATTTTTCGTCCAGCTGGAAGCATCCATTGTGGACTTTTGTCCACGGCGCCCCAGCCTGTGGATGATATGACTGCAAGGTTTCCCAACGCTTGTAGTTCTGGTGCCCATTGGTTTCCAGGACGCCTACCTTGAAGCCTGGCAGGGGTTCCAGCCTTGCCGCCACGGCTTTGTTCCAGTCCACCTGGATTGGTCCCACGGTCAAGTCTGCGCAGAACATCGGGATGTTCGCCAGCTTGGCGACCTTGGCGATCTTCATGGTCATGCTCAGGGTTTTGGCGATGGGCTTCAGTGCGATTGCACCGTAACCGAGTTCGATTCGCTCGGCGACGTCTTCGGCGCAATGGGCGCTTTCGTCAGCCGCGACCCTGATGCCCAGGTCGCCGACATAGACCTTGTTCTCCTCGGCAAAGGGTTCTTCAACGACGGCGATCCTGTCAAAGGCGCCGATGGCCTTGCAGTGGTCGAGGAATCTCATCAGGCGTTCCTTGGTATCATACCGTCCGTTGGCATCGAAATAATATGGGATTTTTCCGTTTTCGGTATAGGGTGTTTCCCGGTTTCCGATCGCCTTGTGGATGGCGCTGATTCTCGCCTTGTCCCACTCCAGCATTTTTTCGGGATCTCCGTCGCCGTCGGGATCCGAGCCGATCTTTACTTTAAGGAAGAAGTATCCTTCATCGACGTGGCGTACGATTTCGTCCATCGGTATGGCGTATGCCATCAATGGGATCGATGCGACCTGTTCGTGCCTGCAAGGGAGGAAATCCTTGCACCAGGCGGGGAGCATGTCGTCAAAGGACTTGAGGCCGTGCTCCCTGGCATAGAGGATCCATGCCGCCGCATCGACTCCGACCAGTGCGTTCAAGGCGAAGGTCAACCGCAGGTCGTCCTTGCCGGTAATTCGCTTGCCGTACTCCCAGACCTGCGGCAGCAACTCGTCCAGCAGCTCAAAGGGTGTTTCGTATGAGCGTCCCTTGCACAATTGCAACGCATGCTCGGTCATCGCAAACATCAATGCATTCCCGGAGGCTTCGAGATGACTTGAAAACACACCGGAATCAGACCATAGTACACTTTGAGTATTGATGCCGCAAGCACGAATGCCGGAGGAGGATTCCAGTCCCGCGACCGTCTGCCAGATCTCGCGCATGTAGCCGCCCTTGAAACCAAAGGGACGAACCAATGGCTCACGCTCGAAATTCGCCGAGATTCCGCTTATCCTTGTCATAGATGTCACCTTTTTAGCTATTCGACCAAATCCAACAATGCTTCCAATGCGGGTTTCATTTCGTCCAGGCAATGCTGATGCGAAGCAACCGAACCTTTGTCAGGCTCGATAACCGGACGGGACGATTCCAAGACCGACATCAAAGGGCGGCACTTGCCGCGGGCAGACGGAAACTTTGCCTCAATCTGCTCCTGCTGATGAGATGTCATGCATATCAGCAGATCCGCCGTACGAACAAGCTTCGGCAACAATGGGACAGTTCCAACAGCCAAGGCAGTCAACCCGTTGGAGGTCAATACCTGGCGAGTCTCATGGGATAACGTCGTACCATGACGGACAGACAAGCCCGCAGAACTTACAGTGATGTCACTGATCCCACGGGATTGGATCAACCATGAAAAATAGGACGCCGCCAAGGGGCTGCGAGAACGATTTGAACTGCACACAAATACTATCAAACGCATGGCAAAAAACAAAATCACTAACAATAACCATAATATAAAGGCATATCCCACAAAAATAGCCTTTGTTTCAAAAAACTCCAATTTTCAGATTTGGTAATTTTTCCAAATATCACTATATTGTAATTTTTCACTTACTTTTGACAAATGATTTTGAGTCGATCGGACCATTTACAGAGCAGATATGTCTGAGACCAGTGACATTTACAAGGATATTGTCGTCCGTGTATTGGATGTAAAACGGTATTACGGGAGTGGCGAAGCGGTCACGAAGGCGCTTGACGGTATTTCGCTGGACATTTACCGCGGCGAATACCTGTCGATCATGGGGCCTTCCGGGTCGGGTAAAAGTACGCTTTTCAACATGATTGGGGGCATTGATTCTCCTACCGAGGGGATGGTTTTCATGGATGAGATCGACTTGGCGCAGCTGGATTCCTACGAGCTCGCCTGGATGAGATGCCATAAGATCGGCTACATTTTCCAATCCTACAACATCCTTCCTGTGCTCACCGCCTTGGAAAACGTGACTCTTCCGATGATTTTCTCCGGTCTTAGCGCCGATGATGCGCGTGAGAAAGCCGCCAAGATCCTGACCAAGGTCGGTTTGGGGGAGCGTTTGTTCCACCGTCCGTTCGAGTTGTCCGGCGGTCAGCAGCAACGAGTTGCCGTTGCTCGTGCCATTGCCAACGATCCCGTCATCATCCTGGCTGACGAGCCCACCGCCAACCTTGACGTCCAGACGGGCAAGGAAATGATCAATCTCCTCAAGGAACTCAATGAATCAGACGGTGTGACCGTTATTTCAGCTACTCACGATATGAAAATGTTGGATGCCTCGGACAGGATTCTCTGGATTAGAGACGGAAAGGTGGATCGGTTGGAGAAGCGCGAGGATTTGGACATCCGAATTGGGCATATCGCTGGTGAACACGTCTAGCAACTACGCTTTTTTCATAGTTTATGTTTGGATTATTCAGTTCAAGATCAAGCCATTCCCAGCCAAGTGTATCGGCTGCCGACGCGTTGCGGAGCATTCCGGCGATCAATCCAGGTGTGACTTTTGAGACGGACGGTGGCGGCAGGCTGGTTGCTCACGTCCCGGTTTCCAGGCGAAAGGGTTTTTGGGGTCGCTTCCAGAAGCCTGTATCGATTCATCGGGTACGTTTGGACGAGATTGGGAAGTTTGTCATTGAGAGGATCAACGGAGAGCGCACGGTCCAGGATTTAGTTGATGTGTTTTCGAAGACATATCGTGTGAATGGTCGCGAAGCGAAGCTGTGCATGGCTGACTTTTTGAAGTCACTTGCTCAGCGAAACATCATATCGATCGGGGTTGTCGCGGGAGAATCTGCGTCAACAGGTAATGACTAGCCAATGTATCGGGACATCAGATGCGAAGCTTGCTTAAGTTTGAGAGATTGATCATAGTCTTGGCGGTAGTGTCGTCTGCATTTCTTCATGGTCAGCGATTGGATCCTTTATTAAACGGGACAGGCAGTCGCCATCCTGGCTCTCCTGGGAATTTGCTATTGGAGAAGCGCATATCGACTTTGTTTTCCCGCAGTGGTTTGGAACATGGGGAGATGTTGTTCAGGGTTCCATGTTTTGTGCCTGGGAAGACATTGATTGAGGTCAACGGGAAGAGCATTGAGATCCATCCGATGCAGCCTGGCGCATTCCGGCCTGGCAACTTTCTGGCGCGTGAGTTTTCGGCGCCCCTTGTGTACTTGGGTGTTGGCGACGAGGCGGCTCTTGCCTCCGCTGAAGGCGTTGACTTGAATGGTGCGATTGTCGTCATGGAGTTTGCAAGTGGCGCCGATTGGCAGCGCGTCCTCAGGTTTGGAGTCATCGGCTTCATCTTTTTGGATCATCCCCAGCCTGCCTACAATGACGCAATCGCCAAGGCAACCGGAACCGAAGTCAGAATCCCAAGGTTCCTCGCAACGAAACAAGACTCGGAATTCTTCAGGGACGTACTCAAGTCTCGGGCAATCCAAGCCCAGGTCACAGCAGAACCTTCACGCTGGGAAAACAAAACGCTCAGAAACCTCTGGGTCATCATACCGGGTTCAAATCCGACCTACGACGGCGAACTGGCGCTCATCACGGCCCCAATGGACGCAAACTCAATCGTCCCGGGATTGTCAGAGGGTGCCCAAAACGCCGCCAACCTTTCATTGCTGCTCAGGCTCTTCCATACCTATAGGCAATCCGCGCCGGAACGCGGAGTCGTCCTTTGCGCAGTCAACGCACACACGAGAAATTTCCTTGGTGACAGAATCCTTGCCTGGAATCTCCTGACCCCAAGAGAACAGGTCGAAAGGTTGCTCGATACTATCAATGCCGACCTCAGGCAGGAGAAGATGCTCCTTTCGCACTACCAGCCACTTCAGAAAAATCTACTTGCGAGCAAGGATTCGGAAGAATACAACAATGCCAATCAAACACTTGTCGCCCTCAGGGATTTGATGGATTCGACTACGGGAAAGAATTTCACCGTCAAGGAGCCGCTTGTCGACCTGGCGCGTCGAGAAGTCAACAAGCTCAAGGCCGAACAACTGAGGCTAAGCAGGCGCGACGACCTGGACGCTTCCCAAATCGAAAGCAAGCGCAATCGTTTGGAAACTGCACGTCATGACTATGTCCAAGTCCTTACCCTCTTCAACAAGGTCGGAATCAGAACCGAACTGAAGGATTTGAACGACTTGCAGGTGAAGATCCTTAAGAACTACGTGGACGAAATCGTCTCCACCAGAATGAACTGGTCGAGGCTTAACCAGACGGCCTTGGATACCGTTGTCAGGAACAACTCCATCAGGGCAACATTGGGCAAGCGTCAAGTCAAGTTTGCCGTGGCTCTGGAACTTACCTTCCAAAATGGACATATCGGATTTTCCGCCCATGACTTCATGTGCGCCGACAGATGGCAGCACAAGTTTGGCATCAATTCGGCCGAAGCGGCGGACAAACTCCAGGGAAAGGGCGTCATTCCTGAGAACATTAAGTTCGTGGATGCCCTCACCAAGCAAGGCGGCCTGGCGGAAGGACATTTCTTCCCCAAGCAATCCGAAACCGTCGCCATCTACCAGGCGGCAGGACCAACCCCGGCGTTTGCGCTGAGAAACCTCTATACCGATTACGGCAACCTCTTCCTTACCTCGGACATAGCCGCCAACCTGGACAAGAAACTCTTCGAGTCCTCGCTGAAATTCATCCCCGAACTCCTGAAGGAAACCTTGGCGGTACCAGTCCTGACAAGCACCACCGACCTGAAAAATCCGACGACTAGGGCGGGAACTTGGCAGCCGGCATGGGGAATACAGGTCAAGGCGTTCAAATTTGACGAATTCTCCGCAACGGTTCTCCCGCAGCTCCCTGTGCCGGGTTCCGCCCTGGTTCTCCACAATCCCGCCGACGCCTCCAAGGTCGTGACCTCGGGCGACGTGATGACAGGATATATGGCGTTGACCGACGAGCGCGCAGTTGCAGTCTTCTACGGCATTACCGCACCGCAACTCCTCCCCAATGCATTCAAGTTTGACAAGGACTTCACGGTCGTCAAGCAGGTCGTTGACGCAGGCGATGCCGAGAGCAAGATGTCCTCCACCATCCAACGAGGCGCCACCACCAAGACGCTGGCGATGTTCGATTGCGTCGAATATCCAATTTACACTCGCGACAATCCTGCGGCAATCGGGGTTTCTGCCATTACCGAGAATACGTTCCTCATCTTGGATGGTCGCCTCAATACTGCTCCCAAGAAGTTCGGCATGGCCGGAATCGGGTGCACGTTCTCCCAAAAGGCGATGGTTCGATTCGCAGGTCCCGTATCCGTCTTCCTGGAACGCGACGAGGCGATCAAGCTCCTGACCTCGGAACGCATTCTTGCCCTCAATGCCACTGAGGAGAATCCTGAGGGCGATGGCTTCAAGTACAGCCAAGGCATTGGAAACGACTTTTTCGAAACAGCTTCCGGGGATTTGTCAATCCTGAACCACGCACGCGAAGAGCGCCTCTCCGGTACCTCGGACGCCTTGGCAAAAGCCTTTGTAGAGCGTGGTGACAAGGCGATTGAAAGGATGAAGGACGCCAAGAAGAAACTCAATTGGATGGGCTACCTGAAAAATTTGCACGAGGCAATCGGAGCACACGGAAAAGCCTACAAGCGGATGGCTGCAGTCACCAACGACATGCTCAAGGCAGTCGTCTTCTATCTGGCCCTGATGCTTCCATTCTGCTTCTTCACGGAAAAACTGTTATTCAAGTTCAAGCGAATCGAGCATGAAATGGTCGCGTTCTGCATATTCTTCGCCTTGACGTTCGTGGTATTCCGGAACATCCATCCCGCGTTCCGCGTCGCCCAGGCGCCCGAAGCGATTTTCATCGCCTTCGTGATGGGCGGCTTGGGGCTCTTCGTCATCAAGATCCTGCATGGTCGATTCGAAGGTGAAATGACCCTGCTGTTCAGGCCTGCGACGAAAATGGACGCGGGCGAAGTCGGATTCTCCAACGTTGGCCAATCCGCGATGCTGATCGGCGTCAACAACATGAAGCGGCGCCGCATCAGGACAGCATTGACCACAGTGACCGTCATCCTCGTGACGTTCACCATGCTTGCCTTTACTTCAATTACCAAAAACCTGTCTCCGACGATCATCTCCAGGTCCAAGAATACGAGCTACACGGGATTGATGTACCATTGGCCCGGAAACGCCAGAATGGACGAGGCGACCCTCAGGACACTCAAGGAAATCCTCAATGGACACGCAGACCTCGCAGTCAGAAGATGGCTCATCCCCCCCAAGCTCTCGGACGGAGGTACGCTCCCATTCAGAATCATGACTGACAATGGAGCCGAGGCCAATATCGACGCGATCCTTGGACTTCCCGTGAAGGACAATGGATTCATCGGTCCAATCCCAATTAAATATGGTAAATTCTTCAGCTCCGATGACGCCAACGAAGTGGTTCTTCCGGAATCCCTCTCAAAGGCGCTAGGCTTGACGGACGAAACCTACTCCAAGGCAACACTTACCTACGAAGGACGCGATTATAAAATCGTTGGTCTTCTCTCCGATGCTGATTTCCTGCAATTCAAGGACATTAACCAGCGTCCTCTCATCCCGATTAAAAACCTGATCCAGCAGGGCGGTGGCGATACCACGGAGGCCTTGACGGCAATGGCTTCAGGCGACGAGGAATCCACCGATGACGGCGTATTCTACACCGACTTGGCGTCACTTGTCATCATGCCAGTTGATACGCTCCGCAAAGTCGGCGGCCAGCCCTACAGCATTTCTGCGAAGCTGAAAGAAGGCGAAAAGCTCTGGCCCGTCGTTGACGAGCTTCTCACGATTACCAACGCCTCCAAGTTCTTCATTTCGTCCACCGAGCCATTCAAGATTGCTGACGGCGACCGTGACACGACTCCTGGCGTCTACTATGTCGGCGAAGGCTATCGCACCTCGATCGGGGGCATGGCGTTTCTGATCATTCCGTTATTGATTTCCTCGACGATCATCCTGAATACCATGTTGGGTTCTGTATATGAGCGCAAGGCCGAAATTGCGATTTACAATGCTGTCGGCTTGAATCCCACCCACATCGGGATGTTCTTCCTGGCCGAGGCATTTGTGTATAGCGTCATCGGTTCCGTTGGCGGCTACCTGATTGGTCAGGCCACCAGCATTTTGCTGACGAAGACGGGTTGGGTCAAGAGCATCAACCTCAACTTCTCGTCTCTCTCGGTCGTCTATGTGATCATGTTCACGATTGCGGTTGTCTTGCTGTCCACCATCTATCCTTCTGTGGTCGCCACCCGCGCTGCGGTTCCGTCCGGCAAGCGCAAGTGGTCCTTGCCGGAGCACGATGGCAAGCAGATGCCCGTCATCTTCCCCTTCATCTACCAGCATGAGCTGATCTACGGCATCAATGGATACCTTTCAGACTACTTTTCACGATTCACCGAAGCCTCCTTCGGAGACCTGATTGCGGAATTCGAATCCGTCAAGCATGACGAGGATGACGAAGGGCGCGATATCCTGATCATGACCTACAACGTGGCGCTGGCGCCTTTCGACTTGGGCGTGACGCAACAACTCAAGTTCACAACCCAATATGACGAAAAGGTCCAGGCTTTCAGGCTCGTCATGCTCAATACCAGAAGATCTGGACAAGATTCCAACTGGACAGCGACAAATATGCCGTTCCTCGAAAAACTCAGGACATACCTGATGTACTGGAGAAACCTGACTCCGGCAGAACATGCCGATTTTGCGAAGATGGGCAAGGAGCTCTTCAATAAATAACCCTGGGACCACCAAGCCCGTTGATACGATTAGACAAGTAGTAACCACCTCAACCGAGAGCCTGAACCAAAATGGCAAGATACATCCAAGACAAAGAGCTGGAACAATATAGGCGCCTGATGGAGCCGCCAGAGCACTTCGAGGACGGCTTTACCTGGAAAACAGTCGTCGGCGCAGTCTTCTTGGGCATGCTGATCATGCCAGGAAGCATGTACCTCTCGCTGGTGGTCGGTCCCGAAGCCAACATGGACACTGCCGCTCGGTGGGTGACCATCATCCTCTTCGCGGAAATCGCTCGGCGATCCTTCAAGGAACTGAAGATGCAGGAAATCTACATCTTCTACTATATGGCGGGTTTGGCGATGGCTTCCCCGTTCCAGGGACTGCTTTGGAACCAGTACCTGGTCCAATCGGAATACGCCAATGCGATGGGTGTCGCCCAGGAAATTCCTTCTTGGTGGGCGCCTTCGGCGGAAGTCATTCGCGAGCAAGGCCATACGTTTTTCACCAAGGCTTGGCTAGGGCCGATTCTGCTGATCATTGTCGGATTGCTGGTCAGTCGTCTCGACCAGTACGGATTTGGATACATTTTGTACCGCATCACCAATGACGTTGAAGAGCTTCCGTTCCCGATGGCTCCTGTAGCGGCGGCGGGTATTACCGCACTAGCCCAGACGAAGGAGAACACGGAACGCTGGAGATGGAGGTGCTTTTCAATCGGCGCTGTCCTGGGACTGACATTCGGCTCGTTCTACATCGCGGTTCCAGCGATATCAGGCGCCTTGCTTGACAAGCCAATCCAACCCCTCCCAATCCCTTGGCAGGACTTTACTCCTGCGATCTCCAAGATCCTGCCCGCCACCCCGATGAACATCAGCTTCAACCTGCTTTGGTTCTTCCAGGGAATGGTCCTCCCGTTCTGGGCTGTCATTGGCGGCGCCTTCGGCGTCGTTTTCACCATGGCGCTCAACCCGATCCTCTACAAGTACGGCATCCTGTCCCATTGGGATCCTCAAATGGACGTGATCAATACGCTGTATTCCAACAATGTCGACTTCTATCTCTCATTTTCCTTGGGTCTGACCCTGGCGATCACCACGGTCTCCATCGGCAAGATCTTTACTCCGATGTTCAATGCCTGGCGCCATCGCAAAGGCCATGCGATATCGTTGGCCGCGAAGCTCACCGGCGAACGCCGCTCATCCACCTGGAAGCGATTGTTCATCAATGATCCACGGCGCGGCGACTTCTCGATCTGGATCGCGCTCGGCATCTACATCTTCTCGAACACGTTCTGGATTGGTCTGTCCTGCTGGCTCATCGAGGGCTTCCCATGGCACTTCTTCGTGTTTTACGCCCTTGTCCTGACCCCGTTGCTTTCGTACGCCACAGCCAAGCTGGAAGGATTATGCGGTCAGGCGCTCTCCATCCCATACATCAAGGAGGCGACGTATATTCTCAGCGGATACAAGGGAGTCAAGATTTGGTTCGCACCGGCTCCAATTCCCAACTACGGCGTCGCAACCGTCAACTTCCGAGTCCTTGAACTGACGGGAACGAAGATCAGCAGCCAGATCAAGACGCAGATCGTCACGGTGCCGATCATCATCATCGCCTCAATTGTCTTCTCCACGATGCTTTGGAGCATGGCGGAAGTGCCGTCGGCAGCCTATCCCTACGCACAGAAAATGTGGGAACTCAGTGCGAAGAACACATGCTTGACGTTCAGTTCGACGATGGAAGGCGGCTCGATATTCATGGAGGCGTTGCGCGGCAAGTACGTCCTGATCGGCTTGGGTTCAGGCGTGATATCGTTCATCGCCCTTTCGATGATGGGGTTGCCCACCCTCCTGATTTTCGGCATGGTCCGCGGATTGGGGCAATCGACCCCATCCGGCGTCGTCTTCGAGCTTATCGGGGCGCTGGTGGGACGGTACTATTTCAGGAAGCGATTCGGCGACACGTGGATGAAATACACGCCAATCCTGCTTGCGGGATTTTCCTGTGGAATGGGACTTATCGGCATGGTCTCCGTCGCATTCACCATCCTTAACAAGATGATGGCTCCGCTCATCTTCTAAGACGCAATAAAACCACACTTTTTCCAGAAAGCGAGTTCCCAGAAATGCGAAACGAAAACGACAACATAACCATACGTTCAATCATCATCGGAATGATTCTTTCCGGGGTTTTTGCGGCATTGACGGTGGTGCTTGAGAATCGCCAGGGGATGCTTCCCTCCGGCAATCAGCTTCCCCTGTTTCCGTTCATCATGCTTCCGATCCTTGTCGTTCTGGTCAATCCAGCCCTGCGTCTTGTCCGTATCATCAAGCCGCTGTCCCTCCCGGAACTGCTGATCATCTTCGTGATGTGCATGGTTTCATCAGGCATTTCGACGTTTGGTTTGACTGGCCAGGTCGTTCCGATCATCAGCGGTCTCTTCAACCGTGAATGGAACAACGACCAGACAGAATGGAATCGCTACGTGGAACCCTACATCAACGAAAACTTCTTCATCTCGGAACCCGGAACCTCGGAACTCGCCAAAAAATACGCTGCGGAAATCGCCATCCTAACCCCTCTCCAAACCAAGCTCTCGGAACTGGCAAGGCAACGGGATCGGACAACACAGGAAATTCAGGCAACCAACGCAAAAATCCGTATTCAGGAGGCCAGGACATACGGAGTCGTACCAGGGGCAATCCCAAATCTCAAGGAACAGATCAAGGCGCTTCAGGATAAAAACGGAAATCCAAACGAGCTCAAGGCACTTCAGGATAAACTCGCCAAAATGACCGCCAATCCTAACCAGGAAGAAGAGGAAAAACTTAATAAGCTTATTCTCAAAGCCGAGGAATTGACGAAAAAACGGGAAACCTTTGTACAGCCGATCGAAGAGCAACAAAAACTCGTTGACGCACAAGAAATCATCGTGACCGAAAGGCGTAACATCCTCAAGGAACACGACCAAAAGGCATTCGATAAAGTACAACTTTTCAGACGAGGATTGCCCCCAGAAAAGCGATCCTACCCTGGAATTGTATTCACGATGGAAGATGACGCCTCGTCATATTTCAGACGATTGGCCAGGCTCAGGAACGGACGCAAGGCAGCAGATAAGCTCAAGGTCGCAAAAATCAATGAAAGCCAAGGTGATGCAATCCTGCTGGAAGCCATCGAGGCTCTCAGGCCATGCTCCGAGACGAAAGCCATTCTGGACGACATCCTCGTGCTTACATCAACCGATACCGAGCTGGCTCAGCAAGTCGCCAACATCAATGCCGAATTGGCTGAACTCAACCAGAAAAAACGTATCGCGACACTTGATGATATGAGGCGTTACGAAAAGCAAATCGACGATCTGGTCTCCGATCGAAAAGATATCCAAAAGGACATCGAGGACAACAAAAAGGAAATCGAGCGCAAAAACAAGGAAATCGTTATCTGCGAACGAGTTTCCAAGACCATGAAGGACATCGAAGACCTGGCTGGAGATTGGCATACAACCAGCAGGAAAAATGAAAAGGTTGACGAAATCCTCGCCCAGTTCCCTGATTTTGACGCATCGCTGTCTCGCTTTTTCATCGGTCAGGTTCCCTGGTCGCATTGGATTCGTCCATTGATTGGTTGGGGTATAGTTGTCGCTCTCACCTATCTCATTCTGCTTTCCTTCAATTTGCTGATTTTCCGCCAGTGGGCCTACAACGAGAAGTTGATTTTTCCGTTAATGGAGCTTCCCGAGGTCATTGTTGGCTTGGACGAAGGTCAGACTGGTCCGAAGGACATTATTCCTGCGGTTTACAAGAACGGCCTGTTTTGGGTTGGTTTTGCGATATCTGCCAGTGTGATGGGTTGGAACGTTCTTTGCCGTACGGGTGTTCTTCCAGGCTTGCAGCAGCTTGACCTGAACAATTCCTGGACTCCTTTCATCCGTAACAGCATGTTCAAGGCATTGGTTCCAGGCGCACGCTCGATGGTCTTCTTCATAATGATTGGATTCGCATTCCTCATCCCCAAGAAGGTCTCGTTCTCGCTTTGGTTCTTCCATATCTTCTACATGATTATCCTCATGATTCTCGTGGCTTTAGGATATGGTTCCAACGAGTCTTCCTTCCCATCGGAATGGTGGTACACGCTCAATTTCAGAACGGCTATCGGCGGTGGCGCATTGTTGGTCTTCGCATCGCTCGTCCTATGGAAATGCAGATCTGTCATCCTATGCGTCCTTAAGCCAGATAAACTTGAGAATGTGACCACGGAGGAACGGCGTGAGCTTCGATCGGCTTCTGCTGTCTTCCTGCTCGGCTCGCTGGCGTTGATTCTCATCCTCTGGAAGGTGATGCACGTCCATATCGTTTACGCCGTCTGCGGTTATGCTGTCATCATCGTCATCACGATCGGCTTGGTTCGGGCAGTGGCAGAAGGCGGCGTCCTGGGTTTCCAGGCATGGACTTCCCCATTCCACTATATCAGGCATATCTTTGGCTTTGACAAGTCCTTCACGGCACCCCATCTTTTCGCACCGCTGATGATCTACTACGCGGTTCTGTTCCTCGACATCAAGACCTTTATTGCACCGGCGATGGCTAATGCACTTAAGATTCGCGACGATGCCAAGATGTCCCGCATCAAGTACCACGTTGGCGTAGTCTTGGGCATCGGGGTCGCTTGCGTCGTCGCCATCGGCGTTGCCATCATGATGTGCTATGAACCAGGTCATGGTGCTGACGCGATGCATTCATGGTTCTATTCCCAGTTCCCGAAGTCGCTGTTCACGGGCATTGGCGACATTTCGAAGGTTCCTCCGACTGCCTCCTGGAGCATACGTGGATGGCTTCTTTTCGGCGCTTTGCTGATGGCGGCTCTGCTTTACTTCAGGCAAACCGCGTTCTGGCTTCCGCATCCTATCGGACTGATCATGCTCGTCAACCCGCTGATGTCAGCATATTGGTTCTCCATCCTGCTGGGCTGGCTCGCAAAATCCTTGGTGACTAAGTACGCCAATAAGCATACGTATGTAAGAGTGCGTGGATTGTTCATCGGACTCATCATCGGAGAACTTGTCATCGTCTTGATCGCGATGATTATTTCACTCGTGATGCAAAAGCGTCTTGGCATCGACTTGAACAGGCAATAACAGGTGGCAACGACTATGCAGCAGCAAACCATACCGGAACAAAAGCACGTCAGCTGGGCCGTTACGCTCAATGTCAGCTGGGCTGGAATAAAACGCCGTTTCTTCCGTTCACTCATCACGATGTCTGGCGTGGTGCTGGCTATCGCCTTCCTCACGTACATGCAGGTGATGAATGAAATCGTCCAGGCTTTGGTGGAAGCACGTGATCCCGTGCTGGATGCGATTCTGCAAGCCGCGGGAGTCGAAATCCACGAGGAAAGCTCCAATGACAGCATCGTATTGCTGATCATCCTGTCGCTCCTCGCCTGCTTTGTAGGAATCGTCAATTCCATGCTGATGAGTGTCACGGAACGGATCAAGGAAATCGGGACGCTCAAATGCCTGGGGGCATTGGACGGGTTCATCGTCCGAAGCTACTTCATCGAGTCCTCGGTCCAGGGCGTCGCCGGTACTTGCCTGGGCTGCATCTTGGGACTCATCGTCTCGATTGTCGTTGCCTTCTCCAGTTATAAAGGTCACGTTGCGACACATTTCCCGTGGGTTGGAGTCTTTAATGCGCTCTTGGTCTCATTGCTGATCGGGACTTTGCTTTCCGTTTCCGCAGCGATACTTCCAGCCTATATGGCGGCAAAGAAACAGCCCGTCGATGCTATGAGGGTAGAAGAATGACAACCGAACAAAAAGAAGATATCATCGTCAAGGCTAGAGGGGTTACCAAAGTCTATACCATGGGCGCTGAAAAAATTCACGCGCTCCGAGGCATTGACCTGGATGTCAGGCGAGGCGAATACCTCTCGATCCTCGGACCGTCGGGTTCTGGAAAGTCAACGTTTTTCAATATGGTCGGTGGACTCGACAGGCCGACTGATGGGAGCGTGGAAGTCGATGGATGTTGCCTTCGTGAACTGAACCAAAAGCAGCTCGCCTGGGTTAGGTGCCATAAAATGGGCTACATCTTCCAGTCTTTCAACCTTATTATGACCATGACAGCCCTTGAAAACGTGGCGCTCCCGCGAATCTTCGCAGGCGAATCCCCTTCTGAAGCCAGGGATGCCGCTGCAGATATTCTCAAAGTCGTCGGACTCGGACATCGATTGACACACCTTCCGTCACAGGTCTCCGGCGGACAGCAACAGCGTATCGCCATCGCCAGGGCATTGGTCAATAAACCATCTATCGTACTTGCCGACGAACCAACAGGCAACCTCGACCTGCATACTGGAGAGGAAATCATCAACCTCCTCGGCGAACTGAAATCAGAATTCGGAATCACCATCATCACGGCAACTCACGATATGAAAATGCTCTCCGCCTCGGATACCGTTGTTTGGATCAAGGATGGCAGGGCAGATAGAGTCGCACGGAAAGGCGAATTCGAAATTGCAATTGGTACTATCGACGGCAAGACGCTGGCGTAAATCCCGCTCCGAAAAAAGCTGAATTTGCTGGAGATCATTTTTCCTGAGCGACTGGCTCGGATCCTTCCTGCTTGTTAAACTTTTCAATCAGGAACACATCCTTGAGTTCGGCAAAACGGCATTCCTCCAGAAATACGAAGAATTGCGGTTTGGCTGGCGGTGACTTGAAGTTGGCGACGCCAATGATTTTGCCCTCCGCCAAGATCAGGAACCGCTTGCCGTCAGCTTCCAACCTGAACGTCTTCCATATCCGAGCGGGACTGTATGGAAGATCGCCGATGAAGATGCTTGATCGACCGTCAATCGACATCATCAGGTCCATTGTCTTCGGATTGTCTCTTGTCCAGGTGATCTTGAGACGCTCGTTGTTTTCATCCAACAAGCCAAAGGAAAGTTTCGTTCCACCGAAAAACCGTACTTTGAATTCGACTTTTGATTCGTTGAAAATCGGCCGTTTCAGAACGATAGGCAATGGATCTTGGCGTCCTCTTAGATAGACTTTCGATTCCTCCATGTCGGGGGGCATGCGTTGCCATGCCTGCAAGCCAGCTTCTTCCCAAAAACCAATCGACTGCGCAAGGGAGATTTCCACGGGCTTGAAAAATGATTTCTCGATTACTTCAACGGACAAAATCATGGTGGCAATGAGGATGACAATGCCTAGCGTAAGGAAAATTCCATTTCTGAAAGCCCTGTTCTTTTCCTTTTTCCCCGTTTGCGTGAACCATACATCGTTCATCAGTAGGAGTTGGAGGTCGTCAATCAGTTCCTGGTAACTTTGGTATCGGTCATCGGGATGGGGCTTTCCCATGCGAGCGATGATAGCGCTTAGCTTTGGGCTGGTATCGGGTGCCAGCTCCCTGGGATCGGGAATGGGATGGGTGCGCTTGTGCTCCATCAATGGGTCGCGTTCAGTCATCGTAAAGGGTGGTTGACCTGTCAACAAGTAGTATGCAGTGCCTGCCAATGCATAGATATCCGTGCGGAAATCGACTTTTTCCGGCATGTACATCTGCTCGGGCGCCATATACGCCGGGCTGCCTACAACCGTGGTTGACATATCGGAATCGGTCTTGATGTCACCCGATTGGGCAATTCCGAAGTCGCAGATTATCACGCGTGTTCCGGGTTGCTTGAAGATATCCTCGGCATTAGGAAGTGTTTCTTGCATCTCCCTGAGTACCAGCAAGTTGTCTGGTTTCAAATCTCGGTGGGTAAATCCCTTTTGATGGATGTATTCCAGTCCTGAAAGCACATTGATCATAAGCTGTATGACCAATTGCTCAGGCAGGGGACCATACCTGACCAACAGGTCGCGAGTCGTCATGCGGCCGGGGATGTATTCCATCACCAGAAACAAACCGTCCTCGGTTTCGATGATATCGTGGCAGCCTACTACGTTCGGGTGGTTAAGGACCGCCATCGTCTTGGCTTCGCTAAGCAACCGCTCTGCATAGCTCGGGATCTTCGCAAATTCATTGCGAATCATCTTGATGGCAACATAGCGATCCAGCGTGGTTTGCCGTGCCAAGAAGACTGTCCCCATCCCACCAGTACCCAATTCCGAAAGCAATTCATAACCTGGAAGCTCCAAATCCTTGAAATCGGCTCTGATAGGGCGTCCAGGAATTAGTGTGCCATCAGCCTCGGTCTTGATGACAATCGTGCTTTCCGATGGAAGCGGTGCGCCCGATTCCATCGGAAAATTGCTGGTTGAATCGTCAAGGCCCATAAATGATCTCCAGATCGGTGAAAATAAAACATTTTTTAAGTATATGATTATTCACGCGAAATAGCAAGTCATTTTATGCCATATTTTGCTGGAAAGTGGCAAAAAAATAAACTTAATTTTCTAATGGCTCCTTAGGTACGGCATCCGGGGTGCTCGTATTCAAGGGATGTCGCCGCTAAAGCGGCTAAACATGACAAAGCCCCAGTCGGACGGGCTGGGCGGTTTTGCCCCGCTTCGGAGCGAGACAGGTTCAGGTAGGAGCACCCGGGGTGCCCGTACTCAAGCGGTGTCGCTGGTCAAGGGGCTGAAAATAGGATATCTCTAGCCGGACTGGTCTGACTAGTACTTAGTTGAATTAATTCG
>DBPZ01000104.1 GCA_002305655.1 Lentisphaeria bacterium UBA1407 | reverse complement strand
CCCAAACACCACCCCGGGTGCCCCGATGCCACCCCAAATGTCTCCGACCTTGTCCGACCCCGTCCGACCCCGTCCGACCCCGTCCGACCCCGTCCGACCCCGTCCGACTAGGGATGTGCCATTTTCAGCCGCTTGACCGGCAACACCGCTCGAGTACAGGCACCTGGGGTACTCGTACCTAAAGGCTTCGCATTTTCTTGCAACACAAAAAATCCCCGACACCTTATGTTGGCATCGGGGATTTGTTTTGATGGTTCAGTCTAGCGCTTGCGGATTATTCGGCTTCGGCGGGTGGGTTCTCCGGCTGGTTTCCCCCCTGGCCTTGCTGTACTCCGCGCTGTCCTTGGCGTGGGGGGCGCTGGTTCGGTCCACCTTGGCCACCATGTAGTCCTGCTTCGCGCTGGCGTCGCACTGCGTTCGCCTTTTCTTCATCGGAGAGCTTGCCGTCCTTGTCGACATCGATGACTTTCATCCGATTGTATTGGCTGTAGACCTGCAATTTTTGACGGGTCGCCTCAAGGGCTTCCTGGAATGCCTTTTCCTCGGCTTCATCCAGTTTTCCGTCCTGGTTCTTGTCAAATTCCTTCATGATTTCCGCTGCGACCTCCTCGTAGCGTTTGGCCATTTGCTCGAGGTGCCTTCCCCCGCCTTCTCCCCCTTGTCCTCTCCCAGGTCTATTGGGGCGATCTGGACGTGGTGGGCGTCCCGGTCTTCCGCCTCCTCTTTCGGCGGCCTTTTGGGGTTGTGCCGCCGGGGCTTCCGGGGCAGCTTCCTGGCAAATTGCAATTCCAAATGTTGCCAGCAACAGTAACAGTGCCATTTTCTTCATTGTTAGTTCTCCTTGTTGTTTGAAAATGTATGTCGAAGTTTTGAAGACCATGCTACGGTAGCATGACACACAATAAACGCAATCACGCAGATTTTATTTTTCACGTCAAAAAAAGGTCTCGCCCACTTCGTCAGGAGGACTCACTTCAGCAAGTGGCCAGGGACGGTCACATTGCGGACTAGGTCCTCGATGGTTTCACGTTCGCGAACGAGCCAGTGCTGGTTTCCGTTCACGATCACTTCCGCAGGCTTCAAGCGACCATTGTACTGGTAGCTCATCGCGTAGCCGTAAGCGCCTGCGTTTTCAACAACGATCAAGTCGCCAAGGCTGATATTCTCGGGCAACGGGCGATCCCTCACCCAGAAGTCTGTGTTTTCGCAAACCTGGCCGCACAATCCGACCGGCTTGCGCTCCTCGTCCTCGCGACCATTGACGTAAATGTGGTGGTATGCGCCATACATCGCTGGACGGGCAAGCGTGTTCATCGACACGTCGGTCCCGACAATGCGCTTATACGAATCCTTGATCGAATGAACCGTACCAACAATATATCCGGCATCTCCGACAAAGTACCTGGCGGGCTCCATCATCAGGCGCGGGGGCTGCAAGCCGTATTCGGCGATTTTTTCCGTGAAAACTTCGGCAACCAACCTTGCCGCCTCGTCGATATCAAGCGTATGGTCGCCCGGCTTGTACGGGATGCCAAGGCCGCCGCCCAAGTCGATGAACTCGAAGTTGATATTCAGTTCCTTGCCGATCTTGCCGATGTTATCCATCAGCAATTCCGTGATGAAGCGGAAATACTCGGGATCGCGAATGCAGGATCCAGGCATCATGTGGGCACCAAACCTGGTAATCCCGGCTTCCTTCGCCAAGCGATAGGCATCCATGATCTGATCAGGATGGACACCGAACTTCGCGTCAGGACCGCCATTGCAGACAAAATCGCCCACCTCGCACTGGCCATAGCCGGGATTCAGGCGGAAGGACAAGAACTCGGGCTTCCCGAACTTCAGTACGCGAGGCAGGGTCGAAATATCGTCCAAATTGAAGATCACGCCAGACTCCAAGCCTTGGCGGATATCGTCGTCAGACAGGAAATTGCCCGAGAACATCACGTCTGTTCCGCCCAGGCCGAGTTTTTTCGCCAGCAGGATTTCGTTGACTGAAGCGGCGTCAATTCCCGCCCCTTCCTGACGAAGGATATGGGCAACTGCCAGGTTGTTGTTTGCCTTGATGGCGTAGAAGAACCTGAAGTTGGGATAGTATTTCTGGAATGCCTTCAAGGCGCGTCGGAAATTGCAGCGAATCCTGTTTTCCTCGTACACGTATGTCGGCGTACCGTAGGTTTTCGCCAATTCCGTCACAGGCACGTCTTCCAGATAAATCTGACCATTCTTGACTTTCATTTCAATACCCTCCTGATTACATCATATTTCATGGACAAACAGACCGTCGCGGAGCTTGGGTTCGAACCAGGTCGATTTGGGCGGCATGATCTCATTGGCGTCGGCAATGTCCATCAACTGTTCCAATGACGTGGGATACATCGAAAAGGCGACCTTCGCCTCGCCGCTGTTAACACGCTTCTCCAACTCTGAAGTACCACGGATCCCGCCAACAAAATCAATCCGGTGGGATGTGCGCGGATCGTCAATCCCAAGTATCGGACGCAATATCGAATTCTGCAGGACCGAGACGTCGAGACGGTCGACGATACTGGTCGAAGCATCGCATTCCTTGAACGTCAACTTCCACCAGGAACCCTTGAAATACATCCGCGCCTCGCCAGGTCCTTCGGGAACGGCACCCTTCGCCGCCGAGACAGAACTGCAGGCCGCACGAACCAAATCCATAAACTTGTCGGCTCCATGGCCATTCAAATCGAAAACAACACGGTTGTAAGCCAATATCTTCAATTGGCCGGCAGGAAAAATCACCGACAGGAAGTGCTGCGACTCATCCGATGCCGCGCCAGTGGATTCCAGGTACGCATGGGTACGTGACGCCGAAGCCGCACGATGGTGACCGTCAGCAATATACAACAATGGAACCGACGCGAACGCGCCCTGCAACGCAAGCGTCAGCTCATCGGCAACCTTCCAACCCGTGTGACGAATCCCGTCTTCTGCCGTAAAGTCGAACATCGGCTGAGCCTGCATGGTCGTTTCGACGATTTCGTCGATGGCATTCGAATCGCGATAGGTCAGGAAGACAGGCCCAGTCTGTGCGCGGAGCGTGCTGATGTGACGGGTCCTGTCATCTTCCTTTTCCTTCCTGGTCTTCTCATGCTTGCGTATGATTCCGCTATCGTAATCATGGACCGAAGCAGCGGCGACAACGCCAGTCTGGCGGCGTCCATTCATCACCAACGAGTAGACGTAGAAGCGTGCGCCATCATCCGTCTCCAGGCAGGTTTCCTTCAATCGATTCCAATTCTCCAGGGCCTTTGCATATACGCTGGAATCATATGGATCGACATCAGCCGGCAGGTCAATCTCCGAGCGCGTCACATGCAGGAAACTCAACTTGTTCTCGCCCGCCATCGCCGCCGCCTCGGAACGGTTCATCACATCGTACGGCAAAGTCGCTACTTTCGGCGCATTCTCGCCAACTGCTGAAACTGAAGCAAATGGATATACATTCGCCATTCTTCCTTACCTCAAATCGTTAAATTGCATACTTTATTTTAATTAATTTTCGGGAAACTAATTAAATTATAGATTGTTGTCATTTTTTCAAATCTTTGATTTCAAAATTCTTTTTGCGAGGTATATTTTCGAATCGCTTTTTGGTTAAACCACGATCCAAGGGAGACTATGGCTACCGCCCAAAACAATTACGTCTGCACGCTAACCCCGGAGCAATCCCAGGCTCTCCGTGCCATCCTCGAAGAGCGTGGCTGGATGTTCGACACCGCGCCATACACATTCTGGCGAGCCAAGAAAGGCAAGACCAACGTCATCTCATACACGTCCGGAAAACTTGTTGTCCAAGGCAACGAAACCTCGGATTTCGTACTCTTCATCCTTGAACCGGAAATCCTGAAAGCCGCGACATTCGGCTACGAAAACCAATTGGCTGAAATCGACAATCCGGAGATGTTCCAGCCCCACGCGGGAATTGACGAAAGCGGAAAGGGAGACTTCTTCGGACCACTGGTCATCGCAGCCTGCTTCACGGACGAACGATCGGCTCGAAACCTGCTCCAGGCAGGCATCGCAGACTCAAAAACGATCGGCTCGGACGCCAAGATCCACCAATTGGCGAAGATCATCAGGAAGGAATGCTTCAACAAGTACGCAGTCGTCGCAATCGGACCGGAAGCGTACAATCGACTCTATGCCTCCTTCAACAACCTCAACAGGCTCCTCGCCTGGGGACACGCAAAGTCACTCGAAAAACTGCTCGAACAAGTCCCCGATTGCCCAAGGGCGATCTCAGACCAGTTCGCACGCTCGACGTCAACCGTCAAACAAGCACTCCAAGAACGAGGACGAAAAATCGAATTCATCCAGAAAACCAAGGCTGAAGCCGACATCGCGGTCGCGGCGGCCTCAATCCTCGCCAGGGACGAATTCATCCGCCGACTCAAGCTCCTCGGAGAGCAAGTCAACACCGAACTCCCGAGGGGAGCTGGACCAAAAGTCCTGGAAACAGGCAGAAAACTAGCCCAATCCATACCAAAGGAACAATTCGCCTCGTTCGCCAAGCTCCACTTCAAAACACTCGAAGACATCTTCCAGCCCAATGACCCAACCTGACGAACAACGAGAACTCTGTAGGGAAAAAGCACTCAAGCTTCTGGAAGCAAGACCGCATTCCGTCGCAGAAATCAGACGAAAACTCATCAATGCCAGGAAATTCACCCGCGACCATATCGAACAGGTCATCGCTGACTTGCTGAGACTCGACATCCTTAACGACCAACACTTCGCAGAAGCGATGGTCGACTACCTAAAGACAACAAACATCGGCCAGACAAAGGCCACATTCAAACTGATCCAAAAGGGACTGGACAGGCAACTCGTCCAAAATACAATCAAGGAACTATGGAACGAAGGCGAGGACAACGATCGTACCAGAGCGTTAAACGCAGCTGAAATCAAGTGGAAAACGCTCCGGAAACGAGACGAGCCGGACTTCAAAAAACGGCAACGGCTGGCGCGATTCCTCGCTTCCAGGGGATTCGCCTCCAACGCAATCGGATCCGCGATCCGAAAGATTGCCGACAACACCCAGGACTAATCATCGAAACATGCTTGAAAATTCGATTTCCAAGATGATTTTACTTTGTTCCGCGTTTCGTTGCGGAGCGAGTCTTGTTCACATCAACCACAGGAAACAGCTATGAAGACCATTCTTTTCCAGGGCGATTCCATTACGGACGCCGGCCGTGACAAATCGGGAAATCCCTTGCCTCCAGGAGCCGGCCTGGGCGTAGGGTATCCATTGCTGGTCGCCGCAAGGCTCCTTTGCGACCAACCAGGAAAGTGGAACATCGTCAACAAGGCAATCTCAGGAAACCGAGTCGTCGACCTCTATGCACGATGGAAAATCGATACGCTGAAGATCAAGCCGGACATCCTGTCCATCATGATCGGAGTCAACGACACATGGCATGAAAAGGGCAGCGGAAACGGAGTCGAAGTCCCAAGATACGAACGCATCTACAGGGAACTCCTCCAATGGACCAAGGACACGCTCCCGAACATCCAGTTCGTCCTGCTGGAACCTTATGTACATGTCTTCGGAGCAGTCGCCGACGACTGGGTTGACGAAATCAAGCAAAGACAAGACGTGGTCAAAAAACTGGCCAAGGAATTCAACGCAATCTTCATCCCATCGCAAGCAATCCTGGACAAGGCGCTGGCAAAAGCACCACAAGACCATTGGACGGCAGACGGAGTTCACCCAAGGCTCGCAGGACATCAACTCTTCGCTGACGCATGGCTCAAGGCAGTCCTGAACTACTGACCGAACGACAAAGCGGGACGGCGCCAAGGCAACTCAACGAACTATCGGAACATGAGTGAATTGGCGACGTCCCTCTGCGTAGTCGGCAACCACATGCCCCTGCCCCTTCAACCGGTACTTGTAAATAACCAAGCCCTCAAGGCCAACGGGACCTCGTGCGTGTATCTTGTTCGTTGATATCCCAACTTCAGCCCCAAGACCAAACCGGAAGCCGTCCGCAAAGCGACTGCTGCAATTCCAGAATACATCGGCCGAATCGACCAACGCCATAAAGCGTTCCGCCGCCGCCTCGTCAGACGCCACAATCACGTCAGTATGACCAGAACCATGGCGGTTGATGTGGTCGATCGCATCGTCCAATGAGGGCACGACCTTGATTGACAGCACATAGTCCAGGTACTCGGTGTCCCAATCGGCATCCGTGGCCTCCTCCATCTCCACGATGCTCCTGGCTACAGGGCAACCCAGCAAACGCACCTGACGCTTGCGCAATGCGTCAACCAACTTCGGCAACACACTCTTCGCGATCCCAGCGTGAACCAGCAACGTCTCGCAAGCATTGCATACGGACACATACTGGCACTTCGAATCGACGACCACGTCAACGGCCATCGCTTCATCCGCCGATTCGTCAACGTACACATGGCAAATCCCGTCCGCATGCCCCATCACCGCGATGTTCGTATTGTCCATGATGTACTTGACAAATTCATTTGATCCTCGCGGCACGATCAAGTCGATCAAACCATCCAACTTGAGCATTTCCCCCACGTCGCTTCTTGTTTCCAGCAATTGGAGCCATCCTTCGGGCACTCCCGTTCCCTTGGTCGCCTCCGCAATGACACGCGCCAGTTCGCGATTGGTATGCAGCGCCTCGCTCCCACCTTTCAGCACGGCTGCATTCCCGCTCTTCAGGCACAGGGTCGAGATTTGAACCAATGCATCGGGGCGCGCCTCGAAAATCACGCCCACCACACCGATCGGGCATGTCACCTGGTACAACTCCAGGCCGCTGTCCAACTCCGTCCCGCGAAGGACCTTTCCAACAGGATCGTCCAAGGCGATCAAGCTCTCGACGCCTGCAATCACCCCGCTTAGCTTCGATTCGTCAAACACGAGGCGCTTCAGCATCGGTCCCGCCAAATCGGCCTCGCGAGCCAAGTTCAAATCACGCTCGTTCGCAGCCAAAATCGACGCGCTATTCGCGCGCAATCCCTCGGCAATCGAACGCAAACCACGATCCTTGACCTCGCGACTGCATGCACCAAGCAACTTCGAAGCTTCGGACGCCAAACTGACCTTCTCTTTGATACCCATCGATCCACCTATTCCTATTACTAAACAATGCCTAAATCAGAACGAATCCGAGACATGATCACGTCAACAGCGCCAGATTCCTCCGAAAGCGCTATCTGTACCGAACCAGGATGCTGATGCTTGAACCATGTAATCTGGCGACGGGCATACTGGATCGTCTTGTTGGACAATGACTCCGCCAAACTACCCAAGTCGTCAACACCGGATCGCAAGTACGATATAACATCAGAATAACCCAATGCCTGACGGGCAGTCGGAGTCGACAACAGGCCACGACCATCGGCAGCACGAGCCTCCTCCAACCAACCGGACTCCAACATCTTGCGAGTACGAAACCGTATCCGCTCCTTCAACATCCCCAAATCCGGTATCAGACAATACTGGCGGAAGCGTCGATCAGGGCTTGACAATCGCTTCCGCAACTCCCATGGAGGACGACCGGTCAGCGCCAACACTTCGCAGGCACGCAACAATCGCCGTGGATTCCTCGCAACATCCTCGGGAATCGACTCCATCCCGCCGCATGACGCAGCAAGGCGAGCCAACAGCAACTCGCGACCGCCGTCGCGACTCAATTCCTCCTCCAAACCGCGAAAAACCACAGGATCGGCAGGCAGCAACTGGAAACCGTAAATCAGCGACCGAGCGTACAATCCCGTCCCTCCAACCATCACGCCTACCTTGCCACGCCTCCAAATATCCGCCAAAACCTCCTTCGCACGACTTACGAACCGATTCGCGTCATAGGGCTCGCCAATGTCCAGTTCAGCGATCAAGTGATGGGGAACCCTGGCAAGTTCCGCATCTGACGGCTGTGCTGTTCCGATAGGCAATCCGCGGTAGATTTGCATGGAATCGCAGGACAATATCTCGCCTCCAAGCAACTCGGCGACCCTCAATGCAACCTCGCTTTTCCAGCAACACGTGGGTCCCAATATCGCTATGCATCCATAATCGCTCACGACTCACCAGCCTCTGCGGCGGAAGACGACTCCTTATGCTTGCCGAAACCGAACAGCGTGTGCAAGAACAGCAGTATCACACCGCATGTAATCGAGATGTCAGCCACGTTGAAAGCAGGAAAATGATGCGCTCCCCAATGAAAATCAAGGAAATCAACCACGGAACCGCGAAAAAAACGATCCAGCATATTCCCGAATATCCCACCGCTCACGAATCCGTACACAATCCGTAAAAATCGCTGGCCATCACACAAATCGCGGAAAAACACCACCAGCAACACGAATGCAACCAAGGAAACCACGCCAAGCAACCAGGTGTGCTCTGAAAATATCCCCCACGCAGCACCGTAATTCCGTACATGGACAAGATTGAACAAGCCAGGCAAAACAGTTATAGACCAACCAATCTCGCCATGACTAACAACCAATAGCTTCGTCAACTGATCCAATATGGTGACAAATAACCCCAACCACAGAGGAAAGCCAAAGTAACCACCACGGTCACCGCCAACAAACATCGACAATTTCGAAGACATTGTGAAAACAATCAACTCTCAGTAGGAAACCCGTCATTGGCTTCACGGACACTCTTGCAGTCAATGCAGTATTGGGCGTGAGGCCTCACGCGAAGACGACCAATGCCGATAATCTGACCGCAATCAAGACAAACACCGTATGTCCCAGCCTCAATGCGACTCAACGCATCGCTGATCAGTCCCAACATATCCGAATTCTCACCCATCAACGTCAAGCCGGTGTCGCGGATGAAATTGTCACTGCCTACGTCGGGTCCCTCTTCCCCGGCTTGCTGAGTCGAACTCAAAGACGTCGTCGAACTTTTCAGGCGACGCACAATCTTCAAACGCTCCTGCAATAGCAACTCCTTAAACTCGGCGAGCTGCTCAGCCGTAAACGAGGGAGTAGCTGTCTTTTTCTTCACCATGGATCGTGTCTCCTTGCTCTTCTGTTGCCAATTCTGACGTTTCAAGAGAACAGCTTAGTTTATAAGTTACCTTGCAAATTTCTTTTATGCAAGCCAAAGCAAATAAGTTTGCATAATTTTTTCCTTCAAAATCCATGGCTCAAAGCCAGGATTGAACCAATGATAATTCCACAATTAGCTCTTTTGCTTTTCCCAAAGTTTTTCATGGTCTAGCAAAATCCTTGTATTGAGCTATTGAAACCTGCACTTCCTCAATTATATTCGATTTTTAATGTTTTATTCCGCCCTTGTGTTTCACTCAACCCAGCAGGATATATGTTAGAACTCGTGCCTCCCTTGATAGGGATTGTCGTCCTACTTAGCTTTTCAGCTTTCTTTTCAGGTTCGGAAACCGCCCTGATGTCCTTGTCCAGATCGCAAGTCAAGCGATTCGAACATGGAACCAGCGGCGAAAGAACAGCGTTCGCATTGCTCAAGGACTCACAGCAGGTCATCGCGACCATCCTGGTCGGAAACATCTTCGTCAACAACCTGCTCACCCTGCTTTGCGCCATCATCACCAGCAAGGCTGCCACTCAGCTGATCAACGTCCTCCCTGTAAGCGGGGACGAGAAGGCAAAGGAAATCACAGCAATCGTACTCAATGTCATCATCGTAACCCCATTGCTGATGATCTTCGGCGAACTGACCCCAAAATCCGTAGCCTACAGAAACTCCCAGGCCATCGCAAAACTCTGTGCAAAACCGCTCAACTTCATCAGAAAACTCCTCGTGCCAATACTCAAATTCTTCCAAATCGCCGTCAACGCCACGCAATTGCTCATGGGAATCCCGCGTGACGAAAAATGGGACATGCTTACCAAGGATGAAGTCAACGCAACCCTGTCGGCATCGGTCGAAGTCGGAACCACATCAAATGCGGCATTGGAACTCCTGCGAAGAATCCTCAAGCTCAATGACATCCAGGCCTCCGAAATCATGGTTCCAAGAACACATGTCTTCGGCATCGAAGACTCAATCACGGTCCACGAGGCCTTCAAGCAAATCAAATCTTGTCCCTTCAACTTCATCCCGATCTACCACGAAAACCTGGATGACATCTGGGGGGTCGCGCTATTCGTCGAATACCCCCTTTGGGTCAACCACAAGGATAAGGACAAGACACTGGCGGATTTCAGGGAGGACCTGGAAAATGGCAATTCAGACACGCCCCTGCCCGTGTATCCCATAGATTTCATTCCCCCAACCGCACGAATCGCCGCAGTCCTTGAATCCATGAAACACAAGCCCAAGAGGTTCAACGTTGTCGTGGGAGAATTTGGCGAAACCCTTGGGGTTTTGACGGCAACGTCGATCCTCGAGGAAATCGTCGGCAGATTTTCCGCCAAGACCATTGAGAACACAGCACTGAACAAGCTGGCCAACGGCACTTGGACAGCTGACGGAATGACACGTCTCTCATTGGTCAAGGAAGAATTGGATGACGGGGCCATCGACAGCGACGAGGCGGACACCCTCGGCGGGTTCATCATGGAAAAGCTGGGCAAACTCCCCGTCAAAGGAGATACATTCCAACTCAACGCCTATAAATTCATCGTTGTCAGAATGAAGGGCAACAGAATCGAAAAAGTCGCCATCGTCAAAGACCAGCAAGCCAAGAAGGAGACGCAGCCATGACTCCTCTCCTGACAGTCTATCTCGTACTAATCGTCATCCTGCTCGCTCTGATCGGATTCTTCGCGGGAACAGAAACCGCAATTACATCGGCAAATCGACTCTCAATCAACGAAAAAGCCGAGCAAAACGACAAGCGCGCCAAAATCGTTGCTGACTACAAGACCAATTTCGACCACTTCCTCTCGCTGGTTCTCACGGGCACCAATCTCGTCAATGTCGCACTTGTCACCATCGCAGGACTTGTCATTGAAAACTACTTGATCAAACCCTATTTCCCGAGCATTCCACAATCCTGGTGGGAAACCATCAGTGCTCTCATCATCACGCCAATCATTCTCATCTACGGTGAAATCCTACCCAAGTCACTCGCCAGACAAAATCCTGAACCATTTTCGCTAAAAGCAGCGAAGCCATTGGTAATCAGTGACAAGATCCTCACCCCGCTCGCCAGCGCCATCACGTTCCTTTCGAAAATTGCACAGAAAATCATGGGCTTGGGCGGAAACGACCAACAAGCTCCTGAACAGAAAAACGTCACCAAGGAAGATCTTCAGGCTATCGCGGAAATCGCCGCCGAACAGGGGATGGTACCTCAAAAAGCAGGGGATATGTTGCAAATCGTCCTCGAACTGGATGAAAAACCAGTCTCCAACGCCATGACACCACTCGTCGACATCGTCTCCATCCCGGAAAATGCAACCGCTTACGAAGTTGAAAAGCTCACACAGGAAACAGGATTCTCTAGATTCCCAGTCTTCAAGGACAGGGTGGACAACATCATCGGAGTCATCGGACTCAGGCAACTCGTCACGGCATTCAATAATGACGACATCGAAACATTTAGAAGCAGACCCATCAAAAACATGGTGGACAAATCAGTCCTCTTCGTGCCTGAATCAAAACCGATCAACCACCTGATCGCAGAATTGAGAAGACACTACATCCCAATGGCTGTCGTCATCGACGAGTACGGCGGCATGATCGGACTCGCGACAATCGAAGACCTGGCACAGCAAATCGTAGGGTCAATCCAAGATTTCGGAGAGCAAGACCAACTCCCATGCAAGCCAACAGATGATGAAATGACTTGTGACGGACGGACGCCAATCCGAGAAATCGAAGACGCATTCGATGTGGAAATCGATAACGAGGGCTTCGAGACCATTGCGGGACTTGTCCTAAAAATTGCGGGCACAATCCCAAAGATAAACGCAACATTCCAATACCAAGACTTCAGGATCACAGTCCTGGATAAGCAAGACCATAGAATCACAAAAGTTAAGATCAAGCGACTTCCACAACCCTAAAGACACAGGACGCCTCATATGAAATTCCCCGTCGCACTCCTTTGCCTAACCGCCGCAGGCATCCGCGCCATGGACACGCTACCCGCCCAGAACGTCCAGCTTTCCGAACTGATCAAGCCTGTTGACGTCCTTGTGGTCGGAGGATCGGTTCCTGCAGTCTTCGCCACTTCTGAAATCGCCAAATCCGGCACATCCGTCGCACTCGTCGCACCACGCCCATTTTTGGGAGACGATCTTTGCGACACCGCCACATACACGGAACTCCGCAAGTACCTCAAGTCCCAAAACCCGATCCTCGCCAGCATGGCGCAACCTCCGCCCGTGATTCTGCACATCGCGGAGACTATCCCATTCAGCTACACCGCCAACAAGCCTTCAAACAAAATCCACAAGGATACAGATGATTTCCAAATCCTGAAAAACAGGCAGCTCAAGGCGGCAGATGTCGGTTCCGTTCAATATGACGACGATACTGACATCACGATCACCCTCGAACAAGAAACCACGATCGACAACGTCATCGTCTATTTCTACCAGCGGTCCGATTTCTCAGTCGATACCTTCGAACTTCATGCGATCAATGACGACAATACCACGACCCTGCTCCAAAAAACTCAAAACCCATCCTTCGAGGAAGTCTGCTTCAGCGGACCCAAGGCCGTCAAAGTCAACGCCAAGGGAATCAAGGCAAAAAAACTCCTCCTCAAGCTGACGAGACCTAGCGGCATCAACAGAATGCTACTGTCGGAAATCTGTGTCCAAACTCCAGAACTCGCAGCTGACGACCAAACCAAGGAAACCGATTTCGCGCCATACCCGCTCCAGGTCAAGCGAGTTCTCGACGCCCTCCTCCTTGACAACAACATCAATTTCATGACATCTTCAATCCCAGTCGATGTCCTCAAGGACGCCAAGGGAAACGTCGCCGCAGTCGTCTTCGCTAACAAGTCAGGGCTGCAGATCGTCAAGGCGAAATACGTCATCGATGCAACCGATTGCGCACTCGTCGCAAAACTTGCAGGTGCGGACTTCAGACCATACAAGCCGCAAACGATCACAGCTACACGATATATACTAGGAGGAAAACTCCAGACACCAAGCGAAGGAACCTTTGACAAGGTAGAAGCGAACATACAAATCCCAGGAGGAAACGGAGCGCTCGGAACCTCGCAGCAAGTCTGGAAATACACCCTGGACACCAAAATGGACACCTTGGACATCAAGTCCATTATGGAACTCGAAAACAAGGTGCGCGACAATTCATGGGATGACGATATCGTTGAACAAACAGCACGCCTAGCAACACGATTCCCATTCCAAATCGTCTCGCTCAACCAAAATGACCTCACCCCGGGAACCCTGAACGCGCTAAGGCCGAAAAACCTCGCCAATCTCATCCTGCTCAGCCACTGCGCAGATTGCTCTGAAAATATCGCTCCTGCCTTTGCCGATCTGGAATTCTCCCTCAACCTCGCGCAAAAAGTCGCCTCATTCGCCTCCAATTTCGCGAAGAAATCGGTTCCCAGCATCCCCGTGCCCAAAACCATCTTCAGGCAAGCGCAATACCCATCGGTAAAACCGCTCACCTTGCCCCATCGTTTCGATTCCTTTGCCATCACGTCCTCGTTTGCCTTCCCGGTGCTTGCGGAGGTTGACGTCGCCGTCGTCGGGGGCGGAACAGGTGGCGCTCCTGCCGCCATCGCCGCCGCCAGGCAAGGCGCCTCCACGCTCCTTGTCGAATACCTCTACGACCTGGGCGGAACTTCGACTATCGCAGGCATCACACGCTACTACTACGGAAACATTTGCGGCTTCACGGCGGAAATGGATGCGAAGATCGGGCGTGCAAAATCAGCGCCACATGATTGGAGCAGAATCACAAAGGCAGAATGGTACCGTTCAGAAATCCGAAAGGCAGGAGGACAAATCTGGACCGGATGCCTCGTATTCGGAACCGTGCTCGACGACCAAAATACCGTCGCGGGAATCGCGGTCGCAACCCCATTCGGACCGGCAATCATCAAGGCAAAAACCGTCATCGACTCAACTGGCAACTCCGACATCGCGGCAGCGGCAGGTGCACGAACGCAAGACCAGGACAACGAACTCGCAGTGCAAGGGACTGGACTCTCGCCACAAAGGCCTGGCGACCACTACCTCAATACTGACTACATCTTCTCCGACGACTCCGATATCATCGATGTTTGCAAAGCCTTCATACTCGGAAGAGAACGATACAAAAACGAATTCGACCTGGCTTCGCTGATCGGCTCCCGAGAACGCAGGAGAATCGTCGGCGACTTCACCATCTCGCCACTCGATATCTTCAACAAAAGAACCTATCCTGACACCATCTGCGTATCACGCTCGAACTTCGATTCACACGGATACACAGTGCACCCGCTTTTCACCATCCAGGGACCGGACAGGAACTCCTGCTTCGCCGATGTCCCACTCCGGGCACTCCTGCCCAAAAATGTCAACAACCTTATGGTCACAGGACTCGGAATCTCCGGACACAGGGACGCAATGCCAATCCTCAGAATGCAACCCGACATCCAAAACCACGGATACGCAGCAGGATATGCAGCAGCGATCGCGGCAAAAGACAACTGCGGCGTCAGAAACATCGATCTGAAAAAACTTCAAAAACACCTGGTCGAAATCGGAAACCTTCCGAAACGCATTCTTACGGACAAGGACAGCTACCCACTTTCCAACCAGCAAGTCGCTGATGCAGTCGCAACTCTTCTTAAAAAGGACGTTGACGATGCCGAAATGTGGAAAGCGCTCGCAAGCGTACTCGTCTCCATGGAAAGGGCAACTCCACTGCTCAAGGACGCACACAATCATGCCAAGCTCCCGCAGGACAAGCTCAACTTCGCACTCATTCTCGCATTGACAGGAAACAACGCAGGCGCAGATACGCTCCTTCATGCCCTCCAAGACACAGCCGATTGGGACAAGGGATGGAACTACAGGGGGATGGGACAGTACGGCGCATCAGTGTCAACGCTTGATGCCATCATCATCGCACTCGGGGCACTCAATCATCAACCCGCCCTGCAACCTATCCTTGAAAAAGCACAGAAGCTCACCAAGGACAACGAATTCTCCCACTTCAGGGCTGTCTCAATTGCACTGCAGCAATTCGCCTCGGAACAGGCTACCGACACCCTCGTTCAACTCATCAACAAAGACGAAATCAAAGGACACCACCAACTCGTCTCGCAAGACCCAAGGCAATTCGCGCAAAATAGAGACCCGGACTATCGAAGAACAAAGGAACTCAGGGAAATCTTCCTCGCTGCAGCACTTTACATTTCAAACCCCAAGCATCCGCTAGCAAAAGAAATCCTGAATAACTACGCCAATGACTCTAGGGGAATCTACGCAAGGCATGCCAAGGCTATCCTGAAATCAAAGCCATAACCACAAATGTTAACACGACCCTTCGACGCCAGATTCTGCTTTACCTATCGTTGCAATCTGAAATGTCCTTTTTGCTACGAAAGGTTCGCTCGCAATCTGGCACAAGAAGAACTCCCGCTTGAACGATGGCTGCAACTGATCCGTGAACTCAAGCAACTCGCCATACTCAAGCTCACGCTGATCGGCGGGGAACCTTTCTGCCACCCATACATGGAGCATTTCCTGGACGAACTCACAAACGCACCAATACGATTCGACGTCGGAACAAACGGAACCCTGCTTGACGACGCCTGGATCCGAAAACTCAAGCAAACAAACCGATGCACAGCAATCACACTCTCACTTGACGGATTCAAAGACTACCACGACTCTATCAGAGGAAACGGAACCTTTGAAGCAGTCCTTAACGCAATCCACAAGCTCTGCGATGCAAAAATCAAAACCAGTGTCAATGTGGTCGTCTCCCAAGACAACTACACCACAATGCCGGATTTCGCACAATTCCTCGAATCGCTTCCAATCACCGCATATACACTCTATACAAGAGCCGACCAAGCGCACGGCGAAAATGCCCTCGGCGGCGAACTCAGCATCACGGAATTGGCACACTTCATCCAGATCATGAATAACCTCAACCTTAGGAAAATCGACAAAAATTCAACCAATCTCAAGCTCCTCGACTCACTGAGGAACCCGCCGGAAGTCACCGATGAAGGACCGCAGTGCCTTGCGCCGAAAGCAACCATCGGCATCCTCCCCAACGGTGACATTCCTGTCTGCGCCAGCTACGACAATGCTGAAATCGCAGGATACGTCAAGACCAAATCTATTGCCGAGGCTTGGAATAATGACGTCACGCGCGATTTCATCCAACAACAGATCAAGGGAGAACCACTCCCAAGCCAAGATTGCCTTGATTGCGTCTATAGGCAATTCTGCAGAAAATCATGCCCAAAACTCAAAAAAATGCCGCTCTGCAGACGAGAACTCGCAAAGGAACTGAATTTGACTAGCACTGACTGATCACGCCAAGACAAGAAGCAACCGCCATGTCTAAACAAAACATCAGCCTGGAATTCGTCGGAAACAACTTGTTCAACCAAGCCGCTTCAAATATCAGCATTTCCGCCAATCCCAATCAATCCTCTGAAATCTCCAGTCAACCACCGCCGCCAATCCCGCCGCAAATCGGACCAGACCCAAGAAGCGGACGGTCCACAATCACCTTTGAAGAACTCCCGACATGCCTCGGGGCACATGGGATCAGATTCGATTTCGCTTTCGGATACAGAATCAGAATCCCGGACAATGCGACAAGCCCCTACCAAGTCACCATCATTGACTTGGATAGCGAATGCAAACTAGAGAGCTTCACGCTAAACCCAGGACAAACCAAGGTCGCAGATAGAAAATTCTATATCCGTTACAGGATCGAAATCAGGTGCAAAGGCGAACTCATTCTCGAGCACAACTACAATTGCAGAAACCAAAAAGTCTATATCGTCATCCCAGACGGAGGACTAGGAGACAATCTCGCCTGGTTGCCTTACGCTGAAGAATTCAGGCTCAAGCATGGGGCAAAGGTCTCGGTCGTCATCGGAGAATGGATGAAACTGCTCGTCGGCGACCTCTATCCAGGACTCGATTTCGTTGACGCAAAGGAAAAGCCAATCCTCAAAAATGCATACGCGAATTATTTCCTGGGAATCTTCAACAAGGAAAAGACCAGCTGGAGACCAATCGAGCACCAGCAAATCGGAATGCAGGGATCAGTCGCATCCATCCTGGGACTTCCGCTGGAACCGCTTAAATGCAGGTTGCACAGAGGGAGCATAAGACCATTCCCGGAACGTTTCGTATGCATCTCAACAATGGCTACCAACCCCGGAAAATACTGGAACTACCCCAATGGCTGGGAGCAAATCATCACGTTCCTTAACAATAATGGATTCAGAGTACTCGATATCGACAGGGATCCAGTACTCATATTCGACAACAAACAATACACAATCCCAAAAAACGCAGAGGACTTTACAGGACGATTCCCAATCCAGGATCGCATCAACCTGTTAGAACACGCTGACTTCTTCATCGGACTACCTAGCGGACTCTCATGGCTTGCTTGGAATCTTGACATCCCAACAGTCATGATCTCGGGGTTCACAATGCCGAATTGCGAATTTCCAACACCATACCGTGTCACGAACTACCTATACTGCCACGGATGCTGGAATGACTCAAATGAATTCTTCGACCCGAATGTTCCCGTATGGTGCCCAAGACACGTCGGAACAGCACGTGAAATTGAATGCACCAAAACCATCACCCCAAAAATGGTTCGCGAAACAATCGAGAAAATCCCACAATTTATTCAAGGCGCATACGAGCATCGGATGAACCCAGAAGGCAAAAGCGCAACAAGATAGAATGAAAACCAATCCCAACTGCATACTAAGAACCGAAGACAACGGAATAGCTATCCTGTTCAATCCCGAAACAGGACATATCCATACGCTTAACCCAACTTCAGCATTCATATGGAAAGCTATTCAAGCGGGATGGACACTCAATACCATCGGCGAAAAACTCGCCAAAGCTACAGGAATCTCGCTCAGTATTATCCTCGACGATATCAGGGACTTCGTCAAGGAACTCCAGGTCAATGGATACATCCTCAATGACAACAGCCAATGAACGCATCCTGATTCCTTTCGGGCAATTGGTCTTCAATGGAAATACTTCCTTCCAAGACCAACAACACCTGGATGATTTCTGCAAATGGGCGATTTCTGCAAAACTTGAACCACTGCTCCATTTCACGATCAGCGAGCAAATCCAACAACCCTACAAGGAACAATTCAAAAAAGAATACCTCATTGCACTTGCAAAGTCAATGATATTCGAACACCAACTGAATCAGCTTAAACAAATCCTGAAAAAACAAACGATCAGATTCACATTCATCAAGGGAGCTGATCTGGCTTTCAATGCTTTCCCGTCTCCAGCCATCCGGACCTTCAATGATATCGATCTCCTGCTACATCCCGATGACACGAAGGACGCACTTCAAATCCTAAAGGACAATGGCTGGGAAGCGCCCTATTTCCGTGCGCCAAATCCAGGCGAACACCACTTCCCGCCTTTCTTCAAGGACAAAATCGCACTTGAACCACATTGGACGCTCCCAAACTTCAAACTTGATGACCCTAAAATCATCTGGGAACATATCGCCCAAGACAACAACAGGGATTACAGGCTCTCCAACGAATTGAACCTGCTCCTCGTCGCAAGGCACGCCGCCTCCGAACAATACAGGCACCTGCCAATCCATCGCATCCTGCTCGACGCAGGATACATCGCCAAAAACAAGGTCGATTGGAATGCACTGAAAAACCTCGCTTCGACCTGGAATCTTCCGGCTCCACAGGACTTGTTCGCAGTCTGGGAATCCTTCTTCCCCAAAGATATCATTGCGCAAATGGCGCCTAACAAAAGCGCCACAAGGGCATTTGAAAAAATCTTCGAACTCAGGGCAAGCATCCCGTCCATCTCAAACCACGATATCGTGATGCAATCACGAGACATCGCCTCAAAACACTGGATCCAAGACAGGCTCGCAGGACTACGCCCGAAAACGATCCGCGCTAAATACAAACTCCCCCCGAAAGGAAACTACCTTGAGCTTCTCGCGACATACATCAAAGACATCACAGCGAAGGCAAGCGTATTCTGCAAACACATGGTACATCGAAAACCTGACATCGCCAAATACAACAAGCTAATCGAACTGGCTGAAAACCAATCCCGAAACAACAATCCATAGAACACAACGGAGCTTAAAATGGACTTGACCAAAAGAGATCTGCTGACTTCCCTCGCAGTCCTCGGGACCGCTGGCCTCGCCGCCAATGCCGCCGCCCAGGACAACAACAACGAAAAGACAACTAAAGACTCGAGATTCAATGTAAAGGACTTCGGAGCAAAAGGCGATGGCGTAACCCAAGACTCAAAAGCAATCCAAGACGCACTGGATGCCGCCGGCAAAGTCGGAGGCACAGTCTGGTTCCCCGCAGGAAAATACCTCTGCCACCAACTCAAAGTCCCGGCGTCCGTCAAACTCGAAGCGGATCCTGTCTGGCTTTACCGAACAGAACAAGTCGGTGCGGTCCTCGTGCTCGATTCAGAAGACGCAGATTGCCTCCTCGATATCACCGGAGCATACGGAGTGCATATCTACGGACTCGTGCTCGCAGGGGATAAATTCAAAAACTCGCAAAAACAAATCCATGGAATCTTCCTCAACAACACGGAAAAATTCAGTCCCAAGGAAGACTCGATTGTCATCGACGACACAAAAATCTCTAACTTCTCAGGGCACGGAATCTACCTGAAACGAATCTGGCTGTTCATCATTCGGCACAGCCATTGCATGGGAAACAGGGGAAGCGGCATCGAAATCTTCGGATGGGACGGATTCGTCACCGACAACCAACTCTCCGGAAATGGAGGAAATGGCTTTGGATGCGAAAGTTGCGGCGCAACAGTGATGTTCACGGCAAACAGAGTCGAATGGAACGGAGGATATGGTCTCTTCCTGCAAAATGGAGATGCCTGGAACGTAACGGGCAATTGCTTTGACAGGAACCACGGCGCAGGCATCCATGCAATCAACATGCAGTCGACGACGATGACCGGAAATGTCTTCAGAAGATGCGGAAAAGACAGCCATAAACTCGTCGAAGGCGAGCAATCATGCCATGTCAGGCTCGAACGATGCCGAGGTACAACCCTCTCCTCAAACGTCTTCCAGGCAGGACGAGACGATGGGGGCAAAGGCAAGTTCACCCCCCAGGTCGGCATCATCGTCAAGGAAATGTCCTATTCCGTCATCTCCTGCAATGCCCTATTCAAGGGATTCATGGACACGATGCTAATCGACCTCGGGAACCATGGGCCTGATTTCATCCTTCGCGACAACGTCGGATGCAAGTGCTGATCACTCCACCTTCTTTCCGTTCTTGTGGGTCACGCCCAATTCGATGATCGCTTGGCGAAGCGAAGGATGCATTGCCGGCTCCTCGCCACCTTCGCCAAAGTATATCCATACATTTTCATTGGTATTGCCAACGCTGCCCACAGGACGCATGAAGTGGTACGACTCCTCGCGCCCAGGCATGTAACCGTGTGCCTGATTCATCGAAATCCCGCGCTCCATCCGAGAACGCAACTGATCCCAATGCTCCGAATAGACCTCGCGAGGCAAACACTCGCACTCCTTGCAGACAGCAGAAGCCATCCCGACGACCTCGCCCAGCATCCCCAAAGTGCGCATCACGCGAATGCATGAAAATGCAACGTGCGTCGCACTGATGATGCGACCGCCCAAAAACAAGTTGTCGACATCACGGGCAACTAGGCAACGGTAGGGAATCTCGTACGGGTTGCCAATTCCACGGTGATAGGCGCAGGATTGAAACGCTTCGCCGAAAATCGATTCGTTGACAGGATCAGGATAGTGCAAGTCTATGCTCCAGGTAATCGCCGCCGTCCCGTCCGAATGCTTGATTCGCTCCTCGATGTCCTTTTGGCTCAGGACGTACTCCCCTACAACACGATAGCTTTCACGCTTCCCGCCAATCGCTGAAACCCAAAGCAAATCGTGGCAACTCAGCACGTTCCTATGTGGCGAACGATTCTTGAGCCAGGACCAGTTCCCCAATACCGTCATCAAGCCGTAATCCCGTATCCACTCGATATCATCGACCTGGTCACGATATTGTCCCGTCTCCCAATCCCAGCAACAGTTGAACCGCTTAAGGCCATTCTCGTCATTGAATTCAATTCCCCAATCAATGTCAGGAAACGAAACAGGATGCTTCCGAACTATCGGCTCCCATAGAACCGAGTGCCCCATCACCTGACGCTCGGGCACGCTCGGTGCCAATTGCTCCCCGTACTCGTCACGACCTTCACGACCGTACATCGTCTCGCATCCGCACAATCGCGCCAAAACACCGTCGCCGCTGCAATCCGAATACAAACGGGCACGGCGACGCGTCGCAACGCCCGTCCGCAAATTCTGCGTTACGACGGAAGCAATGCTCCTGCCCTGCAGTTCCACGTCGAGCAAAGCCTCGTTCAAAAGCAAATCCTTCCCTTCCCGAAACAATTGCTTCTTCCGTCCATCTTCGAATATCTCCTCCGATTTCACCTGTCCCGGCGTCCCGTCTATTGGACTGATAAGTGCGCTGACATTGCCCAATTTGGGATACTTCCCCACATTGGTCAATCCCCCAGTCCAGACTCGAATCTCGCTGGATCCGCATCCGCCAAGCACGCCACGATCCTGAACCAACAAGCACTTGACCCCGCTGCGCATCGCAGACAACGCCGTGCAAACACCTGCATAGCCGCCGCCAACTACCAGCAAATCCAGCAACTCTTCCGATTCAACAACGTCATAGCCTGTCGCTTTTCGACGATACTCCAGCAATTCATCAGGCGCACTGGGTGGCACGTCCCCTTCCTCAAGAGTCAGATACACCGCTTGGCATCGACCATTGAACCCAGTCAAATCATGCAACGATATCCTGTGCTTCCCCTCCTCCAATTCAACTTCTCCGCCATACTGCCAATCCCAAGCCTCGCCATTCGTACCCAATTCAACTCCGCTTGAGCACCCGTCAACCAATATCTCAAAACGCCCTGCCGGCGTCCCGCGCCCCCAAGCCGCAGTCCAATCACGGGTCAAAGCCCAGATCTTCCATACCCCTGCCCCCAACTCAACCTCCGTGATTGCATCCTCAACAGGACGACCCACACCATGTGCCATCAAATACGCACCACCCAAAACAGATAGGCTCTGGGTCTCCAAAACCCAACCCCCTAAATCAATAAAACGAGACGCCTCCAAAAATACCGACATTCTGCCAAGCTCCTTAGATTACATAACCAAATTCAACAAGATTCCATTCAACATAATCCCCTTACTCAATTTTGCCATAATTCCATTTCGCAGCAAGTGAATCTCAAGTACGAGCACCCAAGGTGCCACCCGACCCCGTCCGACACCGTCCGACACCCAAACCGATCCGTCGTCATTGCAACTTCTTCCGCTTCCTCGCGCGCACTACATTCAGNNAATTTCAAGCAAGAATCATGCACAATCATCGACAAACATCGTCAATCTTCCAGATTCACAACCCATTAGGTAATCTGGATGATTCTTGATGACTTCAATCGATTAGGAAACCATTTTCCCATACCTATTTGAGTATGAAATGAAAATAATCAAATTTTGGCTTGGAACTCCCTGCCCTCAACCTGGCCAAACAAGGGGATGTCTTGCGACAAAAGTCCCGTTTTCTCTGCGAAAATTAACGGACTAGACCAAGTGCGAGCACCCAAGGTGCCCCTGACACCACCCCAGGTGCTCCTGACACCACCCCAGGTGCTCCCGAAACCACCCAAAGTGCTTCCGACACCGATTGAGTACGAGCACCCCGGGTGCCCGTACCTAAACCCGTCGTGTTCTGGAACAGAGCAACCCCGTCCGACCCCGTCCGACCCCGTCCGACACCGTCCGACCCTGTCCGACCCTGTCCGACCCCGTCCGGCCCGTCCGACACTGTCCGACCTGTCCGACCCCGCCTAGCGACCCCCAAAAAGACTCTTTCACTAAAAAACATCGCTTTTTACCGCAAATAACTGGAAATTCCATCTTCCCTAGATATATTAATTCGCCTTGCAAATAGTTAGAGCATCAAACTAAAGGCGGATTATTTAGGTCTTTAATGTAAAATAGGAAACATCGCGATGTCAACGATAGCCTTTCCCACCCTTGAGAATCTCTGGCACTTGATATTCGAAGCTAGCTACTTTCTTCAAACGGCGGCGACCGAATTTTCAGACGATTGTCTTCAGCGGATCACGTTATCACAATTGCGCGTATTGGGCGTAATCATCAAGCGCCATCCTGTAGGGATGAGACTCAAGGACATCGCCAGCGCATTGCGACTGAGTACCGCAACCACCTCGATCGCCATCGACACCTTGGTCGAGCTCGGATTGGTCATTCGGGAAACATCGACCGAGGACAGGCGCGCCGTCACAATCTCCCTGACACCCCTGGGCATCAAGGTCAGGGACGACAACTCCAGGATGATTACATTAATCGTGCAAGATGCACTATCGGATTCAGCTCCCGATGGCATCGATGCAGCCATAGAAACCATCACCAAAATTTGCAATCATATCAAACTCAAACTCGAAGGAAAACGCTCATGAACCTCAAAAAGCCCCTTGTCCTCTGCCTTGCCGTGCTGTGCGCACAATCAGCCCTTGCCCAAAGCATGTCCGCACCAACCGTCATGGCGCGTACCGCAACGACCGTCACAGAATCGGAAGAACGAACATACATCGGCACCGTCAAGGCCGCCGAAACCGTCAATATCACCGCTAAAATCAATGGAACTCTTTGGAAGGCAGCCTTCAAGGAAGGTTCAATCGTCAAGAAAGGCGACTTGCTCTTCGAAATCGAAGACACGATCTACAAGGCAAATCTCGAAATCGCACAGGCAGGACTCAAGCAGGTCCAGGCGGAATACGATCATGCAATCAGCGAATTCAACAGAAACAAGACGCTCTATGACAAAAAGGTCATCTCGGCATCGGAATTCTCAAACTACGTCAAGGTAAAAGATACCCTCGCAGCAAAAATCATCGAGGTCAAGGCAAACATAAAACTCTGCGAAAACAACCTCTCCTACACAAAAATCAAATCGCCAATCACAGGCAGAATCGGAGAGAACATCATCTCGGTCGGCAATGAAATCGGACCGTCCTCCGGCAAGCTGGCGACAATCGTCCAATTCGATCCAATCAAAATCAGATTCTCGATGGCGGAAGCTGACTTCTACCAAAACTTCGAGGACGGAAAACTCATCGACCACACAATGACCGTTCTCAATGCAGACGGAAAACCACTGGCGGGCGATATCAAAATCGATTTCTTCGACAATCAGGTCGATCAGGAAACCAACACGGTCATGATCCAAATGCTCTGCCCGAATCCCAAGAACGAATTGCTCCCTGGCGGCATCGTCAAAATCGTCTTCAAGAAAAAATACGACAAGCCCCAGCTGGCATTGCCGATATCCGCCTTGATGACTGACGGGCACCAGTACTACATCTACATTGTGAAGGGGGACAAGGTCGAGAAGCGCTTTGTCAAGGTCGGTGATCAGGTCAGGGACGTCCAGGTCATCCTTGACGGCTTGAAGGACGACGAGCTTGTCATCACAGGTGGCGGCCACAAGACCCGGCCCGGCGGCACGGTCCAGCTCGTCCAATAACACGTCACCCTTGAACCAAACCCTGATATCCATAGGTACACCACCATGTTTTCAACGATATTCATCAAACGCCCCAGGCTTGCTACTGTCATCTCCCTTGTCATCATGCTGGCCGGCATAGCCAGCTTCTTCAACCTCCCCGTCGCAGAATACCCTCAGGTGACACCGCCGAGCATTGTCGTCAACACTTTCTATCCGGGCGCTTCAGCACAGGTCATCGCGGAAACAGTCGCGGCGCCAATCGAGGCAGAAATCAACGGCGTCGAAGGACTGGCATACTTCTCCTCAAACTCGGACAACAACGGCAACTACATGCTGAGTATTTCCTTTGACTTCGGCATTGACGAGGACATGGCCCTGGTCAATGTCAACAACGCAATCAAACGAGCGGAAAGGAGACTCCCACCCGAAGTCATCGCCGGCGGCGTCCTCGCCTTCAAGCGCTCATCGGACTTGCTCGGAATCATCGCACTCAATAGCGACAACCCAGAACACGACCTCCTTTATATCTCAAACTACGCTTCCATCAACCTTAGGGACGCACTAACTCGAGTACAAGGCATCGGACAGGCACTCGTTTTCGCAGCACGAGACTATTCCATGAGAGTCTGGCTCGACCCGCAGAAAATGAAGGCACTCAGCATCTCAATCGCAGAGGCCACCACTGCCATCCAGGCACAAAACATCCAAGCCGCAACAGGATCTGTCGGAGCAGACTCGGCCAACCCCATGATGTCTTTCAAGGTCGATACAACTGGACGACTCGGAACCCCAGAGGAATTCCGCGAAATCGTCATCAGATCAACACCAGATGGAAAGCAAATCCTGCTAAGGGATATCGCCAGGGTCGAGATGGGCGCCGAAAAATACGGCGGCGTTACGATGTATGACGGGCTCCCGTCCGCAATCATCGGACTGTTTAAACTCAATGACGCAAACGCCCTGACAGTCATGGATCTCGTCAAAAAAGAAATGGAAAAACTCGAGGGCAATTTCCCGGAGGGAATGAAGTGGTCAGTCCCATACGACTCCACAACATTCGTCAAGGTCTCGATGAAGGAAATCGCCATCACGCTGATCAGCACGTTTATCCTTGTTGCCGCCATTACCTACGCTTTCCTGCCCAGCTGGAGAGTAACCATCATCCCAACAGTCACCATCCCCGTCTCTATCATCGGCACGTTCCTGTTCCTGAGCATTTTTAACATGAGCATCAACACATTGACCATGTTTGCGCTCATCCTAGTCATCGGATCCGTCGTTGACAACGCGATCTGCGTAACCGAAAACACGATGCGTATCATTGACGACGAGGGTCTCAATCCCTATGATGCTTCCATCAAATCCATGGAACAGATTTCCGGTGCTTTGATTGCGTCCACCCTGGTCGTCTTGGCGGTATATGTCCCCATTGCCTTCTATGGCGGAATGGTCGGCATCATCTACAAGCAGTTTTCGGTGACAATGTGCGTCGCACTGGTCATTTCGACCGTTGTCGCCTTGACCTTGTCTCCTGCCATGTGCGCCATGCTTCTCCGCAAGACCGAGCCCGCCTGGGGTCCCTTCAAGATTTTCGAGTGGTCGGTCACCAAATCCAGGGATGGCTTCGTCAAGGCCTCCAGCATTTTGGTCCGCATCTTGCCCATCACCGTAATCGTGTTCGCCAGTCTCCTGGCAGCCAACTTCTACCTGTACAAACGCATTCCACCTGCCTTCCTTCCCTCCGAGGACAAGGGGGCGCTCTTCGTCGAATGCCTGCTTCCGCCAGGAGCCGCGATTCCACGTACCGAGGCACTCCTCGAAGAGGCACGCCAGCGTGTCAAGGACATCGATGGAGTCAACAGAATCCTCTCCATCCCAGGGATGTCCCTAACTTCCGGGAATGGCGAAAACGTCGGATTCCTTATCATCGACCTCAAAACATGGGATCTTCGTACAACCCCCGAGACCTCGATCCACGCCATCCAGGCAGAAATGCAGAAGCGCCTCGCCGACCTGGCGGATGCCAACATCATGGTCCTGGTTCCGCCACCGATCAACGGATTGGGCGCATCCGGAGGAGTCACATTCGCCCTGCAGGCACACGGCGAACAAACCATCCAGGATCTGGCAGGAGCGACAGGACAGCTGATCAGGAAAATCATGGAAACAGGAAAGGCAATCTACGCTTTCACTTCATTTGATGCAAACACGCCAATGATGTACGTCGATATCGACCGTGCAAAAGCACAAGCGCTCAACATCACGCCCGCCGCAATCTTCAATACACTCCAGGCGCATCTGGGATCCTACTACGTCAATGACTTCAACAGATTTTCGAAAACCTATCAGGTCAAGCTCCAGGCGGACTCCAGGTTCCGCGAGAACATCAACGCTATCAAGCAGCTCTATGTGCCTTCAACAACCGGACATCAAATCCCAATGGATGCCGTGGCAACCGTCAGATGGACCTTGGGCTGCAGGCAGGTCGAGCGCTTCAACATGTTCCCTGCAACAAATCTCAATACCCAATCAGTTCCATTCTTCTCATCGGGACAAATGATGAATCTGGTCTCCGACCTAGCAAAGGAACTGGGACAGGACTACTCGATCTCATGGACGGATATGTCATACCAAGAAAGCCTTAACAAAGGAAAAATCATCTACTTCCTAGTAATGGCATTGGTGATGGGATATCTTTTCCTAGTCGCGCAGTACGAAAGCTGGACACTCCCGATTTCAGTGATCCTTTCCGTAGGAACTGCCAGTCTGGGTGGCTTGCTGGCACTGTACCTGACTCGCAGTGACATGAACATCTATTGCCAGCTCGGATTGCTGATGCTCATCGGCTTGACGGCAAAATCCGCCATCCTGATGGTCGAATTCTCAAAGCAGGAACGCGAAGAAGGCAAATCGATCAAGGATGCGGCGATTGCCGGAATGCGAGTCCGTTTCCGCTCGGTGATGATGACAGCCCTGTCCTTCGTCTTCGGAGTCCTCCCGTTGCTCACGGCAACGGGCGCAGGAGCAGCCTCAAGACGTGCAGTCGGAACAACAACATTCTGGGGAATGCTCGTCGCGTCAGTCGTCGGAATGACGTTCATCCCAGCACTCTATACCATCTTCCAGTACTGCGGCGAATTCACCATCAACCTCTTCACCAGAAAGAAATCACCCAAATAAAGTCACGGTCATCCCACTATGAGCGAGGACATCTTCGTTGAGTCGATGCCCTCGCCGTACGATTACGTTACCCTTGCTCTTGATGCCGAAATGCAAGCTTCGCGTCTCGGCATCAAAAAACGGTCTTCAGCGCTCAAACAATAACGCGACGATTCAGGAAGTGCTCGCTATCGCCCTTGAGTACTCGTTCCACGTATGTCTCGTAGTTGCCCTCGAACCAACTCACCTTGCCATTCCCTTCGAATATCAATAGGTGGGTGCAAATTCGATCCAAGAAGAAACGATCGTGGCTAATGACCATTGCGCAACCTGGGAAGGCACATAAAGCCTCTTCCAGGACACGCATCGTATTGACGTCCAAGTCGTTGGTCGGCTCGTCAAGCAACAGCAGATTCCCGCCAGTGCGCAGCAACTTCGCCAAATGCACACGATTCCGTTCGCCGCCAGACAAGTTCCCAACTAGCTTCTGCTGCTGAGAACCCCGGAAGTTGAAACGTGACAGGTAGGCACGGGAATTGATGCGGCGATCGCCAAGCTGAAGCTCCTCGTTCCCGGCGCTAATCTCCTCATACACAGTCTTCGAGTCGTCAAGCGCATCGCGATGCTGGTCAACGTATGACAGCTGTACCGTTTCGCCCAAGGTCAATGACCCACTGTCGGGAGTCTCCTCGCCGACGATCATCTTGAACAATGTCGTCTTGCCAACACCGTTGGGGCCAATCACGCCAACCACTCCGCCTCGTGGCAACGAGAAGCTGCACTGGTCGATCAGCTTGCGGTTCCCGTAGCTCTTGCACAGGTTTGACACCTCCAGGACACGGTCGCCAAGACGCGGACCCGGCGGGATCTGAATCGTCACGTCGTCTTGCTTCACCTCGAACTTCTGGCTTGCAAGTTCCTCGTATCGCGTCACGCGTGCCTGGCTCTTCTTGCGCCGCGCCTCCGGCGTGCTGTTGATCCATTCCAGCTCCTGGGCCAGGAACCGCTGCCTTGCCGTTTCCTTCTTTTCGAGGACGCGCAGCAATTCCTGCTTTTGCGCCAACCAGCTGGAGTAGTTGCCTTCGAACGGCAACCCGCGACCATTTTCGATTTCCAAGATCCACTTGGTGATCTTGTCCAGGAAATACCTGTCGTGGGTCACGATAATGACGGTTCCTTCGTACTCGTTCAGTGTCTTTTCCAACCACGTGATCGTTTCGGCGTCCAAGTGGTTGGTCGGCTCGTCCAGCAGCAGCAGGTCAGGCTTTTCCAAAAGCGCCTTGCAGAGTGCGACACGCCTTCGTTCGCCGCCTGAAAGCTTGGTCACATCCGCATCATCGGGCGGCAGAACCAGGGCGGAACTGGCGATTTCCAGTTGATGGTCAATGTTCCAACCGTCAAGACGATCGATTTCGTTTTGCAGGAAATCGAACTCGTCATTGAGCTTTTCCTGCTCCTTCTCGGTCATTTCCTCACCCATTTGTTCCATCACCTCATCGTACCTGTCGATCAGCGCCTGGATCGGCGCCATTGCCTCCTCCAAGTTTCCCCTGACCGTCTTCTCGGGATTGAGCTTTGGTTCCTGGGGCACGAGCAAGGCGCGGTAGCCCTTCAAGATCTCCGCCTCGCCCTGAATATCACGGTCCAAACCAGCCATGATACGCAACAACGTGGATTTGCCAGAACCATTTTCGCCGACAATGCCGATCTTCGCCCCATAGTAAAATGACAGGTTGAAGTTCTGGAGAACGCACTTGTCCCCGTAGAATTTCGACATGCCCTGCATGTGAAACACAAATTGCTGAGCCATTGGGCTTGCCTCCAAGCAAGTTCAACTATTTATTCGCATAGACTTGAATGAGATCGCCCATGATTTGAAGCGTCTCGTCCAGGATCAGATCATAGGCATCCTTGATTTCCTCGATCTTTTCAGATGTCCCCCGCTTCCGCGCATTCTTGCGCTGAGCCTGGAACTTCTGGAGCATCTTCGTCGCCGTCTCCTCGTCAGAAATGAATCCTTGACGTTCAACCTTGTCCAACGGAAGCTGCTTCCGCTTGCGAAGATTCCCGAAAAACTCGATATTCTCCACGTACTCCTTGAAATTCGAAGCCTTTTCAAGACGGTCGGCAGATGCCTTGCGCAAGGCAGGTATCGCAGGACGAACCTGATTGAACTCAGGGTACTTGTCCGGCTCAATCTTATCCCATGGCAACGCGAATGGCAATGCGCCTTCCTCGGTCTCCATGTAATCCGTGTACGCAGGAAACACGATGTCAGGAGAAACACCCTTGACCTGAGTCGATTCGCCATTGACACGGTAGAACTTGGCGACCGTCAACTTCAGGGATCCATTGCCGCCCATATCCGCCAAGTTCACAATCCTGCTTGAATTCCTAAACTGCCGATCCAAATCCAGAACATTCTGGACTGTGCCCTTGCCGTGGGTCATCTTGTCGCCTACAACCAATGCGCGCCCCGTATCCTGCAACGCGGCAGCGACGATTTCGCTTGCCGATGCGCTGAACTTGTCAACCATGACCATCAACGGCCCTTCATATTGAACCGTCTTGTCAGGATCCTCGAGGCGACTGATCTTCCCTATTTGGTTCCGAATTTGCACTACGGGTCCCTCCTCGAAAAACAACCCCGCCAACTTCACGGCATCCTCCAAACTACCGCCGCCATTCCCGCGGAAATCCAAGATCACACCGTCAATGCCGCCTTCCCCGACACCTTTTTCCAGCAGCTCTCGAACATCTCTGCTGGAACTCTTGTAGTTCTTGTCGCCCTTGTTCCGTGCGGCAAAATCCGCATAGAACTTGGGAAGATACAAAACCAGGACGCGCGCCGTCTTGCCATCCCCCATCGGCAACGTACGAACCTCAGACTGGGCTTCCGACTCCGTCAACTTGACCTCGTCGCGAACAATCGTAATCAACTGGGGCGTATTCGAACCTTCAGCCAAAATCGTCAGGTGAACCTTGGTCCCCTTTTTGCCGCGAATCTGACGGACAACACGGTTCAAGGACATGTCAACCACGTCTACAGGCTCCTCGCCATCCTGGGCAACGGCAACGATCCGGTCGCCTTCCTTCAGGCGACCATCGCGCTCGGCAGGTCCGCCGGGGACGACAGAAACAATCGTCACGTACGAATCCTTCGTCGTCAACGTAGCCCCGATCCCTTGCAAGGACAAGCTCATGTCAATATCGAAATTCTCCTTGGTCTCCGGAGCCATATAGGCGGAATGCGGATCATACGTCCTTGCCAGGGCATTCAGGAAAATCTCCATCACTTCAATCGAATCAACCTCGGCGCGACGCTTGTAGTTCCGGGCATACGACCGCTTCATCCGTTCCTTAGGCGACAATACGACTGCGGCCTTGACACCTTCCTCTTCAACCTTCTTCTCCTCAGCCTTGCCTTCTGGCTTCTCGGCAGCCTCCTTCGCCGCCTTTTCCTGGGCCAATTCCTCGACCAAAAGGGCATTCTTGACACGGCGACGCCACAGGTCCTCAAGCTCCTGGCGTGTCGAACACCAAGTCATCTCCTTGTAGTTCGTATCAAGATATTCCTTCTGCGTAAAGTCATGCTCGCCGTCGACGCATTTCACCGAGAAAATCGCGAATTCCCTGAGACGTTGCAAAAAGCGCTCATACACGTTGAACGCAAAATCCAACCGTGCCTTGTAGTTCCCATCATTCCCCAATATGGATTCGTAGGACCGGAAATCTTCGATATCGCTGGCGAGGAACAAATTCTTCGTATAGTCAAGGCTCTTGAAATACTCGTTGAACCACTGGCTCGAGCGCTTCTCGTCAACTTGCCCCGCATTGTAGTGGTGCAGCGAGAGCAAGCTCACTACGCGACGATTCAACATCGCATCCTTCTGAGTGCGCTTCGATACAACCGGAAGACGATCCAGCATCTCCTCAATCGTCTCCTCAGCACCAATGGCTACATGGCACGCAACGATAACAACAAATGACAGCCTGGACAACATGCCCGCGACTGATTCAATAAAGCGACTTTTCATTCGTCCAACCTTGTTTCTTTTCCTATACAAAACGTATTTTCTTTACCTCACCAGAGGTAAACGCCTTCAAAACCTCTTCCAATTTTCCCTTCAACTCCCGTTCAAACACAAACCTCAATGTGGAATGATGCAGACGAATGCTCAAAATCCCGTCCTGAAGACGATCCGCACTGCACATGCGCGCATTGTCTGCCCCGACTAGGGACTCCCAATTCTCCTGGATACGCGTCAGTAGTATCACGTCATTGGGCTCGACCTTGGACAGTATTTCGCGCAGCATCCCTTCCATATCCGTATGCATTTCGCGCAAATCCGCCATCACCGAGCTGCTACGCTCTTCGCCAAGCCAATCGGCAAGAACCCCTTCGCGCTCGGACTCATGTTTCGTCGGTCGACGAAAAAAACCGCGCCTACTTCCGCTTTGCTCGCGTTTCAGCCACGTTTTTTCAGATGACTTCTTGGCGTCGCCACCAGACATCAATCTACCTCGTTCAATCCAAAATCGTTCTCAACTTCCGTTTCGACGCATCAATAAACTAAACTCTTTCGCATCGATTCTACAGAAAGCATGCAAAATAAAAAGCATAACATAATCCACATTGTCATATTTTCATAACCACAACACTCTACAAGTCAACATGCAAGACACAATTCTCCAACCTTACACCTGCTTATAGTCTTATTTGTCCCATCGACCATCGTTGCAAGATACTTTGTTTGCTTTGATTTTATGGTGAGATGATTGTATTGGGAAATATGAATTCGCCACGACAATAAGAAAACCACTCCAAACCCAAAGTTCCCCAAGCTGCGACTAAAAGTTGATTTTTGCACACTTTCGTACTCAAAAGGGATGTGACATGCCCCCTGAATACGACATTGTAGGGTTTGGGACTGGGACTATGGGACTTGACCTTGAGTTTTGGGAACCTGAAGGCCTTGGGACTGAAACCTATGATTGAGCATTGAGCATTCAGCATTCATAATTCAGCATGCCCCGAGAAACAACACTGTGACTTTCCCAGTATCCCCGTATCAACAAAGAAGCGAAAGACGCAGGAAACTAGAATGAAATGGAACTTGTACTATATTAATTTGTTGACCTGTACATGATTCCACTGACCCTAAGCGAATACAAATGATCTCCGTTAACCTAAACGCCATACGAGAACAAATCGACACCGAACTGCAAAAAGCAGGCAGAAAACCCGGCGACACCAGGCTGCTGGCAGTCTCGAAAACATTCCCTCCCGCAATCATTCAAGAAGCATACGACGCAGGACAACGACTCTTCGGCGAAAACAAAGTCCAGGAACTCAAAGAAAAAAAACCGTTGCTGCCGGATGACATCGAATGGCACCTGATCGGACACCTGCAACAAAACAAGGTCAAGAACGCAATCGAAAATGCGGCCTGGATCCATTCCATCGACTCGGAGAAGCTTCTGACACGCATCAACAGAATCGCCGATGAATTGGGCGCCGCGCCCAAAGTCCTGCTGGAAATCAACATTTCAGGCGAAACCTCCAAGTTCGGATTGGTTCCGGACCAAGCGGAGCAGGTCATCGAATCGGGGCTTCAAGGACCAGCGATCTGCAAAGGCTTGATGACAATGGCACCAGCAGATGCGACAACCTCGGAACTCCACGCCATATTCGCTGGTCTTAGGAAGCTGAGAGACAAATTGGAACAAAACCTAGGTCGGAAATTCCCGGAGCTCTCCATGGGCATGACGGCGGATTTCCCCATTGCCATAGCAGAGGGCGCGACCATCGTCAGAATCGGTTCTGCAATTTTCGGCCATCGTTGATTTGTTCAAGCAACTGCACGCAGGGAGCCACATACCATGAAAACAATTGCCTTCATCCTCGCGTTCGCGATGTCAACAAACATCGCATTCGCCTTCTGGCCATTCTCCTCAAAACCCAAGAAGAGTGACGATATTCCCATCTACAAACCCGACCTTCCGACACCCCAGAACCTCAAAACCTACGACAAGCCCAAGGAAGAAGACAAGGTATCAGTAGAAAACCTGGAACGCATCGCCAAACAAGGCAACCACAACGCGCAGCTCGCAATCGGAAAATGCTACTTTGACGGACGCGGCGGCGTGAAGAGAAACTACAAGAAGGCAGTCAAGTACTTCAAAATGGCAGCCGACCAGGGAAACCCAACGGCGATGTTCAACCTGGGACTCTGCTACGATGGCGGATTCGGAGTCAAGCAAGATCTGGATACCGCACTGGACTACTACAGCAAGGCCGCCGAACAAGGAGTCCCCGAGGCAATGCAGAAAATCGCCAGCGTCGCAGAGCAGAAGGGTGACTTCATCGTGGCACTCAAGTACTTCCGCAGGCTAGCCGCTCAAGGCGATCCTAAATCCCAACGAAAGGCGGCTGTATTCCTGCTCAATGGAGTGGGAAAGCCCAACAGCCCAACCGAAATCACAGACCTGCTTATGGCCGCGGCATCGCAAGGTGACAGACGGGCACAGGTCCATCTGGCAGATTGCTACCAAAAGGGACAAGGTGTCCCAATCAACTACGACGAGATGTTCAACTGGTTGATGCTCGCCGCACAAGAAGGCGACGCCGAAGCACAAACCAAACTAGGATTCTGCTACGAAAAAGGATTTGGAACAGTCAAAAATACAGACGTTGCATTCCAATGGTACAAACTTGCGGCAAAAGCCGACTACGCGCCCGCCATCGTGTCCCTCGGCGACTGCTACAAGAACGGAGTCGGAGTGTCCGCTTCACCCCAAAAAGCCATCGAAGCCTACCAGCAAGCCGCCAAAAAAGGAGACTTCATCGCCGAATTCAGGGTTGGACAAGCCTACTTGGACGGCTATGTCCTGGAGCAAAACCCCGAAAAGGCCCTATCCTTCATCCAAGCTGCTGCCAACCAGAATTTCGCCCCTGCCTTGTTTTTGATGGGACGCTTCAACGAAGAGGGTGTAGCGACCCCGAAAGATCCGCAGGCAGCCTACAGGTTCTACTTGAAGGCGGCTGAGCTGAAGGAACCCGAGGCAATGGCGAAGCTGGGCGAATGCTTGCTCACAGGATTCGGAACAGCCCAAAACAAGGAAGAAGCCAGGAAATGGCTGGCACAAGCCGCCACAAATGGCTCAAAACACGCTCTGAATCTCATTGATGAACACTTCCCGGAAAAACAATGACAAAGGAGAACAAAATGGAAAGGCGCTACACCGTTCGCGACCTGGCCAAGATGAAGGCCGAAGGGCGCAAAATCACGACCATTACCGCCTATGACGCCATCACGGCAAGACTTGTCGACCAGGCTGGCTTTCAGTTGATCCTCGTCGGCGACTCCGCAGGAAATACGGTTCTCGGCTACGAGAACACGATTCCCGTCACGTTGGAGGAATCATTGATGCTCACAGCTGCAGTTAAGCGTGGCGTCAAGAATGCGATGGTCATCGGTGACATGCCTTTCCTGTCATACCAGGTTTCCGAAGAGGAAGCCGTCAGGAACGCAGGACGCTACCTCAAGGAAACCGGCGCTGACGGCGTCAAGCTGGAAGGCGGAACGGCGATGCTCAATACGATCAGGCGAATTACCGAAGCCTCCATTCCCGTGCTCGGACACATAGGCCTCCTGCCACAATCCGTACTCAAAGACGGAGGATACAGAATTCACGGGCGAAACGAGGAAGCACAGAAAATCATCGACGACGCACTCGCAGTCCAAGAAGCAGGCGCATTCGCAGTCGTCCTCGAAGGCGTGCCAAAACTCCTGGCAAAAACCATCACAGAGACACTCAAGATCCCAACGATCGGAATCGGAGCAGGCCCATACTGCGATGGACAAATCCAAGTCGTTACCGACATTCTTGGCCTGGGCGGCGCTTTCATTCCAAGACACGCAAAGAAATTTGCAAACCTAGGACAGATCACCCTGGACGCTCTCGCAGAATACAAAAAACAAGTTGAAGACTCAACCTTCCCGGCAGAGGAAAACTCCGTCAACTAAACCCATTTCAAGCTCACATCCCTGATTGATCATGCAAATCTGCAAAACCGTCGCCGAAACACGTCAGGTATGCGACGCCTGGCACGCCCGTAACCTCAAGGTCGCCATCGTCCCGACCATGGGATTCCTGCACGAGGGACACCTCTCGCTGGTCGATATTGCCCGCAAGAACGCCGACAAGGTCGTCGTCTCAATCTTCGTCAATCCAACGCAATTCGCTCCAAACGAAGACCTTGACAAGTATCCACGGGATTTCGAGCGTGACGAAAAGCTCTGCGAAACTCGAGCCGTCGACGCCATCTTCTATCCGACGCCCGACGAAATGTACGCACCTAACTTCTCTACCTGGGTCTCCGAAGACTCGCTGTCGCAATCCCTTTGCGGACTGTCCAGGCCAATCCACTTCAGGGGCGTCTGCACCGTCGTGCTAAAGCTCTTCAACATTACCTGCGCACAAGTCGCCGTATTCGGGAAAAAGGATGCCCAGCAGGCACTGATCATCAAGCGAATGGTTCGAGACCTCAACGTGCCCATTGATATCATTATGGCGCCACTGATCAGGGAAGACAATGGACTCGCCAAAAGCTCGCGGAACAGGTACCTCTCCGAAGACGAACGAAATCGTGCACTATCCATCTCAAAGGGAATCTTCAGCGCCGAAAAAGCATTCAACAACGGCGAGAAAAACCCGGACACCCTCAAGGCAATCCTGGCTAAATCCATCCAGGAAGCCGGCGGGAAGATCGACTATGTCGAACTCGTCGCGCAAGATACTCTCAAGTCGATCGACGGAACCATCGTTCGTCCCGCATTGCTGGCCTGCGCGGCATACTTCGGCAAAACAAGGCTGATCGACAACGTGTTCCTGGAAGGCTGAACCAACTCTCCAAAATTGGAAAAACAATCTCCGCACATCATTGCTACTGTGACCATTCTGCCACCTTTTTCTTGCAGATTTGAAGTCGCGCTTTAAATTTGCAAGAAACGGTTTATCTTATAGTCAGTCACAATGACGGAGGCACGACATGATTCCACGAAAGATCCAAAAGCAACTCTTGCATCTCTGGGCTGGCTATCCCGTTGTTACCATCACCGGGCCACGACAATCAGGAAAAACCACTTTAGCCAGAACCACGTTTCCGGACTTGCGCTATGTAAGTTTAGAGAGTCTTGATATTCGCGCCCTTGCTGAAAGCGACGCCAGAGCATTTTTACAGGCCTATCCGGCACCAGTCATCCTTGACGAAATTCAACGGGTACCGCAGCTATTAAGCTACATTCAAACGATGGTCGATGAATCAGGAATGAATGGCCAGTACCTACTCACTGGGAGTCATCAGCCACAGCTCAGCGCAGGCATTTCGCAGTCGCTGGCAGGACGTACTGGCTTATTGCGCTTGCTGCCGCTATCCATCCAAGAGCTGAGCGATGCCGGCATCACCTTGGAGCGAGACGACTATCTGTACAAGGGGTTCATGCCGCGCGCCTACCGCAACGTGCTGGAACCGCATACCCTCTACAGCGACTATTTTGCCACTTACATAGACAAAGACGTCAGGCAAATAGCAAACCTGAACAACCTCAGCACCTTTGAGACTTTCATGAAACTATTGGCTGGTCGTTGCGGACAATTGCTGAACCTAAGCTCCCTGGCAAACGATATCGGGGTTTCTTCATCCACGATCAAAGCTTGGCTCTCGATACTGGAAGCGAGTTTCATCATTTTCCGCCTGCCCTGCTATTACGAAAATTTCGGCAAGCGCCTGCTTAAGAGCCAAAAGCTCTACTTTACCGAAATTGGCCTGGCAACCTGGCTTCTCGGCATTCGCGAACCGGCGCAAGTTGCCCGCGATCCGCTTTTCGGCGGATTGTTTGAAAACATGGTGGTCCTCGAAGCCTTGAAAGCACGCTGCAACGCCGGCAAGGAACCCGATTTGTATTTCTTCCGCGACTCCGCCGGTACTGAAGTCGATCTCCTGTTCCGAAAAGCCTCCGACCAGCTGATTCCAACCGAAATCAAGGGCGCGATGACCTGGAACAAAGACTTCGCCGCCAACATCTGCAAACTGCGAAAGCTATCACCCAAATTCACCAGTGGTTTTGTAGTCTATAGCGGTGACATGACCCCAATCAGTAACGACGTGAAATACATCAATTTCAAAGACGCCGCCCAAATAGTCGATTGACACCCCGCATAGTCCGCCGTCAAGGTTCTAGATCTCACGAAGTCCGAGCGAATCGCTAGGAACAAGGTATCCAATTTGGATCTTTCAGAAGTGCGCAGATGGAGTCAATGATTTTCGATTCGAGCAACTTGACAACATCTGCGCAAATGGCTAAATTGGGTTGTAAATCTGCCAAACTACAGGCGCCTTGTAAAGGCGCTACGGAAGACTGTCGCACTTCAATTCACCAGCATGGTGAACAGAACAAACTTTATAACCATCTGAAAATCAATCAATTAGAAATAAAATCCAGTTTTAACTGCTTTTTTTAGGTTTAATGAACGCCCTATGCCCGATGAGACGCTCTGTGCTATTCTTTGGGAATACAAAGACAGAGGCCAGAAGGGATATGATCTGACTGAACGCCTTTTTACAATTATCAGGGAAAAATTTCCACAACTTACAGTCAGCTACCACCGGCAGAGCCGGTGGCTTGATATGCCCGCTCAAAGCGGTTGATGTACAGTCACCTAAAGGTGACGCCGCCTAAAGGCGGCAACGGCAGCCGCTCAAG
>DBPZ01000005.1 GCA_002305655.1 Lentisphaeria bacterium UBA1407 | reverse complement strand
TTCGAATCTCGCCGTCCCGACCATCTTCTAATCAATTGCCCGTCAATGGCTTTCCCGTTGACGGGCTTTTTGTTTCTCGCAAACGGGCGAAATGATGTCAACGTCCGACACGTCTGACCCAGTCCGACCCCGTCCGACCCAGTCCGACCCGTCCGACCCGTCCGACCCGTCCGACACGTCCGACACGTCCGACCCCGTCCGACCCAGTCCGACACGTCCGACACGTCCGACACGTCCGACACGTCCGCCCCCGTCCGACCCGTCCGACCCAATCCCCTTAACTCCGCCACGAAAGGGCATGTCACATTGCTTTTGAGTACGAAACCATGAAATTTTCAGCTTTGTCTTCACATTGATTCTTTCGAGTTTTAACGTCCTTTATTTTCATTTTGGCTCTGATGGATTATATTTTTGAATTTATTGTTATTTTCCGTTCTACCGAGTCAATCGAACGCACAAAGGAACCTGAAACCATGGACACCACGAAACCGTATCCACTCATCAATCCACTGGAATGCAAATCCTGCGGACGTTGTGTTGACGCCTGCCCCAAGAAAGTGCTTGAAATCGGCACTGAACTGAATGCTCGCGGCTACCTCCCAGTGGTTTACAAGGGCGAAGGATGCATCGGATGCGCATCCTGCTTCTATACCTGCCCCGAACCTCACGCACTGGAAGTCCACATCCCCAAGAAGGGCTGAAATCAACCTCACTCCTAAACCGCAACTTTCTTTCAAGGAAAATCAATTATGGCAACCACATTAGTCAAAGGGAACACAGCTGTCGTCATCGGCGCATTGTATGCCGGTTCCGACTGTTTTTTCGGCTATCCGATCACTCCCGCCTCGGAGGTTCTGCACGAGGCATCGGCGTTCTACCCCAAGTTGGGCCGCAAGTTTTTGCAGGCTGAATCCGAGGAAGCCTCGATTAACATGTGCTACGGCGCAGCAGCCGCAGGCCATCGCGTCTTCACCGCATCCTCAGGTCCAGGAATCTCCTTGATGCAGGAAGGCGTCAGCTACATGGCTGGCGCTGAATTGCCTTGCGTCATCGTTGATATCATGCGTGCGGGTCCAGGCCTGGGCAATATCGGTCCCGAACAGGGCGACTACAACCAAGTGGTCAAAGGCGGCGGGCACGGAAACTACAAGCCAATCGTCGTCGCTCCAAACTCCGTCCAGGAAATGTGCGACTTCACCATGCTGGCCTTCGACCTGGCCTTCAAGTGGAAAACACCGGTCTATGTTCTCGCTGACGGCGTGCTCGGACAGATGATCGAGCCATTCACATACCCGGAAAAAGCGGTCGTGCCGAAAATTGACACCGGCTGGGCAGTCGCTGGAATCCCGGAAACCCGTGAAAACCTTGTCACCTCGATCTTCCTCAACTTCGACCAGCTTGGCAAATTCAACGACTATCTCCAAGAAAAGTACGCCAAGATCGCCACCGAAGAGGCAAGGGTCGAAATGCTCAATTGCGACGATGCTGAAATCGTCCTCGTCGCATATGGGATCTCCTCCAGAATCGCCAAGACCGCGATGGACGATGCCCGCAAGGCAGGACTCAAGGTCGGCTTGTTCCGCCCGATCACCCTCAATCCATTCCCAGTCAAAGAAGCCAAGGCATTGGCCGCGCGAGACAAGATGACCTTCATCTCCGTCGAGATGTCCAATGGTCAAATGGCTGACGACCTGAGACTTGCGATTGAATGCAAGAAACAAGTGAAGCTGGTGAACCGCCTGGGCGGCAACCTCATCGAACTGAACCAGATCAGCGACGCCATCAACGCCGCCGCCAAATAAAGGGGGACCTGAACAATGGAAGAAAAAATCATTCGTACGCAAGGCATCTACTCCGAGTTTCCGCGCAAGGGACCTTCCGCCGCACCGGCGGCGACCCACTACTGCCCAGGCTGCGGCCACGGAATCATCCACAAGCTGATTGCCGAGGCACTTGCGGACTTCGGCATCCAGGATAAAACCGTAATGATCAGCCCCGTCGGCTGCGCGGTTTTTGCCTACTACTACTTTGACGCCGGCAACATCCAGGTTGCCCACGGACGCGCACCAGCAGTCGCAACAGGCGTTTCCCGCGCCCGCGATTGCGTGGTCATTTCCTATCAGGGCGACGGCGACTTGGCCTCGATCGGCCTGAACGAGACCTTGCAGGCTGCCAATCGTGGCGAGAAAATCGCCGTATTCTTCGTCAACAACACGGTTTACGGGATGACCGGCGGGCAGATGGCTCCCACCACCCTGATTGGTGAAAAGACCATCACGTGCCCTGACGGACGCGATCCGTTGACTCAGGGCTATCCCACCCACATGTGCGAGCTGATCAGCACCTTGAAGGCTCCCGTCTTCGTGGAACGCGTCGCTGTTTCGGACATCAAGAACATCCGCAACGCACGCCGCGCCATCCGCAAGGCCATTGAAATCCAGGCTGAAGGAAAGGGATACACCTTCGTGGAAATCCTCTCCCCCTGCCCCACCAACCTCGGCAAGAACGCCGTAGCCAACAACGAATGGATCAACACCGAAATGGTCAAGGAATTCCCCCTTGGAAACTACCGCGACCGCACCGCCGAAGCCGAACACGTGGAACGCACCACAAGCGACTTCTCAACAGAATCCCTGGAAAAACTCTTCGAACTGGACTCGATTGCCGCCCCAATCGAACACAAGGATCCGAACTTCAAGGAATCGCAAGTCAAGATTGCAGGCTTTGGCGGACAAGGCGTCCTCTCCCTGGGAACGATGCTGACCCAAGCCGCCCAGGCCGTCGGAAAGCAAGTCTCATGGTATCCTTCATACGGACCAGAGCAACGCGGAGGCACCTCAAACTGCTCCGTCATCATCTCGAATGACAGGATCGGCTCGCCCGTCGTCTATCATCCCGACCTCCTCGTCGCCATGAATCGTCCCTCGCTTGAAAAGTTCCAGAACGACGTCAAGCCTGGCGGGATCATCATGTACGACGCGATCATCGGCGACGTCGAACTCCCCAAGGGCGTCAAGGGCGTTGCGGTACCCGCCCAGGATCTGGCGATCCAGGCAGGAAACCCCAGGGGCGCCAACACGATCATGCTCGGCGTCATGCTTGGCCTGGGACTCACCGGACTCCCGGAAGAGGCGTTCCAAACCGCACTCGCGGCAAACTTCGCCAAGAAGCCGAAACTCATCCCCATGAACCTCGAAGTCCTTGCCTTCGCACAAAAGTGGGTCAAGGAAAACGTCAAGTGACAATCAGGAAAAATTCCTGTATCCTCTTGACAATATCGTTTTTTGTTGTACAGTAAAATTCGCAAAAAATTAGTAAATACCGTCAGTCCCAATTGACGCCAAGGGGGTGATAGAAAGAAATGTCATCAGAGATCAAATGCCGCAAGGGTGAACCCATCGAAAGAAGCCTTCGAAAGCTGAAGAAGAAGCTGGACAAGGAAGGTACGATGAAGGAGCTCCGCAACCGTCGTCACTACGAGAAGCCGAGCGAAATCAAGCGTCGCCAAGCCAAGAGACGCTAAAGCCCCTCAAAAACAAATGCCCCGAGTTTCCAACCAGAAACCCAGGGCTTTTTTATGCCCGAAATCACTCCAGAAAAGCTCTTTTACCCAATGGATTTTTTCACGAAGTCGTACTTGAAAGCCATGTGACATACCCTTTCGTGGCGGGAGTTGGAGGAATTGGGACTGGGACAGGTCCAACGGGTCATTCATAATTCATAATTCAGCATTCGCTTCGACAAATTTCTTCAGTACTTGAAAATCAAGATTCTGGGAATCACATTATTGACTTCCTCGCAGCTTTGCAGGCGACAGGCATTCTTTCCATTAATAAAGGAGCGACTATGAGACACCTTGTTCTAATGAGTTTGTTGGCATTGTCATCGGCGGGATTTGCTCAAGCCTGGAAGGTCGCAGAAGACGGGAACTATACCCTGATCCAGCCCGAAGGCACGATAGTCGTCGATTCCAAGGCTCCGCAAATCATCCTGAGTCCCAAAGCCTCCGGCTTGCAGGCTACCTATGGGTTCTTCTATTGGCACGACTCCTGGGTCTATGAGACACTTGCCAAAGGCAAGGTGGAGTCGGTTTCCTGCGAAGGCGGCAGCCTCAAGCTGAGCGGACTTTGGGGAACGCGAGACGATGTCCAGCCAATGGCATACCAAATGGCCCTGGATGCCATCGAGAATGGAGTCAAGGCAACCCTGAAATTGCGCAAGCCCAAGACCCTGAACCTGACGCATGGCGTATATACATATGCCAGTTTCGGCAAGGCTTCAGACATCTTCGCCGTATCGCCCTTCGACGAGTACCTGGCAATCGCCAGCGGCATGTCCCATTGGGCGAAGGAACTCACCTACGGGCAAGTCGGCAAAATGGGCATTTCCGTAAAGCTTCCCAACTTCCTGCCGGTTCGCGTCGCGGGCAGCAAGACGGTCGAGCAGGCAATTGCTTCGAAAAAGCAGTTTGACTCTGCCGACGAGGTCATCGCGCAGGTTTCATTCGCTTTTGCCAAGATGCCCGACGAGGTTCCCGCAACTGGCATTTCCTGTTCCAAGCCTCTTACCCTGTCCGCCAAAGCGCCCGCCACGGCAAAGACCTACTCGAAAATCGAATTGGACGTCGACCTCCAGGGCAAATGGGAAAATCCATACGATCCCGACGAGGTGACCCTGGATGCCTTTGTCACCGACACGGACGGCAAGACCTACACCATGCCGGGATTCTACATGGTTCCCATGCGGATCCGCGAAATCGAGGGCAATGAAATCATCGGTTATGGAGGCAATGGCACATGGAAGGTTCGCCTTACGGCGTTCAAGCCGGGCGAGCTTCGCGTCAAGCTAGTCGCCAAGGACAGCACGGGTAGCGTGGAATACACCTTGCCCAACCCGATTACGATCACTGCCTCCAAGGAGCGTGGCTTTGTCCGCGTCAGTCCAATCGATCCCCATTATTTCATCCACGACAATGGGGAAACTCATCTTCCGATCGGACACAACATCCCAATCTACCGCGCAGGTGAATTCGGGCATTTGAAAGGCATTCAACTGATGGCTGAAAACGGTGAAAACTGGAATCGCTGGTGGTTGAACTCATACGGCTTGGGACTTGAATGGGAAGAAGGCCTGGTTCGGTACCGACAGAAGCAAGCCGCGCAAGTTGACCATGTGCTCGATGCCGCCGAAAAGTACGATTTCTACTACATGATGTGCCTTGATACCCATCAGGACTTCAGGCAGCAAGGTTGGAAGGACAACCCCTATAACAAAGCCAATGGAGGACCGTGCGAAAACGTCGTCGATTGGTTCACCAACGAAGAAGCCGCCAAAATCTACCTCAAGCGCCTGCGGTACCAGGTCGCTCGGTGGACCTATTCCCAGCGCATTCAATGCTGGGAATTCGGCAACGAATTCGAAGGTTGGGCGGCCTCGCCAACAAAAACGATCATCGAATGGCATAGGAAAATGGCGCCTGCCTTGGCAAAGCTCGATCCCTACGACCACCTGATCACAACCTCGTGGTGGGGCAAAACAGGACCGGTCGAATGCTGGGAAATACCAGAAATGGATATCGTGCAAACACACTGCTACACCAACAACGACCTGAACGTCGCCAAGCAAACAATCGAATTCTGTACCACGCAATGGAACAATTTCAAAAAGCCGCATATCTTCGCCGAATTCGGCATTCGCAGCCATTCTACAACAGCCGACAAGGATCCCAAGGGCTGGGCGCTTCACAACGCCAATTGGGCGGCATTGATGACAGGATGCAATGGAAATCCAATGCCTTGGTGGCACGAAAACTACATCGCGCCGCTCAACCTCTTCTTCCATTTCAAGGCATTGAGAAACTTCGCCAACGGCATCCCGTTCGGACAAGAAGTCTTCGACATCATCCCAATCGGCATCTCGGATTTCAATCCCGTGCCCATCAAGGATCCTGCCCAAAGGGACGTCGTCGTTCAATCCTTCGCGGGATTCAGAAAGGCAAACACAGACCAATTCAAAATCGACCAATTTGGAGAAATAAGCGATGCAAGAGAACTACTCACCACAGTACAGGGAACAGGACACGAAAACTTGCGTACATTCCCGACTTTTACCGTCAACTTCCCGGAAGACGGATTCTTCATGCCGTTCATCGACACAGTCTCGAATTCAGGTCATCTGAAAATCTACGTGGACGATAAGCTTGCTTTTGAAAAGGAATACCCCTGCGGCGAAGGGCACGGCAAAAGCTGGGTATATCGCAAAGAATGGACACTGTGGGAAAGCGTCTATAAAGAGGAAGTCAAAGTGCCGATCGCTGCTGGAACCCATACGATCAGGCTTGAAAACCACGGCAAGGACTGGATTCAAATCCCACATTATACCTTCACGGGTTGCCGACACTCGAAGATCCCCCAGGCAATCGCCACGGGAATCGCCTCGAAATCAATCACGCTGGCCTGGCTGCAGAATGCCGAAAGCACTTGGTACAACCACGAAAACAGCATCGTTGAACCGCTCCCTAAAGCCACCTTCTCGATTCCGGTCCCCAAAGACGGTGCATATCAGGTGGAATTCTGGGAAACCTGGCATGGCAAACCCTTGAAAACCGAAACCTTCCAGGCAAAAAACAAGACCATTGAGATTACCTTGGACACCTTGGAAACCGATATCGCCCTCAAAATCAGGCAGTAGATGGGAATCAAGCCGCCACATACATGGAATAGGCTTGCCAAGAGTGGAGGAATAAACATGTCGAAAAAATTTTTGCTTTCATTCTTAATTGTATGTGCAATCAACGTAATCACATGTTATTTATTTTGTTCCATGTACAGAAGAAATTGTGACGTTCTCTTGCTTAGCGGAGTGAAAGCTCCTATCCGTATGTTTCTCAAAGGAATACAAGAAGACCTTTCTGATGGGAATATCGATAATACGAGGGAAAAAATCAATTTTTTAAGTGACGAATGGGAAAAATTCTACATCACAAACGGGATGGAATATGACATAGGGAATTTGCTGGTTAGGTGGGAAGAAAAGTCAAACAAGGACATGGAAGAAGAACACAAGGATGAATGAATAATCCTAAAAAAAGCAGTTAACACCTTATGATTGTAGTGCCTTTACAAGGCACGGTCTTCGGGTGGTTTTCCCGCCCCCCAGGCTAAAAGCCTGGGGTTAAGCATCGTTAAGCGCTTGCAGCGCAATGTATTATGCAAATCCTTCCGGCAAATCCGAACTATCGTCCCTGTCTGGCCATGTCCCGCCCGGGTGGATTGCGGACGGCAGGTCCGCACCTAAGACTTTGCGCCGTAGGCGCATGACCATGCTTAACCCCGGGCTTCNNGGGACAGGATGCCCCCATGCCGGGGCGCCTTGTAAAGGCGCTACAGAAGACCGACGCACTTCAATTCACCAGCATGGCGAACAGAGATAATTTTATAACTACTTGAAAATCAATCAATTAGGAAAACAATCCAATTTCAACTATTTTTTTAGGATAATCCTAAAAAAAGATGCCAGCGAATGTCATGGCGTTTTTTGGGGAACCACAAAAAACAAAAAGTTGGGCGATAGGCGCTTGTCGTTATGACATCAACTGCTTTTTTAACTTAATTTTTCAACGGCTCCTAACCTCAACGGGTCCCATCAGGCCGCTGGGCGTCAACTGGACAAAGAACGAAAACCTATCGCGCACTTTGTTTGCAAGCGTGTTGGCGACCAGGATCTCAAGCTTGTTCTCGCCAGATTTCGCCGCTCCTGCCAGATTGAATTGGTATGGCGGGCAGATTCTGAGTCCAAGGTCCTTGCCATTGAGCCAGACTTGCGCAGTTTGCCCTACGACACCCAGGTCCAGGATTCCCTTGGCCTGCTCGGCAGTCAACTGAATCGTCGCCTTGTAGCGGATATTTCCCGAGAATGCGGGATTTTTCCCGTGTCCTGTGACATTGAAAAGTTCCGTTGTCTTGCAGTATGGTTCGAAGGCTTCCAAGTTTTCCCAGCTAGCCAGCTCCACCTTGTACTCGGGCTTAAGCTCCAGCACGTTTGTCCCGCAACGCTTGGGCATTGGGAAGCTCTTCCATTCTTGATCTGTCAGATTGCCCAACACGACAACTGCCGATTCGTAGGGAGCCAGCTTCAAGGTCATCGTTCCCTTGGCATTGGTCTTGCCACGAACAACCTTCTCTTCAAGCGGATCGATTTGGAGGTACTGCCCTGCCACTGGAAGCGTCACTTTGGCATCGACCGCATCGTAGAGGTTTTCGTTGACGAAGAAGAATATGTCGGTCCCTTTGCGCTTGAGGTGGGTGAATCGCAATTCACGAAGCGGTTGCTGCAAGCCGATTCCCTGAAGCTTTTCGCGTTGTAGCAACGCTGAAAGCTCATCGAAGGGAACAATGGTCGCCAGCACATCGCACTTTTCGGGAGCCTGATCCAGGAACCAGACTTTGACTCCCTTGTCCGCCAGGCACGCAATGCCGCTGATCACGGCAGGCGGCAACATCGGCGACTCAGGCACGATCAGATACCCGTAACGATTCCCATTGACGATAAACTTCCCGTCTTCGACCTTCGGCAACTTGGCAAGGACATCGCCGGGCATGATATGGAAATCAACGTGATTGTCCATCAGCACCCTGGCAGGCTTCTGGTTCAGCATCGCGCCATTTAGGTCACGGCTCATCCATTCGGCCTCGGCATGGTACAGAAGTGCGACATCGACGACTGGCTTGCCGCCGTCCAGCAAGTGGCAGACGCGATTGGTATATCCCATGAGTTTCGTAAAGCCCGGGAATTGCGGGTCATGCCCCTCCGCGCCGAAGTGCGGCGGGCAATCGGGATCGGGGAACGTCGGCGAAAACGCATGCGGCACAAACTGGTTGATTCCTCGGACAAGCAGAAAATCCATCAGCCATTTCATGAACGGAGTTCCCTCCGCCCAGCCAAAGGCACCAAACACCTCGCACATCGCGCGACCGCGAAACGAAGGCTCGATCTGAGCTGCAGACGAACATAATTTCGGTAGCGTATATTGGAAAAACTCAGGATCTGCAAACCCTCCAAACGTGGTTGAGGTATGCTTGATGTGGGACATTCCAGGCATCACCTGATGCAACACGACATCCATCCCGCTCATGTCCTGACCTTCCTGGCTCCGGAAATAATGTCCGCCACTACACCCCATGCGACCATGAGCATTCATGTCCTCGATGATGTGCCCAATGTACTCGACTCCATGCTCGCGGCACCAATTCCCCAATGTCTTCACGAAACAATCCCGGTATCGACGCGTCACCTGATCCATAAACGCCAACCTGACAAGACCGGTCTTCTCGCCAAGATCATACCACAATGCTGGTAGCAGGGGAAGCGCATTCTCGCCAAGTTCCGCCGTCATCGCGGCCTGGATATCATCATGCCAGGGCATCGCCAATGCAGGCATCCCAACCCTTCGGTTATACATGCCCAAATCCATGCTTGTATTTCGGAACCAGGCATTGCCCAAGCCAGGCTCATCAGAGAAGAATCCCGCCAGCGTCTTGCCGAAATACTTGGAATAGTGCTCCCAATGCGGCTGGTAGACGGCTTCGATCAGTACCTCCACGGACTCCTTGCGCATCATGTCAATGAAATCCTTCTGGTGCCCCAACGCACCTTGACGCGACTTGTAGAGGAAGAACACGCGCCAGCAACCACGGGGAACATCCCAGATCAGCTGCCCGTCATGAACCTTGTCCGTCACATCGATGATCGGTTCCGCCAAGGTCTCGTCCAATTCGTTTCGAGCGTATGCGAATGCCCCGAGAAGCTGGTGCTCATCAGTCGGATCATTGACAAGCAATCCCGCGTCCTTCATCGGACCGATCATATCGACATGGTGCTCGACGAGGTGCCACTTGCGCAGTTCTGGATATTTGGCCTTCAGCAGACCGTTTGCATTGCCCGTTGGGAAATGGTTGTCGTCAAGGATCCACACCTTCATGTTTCGCTTCTCGCATTCTGCGAGGATGACATCCATGTCCCGCCACCATGTCTCACCGCAGAAATCCTTGTGCGGCCTTGACTCGACGCACAGCGCCCGGCACCCGCTTGCCGCGATTCGCGCAACCTGTTCCACCAGTCTGTCGTGATGGTCGCCGTGCTGCCAAAAGAATGGGAGCAAATGGTTTCCAACTTTGCCTGACAAATACTCGCTTAACTTGAGATCCATTGATTCCCGTCCTTAGGAGCAGTTAGTTTTGAATGGTGTCAATTCCTAGATTTCAGACGCATCGAGCATTTCCCTTCCTCGCTTGACTTGCGAATCAGCGAGCGGTCCATGATCCGTCTCGATTTCTCCAGTCTGATTGTCATACGGATCGTTACGCATAAACCGTCTCACCGGATTGAATTCCGTCTGGAATTCCGAGTTCGCAACCATTCGGAAAGGATCCAGGTTGCCGAAGTAGTGGTTCCAACGCTCCATATTACCGCTTCGCCACGCTTCACCGCCATACGACAGATCGCAATACAACCAACCAAACGGATGAACGTAGAACTGGCACCAATCGTGGCTGCCTACCGAACCCGGCTTCGCGCTAAAACCAGATTGCCAACGAGTCGGTATGCCAATCATCCGGCAAAGGGTCATGAACAACAATGTCTGAACACCGCAATCGCCACGGAGGTTCGATCCCGCGAACTCCGTGATGTTCTCGATGAGAAAATAGTCGCGCATATAGGCATATTTGACATTCTGCGTCACGAAATCATAGATTGCCCTAGCCTGCTCCAGCGCCGTCTCCTTGCCCTCAAGAATCTCGCACAACAACGCGCGCAAATACGGCGTGAAACGGATGTGAGGAAGCCGCTCGCATACAAAAGCCTCAAAACCGCGTGCTGGCTTCGAAGCCTCAAAAGTTTGGGACAAATCAGCATATTGCAAGTGGTACTCATACGTATATTCGATGAAGAACGGAGCATTCTCCTTAGGCGCCGCCTCGAAATACGCGGTCCTTTGAGGACCATCAGAAATGACTATGCCTGGCGATGAGTCTTTAAGCTCAATCCGCCTCTGTTCGTCATTCTTCAACGGAAACGGAAGGTGGACACGAAGACGCTGCCCAGGCACGAACACATCGTCAGAAGGCGAAATCCAATGCTTGATATGGAAGCGAAATGCGCGTTTGCCCTTGTTCTTGAGGATTTCGACATTATCATCAAACATCGTATCCTGTAGCAGCCATTTGTCTCTTAGTTTCTTGTCCTTGAGCCTGTGCCTCAATACAGGTGCGTTGATGAGCAGGCTGGAGAAGAAGTACCGATGGAAAACCAGATTGCCTTGATTCAGCCTCCAGTCCAAGTGCCCTCCAATCATCAATATTTTCAGTTCATCGACGTTGAAATCCTGGATCTCCTCCTCGAGTTTCTCCAGTCCATCCTGATACTCGATGGTATAGTTCTCAATCATCCCCTGGATAAAAAGCCGCTCCATCATCAGCCGCTCACGCAACGGTTGGGGCAAGTCACGCTCCAAAAGGGCATCAATCAAATCTCGCTCCGCCTCGTACTCGCCAGCGTACTTCAAGCACATCACATCGTCAGGCAACGGATACGACAAACAGGGAATGTTCTTCATATTCAAGTTCATACGAGGATCTCTTCGGTAAAATATGCTTTTATGTAAAAATATTTTTAATCTAGTGCAATGCTTGACAGACCCAAGCGCGCGGATATAGTTTATTCGGTTTTGTCGACAATATCAATATTATTCATCAACCACAAAAGTCAAGGAGCAAGACGATGGACAAGTACGGCCGCGGTGATACCAGTTGGTTTACGCATGACAGATTCGGGATGTTCATTCACTGGGGACTCTACTCGATGCTCGCAAGGCACGAGTGGATCAAGCACAGGGAAGAACGATCCGATGCAGAATACCAGGTCTACTTCGATCTCTTCGAACCCGATATGTTCAACCCGAAGGAATGGGCGAAGGCGGCGCGGGAAGCGGGAATGAAGTACATGGTCGTCACATCGAAGCACCATGAGGGATTCTGCCTCTGGGACAGCAAATATACAGACTACAAGGCGACGAATACCCCGATCAAAAAAGACCTCCTCAAGGAAATCGTCGAGGCGTTCAGGGCAGAAGGACTCAAAGTCGGCTTCTACTACTCGCTCCTCGACTGGCACCACCCTGATTTCACGCTCGATGGATGCCATCCACTACGAAACAAGGCCAAAAAAGAGGAATACGACAAGGGCAGGGACATGACCAGATATGCGCAATACATGCGCGACCAAGTCACCGAGCTCCTGACAAACTACGGGAAAATCGACATCATCTGGTTCGACTTCAGCTATCCGGGACCTAACGGTAAGGGACGAGACCAGTGGGAATCCGAAAAGCTCATCAAGCTCGTACGTTCACTGGCGCCCGACATCATCGTTGACAACCGGCTCGACCTCCCGGGTTCAGGAGATATCGTCACACCAGAACAATACACCCCGGACAAGGGCATGGTTGACGAAGACGGAAACCCAGTCGTCTGGGAAGGCTGCCAGACATTCTCGGGTTCCTGGGGATACTTCCGCGACGAGGCAACCTGGAAATCTCCAAAAATGTGCATCGAAATGCTGATCAACCACGTCTCAAGGGGCGGAAACCTCCTGATGAACGTCGGACCAACTTCAAGGGGATACATCGACCACAGGGCGATGGATCGGCTCGCCTCTTTCGGCAAGTGGATGAAGTACAACGGACGCTCGATCTACGGTTGCGGACAGGCTCCTGCGGATTTCAAGGCGCCAGACGATTGCAGATATACCTACAATCCAAAGACCAATCGACTCTACATCCACTTCTTCAGCTGGCCCTTCAAGCACATCCACCTCCCAGGATTGGCGGACAAGGTCAAGTACGCGCAACTGCTTTGCGACGGCAGCGAAATCCATTTCAGCTCAACGGTCGCCCAAACCGGCATGACCAGCGGATCGCCATCAGGCGCGGTCACCCTGAACCTCCCCGTCGTAGTGCCGCAACAGGCAGGCGAAGTCCCGGTCATTGAAATCTTCCTAAAGTAAACCGCGGTTGTTGAAAACACATCGCCCTCCACTGGAAACCCCGGCGGAGGGCGATGCTTTTTATTGACTTGCTCAACGATTGTATTTCTTGATGAATTCGACGACTGGCGTCGTATCTTCCAAGCCATGGGGATGGTGGTCGCAATCGGGCTTGTGGATTGTTTCGATCACGCCTCCCAGCTTCAGGTAGCGATCCTCGACCACGGCAGTATTTTCCGCCGGAGGCACGACCTTGTCCACGTCTCCTACCACATGGATCAGGGCAATCTTGTGTTTCGCCAGGATCTCAAGCGAATCAATGGGATTGAGCTTGTACGCCAACGCTTCGACCTCGTCCTTGAAGCCATAATGCCTGATCAGCGCTTCCCAGTCGCCCTTGGAACCTACCCCGTTCATCTTCCCGCCAGGCCATGACTTGAAGTCGCAAACCGGAGCATCGCCGTAAATCACCGATACTCCCTCCGGACAAACCGCCGCAAAGCGGTACGCATACAACCCGCCACGGCTGATTCCCAACAGCACGCCCTTCTTCGCCAAGCCGCAAGATTGCAAGATCCCGTAGAACTTCTTGAAGGTCTCAATCGCCTTCGGGCAGCCAAACGTGTTCCCAACCTGAACATGGACATAGTAGTACCCGGCCTTCAACAAGTCCGGCGCCGAACAACGTTCGACAAATGCAAAAGGAAACTCCATACCCCACAACCATGGATTCCCAGGAGCAACCTCAGTCGGCTCGATGATCCAGGCAGGACAACCATCGACAACAAAATTCAGCCGCTTGTAGCCTGACCAAGTATCGACCTTGACCTCGCCAGGCAAACAGGATTCACGAAACTGAGCCGACAATGGCGCGCTCAACGCCAACGACGCACACACAAACAATCCACATGCAGTTCTCTTCATCTGATGTATTCCTTCTAGAGCATTCCTGATCCTTCTTTTGACAACTCGACGAAAGAAATAGAATATAAGCCCCAACGCTTATTTTCAACTTTAGAACGCCACATTCCGACCTTCCTTGCCCACGCCACAAGAGAGCATTTCACCCTATAAAATCAATATAAAACCAGATCAAAAATTCATCGGTTTCGTACTCAAAACCCATGTGACATGCATTTTCCTGGCTGATGTTGGAACTAGCCCCAACGGGAGAGGGACATACCAAGCCCCAAGGTATTGCCCAGGACTTTTCTATTTTGGTTGTCCCAAATGTCCGTTGCTTATCATTTTTTCAATTTTTTCTCAAAGTAAGAATGCCAGTATTTCTGATCCTGTGGTGGTAGTGATGATTCCCGAGAAAGAAATTGAATGATAATTTTACTGTCCTCTGGTTTAATATCATATTTTTTCAAGGCGTTTTCCCACCAGCAAAAAAGTTTTTGGCTATTTGGAAGTTCTTGCTTGCCAGGGTTTTTATTGTCAAAATCCATTAAGATTTTTGTTTCAAGCAGCCAGTTTTCCAGTATCGGCCGCAACGGTTTTGAAAATTGTTCAACGATCTTATCTTCAGTATCAGGTATCATTTCCTCCAATTTTGCGATTTTTTCTTTCGTCCTATAATTGGTTGTATAGTACTTCCAGTTCTCTTCGGTGATACCAAGCCGTTTGAGTTCCATTTCAGAGAAAACCATGTCCTTGTCCTTGCCATCAACTACAACCAGCCTGAGTGCATCCACAAGAACCCGTGTTTGATTTGCGGCATCACTAAAAGTTGACACGGAAATATTATTCTGCTTGAGATCAAATCTTGTCGCTTCAAGAATTTCTTCATTGCTCAATTCGCATTCGAATAATTTCTTCTGATCGTTTTGTATCTTCCTGGCTCTTTGGTAGGCTTCTTTATTTGAAATTTCATTGGCGTACATGGATACGGCAAATAAAAGAAAAATGCATGTTATAAATTTCATGGCGATGTGAATCTCCATTTTTTATTTAACGCGACTGGGGAGGACAGGCGCAAGGCGACCAAAAGAAACCGGAATTGCAAACTTAATTTTTGAACGGCTCCTAATATAACCCCTGCCGGTCCATCTGGTGTGCGCAGGTCATTGGAATTAGCCCCAACGGGGCGAGAAATACTAAGCCCAGGGCAAGCGGCCCTGCGGACCGCGCCGCCCTGGGTGGGCATGAAAAAGAATTTGGAGCCCTGAAGGGGCGAGACATAAGCCTGAGCGAAATATGGCCTATACTACTTCCGCTTTTTCACACTTTCGTACCCAAAACCCATGTGACATGCCCCGTGAATACGACATTGGAGGTTTTGGGACTGGGACAAATGCGACCTATGAGACGAATGAGACAAATAGGACTGGGACATGGGACTGGGACTATGGGAATTGATACTGGGGTTTGCGAATCTTAAGGTTCTGGGACTTGGACTTCATCAATCTTTTTCCATTGCCTACTTGCATTCGACTCATACTCGCACTAAACTTAAGGTTGCGGTTTTTCCGTTTGTTTGAACTTATTTAACCACATTGAGAAGGAAGACAAAATGAAGCTATCGGTCATGTTCTTTATGTACCACAGTGGTATTGACCAGGGGAAATACACGCCAGAGGAAGTCGTCAAGGCGTTTAAGGACGCAGGTGCGGACGCCATCGAGACGATGAACGGCTGGCAAAACTCCAGTCCCGAAAACTGGAAGAAAACCCTGGCAGCAATGGCTGACCTCGGCCTTGTGCATTCATGCTGGGATATCGGCGCCGACCTCGTGCAAACCAATTCCGCCGATCGTCAAAAAGTCATCGATACCTGCAAAACGCAAATAGAGTACGCCCGGGATGTCCTGCATGCCCCGACGGTCCTGGTCTATGGCTCCAATGTAAAGCCGGGAATGTCCATCGAAGACGGCATCAAGCTTTACGGCGAAACATTGGGCGAAGTGGCGGATTTCGGTGCGCAGGCAGGAATCAACGTGACCCTGGAAGACTTCGACCCGCATCCGCGCTTCGTCTGTTCGGCGAAATCCTGCATGACAGTCTTGGAAATCGCGGGAGACAATGCAAAACTCTGCTTCGATACAGGCAACTTCCTTAACGCCGGCGACCTGCCAGCCGAAATCTATCCCCTCGTCAAGGACAAGATCGCACACGTGCACGTCAAGGAAAAGGCAAGACGACTCCCCGACGACAAGCCGGGAAATACAGCCACCGACGGAGTCCAGTACAAATCCGCGCTGATCGGCGACGGAGCCGCTCAAATCGCACTCGTCCAACGGTTCCTGAAGGAGGATGGATACAAAGGTTATCTCTCCGTGGAAGCCGGCTCAAATCGCTTGGAAGAAGCAACTTACGGAGTCAAATTCCTAAAGGACAGACTCTGATTTCCCGCTGAAAGCAAAAAAAAGCCCCGCGACTGATGTGATTTGGCCGCGGGGCTTCTTGTTTTTGTCGCTGTCGCGATTATGCGGTTTTGCCACGTTCGATGGCATCCTGCAGCAATCGGTCAATCAACTCGGAATAGGTGATGCCCGAGGTCTTCATCATCCTGGGATACATGCTGATTTTCGTGAATCCTGGGATGGTATTGATTTCGTTGAGCACCCAGGTTCCATCGGGGCACAGGAAGAAATCGATTCTTGACATTCCTGCGCATTCCATCACCTTGTATGCCCTGACGGCGATTTCCCGAACCTGATCCTGTTCTTGCTTGGAAAGTGCCGCTGGAGCTTCCAGAAGCGCGCCGTTCTCAAGGATGTACTTGGCATCGTAAGAATAGAATTCGACAGTCGGCTTCACCTCGCCAGGCAAGGCGGCAAAGGGTTCCCTCGTTCCCAAAACCGCGCATTCGATCTCGCGTCCGACGATGCATTCCTCGATGAGAAGCTTCGTATCGTACTTGAATGCCTCTTCAACAGCGGCTTCCAATTCGGCGACATCATGTGCCTTGGAGACACCGACCGAGGATCCCGTCCTTGCAGGCTTGACGAACAAAGGCAAGCCAAGCTTGCTGATCACGCCTTCAGAATCCAACTTGTCAAGGCCAAGACGCAAAACCACGCCGCGGGCAACGCGAATCCCGTTGGCGGACAGCAACTGCTTCGTCAAATCCTTGTCCATGCAGTTCGCAGAACTTGACAAGCCGCATCCGACGCAGGTGCAATTCAGCATCTGGCACAAACCCTGAAACGCCCCATCCTCGCCATTGGTCCCGTGAAGAATCGGAAACATCACGTCTATCGAATGCTGCCGACCACTTGCGACTTCAACAAGTACGGGACCGGAACCGGACAACATCGGAAATGCAATGTCACCAGACTTCGACAGGGCGATCTTCGCGGGATCGTCACTGTTCACCGTGAATTGATAGTCGGAATAAACGCGCCAAACTCCTGACTTGTCAATGCCGACAAGCACGATGTCGTACTTGCTCCTGTCCATTGCGTCCAGGACGTTTTTCGCGGATTGCAGGGATACTTCGTGTTCTGCCGACTGCCCGCCGCAGACCAGGCACACTACAGTCTTAGCCATTGGGATTTCCTTATTTGGGATCAGAGGAGTTCAGCGATCTGGATGGTGTTGAGCGCGGCTCCCTTCAGGAGCTGGTCGCCTGACACAAACAACGAGAGACCGTTCTCGCTGCTGATGTCGTCACGAACGCGTCCCACAAGCACGTCGCACTGTCCGTTGCTATCCTTGGGCATCGGGAAGGTATTGGATGCCGCATCGTTGACGACCTTGACTCCAGGAGCCTTCGCCAGTGCTTCCAGTGCCTCTTCGACTGAGACCTTGCGTTCCTGTTCGATGGTGATCGCCTCGGCATGGGAACGGAGGATCGGGACTCGGACGCATGTCGGATTGACCTTGATCGTCTTGTCGTGCATGATCTTTCTTGTTTCGTTGACCATTTTCATTTCCTCTTCGCAGTAGCCGTTTTCACCGATGGCTGTATTATGGCTGAAGAGGTTGAAGGCGTAGGGATGGGGCAGGACTTCTGGCACGATTGGACGTCCCGCCAAGTAATCCGCCGTTTGGTTTTTGAGTTCTTCCATTGCCTTGGCGCCTGCGCCGCTGGCGCTTTGGTAGGTGCTGACAAAGATGCGCTTGATGGGCGACAAGTCGTGCAAGGGCTTCAGCGCTACCAGCATAATGGTGGTTGTGCAGTTCGGGCTGGCGATGATTCCCTTGTGCAGCTTCACATCTTCAGGATTGACTTCGGGAATAACCAGCGGAACATCATCAACCATGCGGAATGCGCTTGAATTGTCAACCACGACGGCTCCAGCCGCGACTGCAGCGCTCGCAAACTCCCGTGACCGGCTAGCTCCGGCACTGAACAAGGCAATGTCAATCCCGGCAAAGGATTCGGCGGTCAACTTTTCGACCTTGACTATTTCGTCCCTGAACAGCAATTCCTTACCGACGGAACGCTCGGAGGCAAGCAAGCGAATGCTCTTAACAGGAAATCTCCTGGCTTCAAGTGTCTTCAGCATCTCAATGCCAACTGCGCCAGTCGCCCCAACAACCGCAACATTAAATGATCTGCTCATTCGAGTAAACTCCTGATTTCGTTCCTGATTATCTACCTAAACAACATGATGATAATGAATCGATTCAAAAATTAATCAATTTAATCTTTACTCCATAAAAATCAAGGTTTTGTACCTAAAAAATCAACACAAAAACAACCATGCAAAATTCATCTATTTCGTACTCAAAAACCATGTGACATGCCCCGTGAATACGACATTGGAGATTTTGGGACTGGGACAAATGAGACAAATGGGACAAATGTGACTTATGGGACTGGGAAATGGGACTGGGACTATGAGACCTGACGTTGGGTTTTGTGGCGATGGAGGTTCTTGGACGGGGCATTCCGCATTCCGCATTCCGCATTCATAATTCATTCCATCGAAAATCTTGTAATCCACAATTTTTCGAACTACATTCAAGTCTTGTCCATTGAAGCACTTTTTTGGCTCCTAAACTCCGGAGTACGTTACCATGAAGTTATCATCTATCCTTCTGATATTGGGCGCTTTGTGTTCCTTTGGCCAGGAGTTCTTCACCCAGGCCCGTTGGATTTATCATCAGGAAAGCTTTACAAAGGGGTTGAACAAGCCCAGATACTACAGGAAAAACCTGGATATCAAGGAAGAGCTTGAAAAAGCAACCCTTTGGATCTTGATCGATGACAGGGGATTCGTTCGACTTGATGGCAAGCCGATCACCGAGGAATTTGTCATCACCCGCAACCCATGCTTTACCGCAGACGTTACCCAATTCCTCACGCCAGGCAAGCACGCCCTCGCATTCAACATCACCAATATGGCAGGGAAAGGAGGACTGATCGCCAGACTCCAACTGGAATACAAAAACAACGACATCGTCCAAATCGTGACGGACAAGTCCTGGAAAACATCAGCCGATGAACAACCAGGATGGATGTCGGGTTCGACGACACAACTTGGACACCTGCCAGGGAATTCGCCGATGTCATGTCGCCGCCATGGACGGGACTCTTCGACATGACGCCTTTCCTCGTCCCGGAAGAACAGCGCGAACTGAACGCCAGGGAAGAACGCAAGAAGGAACTCAGAAAATCCATCGTGGAAAGATTGGCAAAGGAACCGAAGCCAGTTGTGAAAATCACCTACGAAAACGAACAGGCGCTGATTGATATCGGCGGCAAAAAGCACCTCCCGCTGATCTACAACGCATCGGGATACTGGGCGCCGGACAATCCCGGGTTCATCAAACAAGTAGAAAACTTCAGAAAAGCAGGTTTCCATCTCTATGGACTGGAACCAAGACTGACAAAATACTGGAAGCCCGATGGATCAATCGACTTCTCGGCGATCGATAATTTCCTGGAAAGCGCCGTCATGATGACCCAGGAAGGCTACATCATGTTCGACATCGTCGCCCACGAACCTCCAAGGTGGTGGCTCGATAAATACCCGGAGGAGTTGATCGACTACGCCAACGGAGGAATCAATCCAAAGGCATACGACACGATCGACAGGGTCAGGGCACCCTCCTACGCATCGGAAATCTGGAGACGGGACTTCTGCGACCTGGTTAGGAAAATCGTCCAGCACATCGAAGCCTCACCCTACTCCAAGCGAGTCTTCGCATACAGGATCGACTACGGCGTCTATTGCGAATGGCACTACTATGGCATGGAGCAAGGAATGCCGGACACGTCGAAGCCGATGACAGAGGCATTCAGAAAATGGCTCGAAAATGCCTACAAGGGCGATGTCGCCGCACTTAGAAACGCCTGGAACGACACGACCGTCACCTTCCAGAACGCAACGGTGCCCGACAAGGCGGCCAGAAGCCATACCGGAGCGGGAATCCTTCGAGACCATAAGGCAAACAGGCAAGCGATCGACTACCTCACCTGCATGGGCCAGGTCGTCAAAGACTGCCTGCTCCTGGTCAACAAAACCGCCAAGGAAGCATGCGGCAACAGGGCGCTACTGGGAAACTACTGCGGGTATTTCTTCGGCATGGCCTACCCGGCCGAAGGCTGGCATTTGGCGAATGACGAGATCCTTGATTCCCCGTACGTTGACTTCCAGGTTTCGCCGCAGTGCTACGGTTCTTTGATGCGTTCCATCGGCGAACCCCAGTCTGCACGGATGCTGGCGGAAGCGTATCGTCGTCGCGGCAAACTTGCGATCATCGAGGCGGACACGCGGACTCACGTGCAGGACAAGGCTTTTGGGCATACCTTCGTCGATACGCCTGCGCAAAGCGTGTCGGTATTATCCCGTGATTTTGGCCAGGCATTGGCATTGGGTTGCGGGATTTGGTACTACGACTTCGGCAACATTTGGTATTCGGATCCCCTGATTGTCGAGATGTTCGCAAAGCTTCCCGGGGTACGTTCACGCGGTGGCGATTTCGGTTCGGCTTCCGAGGTCGTCTATATTGGCGACTATGCGAACATCATGTATTCGAACGTGGTCAGGCGCTGTTCTCTTTATGAGAACACGGTCACGTTGTTCTGGCGCGAACTCAGCCACACTGGCGTTCCCTGCGATGCGGCGTCCTTCCAAGATCTGGCATCAGGAAAACTCAAGGACTACAAGGTATATATCTTCCCCAACCTGTACTACGCGACTCCCGAACAACGCCAGCTTGTCAAGAAGCTCCAACAACGCGGCGCAATCATCCTTTGGTTTTTCGCCCCTGGATACCTTACGCCCTCGGGACCTTCGTTGGAAGCCATGGAGGATCTGACCGGCTTCAAGCTCAAGATCATGGACGGCAAGCTCGATTCGTACACAACGCTTCTCGATGGCCGAAAGGCAACCTCCTGGCACACATGCCAACTCTCACCGGCGATCGCCATTGACGACAAGGATGCCACTATACACGGAACGAACACCCTGGACGGCAAAACCATACCGACCTTTGCGACGAAAGGCAACAACATCCTCTGCACGGCGGCATTCCTGGATCGCTTCGAACTCAAGAAACTCTTCCAAAGCTACTCGATCCATGCCTTCAACGACGATCCCGAGGCGGTCGTCTTCGCCAATCGTTCCTTCATCACCTTCCATAACAAGAAAGCAGGCGAGCAGACAATCCACCTGCCCAGGAAAGCAAACGTCACGATGCTCTACCCCGTCGAGAAACCGATTTGCGAAAATAAATCCGAATTCAGCTTCGAGGCGCCGGAGGATTCAACCTTCATCTTCAAGTACGAGTAGAGGCGCAATCTATTTCCAGCGGAAAATCGAGCCGATCGCATTGGGGTCGGAGCCGTCCGCCAGGCGCTTGAACACGTCCTTGCATTGCTCGGGAGGCACGACTTCGGAAATGAAGGGCTTGACCTGAAGCCGCTTGGCAGAGAACATTCGGAGCAACAGCCGCATGTCTTCGCGCATTGTCCAATATCCAGGGCGCGAATCATGCTTGGGCCTGGCGAAATTATGGGCGCCGATAATCGTGATCCCAGGCCTGTGGACATCGTGATAGAAATCGATGACTTCCGTAGGCGTCCGCGAGCAGCCCGTCAAGGCAACTCGTCCGAATTCCGCCGTGAACGTCAGCGCCTGCTTGACGGCATTTGGGTTTCCGGTCACTTCCACGACGGCATTGGCGCCGCCCCGAGTCAGTTCGCGAATAGTTTGCGACAGGCCTTCCTCGTTAGGGGAGAATGCATAATCGACGCCGAAATCAAGCGCCCGTTGCCTGCGAATGGCATTGAAATCCAGGACAATCAGCGGGAACGCGCCGTTGATCCGCGCGCACTGGGCGGCAAATGCACCCAGCAAGCCCTGCCCCATCACAACAACCGACTCGCCAAAATCCAACCTGCATTTCCGCAATCCCTGCAAGCCCATCGAGCCGACAATCGAAAACACGGCTTCCTCGTCAGGCAAGGCATCGTCTTCAATCACAACCAGATCCTCCGGTTCCTTCAGCATGTGCGACGAGTGGGTGCTATGATAGACGGCAACACGGTCGCCAGCCTTGAAGCCCTTGCAACCGCCATTGTCAAGAACAGTCGCCACGCCGCTATATCCCAGTTGCATCGGGTATTTGGGCGATGCGATCAATCCAAGCAGGCAATCCCTCTCGGTTCCACGCGACACCAGCGTGCAATGCATTTCCAGCAAAACTCGCCCCGGCACCGGTTCAATGGCAGGAAACGTGCATAATTCGACCTTGCCTCGTTCAATGAACATGATTTGCCGAGTTTCCATCGATCCATCCTCCTACTGGCAAAGGCTTTTTAGTTATGTGCTCGTTATGATTCGGTGAAAAGCGGCGTTGAATAGTACCTGTCATAAGAATCGGGCAAGACGGTGATAATGGTCTTTCCCTTGCCATATCGTTTCGCCAATCGCAATGCACATGCTACGTTCGTTCCCGCAGAAATCCCTACTCCCAGGCCTTCGTGCAACGCCAGGTCCCGTGAAGTCTGCAGTGCTTCCTCGTCCGTGATGATCAAATTCTCATCGATCAGGTCGACATCCAGGTTATCAGGAATCAATCCGTCTCCAATGCCCTGTTGCAGATGCGAACCTATGGCGCCACCTGCGAGGATGGCCGCATTTTCAGGTTCCGCCGCTACGACTTTCAGTTGCGGGAACTTCCCTTTCAAGATCGATCCGATGCCTGTAAGCGTGCCTCCTGTTCCGAAGCCAGCGCAGAATGCATCTGCGGTCTCATCGCCCAATTGCTCCAGAATCTCGATTGCGGTCTTGCGACGATGGACTTCGGGATTGTGTGGATTCGAGAATTGCTGAGGGATGAAACCATTCGGTGTATTCGCCTTGATTTCCTCTGCCTTCTTAAGGCAGTTTTCAATGCACTCGCCGATATTGTCGTGGTCAGGAACAAGCACCACTTCCGCACCATAGAGATTGAGGATGTGCCTGCGCTCAGGGGAGACGGAATCCGGCATAACGATGATGCACTTGTATTTCTTCACGGCACATACAAGCGCCAAGCCGATTCCCTGATTTCCCGAGGTGGGCTCGATGATTACGGATGAAGGAACCAGCACCCCCTCACGCTCCGCCGCCTCAATCATGTTCAATGCGGTCCTGGTCTTGATGCTGCCGCCGACGTTGACCGACTCGACCTTGACCAATATCCGGGCATCATCGGGTCCAGTCAAGTGCTGCAACTCAACCAGGGGGGTGTTCCCTACGGCGTCCAATATCGTTTTGCATATCGATGACATAGATGATCGCTTGCTTTTGTTGCTCGTACCTGTCTCGGCTTACAACTCATGCCCCGAAATGTCGTCACGAAGAACAAACTCCTCTACGTGGCAAGTGCCGTCAGGAACCAAAATAATCTTAATCTGATAATCCGACTCAATCCCCTGCAAGACCTTGCGGTCCTCGTTCTTGAAGCGTTCCAACAGCTTCGGATGAGCCGTCAACTTGAACGGATGCTGGGGCTTCAACAAGTTGTTACGCTTGCGCTTCGCTAAAACCTCGTTCAACCTGCGCTGGATCTCAACGCTCATCGACATCGTCGACTTGACCAGCCCACGTCCCTTGCAGTACGGACAGTTGTCAAACGTCGAACTTTCAAGGGATTCGTTCTCGCGCTGACGAGTCATCTCAAGCAATCCCAATGGCGAAATCGGATAGACTCGAGTACGGGCACGATCCTTTGACAAATGCTCCTTGAAGGTCTTGAAGACCAGCTGCTGATCTTTCTTGTCAGACATGTCAATCAAATCCAAGACGACCAAGCCGCCTACGTTGCGCAGGCGCAACTGCCGTGCGATTTCTTCTACAGCCTCAAGGTTCGTCGCCAAAATAGTTTCAGGTTGATCCTTTCCGGACTTGTTCTTTCCGGTATTGACGTCAATGGCGATGAGCGCTTCTGTTTCGTCAATGCAAAGATATCCTCCGCCGGGCAGGTTCACTTTTCTATTGAAAATCGAATCCAGCTGCTGGTTCAGGTTCATCTTCTGGAAAATGGGGGTTGGATGCTGGTACAGGCGAACCTTGATGTCATTATGCAGGCTGTATCGTGTCACCAATTCCAGCGCCCGGTCGTAGGTTTCCTTGGAATCCGTCACGATTTCGTCCACTTCTTCCGTCAAGCAATCACGCAACGTCCGTTCAGCCAAATCGGGTTCCTGATAAACGCGCACGGGTGCGCGACGCTGACTTGCACGACGCTCGCCGGTCTGCCATGCGTCAACCAATAAATCCAAGTCACGCTGGAAATGCTCGCGCTTGCATCCCTCGCCTACGGTACGGCAGATCAAACCCATGTTGTTGCCGGGCATTTCCAAGTCACGAACCATTCGACGCAAACGATCACGTTCGGATTTTTCCTCGACCTTGCGCGACACGCCAATCTGGGAAGAATTGGGAAGCAAAACCAAAAACCTGCCGGGAATGGACAAATTCGTGGTCACGCGTGCTCCCTTCGTACCAATCGGTCCCTTGGTGACCTGGACAAGAATCTCCTGATCAACCTTGAACAAGTTGGGGATGTCGTCAACAGTTGGTTGCGGCTTGGCGGATTGTTTTCTCTGATGCCGCCTTTTCCCGCTTCGCGTTTGTTGTTGTTTGCCGCCTGCTTTAGTCTTGGTTTCGTTTGTGCTCTCAGCCGGCGCTTTGGGCGGCTTGTCGTCCTGCGCTTCACTGCCAAACTTGCTGAAGTATCCCAGGACTCGTGCCAAAAATCCATTTTTGCCTTTAGGCGGCGTTCCGCCATTGGCATACTTTTCTTGTTTTTTGGAAGTCTTGCTCTTTTGCGCTTCCGTCAATTGGGCACGACGCGGTTGCGTTTCTACGGGCACCTTCCGCCGGACGGATTCCTCGCCTTCTTCATCGGATTCATGTCCCGTTCCATTGGCCTCGAAAGCATCCTGCGTTACCGGCAACATGTCCCAATAATGCAGGAATGCATTCTTGCCGTGTCCGATATCAACGAACGCCGCCTGCAATGAAGGCTCCAAATTCCGAATTTTTCCCTTGTAGATTGACCCCACGAGTCGATCGCGGTTTGTACGCTCCATAAAGAAATCCTGAAGCACGCCGTTTTCAACAACGGCTACCCGGATCTGCATTTCTTCATTGTTGATGATTATCTGCTTCATCTATTCAATTCGTCTCCAAATGCGCAGGCAGGCAAAACAATGCCTGATTGCACAGGATTCCCGCGAAGAAACTCGGATATGTTCATCTCGTTCTTCCCCTCGGGAACCAATTTCAATATTCTTAAGGCGCCATCGCCACAAGCTATGGACAATGCCTTGCCTTCAGACTCCAAGACCGTGCCTGGTACCATCCTAGGCGGACATGACGCCGGCTCTGCACTAGTTATAAGTATGCGCTTCAGTCCCTTGGGCGTGGGCAACATCGCAAATACCGATGGCCATGGCGTGTATGCCCGCACCTTGCGAGCCAGCAAGTCAGCCGATTCAAACCAATCTGCGGCACCATCCCCTTTCCGGATCTTCTTCGCATAGGTCTTCCCTTCCTCCGGTTGTACCTCCGGTGCCATTGTGCCATCCCATATCCCCACAATCACACGACCAATCCCCTCTGCGGCCAATCGACCTAGCTTGTCCTCCAAATCCACCGCGTTCTCGGTCGGCTCAATCGCACAAACCGACTTTTGATACACGGGTCCCGTATCCAAGCCAATGTCCATCTTCATGAATGAAATCCCCGTTATATGATCTCCATCCAAGATAGCCTGGTTGATGGGCGAAGCGCCACGATGACGAGGCAACAGGGACGCGTGGACATTCAGGCATCCCAAGCGTGGCAAGTCCAGCAACGCTGCCTTCAACAACTGACCAAATGACGCGACAACTAGCAAATCAACACCTAATTTTCTCAGATGGTCATGGAATTCTGCCGTGTTGACGCTTGCAGGCTTGTCCACCTCGAGTTCCTTCGCTTGCGCATAAGCCGCAATAGGCGTCGGAACCGGGCGCTGTTTTCGTCCGCCAGGCCTATCAGGCTGAGAGCCTACTCCAACAAGTTCAAAGCGTGTGTCGTGACGCAATGCATCGAGAACGGGTATTCCAAGACGACCCGATGCAAGATAATACACACGAACTTTGTCTGAAGATGACATATCCTTGGCCTGTCTCCTAAGGCTTGGCAATCCCTCCCCAACTAAAAAACACTACTAAAGGTAAATTATTGAATATAATGCCTAAACAACTATATCGCAAGCCCCCCACTACAACCTCAGGCACCATTTCTCCAATATGCCGCCACTGAGCAAGGGCATCTGCGCAACCCCATGCATGAAAAAAGGTTCCCGGCTGGTTGATTCCAGCCGGGAACCTCGTGAAGGAGACCGGCGGCGC
>DBPZ01000034.1 GCA_002305655.1 Lentisphaeria bacterium UBA1407 | reverse complement strand
CAGAACAAGACGGTTTTAGGTACGGACACTTGGGGGACTCATGCTTAGGCGGTGTCGGCAATCAATGGGCGTCGCTAGCGTTACTTTTCCAATGCGTACGCCCATCTTCCTGTGCGCCAGCGCACCAAGAAAATGGCTCCTCGTATCGAGAGGTCGATGATCATTCCCAGCCAGACTCCACGGATTGACCATCCGAAAACCTTGATGGCAAACCAGGCGAAGGTCACGCGAATGCCCCACATTCCGAACAGCGAGATGTAGAAAGGCCATTTCGTGTCTCCCGCTCCGCGCAAGGCGCCCGTCAAGACGATGAAGAGTGCGGAGGGAGGCTGGGCGATGGCGACGATTCGGAGGAGGGAGACACCCGTCGTGATCACTTCCTGATCCCGTGTGAAGATCTTCATCAGCGGCTCTGGAAAGAGCAAGAGGATCAAGCCGCAGATTGTCATGGATATGACCCCGAGCAAGCAGGCGATGTTACCATATCGCCGTGCGTAGTCGGCTCTTTGGGCGCCTAGGCACTGTCCGACGAGGGTGGTGGCTGCGACGGAGAAGCCCCATGTCGGCAGGTAGCAAAACGATTCTGCGTTGATTGCGATATGGTGCGCTGCGAGGCTGGTTGTTCCGAGTGTTGAGATGAGTGAATAGAAGACGAGTTGGCCAGAGGAGAGTGTCATTCGTTCCAAAGCCGTTGGGATTCCAACTTGGAATAGTTGCCTGATCATGGTGAAAACGGGCTTGAACGAGCTTTGGAGCGTCAGCCTGACCGGGCTGTCCTTCTTTTTGAAGAGAACGACTGTGGCTAGGCATCCGCTGACCAGGTACGAGAGGGCTGTTGCGGCGGCGGCGCCTGCAACGCCCCAGCCTGCGCCTGGCATGGTGAATTCCAAGCCGAAGAAGGTTACGATGCGAGTGGAGAAGATCAGGAAGTAGTTGCCAGTGATGTTGGTGATGTTGGTGACGATATTGCATAGCATCGGGGTTCTTGTATCTCCGGAACCTCGGAGGGCCCCATTGAAGACGACCGAGAGGCTGTGTGGGATCAGTCCCCAGCTGAAGACCCTAAGATAGCTTGCAGAATGATCGAGGTAGGACGGTTCGGCCCCCAATGCTTGGGGAATCATTCGACCAAAGCATTGGAGGACGACGAGGAAGAGGCATCCCAGTCCGAGCGCGAGGATCGCAGCTTGGCGGAATGCCAGGTTGGCTTCCGCAGGCTTCTTGGCGCCAATGTTTCGTGCGACGAGAACGGTTCCCGCTATGCTGGTTGAGAAGATGATCCCGTTGATGAGCCAGATCAGGGGCATGTTGATGGCGACTGATGCCATTGCCTCCTTCTTGTCGAGAAATCCAACCATCGCCGTGTCAGCATATTGGACCAGCGTTATCATGATGTGGTCGAAAATGCTGGGCCAAGCGAGCCTGAGGACGGTTTTGACACCGCCCCTTCCGTTGATGATATCGTCGTTCAGGGAAGACATTGAATATGTTGTTATTTTTGCGCGGGGACGAGTTTGAGCCAATCGAGGTTGAGGCCCTTGTTGTCGTCATTTTCCAATGTCAGGTAGTGTTTTCCTGGTTCCAGGTCAACAAGGATCGCCTTTTTGTTTGCCGCAAGCCAGATGTTTTTCCATTGGTCTTCGCTAGTGCTCCAGCCTCCTGTCGCGGGGAACAGGATCGGTGCCTCGTCGTTGCCGACCCTGGCATCGTTGACGTATAGTTTCCTGGTTGCCTGATCGGCATGGGCATGGCAATACTTCAGCTGGATTGCGTACGTTCCCGCTTTGTCGATCTGGAATTCCCAAGTGAGTTTATGGCCTGACTTGTCCCAGAGCTTGAAGGCTTCCCCTTCGGCTCCGACCTTTGGCTCGACGACGATTTCGCCGCCTTCCTGCCTGGCAAATTTTTCTGCTTGCACGGTGATGGCGTTATTCAAGTTGGGCTTGAAATCGTCTTCACTGGGTGCTTGGTAGAATCCCGGGAGGTCGTCAGCGATCGGCATTGGCTTCAATTCGACTGTGACTGTTGCTTCCAGGACTGGCTTATCGAGGGTTATTCCAACTCGTTTTGGCTTGTTGTTGTTGATTGTCTCGATGGTTTCTGTCTTTATTGTCCATCCTGCGCCATCGACTTTGATCGTAGCCTGTATGGATCCGTTGGCATCGTATGCGACGATGGTGTCCTTTGCTCTTTCGAAGAGCTTTGAGTATGTGACCAGTGCTGTCTCGAAGGTCGTCGGGGTTGTGAATTCGACCTTGTCCTGCACGGTTGTTGTCATCGATTTTCTATTGAAGACGAGCGTTCTTGTAAGGGACTTGAGTTCGAGGACAGTAAGGTATGCGTTTTTGTAGTCGATGACCACGGTGTCCTCTTCATCGGTGAAGTCCTGCTTGATGAAGGTTCCATTGGAGGCCTGTCCTCCTGATTGTCTTTGCCCTGCGATGAACGGCACTTGGTGTCCGTAGCTGTTGAGCATGTCGCTCATGTATCGCTCGGCTGAGAATGTTCGTCTCGTGTAGGTTTCCACGCCGGGATCGAGGAAATAGGGGCGTCCATTGTAGGCGACGGTAAAGGATCCGACGTCGTTGTGGTTGTGCATTTCGTTATTGTGTCCTGCCTTGATTGCGACGCTGAATTCATTTTCTTCGCCAATTGCCCTTCCAATGTAGATGCCTGCGTCGTTGAAGGTGCTTCTGATTGGCAGGGTTCCCTTTTCGGGTACTTTTTCGGCATATTTTGTTTCGTCTCCGAACGCCAGGAGTGCGAGATGGGTATATCCTCTATTAAGCGGCCTTGTCATTTCCTGCCTGTTGAGGAGTGCATTTGGGAATCGCCTTTGGATATACAGCAGGGTAGATTGGTCTGCCCTTGCGCCGACTCCGCAGTCTGCGAATGCCGGGGCGAGTCCTTCCTGGAGTTGGATGTCCCTTGCGTATGCGCAGATTTTCTCGGTATGTTCCGGATTGATTTCATAGAGGTTGAGCTTTCCGCCTGTTGCCTCGAGAATCGTTTCCGCCATTGTCATGAAGAAACCGAATCCGTAAGACCAGTATCCGATGCCTTCGGAGCAGTTTCCGTCCGGCGTGAACCCGCTAAGGAAGTACGGGGTTGCCTTGACTGCCGCTGCTAGGATTTCGGCCCGTTCATTTTTATCCTCCAGCAGGACGAGAGAGGTTGAGACGAGGTTCGAGGTGCATACTGCGTTCCAGTTGTTGGTGGCGATCGACCACCACATTCCGCTGAAGATGTCGCCTGTGCGGATGATTTCCTGGTAGGGACCGATGATTCTGCGCTGGACTTCGTAACGGAGGCGTTGCCTGGTTTCAGGCGAGAGCTTGTCTCCAAGCCACCAGTCGTGGTGCGCCAGCATCCTGGCGGTTTGGGACGCGCCCAGGTCTGGGTAGAAGCGTGTTTGGTTGAAGTTGACGAGCTGGGCGTCATGGGCGGGCATCACCCAGCTTTTTTCCTCGAAGAGCGCGTTGAGGTCCCGTTCCAGTGGCTTGACGAACCGTCCCTTGTATTCGAGTGCCTCGGCGAGTGCAAGCGTCTCGATTCGTCCGGTTCGTCTTGACATCAACCGTTCGTAGTTCGTGCGGTTTCCGTTGGTGGTGTATTCTAGGTAGACCTCATCATCCATGACGGGCGGGAGTGTGTCGATGTATCCTTCAGCTCTTTTGATGATTGCTTCGGCTTCCGGGAGTTGCGCAAGCTTGTCCCATTGTTCTCGGTCCGAGGCAGGTGCTCCGATTCCTCGCGGCTTGTCGGGGAGCATCTCTGCGATGCTGGCGATCATTTCCGGTTCCGGAGTCGGGAATTTTCTTTGTCTTCGTTGGGCTTGGTTTGTTGATTTCACAGTTTTTGCCTCCTCTTCGTCAAGTTCCGCCACGGAAAAGTCGTCGAAGTCCGTTTTTCCCATGGAGCCGTTGAATGAATGGACCCAAATTGAGAGTGATGCTGTTTTTTCCGGCGCTTTTCCGACGAGTGTGAATTGCTTCCATTCCCGAGTATTGGGCACCGTATGGATGATTTCGTTCCCCAAGTTAGGCGTATTGAGCATTTTCCCCTTTTCATCTAGGAATTGGATATAGACGCCAACGGCGTTTGGTGTGTCGGCATTGCGTGCCCAGAATCTGACCGCGTATGTTTTTTCCGGTGTGGCAGGTACTGGTACGGCTCTGCAGGAGCTTCCCTGGGTGGTTGAGTCATCAATGACCCTAAGTCCTTTTGAGCCGTCTCGCCCGATGTCGGGCAGGATATGGCTCATTGCTCCTTGCTGCCAGCCAAGTTCCTCGTCCTCAAAGCCTGGATTTTTCAGTTCCAGCGGGGTCTCTGCAAGAAGCAATCCAGCGGCGAACAGTGCGAAGAAAACAGTTTTAAGTTTCATAGTCAGTGTCCTCAGCTTAAAGAAAAAACAAATGGCAAAAACGGAATTGCATAATATACTATATAATTTAAAAAATTCGCCTTTATCTAATAAAAATTTGTCGTAATAATATCATTAGGAGCGAGTTTTGACTAAGCGAAGTATCATATTGGGCTTGATTTTGGCGTGCGTGATGTGCGCTTGTAGTTACTTCAACGACTACGTTGTACGTCCAGGTACGATGATCGCGCACTTGCTGCCTGCGGTTGCGTACGGCGGGTTGGTTTTGTGGGTTATGCTGATCAACCCGCTTCTTCGGTTGTTGAGCGGCGGCAAGCTTGCGCTGCGTGGACGTGAAGTGGCGGCAGTGTTGATCCTGTTCCTGATTTCTTGCGGAATCCCGGGCTGGAGCTTGGGGCAGATGTTTCCCGGAACAGTGATGTTCCCGCACTACGATGTGCGAATCAACCCATCATGGTCAGCCATGAACGTCCTGGAGTATGCCCCCGAACAAATGCTTTGCGACGTGTCGGGCGACGATGGCGAGGCTGCGGTTTCAGGATACATCACGGGAATGGGCGAGGGTGACAAGCATATCAGCTTCTTTGACGTTCCTTGGCGCGTATGGCGTCGCCCATTCTTGTTCTGGGCTCCGATCGTCTTTGCGTTCCTGCTTGGCATTTTCGGTTTGGCAGCCGTTTTCCACCGTCAATGGAGCACGCATGAGCAATTGCCATACCCAATTGTGCAATTCGCGAGCGCCTTGCTTCCTGATGGGGAAGGGCGACAGGCTTCCGTGTTCAAGAATCGATTGTTCTTGATAGGTTTCACCTTCGGCTTGGTGGTTCTCCTTAACAACTACCTGTGCAGATTCTTCCCGCAAGAACTGATTCCCTTCAAGATGCATGTGAACTTCTGGCCTTTTGCGAGTTTGTTTCCGACGATTATCAAGGGGAAGGGGGGAATGCTGTTCGGTCCCCAATTCATCTTCACCGTCATTGGCCTGGCGTACTTCCTGCCCAGCGAGGCGTCGTTTTCAATGTGGATCGGTCCATGGCTGTACTGTCTGGTCGGCGGGATATTTGCGACTTACGGGATTGAATTGCGATCCGGCAAGATGATGGCCTTGCAGCCCGAGGTGTTCATCTTTTCGGGCGGGTATTTTGGAATATTGCTAATCATCCTCTATACGGGGCGTCAGTACTACCTAAATACATTGCGGCGCGCATTGTTCTTGCCATCGCGTGAGGATATTCCCAGTTATGCCGTCCATGGGATGCGCATGTTTCTGATTGGGATGATTGTCTTTGTCTTGATGCTTCAGCTGGCTGGCGTCCATTGGACGTTGGGCATCATCTACGCTGTGATTACAGTGATGGTCTACACGGTCGTGAGCAGGGTGTTGGCCGAGACCGGCGCCTTCGAGGTTGGGACGTACGTCTATCCCTGCGTCGTCTTGTGGGGCTTGTTTGGCGAAGCGGCATTGGGACCGAAGATCCTGGTTACGCTGTTCCTGGTATCGACGGTGCTCTGTGCGGCTCCCGGCTGGTGCGTGATGCCTTTTGCAAACCATGCGATGAGGCTGGCGCAAAGCACGAAAGTCAGCATGAACAAGACGGTTGGCTGGGGCGTGGTGGTGATTGTCCTCGCAATCGTGATCGCCATCCCGGCGACGATCTACTGGCAGTACGACCGCGGCGCATTGATCCAGCATTGGCCCAGGGCGTCCTCGATCTATCCTTTCCAGAACACGGTTGAAATCGTCAACAAGCTGAAGGCTCAGGGGCTTGAGCAGTCGGCGGTCGCCCAAAGCGGTTGGAGCCATTGGAGATCCATGTCTCCGCATTGGGGCAGTGTGATGACGTTTGTGATATCGACGGCTCTTGCGCTCATTGTCGCCTTTGGCCGTCTCAAGTTCACATGGTGGCCATTGCATCCTGTGATTTTCATCTTTTTCGGAGGTCATCAAGGGATGCTGATGTCCTTTTCGTTCGGCTTGGGCTTTTTGTTGAAGTGGCTGTTCACGAAGTATGGTGGCGGTCGCATCTACCAGCAATGCAAGCCCTTGTTCATCGGCTTGATCGCCGGTACGCTGCTGGGGCAGTTCATCCCAATGATCGTAGGGACGGTCTACTATATTGCAACCGGCAAGACCGTGTGATTGCCTTCTGTAGGACGAGAAATCGCTTGAGATTACCAGGCGAGTGTTCCCTTCCCTAGGAGTGGGACGACGATTGCCTTATGGTTGTCAAGCCACTTGGCGTCTTGGACTTCCTTGCCGTTCCATGTGACTACAGCAGGCTTTTCGGACAATCCCGAGACGACGACGTGGGTCTTGTGCTGTGGCCAGAGGTCCAGTTTGACCTTGTTGTCCGCCGTAGGCTTGATGTCGCCCAAAGCGTGGACGCAGATTCCTGTTTTGACGGATTTGACATTGAAGATTGGTGTTTCGCCATAGGCGAGGGGCATGGTCAGTTGTACGGTTCCGGGATTGATAGCCGGACCTCCCTTGGAGCGTGCCATGATTCCGTATGCGTCCGGGAGGAGTCCCCATTTGGACGGTTCATCGCCATCATGTTTCTGGAAAGAGAACTGCAGTCCCGTGGTCGTGATTCCGTCAGCGATGGTGGACCAGAATTTCTTCCTGTCCTTGTCTTTAAGCTCATCGACATATTGGTAGAGTGCGTTTCTGTAGACGCACCCGCACCATTGGACGGGGAGTCCGACCCACATTGGCGCGGCCCAGGCTGTTGCGCCCAGTACGGCGATGGTACCGTATGTGCCATCGGGATTGATCTCTGCCAGCGGGTTGACGAGATAGACGAATGGGAGTCCGGTCAGCGCCCAGTATTCGGCATGTTTGAGGTAGTTTTCGTCGCCGGTGATGCGATAGGCCGCAGTGCAGTGCGCGACGATGTAAGCTGAGGCGAGGATGTCCGGAGTATGGAGCGGGATTTCCCAGGTTTGCGCTCCCCTTGGCACGTCGTTCTTGTAGAGTTCGAGTACCTTGTCCAGGAGTTTGAGGTAGTTTTCCCTGTATTCTATGTTTCCCGTTGCGAGGGCGACCCTTGTCATTCCGGTCATGACTGCTGCTGTCAGGCCGTTTGCGTGGTCTGTCCAGTGTGTTGTTCCGTAGTTTTTCGCTGGCGGTTCGGGGATTCTGTATCTGTATGACCCGTCTTGCCTGAATTCCTTGAAGAGTCCATTGACGCTTGGGAGATGTGCGTTGAGCCACTCGTCGCCTTTTGCCAGGTATAAGAAGGTATAGAAATGGTTGTAGTCATGTGAAACGCTGGCATGATAGTTTTCCGGGGAGCGTTTTTGCTTGATGGCCTCGAGTTCCTGTTGGATTTTCTGAGCGAGTTTCTTGTCTTTTGTCTTGACCCTGATGTAGTCGAGCATCAGGATTCCATCCATTGCGGGTCTTGCGCCGAATCCGCTTCCTTGGACATATGCGTGCCTCCAGTTTCCGTCAACGTTGATAACGGAATCGAGCCATCCATGGGCCATGAGTTCCAGGGCGCCTTGGAATTCGTCCTCGAATATTGACACTGGTGGGAGTGGATTGCGTTGCGTATACCTGTCAATGGCCGATGCCATTGTTTCGTCCTGGTTTCCTGCGGAGACGATCATTTTCAGGGATTGTGTTGACTTTGCCTTCCAGCGTAAGGGCTTGTATACGGTCAGGTCGTTTTCGAAGCGCCCGTCCTTGGTGCTAGGCGACCAGAGCGCGAAAAGGTGTCCGCCTGACTTGATGAGACGGTCGGGGGAATCGAAGATTGTTGCGGGGAATTTTTCGTATTCCCATTCGAGCGAGAGCCAGCGGTTTTCGTATGAGATGGCCATGAGAGGGAAGCAGAGCTTGTAGTCGTGTACCATCAGCCTGTTTGCCTTTGGTCCGATGACGTCCTTGGTGTCCGAAGATGGTTCGTCAACCAGGTATTCCACACCTGCGAGCATTGCCTGGGTCTTCTTTTGGCCGAAGGAAGCTTGCCCGGGGAAGAGGGTTAGCCAGGGGACATGGAGCAGGTCGCGATCCTGGTCGCATCTGAACGTAGTTGTCACTTGGATATCGCCGTCGCCAAGCTTCGAGAATGTCCTTGTGGCGATCCAGTTGGCATTGCCTTCGTCCTTGAATCGGATCGTGGAGACAATTGATTTTTTTGTGGTTTTGGTCGTTGCCTTGATTTTGTTGAGTTCGACGGTCTGGGGCTTGTCATTGACCAGGAAGATGATTTTGGGCTGGTCATGCCCCCAAGCAAAGGGTTGGTTGTCAACGTCGAACCTGAAGGCATCCCATGTTGTTTCATTGTGCTTGAGTGTAAGAATGCCGCTGGTGAGCGTTGGCGGATCCATGCCCAAGTCGACGCGTGTTGCCTTTTCGAAATCCGGCGCTTCGAACAATGGGATGATTGGCGACGCCTGAATGAGTGCGACAGTTATTTCGCCTGGTCCGCCTTCGGGATCAAGCCTGAGCCTTGAGCCAGGTTCCAGCCTTGGGATGATGAGGGATTCGGTTGTCCATTCATTGCGTTTCTTAATCCCGAACGAGATGGCATTTCCCGCTGTGAATCCCGGTCCGTAGAACAATTCGATGGAACCCGACGTTGTCTTGAGTGTGATGTCGATCTGGATCTTGTCATAGTTTCCTTCAGGAAGACTTGGGATTTTCGGACCTTCGATCCAAGGGTCTTCACCGCCACTGCAGATGGCGCGGAAGCCTTCTTCGGTTGCTTCGGTTTTAGCGATGTGCATATTGCCGATCCAATTGTTTGCGTTTCCGTTTCTGAAGTCGAAAAGCACGGTTGGTTTTGAATTGGCAAAAGCCGTTGCCGTCAAGATAATGATTGCGCTGAGGATGTATCTAGTCATGATTGCTCCTTGTTTTTTCGAGCTGTCCTGTTACTTTCGGAGGATTCCCTTTTCGATGTTGCAGTTGATATTGATATCGACGTCTGAGTTTTCGACTTCGAATTCGTGCGTCCACCCCGGTTCGTCATTGAGCCAATGTACTCTTGTCTTGTCAAAGGTGATTCTCTTGGCGTTCTTGATTGAGAATGCCGCCGGGCCGGAGTGGTATCCCCAGTGTCCTTCCGGGGTCAGGTTCGGTCTCGGTCCCGTTCCGGCATAGGCCAGGTCGATGTCCGAGAAGGTGATATCGCTGATCTTTTCGTACGTGTTTGCGCCGATGTAGGATGTGAGTTCGACATTTCCCCTGATCTGCGAGAAGGAGATTCTCTTGATTTCGCGTTGTCCTGGTTTCTCGAAGTTGTCGTTGTTGTCCGTTTTGAGATTGAGGAACCTATGCACGTCGCATTGGATATTTGAGAAAGCGACATCTTCTATTGCGACTCCCCTTCCGCCCTTTGGGCTGTACTTTGAGACGATGCAGACAGCAGTCCTGGTATCTGTGATGACGATATTGTTGAAGGTACAGTTTTTGATGTCCCCGTCCCCGACTCCGATTCTGAGAGCGTTTGCGTATCCTGATCTTAGCACGCAGTTTGAGAATGTGACGTTTTCGCAGGTTTTTGGCGTTGTGAGCCTTCTGTTGTCTCCCCGGAGGGTGAGGCAGTCGTCCGCAGAGTTGATCACGCAGTTGTTGACAGCTACGAACCTACAGGAATCTATGTCGATGCCGTCTTGATTTGGCACCTTGTCATCTCCGTGGATATGCACGTCGGAGATGGTAGCGAATTCGCATCCATACAGGAAGCATGTCCAGTAAGGCGAGTTTTGGAGCTTGAGTCCCTGGATCCAGATGTCCTTTGATTCGCAGAGGAAGATCATTTGGGCTGGTCTCCAGACGAGTTTGTACCAGACTTTGTTGGCATGTGTGTCGTTTAGGAAGGCCCTATGGTTGCCGTCGATGATTCCTCCGCCTCTGAGCACGATGTTCTCGACGTTGACGGCGTTGATGAAATGTCCTCCTGATGTGACTTCGTTTTTTGAAGCCCAGTTTTGGGGGCAGAAATCCGCCGCGTTATAGTCTTCTGGGTCTGGGCTTGCCAGGAGCTTGGCGCCTGGTTCCAGTTCGAGTCCTCCATTGCTTCTCAGATAAAGGGAGCCGGAGAGGTATGTTCCTGGCGGAAAGTGCACGATTCCACCTGCGTCGATGGCAGCTTGTATCGCCTTGGTATCCTTCGCGATGCCATTGCCTTTTGCGCCGAAATCCCTGACGTTCTGCATGGTCATTCCTCGATGTGATGTGTTGTTTGTTGTCAAGAAAGGTTATTTTTTCTCTTGCCGTTTTTCCTTTTTCGGCAAGCTGTGATATAATAAGCTATATCTCTTCAAAATTCTAGCCTTTTTGGTTATGAATCATATTTTGGTTTTCGGAAGATAGTTGGTGGATGACAGATGCATAAGGGACAGGTGATATGGCGTGACACGCCTGCTGAATGCTTTACTGAGGCTATGCCTCTTGGGAATGGTCGCATAGGAGCGATGGTATATGGCGGATTGTTTGACGAACTGATCGAGTTGAACGAGGACACGCTGTGGTCTGGAAGCCCTGGTGTGTACACGGTGCCTTCTGCGCGAAAGGCATTGGCGGAAGTACGGGAGGCGCTGGAAGTCGAAGACTGGGCTGCCGCCAATGAATTGAGCAAGGGGCTTCAAGGTCCCCATACCGAAAAGTACCAGCCCGTGGGCAATTTGCGAATGCGCTTCAGTGGGGCACGGGAAGTGGAGGGATATCGGCACGAGTTGTCCTTGGAGGATGCCCAGGCGAACACAAGCTATCGGCAGGGCGGCAGCCAAATCACCCGCGAATGCTTTGTGAGCTATCCTGACCAGGTTCTTGTCTGGAGGATTACGGCAGGCAAGAACGGTTCCATTGACATGGGAGTTGGATTCGATTCGCCGCAACAGGGGAAGATTGACGCGATCAAGGGTGGTTTGCTGTTTACCGGGCACGCCCCAAGTCATGCGGGATTTGACGACCATCTGGAATGGGATGCAGACAATGCCATCCACTTTGCGGTAGCCATCGGGGTGAAGACAGTTGGTGGCTTGCAGGATATTTCAGGTGGCGAAGTTCGTGTGAACGGCGCTTCGGAAGTCTGTGTCCTGGTGTCGATCGCAACCAGCTTTAACGGATTCGCAAAACACCCCGTGACGGCGGGAAAAGCAGCAGATACGCTGGCGCTGAAAACGTTGAAAGCCGCCAGGAAACTGACCTTCGACGATCTTCAGAGCAGGCATCGCTCGGATTTCCTGCCCCTGTTTTCACAGTGCTTCCTTGATTTGGGCGAATCGGACCAAATCGCCAAGCCGACGGAGCAACGCTTGAAGGAGTTCAAAGGTGCCAACGACTTGCCGCTGGTGGCGTTGCTGTTTAACTTCGGACGTTATCTGCTGCTCAGTTGCTCCCGTGCTGGAACTCAGGCGGCGAACCTGATGGGCATCTGGAACAACCAAATGACCCCGCCTTGGTCGTCGAACTATACCATCAACATCAATACGGAAATGAACTATTGGCCCGTGGGTCCCGCCAACTTGCAGGAATGCGGGGAGCCTTTGATTCGCATGGTGGAAGACTTGCGAAAGACAGGCTCTCTGGTTGCGAGCGTGAACTACGGTTGCGGTGGTTGGGTAGCGCACCACAACACGGACCTGTGGCGTTTGGCATGTCCAGTGGGCGACTATGGCAAGGGGAATCCAGTCTGGGCAAACTGGACGATGGGGGGCGTCTGGCTGGCGCTGACCCTGTGGGAGCAATTCGCCTTTTCGGGAGACGTGGATCTTCTGAAACGGAAAATCTGGCCCGCAATTCGTGGTGCGGCGGAATTCATTGAAGACTTCGTGGATGTCGTACGTACTTGTAATGGATGTACCCGCGTTCTGCCGCCTTCCACCAGCCCCGAAAACGAATACATCACCGAGGACGGGGTGAGGGGAGCGGTCTGCAGGGCGTCGACATGCGACATCTCACTGGCCAAGGAGTTGATTGACAAATACTTCATCGCCTATAGAATCCTCGGATTCAAATGGAACGCATTGAGCCGAAACCTCGAGTTCACCAGAAGAAATTTCCTGGATTTCAGAATCGGGAAATTGGGCCAATTGCAGGAATGGGAATATGATTGGGATCGGGTTGACGACAAGCATCGGCATATTTCGCATCTCATTTCAGCCTATCCGGGATACTTGATCAACGATGTCGACGAGCCGGACTTGCTCAGGGCAGTACGCCGGAGCCTTGAACTCCGGGGTGACGAGGCGACTGGGTGGAGCTTGGCGTGGAGGGTCAGCCTATGGTCCAGGCTCCGCGACGGCGACCGTGCTTGGAAGCTGCTCCAAATGCTGCTCAGGCTGGTTGATGGAAAAGGACCGGTCAACTATATGGGCGGCGGTGGAGTCTATGCCAACCTGCTAGGAGCACATCCCCCATTCCAAATTGACGGGAATTTCGGTGCGACGGCTGGCATCTGCGAGATGCTGGTCCAAAGCCATTGGATGCGTGATTTCGGATCCGGCGAGCTTCCCAAGTACGATTATGACTTGTTGCCCGCCTTGCCATCTGAATGGGATAGCGGTCGAGTTGTCGGGCTTGGCTTGCGGGGCGGCGCCACGGTTGACATTGCCTGGGAAGATTCCCGCCTGAAGGAAGCCATATTCAGGAAACTTCCTGCTGGGGAATGCGTGATTCGTAGTCGCATTCCGTTGAGTGTCAGCTACATGAATCGTTCTGTGAAGTCGAGGTTTTCTGACGATCGTGTTGTATTTTCCGTCAATCCCGGTCGCGAGTATGTCGTCAGGCCCGTCGAGGAAAAAGCGTGATGATTGATCCTGTATTGGTTTCACTGGGAGGTCTTGAGATTCGCTGGTACGGGGTGATGATCGCCATTGGGGTTCTTGCGGGTTTTGGCGTTCAGACATTTCGCGGCAAGCGTTACGGCATGACTGCGGATCATGTGTCAGACGTGACATTTGTCGCCTTGATGTCTGGCGTCATTGGCGCTCGTTTGCTGTACGTGGTACGCTTTTGGGAGGATTATTTTTCCGATGGTCGCTGGGTCGAGGCGTTGATGGTCTGGCGTGGTGGCTTGGTTTTCCAGGGCGGCTTTGTTCTTGGTTTGGTTGCCGTGGTGCTGTATGTACGTTATCGCAAGTTGAATTTGCTTGATGTCGCCGACTTGGTTGCTCCTGCCTTGCCGTTGGCTCATGGTTTTGGTCGTATTGGTTGTTTGATCAACAAGTGCTGTTATGGGTACACGCCGTACGAGGGACCATTTGCGATTTACTACGAACCTGGGATGCCTGGCTATTTTCCTGTCCAATTGGTTGAGGCATTTGGCAATCTGCTTCTGTTTGGCGTCATTCTTCTTTGCGAGCGATTCGGGGTTGCCCGGAAGCGGTTGTTCCTTCTGTACGTCATTGGTTATGCGGTGTTGCGGTTTGTGGATGAGTTTTTCCGTGGGGACTATCCGGAGGAACAGGTTCGTTCGGGATTGACACCGGCTCAGGTGATATGCCTGTGGCTTTTGCCTGTCCTGGTCTTGTCTTTTGCGTGGTTGAGTTGGCGTGAGCGTGCCAAGGCCGTGGAGGAAGGGCAATGTGGGATGGCGAAACAGCCGAAAGAGAAGTGATTGAGAGCGTGGTCGGCGACCAGTTCCGGGAAGGCGTGAGGGTCGATATTTTCCTTGCCCAGCAGTTCCCCGAGCGTTCGCGTGCTTTTTTTCAGCATCGTTTGGACGATGGTCTGGTGTTTGTGAATGGCCGGAAATGCCGGCGTTCCTGCAAGGTTTGGCCGGGTAACGTCGTTGAGTTCGCCATGCCTGACGAGACGTCTGGCGTGCTGGTTCCCGAAAACATTCCCTTGGACATCCTGGTGGAAGATGACGATGTGATCGTTCTGAACAAGCCTGCGGGACTGGTGGTTCATCCTGCTCACGGCAACAAGACGGGTACGCTGGTTCAGGGCTTGCTCTACCATGACGGGAAAAGTTTCGAGGAGATGATTGACGAGACTCAGCGGCCTGGAATTGTCCACCGCCTTGACAAAGACACTTCTGGTGTGCTGGTGGTTGCCAAGAACTTGGAAAGCAGGTCTTCGCTGAAGGCCATGTTCAAGGAACAGAATCTTGAGAAAACATACTTGGCGATTGTGCTAGGCGAAGTTGTGGCGAAATCGGGTCGCATCGAGGGCGAGATTGGTCGTCATCCTACTCAACGCAAGAAGATGGCGGTTGTTCGTGAAGGCGGCAAGTATGCTTTGACCACTTATCGCGTTCTGGAATGCTCGCAAGGTTGCTCCTTTGTTGAAGTGAAGATTCTAACTGGGCGCACCCATCAGATACGTGTTCACTTTTCAAGCCTCAACCACCCTGTCCTGGGAGATCCGCTGTATGGTGGAAATCCAAAATGGAGTCCCTATTCAGCCCCTCGGCAAATGCTCCATGCCTGGAAGCTGGATTTTCGGCATCCGAAACACGGCAAGCTAATGCATTGCACCGCTGATTTGCCACAGGATTTCGTGGCGGCATTGCAATCGCTGGGTTTTCAGATCCCCGTGGATCAATCAACTTGAGAGGTTTGAAAGACTATGGGGCTGGCTTCTTTGGCGATGTGATTAAAAAATCAGCCTAAAAAGGCAGTTGAGACTGGATATTCAGTTTTAATGCATTGATTTTCAAATGGTTAGAAAGTCCGTTCCTTTCATCGTGCTGGTGAGTTGAAATGCGTCGGTCTTCTGCGCCTTTACAAGGCGTCCGGCATGGGGGCATCCTACCCCCGGGCTAAAGCACGGGGCATGAAAACCACCTGGAGACCATGCCTTGCAAAGGCACTACAATCATAAGGCGTCAGCTGCTTTTTTTAGGTTGAAGGCATCGACCAGGGGTGCGCGGATTTGCGCTAGCGAATCTCGGCTAGGATTTCCGCCACGGTACGAATCGACCTGTCCCAGTCCGAATCGAAGCCGCCTTCCGGCTCGAACGCGAACCATCCGTCGTAGTTTGCGGAAAGGAGTTGGTCGCGTATGAAGCGGTAATCTGGGTGTCCTACCCCAGTCGGGCAATACTTGTATGGTCTTGGTGAGCCTGCTGGCGCAGGTTCGTGTGACTTGACATGGACATGAACGACGGCTGATTTCAGCTGCTGGATTGCGTCGTGGGGTTCAAATCCACAAGTGATGAAATTGCCGCCGTCAAAAGTCACTCTCATATTTGGGCGGTTGACTTCCTTGAGCGTCCTTGCCAAGGATTCGCCTGAATTGCACATTTTCCCTGCGTTTTCAATCGAAAACAGGATATTGGCTTCGGCACAGATGTCTGCTGCTTTTGCCAATCCGTCCATATAGCGCGCAAAAGCTTCCTCGCCCTGGTTGGTATGCTGTCCTCCATGGCTGAACAGGTGATCGACTCCCAGGAACTTGCATGCTTCGATGCCCTTTTTGACTGTGTCCAGGGATTTGGCACGAACTTCCGGGTCTGGGGATACTAGGTCAGTGGGGATGGCGTAGAGAGTCGGCGCCAAGCCCAAATTGTCCAGTGTGGCTTTCATGTCCTTCAATGGGATATTGTATCTATTGAGCATGACGTGGAAGATATCGACTCCTTCCAGCCCGAGGGTTTTCCAGAATTCGAGTTGTTTGACCCAATCCCTCTGATTTCCGTCGGGTCCATTGGCGTTCATCAGCATAACGGATGTTTTGATCATGTCTATGTCTCCTATGGTGATCTATCGCTTTTCCTTTGCGACCTTGACGATTTTGTCAGGCTGGGCGGCAACTTTCTTGAATCCTTCGATGTACTTTGCCATCAGGTCCAATGTGTTTGGCGGATAGACGCCTGCCAGATAGGAGTGGCTGGCAATGAAATCCAGTGTGACGGGATAGTCTTCGCCACGATATTCAATCTTTCGATTGTAGTGCGAGCAGTCCCACGGGCATCCCTTGCCGTAGCCTTGCTTCTTGAGGAACACATCCTGCCCCGGAACAGGGCGGGTTTGCCACTGTCCCAGGCGAATGCCTTCCGCCGCAAGTATCTTCATGACCGCCGACTTGTATTCGGCCATCGTCAAGTCCAACCCCAATTCCTCAGGGCAGAAGCGAACGATGTAGCTGAAGTAGACTGGTTCGCGACCAGGAGGCGTACAAGGGCCGCGGAAGCCTGGGATGTTAGCCAACTCACGAGTCAAAAACGCCGCAAACTCTTGACGCTTCGCGTTGTTTTCAGGCAAGTGCTTCAATTGCGACCTGCAAAACGCATTGATAAACTCGTGGGAACGGTAGTTCCAACCCAAGCCAAAGGAGTTGTACTCGCGGGTGCCAGATGGCAGCACGACTTCGCCAAACTCGCGCAATTGCTTCGCAACTGCAAAGGCATCATCGTCGTTCGTGACGAAGAATCCGCCTTCTCCGCTGGACAGGTTTTTCGATCGATTGGTGCTGAACCCGGCGGTGTCTTCGATGCTGCCGACCTTTTTCCCGTTCACCGCCGCACCATGCGCCTGGCAGGCATCGCCCACGACTTTCAGGTTGTGCTTCTTTGCGATTGCCATGATCGCGTCCATGTTCGCCGGCATTCCGTGGATATGGACTGGCAGGATCGCCTTGGTCTTGTCCGTGATTGCAGCCTCGATCTTGTTGGCGTCGATGCAAAACGCATCATCCTCGATATCGACGAATACCGGGATGGCATTGTGGTGCAGGACTGCCGCGGCCGTTGCCCAGAATGTGAATGCCGGCACGATGACCTCATCGCCCGGGCCAATCCCCAATGAGGCGATTGCCATGTGCAAGGCGGCTGTTCCACTGTTGACCGACAAGCAGTGTTTCACTCCAAAATATTCCTCCAGCTCGCGTTGCAGCGCCGTTGCCTGCGGGGCGTTGCTTCCGTGGAAGATGTTCGAATCGAATACCGCATTGACGGCATCCCGATCGGCCTGGGTAATAGGTGGCCATGACTTGACTTCGCCTGCTGATACTACTGGATCACCACCGAAAATCGCCAATTCACGCATTGTCTTGATCCTCCATTCGATTTTAGGAAACTATTTGAGATGCACGATCAAACCAGGAAAAACATCGAACAACTACATTGTCAGTGTTTGTAGAAAATTCAAGCTAGTTGCGCAGTAAAAGTCCATGTGCTTCTTCCCAGCTTCGTTTGTCACGTCAAAAATGATTTTGCAGAAACAAGTAGCAAGAGGCGTGTCACATGCCATTTGAGTACGAAAGCGTGAAAAAATCAACAACAGGTCAAGGTGAAGCCCAAGATGCTTTTTTGCATGGCAAGGTTCATGTTGGCGGGCGTTCACAGGGCAAAAAAAATGACCGTCACCCGCAAGGCAGGCGACGGTCCAGTAATCTTCAGTCAACAGTCAGGAGTGCGTATTATTGCAAGGAATAGTCCCACCATTCCTTCGGATGGTTCAGATAATTTTTGATTGCGCTGACATGTCCATCCAGCCAGCAAATATTTGGTCGCGTCCCAAAGTTGGGACCTAAGGGCAAGAGCTTGATCTTCCGTTAGACCTGTAGTTTTTGTTTTGCTGTTTCAGAAACTCTATTTTGTGCGAATGGTCACTGGCG
>DBPZ01000122.1 GCA_002305655.1 Lentisphaeria bacterium UBA1407 | reverse complement strand
ATAGGTTTTTAGAGATACCCTTAATCTAAGCTACTTCAAAGTAACTGTCAATCCACCAGTTGGTTTTTTCAGGAAAATCTATAGTTTTACAATGCATTGCCGACTTCCCTATTGCTGGCTGGCTTTGTGCTCGTGATACCCACTCAGCATCGCATTGCCTGTGGGATACCACAACTACACAGGTGGAAGAAACAGCCAATAACAACGGTTGCTCCTGAATGGCTGAGAGACCTATGCAAGGGCATGCCAAAGAGATTGTCGTATCTGACAAGCCAATATTAACTCCAGCTGCGATGAGGCAGCGAGGTATCTTCACAAAAATAACATGTTGTATTCTGCTACGCCTCTTTGCCAAAAAGAATGGATCATTCCACAGAACCGTCGGCACTATCGTAATGCTCATGTGTCGCCTTTCCAAGGCTTTGATCTCGGGGGGATGCCTTGCCCCAGATTCCGCTTCGCTCCATCTGGGGTTACTCATGATGCCAGCTCTCCGAGTTTAATGCGTTGCGCTGGAAGGGTTTATATCTTAAAAATTGATTGAGAGGCTACGATGAAAGGTACATCCGCCATTGAACGCAACTATGTCGCGCCCCTTTAGGGCTTTCAGATGATGGGGGAACCTTGTCCCCAGGGCGGCGCACGCCTGAAGCGTGCTTGCCCTGGGCTGGGTATGTCACGCCCCTTGCGGGGCTGAGCCCAGTCCTTGACCAATGTCACCATTTGAGTAGGAGCACCCAGGGTGGGTGTGCCTGAGCGATGTCATCGGTTCGGACAGGTCGGACAGGTCGGACAGGTCGGACGGGGTCGGACGGGGTCGGACAGGTCGGACAGGTCGGACGGGGTCGGACGGGGTCGGACGGGGTGCCCCAGTTTTTTGGGGCATCACACCCCAGCTAAAGCCAGAAGTTAAGCATGTTTAGGCGCCTACGGCGCAAAGTGTACCTTCTGAACATCCCAAGCGTGGAGGTTTTTATTTTTCCGGGAGGTTGATGTTGACTTTTTTCAGTGAGCGTCCGACTCGGATGCCTGTCATTTCCGGGAGTTGGATGTGCTTGAAGAAGGTTCGGGCGGGGATTTCGTCGCGGTAAAGCTGCTGACGATTGATGACCTGCCAGTCGTTGTTTTCGGTTCTGGTTCGTTCGACCCATACGACGTCAATGCTATGGATGCATCCCTTGAGGACTTCGCCGCTTTCAGCGAGGGCTGTTCCGAGTCGCATTTGCTGCATCAGGACGCCTGATTGGACATCGGCGATTTCGATTCTTTCGATTTGCTTGTTGTCGAAGAATCCTTCCCATCCACCGATTCGGTCTGTTCTGAGTCCGAGGCTTTTCCTGATTTCCTCCTGGTATTTGGCTATGGTATCCTTGTCCGGTTCCGCTTCTTGTTCGTATTCGTGATGCAGTGAGATTCCTTCATGGATTGTCATGGTTGAATCATCGACGACAATGATATCATAGTAGTCTGGCGGGAGCTTGTCGAACCTTGCGATTTGCCCGTCATTGCCGAGCTTGGCGAGTCTCGGCTTGTAGTTTTCCCTTTGTTCTTCCGTTGTTCCGTCCCTGTCCTTCCTCATTTTCCTGTATTTTTGTCCATAGGCGATGACGAGTCGCTTTGGTCCCTTTGTATTGAAATGGATTTCCAGCGCCCCTGGTGCGTTGCTGACCTTGTCAAGGTTGGCATAGAGGTAGGTTCCAACCGGTACGACGCTGCCTCCGGCGAGTAGGGTCATGCATGAAGCGACGATGCAAGCAAGAGCGATTTTAACGTGGCGCATAATAAGTTCCCTTGAGTTGATGATTGTGATCACCATCGTTTTGTTGAAGCTTCTTCTGCGGCGGGATGGTTTGGGTATTCAACAGCGATTTTCTTGTAAAGTTCCTTTGCCTTTTCCTTGTTTCCAGCCTGTTCGTAGACTTTCGCCTTTTCGAATTCCACGTCCGGCAGGTTTGGAAGCAGTGGGTCTGCGAGGATGGCGCCGTCGAGTTCGCCGAGTGCTCCGTCGAGCCAGCCGCGCTTTCGGAAGTACTTTGCCCTGGTGAGGCTGAAGCTTCCGTTCCCTCGGTCCATCGGCGCTTCGATAGCCCATTGGGAGAGCTTTTCGTGTGCTTCGATGATTCGTCCTGCGTTCAAGGCCAGGAGCGCTTCCTGCTGAAGGGATTTTCCTCTCACGGCGGCTTCGCGTTGTGTTTCGCCTAGCCGTTTCCCTTCGAGGAGTTCGGTAAAATATCCTGCCGCCTCCTTGATGTTTCCTGATTGGAGTGCGATGTCCATGTTGAAGTTGGCGAGTGTCTTGGAGCCTTTTTTCAGCGTGCGTCCATGCTGTCTCAGCCATTTTTCTGCCAATTGGTAATCCCGTAAGCAGAACACTGCGAATTCAATTGCCTCTCCCAGGTATGCGATTCTCGTTTCCTTGTTTCCGGCTCCCCTGAGCAGCCTGTCAAAAGCTTCTTCTGCGAGCTTGGGTTCGGAGACCGATGCGCTTCTGGCAAGGCAGATCAGGGCTTCGTCCCTGAGTTCGTTCGTGGTACGCTTGGTTGCGAGGATCGCTTTTGCAACGGGGATTTGCGAAGGATGGCAGTCTTTCCTGGCGAAGTACCTGAGTTGCAAGGCAAGCGCTTTGACGTCGTCGACATCCTTGACGCCTTGGTTGATCAGCAGTCCGCCGTAATACTCGTAGTCCTTTTGGTTGTTGATGTTAAGTGTCTTGGCGGGTGCCGCCGCCGGGAAGCTGATCTGTCCTCGCGCTGTCGCCCGCTTGATAGCCACCCTGACGGACAACGTATCAAGTCCGCAGACGACACGGTTGATTTTTGCGCCCTTGAGGACGACTCCGTCGCCGAAGGTCCAATCCGCTTCCTGCTCGCTGTACGTGCCGCATTCGATTTCGTTAAGGAAGTCGTTGCCAAGCGCCATATAGGATGCGTGCTTATACCAGAATGCGGGGACAGGCGAGGTTTTGCCCTTGCCTTCGACGAGGGTCAAGCTGGTTTTCCCCGATAGGATGAATTCGGCGCCTTCGAAGAATGAGGTCTTGACGACCTTGTTTCCTTGTACATGGGCTTGTCCCAAGGCAACGGCAAAATCCTTTTCGAAGTTGGCGGCGACGAGCTTGATTTCATGGATGCCAGGCTGGAAGTCGACTTCCTTCCGGTTTTCGCCCCTGAGGGAGTTCCAGACTGAGTTGACTCCGTTTCTTTCAATGATTGGTTTCCCATTTACGAAAAGGTATCCGCAGTCGTCGGTTGCGATAAAGAGCCAGACTTTTCGGGGTTGCTTGCTGTGGTGCAGGCCGGTGTAGATCATCGCGAAGCGTTCCCTTGAGTCGGCGAGGTTTGAGACCTCGGAGATTTTGGTGACGGGGATTTTCGCGATTGACTTTGATTTCTTGAGCAGCTGTTCCAGTTCCGTCCAGTTCTTGGCTTCTCCTTCCGGGAGTGTTCTGACTTCGCAGATCAGTGGCTGGAGCATGTTTGCGGAGGGCGCTGCTGACTTTGAGCCGAAGTATGCGTAGATTCGCTTTGAGTCTTTTGTTGGTTCCGCGATGACTATCGCCTGGTTGTTGAGTCCTGCTCCGATGGACATTCTCGGCAGTTGCTTGCCCCGGTCGTCAAAGCAGAATACGTCGTCTCCTTCGTCGCTTCCGAGACCTGAGGTTGGTACTTGGAGCAGCACACCGGCCTTTGGGTGGTTGCCCGGCATTTGGATTTCAAATACGGCGCGATAGGGAGACGATGCGTGATGCCACATGGCGCGTTGCTGGGCGAATGTGGTTGCGGCGAGTGCGAAGCATAAGGCTAAGAGTTGTTTCCAAGGCATTGTGCGTACCTGACGAATCGTTATTTTTCGGATGGGACGACGATACCGCGCATAATGATGTTCTGGCAGAACAGGAAGATGAGGAACGTCGGAATCGCCGCGACGACGAGCGATGCGTACATCACCGCCTGTCCGCTTTGCTGTTGGAGTTCATACAGCCAGACCATCAGCGTCCACATGTCTCTGTCCTGGCAGACGACGAATGCGAACATGAAGTTCGAGTAGGCTGCGGTAAATGCGTTCAGCGCGATCACTGCGAGGATCGGCTTTGAGAGTCCCATGGTGATTTGCCAGAACAGGACCCATTCGTTGGCTCCGTCGAGCTGTGCGCTTTCATAGAGTTCCTGTGGCAGCGAATCGAAGAATCCCTTGAGCAGGAATATCGAGTATCCGTTTGCCATTCCTGGTAGGATCAGCGCATAGAAGGTATTGAGCAGGTTGAATTGGCGCAGCATGATGAAGCTTGGGATTGCCGTGACCATCGGCGGAAATGCCATCGTGCACATCAGGAAGAGCAGGATCTTGTAGGAGGAGGGCATCCTGTAACGGCTCATCGCATAGGCGGCGAGCGGGTTGACCAAGAGCGCTGTGACGATCGCCAGGAAGCAGTACCAGACCGTATTGACGATTCCCCTGCCGTGGAAGAGCATGTATTCGGCGACTGCCCTGTAGTTTCTCGTGACGAACTCCCATCTCAGGGAGTTGATATTGTCGTTGAAGTAGGACATATGAAGGTCACGCTGGGGCATTCTGATGTCCTTGATGTCCGACCAATCTGTACCCAGCGCCGCGTTTGCCTTGGCAATGTCGCCGTGTTTGTTGACCAGCCAGTCCTGGAAATTGAATTCGACGCTGTATATTTCCAGGCTTTCCACTGGTGCTGCGAAGAACTTTTGTGTGATTGGATCCTTGTATCCAGTCAGGAAAGCGTCCCAGTCCGATGCCACCAGGCCTGAATTGGGGACGTTTTCGTCCAATGGCAGTTCGTCGAAGGATGCGTAGGAAGTCTTGAATCTCGCATTGAAGTCCGCGATGGTTTTGAATTGCCCTTCTGCGCGTTGGCGTGCTTCGTCAATGCTTCCCACGAAGACGGGCACGTCTTGGAATGCCTTGTAGTCTTTTCCGTATCGGGCATTGAGCGTCTTGATGTCAACGTACTTCGCCTCGAGCATCGCATGGTACTGCTGCAGGGCAGTGGCGTCAACCCTGACCCACTGGCTGGCAACAGTCGAGCGGACGAATTTTTCCCAATCGTCCTTTTCGAGTTGAGTAGCATTAACCGGGTATTTTCTATGCAGTGTTATCTCATCCCAGGACTTGTAGTTTGTTTCATGTTTTTCGTTATACGCTTCGAGTTCTGTCGTGTACTGTGTTTTGAGGAATTGCTTTTTGAAGAACCCCTGCGGCGAGAAGTAGTATCTGAGTCCGAGCGGTTGTTCTTCGAGGAATTCGTATAGGAATTGCGTGAATGGCGTATCTTGCGGTTTTTCCCGTCTCATCAGCAAGCTTGGGACTTGAATATAGACGCTGTACCATCCTGCGTATTCCATTCCCAGGTTTGCGTTGACGTCGCTGATTTCGGTGCCGAATCGTTGTTGGAGCTTTTTCTTGAAGTCACGTTGGGCCGAGCTGATTGTCTTTGAGAGTTGGGTATGGAGGTAGCCGCAAGCGAATGCGAACGTCGGGATTTCCTGTTCTTCCAGGAAAAGTTCCCATTCATCCGCGAGTTTCTGGTTATGCGGTCCTGTGCACTCAAGCTTGTCAAAGGACGTTTCATCGAGGTCGTAGGTCACGTTGAGGTCTTGCAGCCGTTCGTTGAAGAGTCCTTCCAGGTGTTTTCGGCACATCCATTCGTCGTCGTAGAGGAATCTTGGGATCGCGTCGAAGTACTTGATATCCATTGCGCTCTTTGTGCTTCCGGAGAGCATGAGCAGGAACGGATAGACCATGGTCGCTCCGCCTACGATTAGGAATGCGTACATTCCCAAGAAAAGGAACCTGACCTTCCAGGACTTTCTGCCGATGGTTGAGATGATAGCCATATTCGATGATTTCCTAAGGTATGATGCGCCGTGCGTGTTGTGGTTACTTCTTGGCTCCGGTCGCCTTGAATTCGAGTTTCGAGAGGATTTGGAGTTGATAGACGGTAAAACCGATAAGCATGAATCCGAGGATCCACGCCATCGCCGTCGCGGGGCCGAACTTCAAGTACAGGTATGCCTTGTAGAAGATATGCAGCTCGGCGACCTCGGTCTTGCTTGCGCCGCCTGTCATGGCAAGGATGTATGCTGAACTGGACCAGGAACTGATGAAGACTCCGACGAATTGGATGATCAGCAAGGGCCTGAGCATGGGGATGACGACGAAGAGGATCTTGTCGAAGAACGTTGCCCCGTCGATATCTGCGGCCTCGTAGAAGTCGTCGGCAATACCCTTGAGCGCCGCGAGGTAGATGAGGCATCCGGGTCCCATTCCCGCCCAGACCATTGGGAGGACGCAGCAGACCATTGCGGTTTTTGGGTCGTCCAGCCATCGGTATGGGTTTTTCATGCAGTGGAACGTTCTTAGTGCAAGCCTGAGGGGGTAGTACCAGTCGTCGGTGAACAGGCTGAGACCGATGGCGAAGCCCCCGATAAGCAGGAGCAGCGAGAGGCATACAACTGCCGATGGGAATTGTTGTCGTTTGAAGGATACGAATGTTGTAATGAGGAGAATGATTATTGCGATTGCCACGCTGCAGTAGAATCCGACATTCCACCAGTACAGCATGCTGTCCGGCTTGTCCAGTTCGCTTGTTTTTAGGATAGGCCATGCGAAGTTCGAGAAGAAGCAGAACAGCAATATTCCTGCGATGAGGCATCCTACGCTGTAGGAGTAGTTTTCGTGGAGGAAGAGTCGTTTTGCGAAGAAGAACATGATGAAGAAGAAGAGCAATGCGACTCCGAGGTAGACGATTGCCGGCAGTCTGAGCATGATCGCGTTGAGGACGCCGAATTCCGTGTTTTCGTAGAAGGATCTCCAGAGGTAGATGACGACGAGTCCTGTGATGACTGCCGGCAGGTAGAATACGGTTCTGAAGAAGATTCTGCCCTTTGGGATTTCCTGCAGGAGGACTGCGAGGATGACTGGCGGCATGAATGTCAGCATGATGACCAGGAAGCAGTACCTCATGGAGTTCCAAACGGATTGCCACCATTCCGCGTCCCAGAGGACGTTGCCGAAGTTGTCGAGCCAGACCCAGGTCGATCCTCCCATGATCTTGTAGTCCTGGAGCGCCATCACGGAGCCCATCAGCAGCGGGACGTATCTCCAGACGAGGATCGAGAGGACTGCGGGCAGCAGGAGGATGTATGCGGTCGCGTACTTGCGGAACCCCCATTTGACTTGTTCGACGCCGATGATCTTGGGTGGCGTGAAGGCGCGGATGATTTTTTTGAACACGAGCGTGAACACGATGACGATTGCGATCATCAAGATGGCCGCCGCGATCCTTCTGACCAGCAGTTCCTTTGGCGAGAGGATTCCGAGCATTTTCTCGTTGGCGTCCTTGACCCCTTCCTCCAGGAGGCTCTTGAGGATTTTGTGCCTTAGCTCCTTTTGCTCAGGGGTTGCATTTTCCATTTCCGTTGCATCGCAGAGCGGCAAGGCGCCCTTCATGGCCAGCTGGTCTGCCGCTTCCATCGGCTTTGTCATCTGGAAATAGACGAGCTGGCAATTGCTTCCGTAGGGCTCTGGCTTTCCGGTGTCAATGGCGATTTCAAAGGTTTTTTCCCATCCGGGCGGTGCGAGCCTGATCAGGTCGTCGTAGCCAAACATCCTGAGGTACATCGGGTTGACGAATCGCCCCAAGCCTCCCTCGACCATGATCTTGGTGTAGATTCTGACGCCTTCCTTGGATTCGCAGAATTTGATGTATTCCCAGGCCGCGTCCCTTACGACCGGGTTGTCGCATCCGGCGAAGATTCCTTGCATCCTGGAGTTGAGTTCGCCTCCCCGATGGCGGACTCCGTTCTTGTCAGGATATCCCCATGGTACCGCGACCATTCCGACCACGTCTGGGTCGATGGTGGCGAAGAGGCGTGCGTCGATGTACGCGGGGTAGAATCCGATTTGCCCCAGTTCCCACTTTTGTCCCGAGTCTGTTTCCTTGGTAGCGTATCCGTACCTGTCTTTTCCGTCTGCGGGATCGACCCAGTGTTCCGTCGTCAATCTGATGTAGAAATCGAGCGCTGTCGCCGCCTCGTCGGAATCGAACGTAGCGGACCATTCGTCTTTTTCTGCATCGTATTCCATTGCCTCTCCGCCTGCAGACCAGAGGAACGTGACCCAGTACCAGCTTTCCGCCTTTCCCTTTCCGAGCCTGATTCCGTAGATTCCTTCCGCCGGCTTGGTCAGTTTCTTGCAAGCGTCGAAGAGGTCTTCCCAAGTCCAGTCGTATGTTGGCTCAGGCACATTGTATTTTGCGAGGAGGTCTTTTCTGTACAGGAACACCTTTCCCAGCAGTCCTCCTGTAGGCATTGCCCAGACATGGGTTCCGCCTGGGCCTTTTCGTTGGACGACCGGCATGACCTTCTCGTGGTAGATGAAGGTCCGTTCCTCCTCGGTCATCCCGGCGTAGTATCCGTCTTCCTCCTTGTCCAGCGGGTATAGGAATCCTTCCTGGATGTAGGTATCGGACTGCCTGAAGTTGACGTACATGATGTCAGGCGCGACTCCGCCTGCGATCGCCATCAGCGGTCCCGAATCCATGCTGGTTCCCTCGATGGTGATTCCGCTGGTGCGTTCAAGTTCGACCGCCACGTTGCTCCAGTCGTAGTCCCCGTATTTGCCTGGGTCGGTCTCGTACTTCTTCCTGTATTTTTCCTGTACGATTTTCGGGTATGCCTGGATGAATGCCTTGACGACGGCGCATTGCGCCCTGGTATTGGTATCCGTATAGGACGGGTCAGGCAGGCTCCAGCATGTGACCTTGACGATGGTCTTCTTGGACGTGCCCCCTTGGCTGTCAATGATTTCCCGCTCTTCGACTTCGCCACCATGTACCCAGGCGACTACGGCTACCAAAACAAGGAACACAATCCGCTTCAACATAGATCTACCGCCTCAATTGATTATCCTTGACCAAAAACATGGACAAGTTTTTGCACAGATATCAGAAACAATCGCACATAAGGGAAAGATGCGTGAGTTCCAAGCGCAAAGCCAGAATTCACGCAACCTTGAAATAATAATATCTTAAAGAGTTTTTGCAACTTTCGCCATGTACAAAGAACTACAAGTTCGCATTGGGCAGGAACGCCCCGATGTCCAGTAGGCGTTTCTGGAGAATTTTGACGTCGATTCCACGGGTAGTGGTATTTTTGTCAATCGCTTCCGCCGCTGCGAGTCCTGCCGCTTGACCGGTGATGTAGCATCCAGGCATGACTCTGATAGAACCTTGGATTTTCCTGTCAGAACTGATGCATCTGCCTGCGACGAGGACATTGTCGAGTCCCTTGGGTGTCAGGCATCTGTATGGGATTCCGTAGCTTTCTCCTTTTCCGTACCTTCCGACCTTGAAGAATTCCTTTTCGAAGGCGGCGTATTTGACTGGGTCCGGCTTTGATGGATGGATGTCCACCGGATATGCGTAGCGTCCGATTTCGTCATCGAATATCGCCCTTGCGATGAAGTCGTCCATGTCGAGGATGTAGTCTCCGATGATTCTCCTGCTTTCCCTGATTCCCATCAGCGCGCCCGATTGGACCAGGACGACGTTTTCGTATCCGGGGATGTATTTCTTGTAGAAGTTTTCGAATTCGTGGAGGTGGGCCCTTGCGTAAACCAGGTGCTCCGTCAGCGATTTCTCGTCCGTCGAATCGACTCCGAAGGCATGTCCGATATTGCCTCCTGCGATATGCGTTCCGATTCTGAACATTCCCGGATGGTGCGGGTCGTTGACGGTGAAGACGTCGCCCTTTTCGAAGGAATCGAGCAATTTTTCGCGAACGTTGGTATTGCTTTCGCGGAATTTGTCAAAATCGATATCTGCCCAGACGGAGCAGAGCGTGCCCGGCATCATTTCGCCTGTATCGGGTTCGCCCTTTTCGTATGGCGCTCCCGCCCATGTGGCGATATCACCGTCGCCGGTTCCGTCAATGACCATTTTGGCGCCGATTGCGAAGAACCCGCTTTTTGCCTGGCAGATGATTTGCTTGACGTTTGGTCCTTCCTTGACGATATCGACGACGTTTGTCATCAACGAGATTGTCGCGCCTGATTCTACGAGCAGCCTGTCGTAGAGTCTTTTCAGCAATTCTGCCGGGATGCTTGTTTTTCCTCCCGGGTGGTTGGGTCCCTTCAGGTCGTTGAGCTTGTCATAGATTTCCTTTCCGATTCCGCCGGCGAGGAAGTTGATTCCATCACCGAATTGCATGAACACGGGGATCAGCCCGCTGGTGCCCATGCCGCCGAAACAGGCGCCTGCCTCGGCAATGAAGACCGACTTTCCAGCCCGGGCGGCAACCAATGCCGCCGAAATGCCGGCAGGTCCGCCACCGGCGACAAAAATATCTACGTTGGCACGTACGGGAATCTCACGACTGTAGCTGATGACTTCCATTGGCTGACTCCTAAATGATGATGATTTCTTCTTCTGGCAATAAACAAATGAATAAGGACAATATATACCGAAAATGAAAAGACGCAGGTGGAAGAATGGCAAAAAAGCATCACAAAAGACGAATAATTAATTGCCGTCGGAAAAGCCAGGCAAGTTGCCAGAACTGCAAGCAAAGAGTATATTACTTATTATGACAACACTTGACAATTCGTGACAATTTTCATAGGTAGGAATTGATGATAATGGGTTTCCGGAAGATATTCGATATACATACCCATGTTTGGCCTGACAAGATTGCGACCGATGTCTTGAAACATCTCCAGGCAAAGTCCTGTAATTTACCAGTCTATTCAGACGGAACGGCAGGATGCCTGCGCGAGCTGGCGCTGAAAGCAGGGTACAGCGGCTGGATGAACTGTCCCGTAGTGACTCGTCCTGACCAGGCGCATTCGCTGAACAAAAAGGCTGCGCTGGTCAACACGTGGCCGAGCTTGTCGATGGGCGGGATTCATCCCGAGGATCCCGACCTTGTTGGCGAGTTGCAGCACATCATGGATTTGGGGTTGCACGGGATCAAGATGCATCCTGAGTACCAGGAGTTCAATCCACTGGAGGCACGCGTCGAACCGATTTGGTCCTTTTGCGAATCCAATGATTTTCCTGTGATCATCCACGCCGGCAACGATGTCGGGTTCCAGCCTCCCTTCCATTCCCGTCCCCGTGATTTTGCGGAATTGATTCGCCGGCATCCTGGTTTGACTTTGATTTGCGCCCATTGCGGGGGCTGGCTTGTCTGGGATGAGGTCGAATGTGACCTTTCCGGTCATCCCGTGTACTTCGACACGTCCTTCTCGGCGATGTATATGCGTGACGATCCTGGGCGGTTCGCAAGGATCATTCGCAACCATGGGATCGATCGAGTGATTTATGGAACGGATTCGCCATGGCAATCGCTGGAAAGCGGAATCGCGGATATCGAAGCGTTGCCCTTCGACGAGGCAGACAAGGACAAGATCTTCTGGGACAATGCAAACAAAATCTTCGGGCTGGAAGAACTGATAGCCTAAAAAAAGCAGTTGACGCAGGACAACAGTTTTTATTCCGTACTCAAATAGGTATGGGAAAATGGCTTGCTAATCGGCTGAAGTCATCAGGAATCATCCGGATTACCTAATGGGTTGTCAGTCTGGAAGATTGACGATGTTTGTC
>DBPZ01000126.1 GCA_002305655.1 Lentisphaeria bacterium UBA1407 | reverse complement strand
AATTTCAAGCAAGAATCATGCACAATCATCGACAAACATCGTCAATCTTCCAGAATAACAACCCATTAGGTAATCCAGATGTTTCTCGATGATTTCAGTCGATTAGGAAGCTATTTCACCATACCTGTTTGAGTACGCAATAAAAGCAATCAAATTTTGACTTGGAACTCACTGGCTTCCGACCCTGTCCGACCTGTCCGGCTTTCAAAGCGCTACTTCGCCATTCAGCATTCATAATTCATGTGACATGCCATTTGAATACGCCATTTGGGAAAACGCCGGGAAGCCTGATTCCAAAAAACATGTTGTGTTGGTCTTGCGAGCCGCTTATATTACCTTCAATCTCGCATCCACCCTTAAAACAAGGTCTAGCCATGTCACGCTTCTTCCTTCTCGTTTCGTTCCTCCTTCTAGCTTTAAGTTCAAGGGCTTTCAATCCCCCAGTTGAAATCCATAGCGGCATCAAGCTGCAAATCGTCTTGCCCCAGGAGCCATTCACAGTATCGGACAGGCCGCTCCAGTTCCAGGTCATTGCCACGAATCAATCACAAACCACCGCCAGCATCGATCTTTCCATAAGACTCAACGACGACTGGTCGCTTCCTGAGCCAGCTGAATCCCAGTTCCAGCTCAAGCCCAACCAATCCCGCACCCTATCAATCACCACGTCCCCGCTCCCGAAAATCCTGGAGGCATTGTATCCAATCCATGCAGTGGCAACCGTGACTTTGAACGACAACACAACCTTTCAGCTCCATCCCATCGCAATCTTCGAAACGATCGTCCCCCAAAAGCAAGAAATTGAAGAGATCCTACCCGCAAAAGACATTACACTCGCAAATACTCCCCTGAAATTAACCAAAAACAACCAGCGCGACATTCAATTCACCCACAAAAACTCCATCATCAAACTCCCGGGAAACCATAATGGAGGACATCGGGAAACTGGAATGCACTTCTCGGTCGGAACCTATCAATTTGGCGCCGACAAGCGCGATGTGTTCGCAATCCATCCCCCATGGCTCGACGGCACGGGACCAGTACAGGTCTCCTACAATCTCATCCTGCCGGAGCAACCACACTTCAATTTCACCGCGGCCACAGCAATCCGAAACACAATCCCTTCCGAAAACAAGAGCGACGGCGTGCAATTCATACTCAATGTCACCCATGATGGAAAAACCACGACACTTTTCGACCGCTTTTCCAAGGCGCAATCCTGGCAGCCTGTTTCAATCTCACTGGCAGATTTCGCCGGCAAGCGCATCCAGCTCTCGCTTGTCACCACGCCCGGTCCGAAAAACGACACCAATTCCGACCTGGGACTTTGGGCAACACCAACAATCGCACCAGCCCACCAGCAAAACGAAATACCAAAAATCCCATTCCAGCAACTGGCTGACAAGGCGATCGACATCGCACGCTCCGCAAACGTTACGCAAAACCAGCCGGCATTTGTCCTGAAATCGCCGTTGATCGGGCAAGTCAACGCAGCCATCCTCCCTGGCTCCTCAGGACTACTGGATGCGGCAATCGCCTTCACCAATCAGCATAAGTCACTCGCATTCAATGGCTTCGCAATCCAAATCAACAACGAAAACCTAAGTCGGCAAGACGCAATCGGTTCCATCAAGGTCAATGCTTCCCCAAGCCAAGCGACCTTCTCGCAGATGTTCGCCCTTGCCTCGGGACCAGTCGCCGTCCAAGTCACGGCGACCCCAATCAACGGCACACTCAAACTCCAATTTGCCATTGTTGCTCCACCCCGCTCACAAGATGGACAACCAAGATTCACTTCAATCGCTATCGGGAACGCATCGAAACCAATCTTCAGGGTCTATGCCGGATTCGGAAACGTCATCGAAAATCCACAAAACCCCTTCGAACTCGCCAGTATCGGCAATTACCTGATGACAAGACACGTCGGAGCGGATTTCAAGGATTCGCTTTCATGCGTCATCGCTTCGGATTGCTTCCCGGATCGACTCGTCGTCAATCCTAACAACAATCTCTTCTCGCTGGAAACACACAACGATACGACTTTCTTCATCACCGCACATCACGGCAGTTCCTTCCAGGCGGCACGAGAATACGCCAATAACGCCAACTTCAAATCAACCACAACAATCAATAACATCCTAGGCAGGCAATGCCTTGACAAATGGGGAGGAGACTACCTCGACGACGCAGAAGAAATCAAGCTCGCCAGCATATACGGACTCAAAAACGCAGTCTTCGTCAAGCACGTCTGGCAAGCATGGGGATACGACTACAGGCTACCAGATATCTTCCCGCCGCAATCCGGACTCGACAACTTCAAAACCCTCGCAGATACATGCAGGCAACATGGAATCATTTTCGCACCCCATGACAACTATACCGACTTCTATCCAGATGCAACCGGCTTCAGCTACGACCATGTCTCCTTTGACAAGTACGGAAAACCAAAAAAAGCATGGTTCAACAAAGGACGAAACGCACAAAGCTACAGCTGGCTGCCACATGCTTTCAAACCATGGCTCGAAAACAATATGACGCTCCTGAAAAATCACGTCCAGCCAGAAGGACTTTTCATCGACGTCCTCGCTTCAATCACACCATTCGACTACTACGACAGAAACGGAAACTACTACCCCAAGGCAAGCACGGCGCGGCATTGGGCAGACGCCTTCGACACCGCTAGATCTATCCTCGGACCGAACACAGCGATCATGATCAGCGAAGGCGGTCACGACGCATTGATCGGCTCGCTCGATGGCGCACAGTCTGACCACTATGCCGTGGCAGGATGGGGAATCCAGGAAACCGCACAACGCGTGCCTTGGCACGATATCGTCTCGCACCAAAAAATGGCTCTCTTCGCAGGAGGACTCGCAGACCGCTATCAAAGAAGAGATTCGACTAACTCAGGCTATGCATCGGACAGCTACCTCACCAATACCGTAATCGGGGGACGAAACCCGATGAGTGACGGACCGTTCTCAATCAATGCAATCCTCACGTACTGGCTACTCAATGACGTCACGCAATTCCTCGCATTCAACTCTTTCGATGACCTGCAGTTCGTCGATAACTCAATCGATCGCCAAAAGGCGACCTTCGCCAACGGCAAGGCTACAGTCTGGGCCAATCGCGGCAAGATGCCTTGGACCATCAACCCCGACACAACCCTCCCACAATTCGGCTTTCTCGCCAGCACCCCAAATGCAAAAGCCGCGATCGTTCAAATCAACGGAAAATCAGTCGCCTACGCAATGACCCCAAATTCCACCTATATCGACACGCGACCAACAAGAATCAATCCCTACGGCCTAGCCTGCAGCTTCGGCGCCGAGCCCGTTAATTTCCGTAAAATCAACGACTTGAAATATGCGTTCCAAATCAATTGGGACTTCAAGAAGCAAGCGAGCACAAGAGAAACTCTCCACTTCATACACATCTGCCATTCAAGCAGCAAAAACACTGATAAAATCCTATTCTACGGCAAAGTTGTCGAGTCAAACCTTGATTATAAAAAACCAGGACAATACATCTCACATATTGAGATCGACATTCCGGATGACGCACCAGAAGGCGACTATGAGATCCGTTTCGGACTTTGGACTCCACACTCGGGTGGCAGAATCAAGCTCAACAACACGACCAGCTCCTTCTCACGAGCCCTCGGCGGTCGATTCACCATACAAAGGCAGGATGGGAAAATCGTATCGAACCCAATCCCCGCCGCCCCCGCAGAAAATCAAATCATTGATTTCGGATTCCTCAAAACAAATGGAACCTTCAAACTCGTCAAGCTGGACGACTCCACCTGGTTGCTGATTCCCGCGCCAGGAACACCTCCCTTCCAGCTGATCGCCTCGGCAACCAAGACCTTCGGACTCAAGCCCAATACAAAACTAATCGCAACCAACCTCGATCCATGGACCGATGACGCAAAACAGCCAGCAATCAACCAGGAGCAAGATTCAATTCAACTCGAAATGGACGCCAAATCCTTCGCCTACAAGCTGGTTTTCAAGTGAACCTTGTAAAAACAATTAGGGCATCCCGATGACTGTTTTCGGGACGCCCCATGTTTTCCAATACTTTTACTTAAATCATTCCAATGTCAGCACTACTTTGCCGATATTTTCGCATCTACGGAGCACGCCGTGTGCCTCGTCGGCTTGTTGCATTGGGAAGACCGAATGGATATTTGTAATCAGTTTACCCGAAGTAAAGTGCGGCCACAATTTTGTCTGCAACGCCTTGAGGATATCGGCTTTTTCCTGTGATGTACGGCTTCGGAGGGTGCTTCCGATCAATCGGATCCGTTTTCTCCAAACTGTTTCCAGGTTGATGGTTGTTTCGGCGCCGCCCATTGTGGCGATCATGATCCATCTGCCACCGAAGACCATGTTCTTGAAGCACTCGCCCATCAGCTTGCCGCCAATGCAATCGAGGGCCACGGTCGGCGGATTGGCCTCGATGACGGGACGCACGTCCTCAGTCCGATAGTCAAGCACAAAATCCGCACCCAGCTTCTTGACGAAGGCGGCTTTTTCAGGCGAATCGATCGTCGTGATCACCTTGGCTCCCATCAACTTGGCGAATTGGATTGCCGCCAAGCCTACCCCGCTGGCGCCTGCCTGCATGTAGAAGACGTCGCCAGGCTTCATTCCGCCGGCTTCCATCATCAAATTCAGATATACCGTGCACCAAACCTCGGGCAATGAACCTGCTTCGACCATCGACAAGCCTTCAGGAATCGGAACGACCATCCCCGCTGGAACCGTCACCATCTCCGAATACCCGCCACCGCCTAGCAATGCACATACCTTGTCACCTGCCTTGAAGGAAGAATTGGCTGGGGCTTCCAGGACTACGCCAGATGCCTCCAAGCCACACCATTGCGGCCAATCCGGAGGAGATGCGTAAAGCCCGTCCTTCTGCATCAAGTCCGCACGGTTGACAGCAGCGGCTGCCACCTTGATCAAAACTTCATCAGCCTTGCGTACCGGATCCGGAACGTCGCTCCAGACAAAATTCCGTTTGTCATCGATTATCATCGCTTTCATGGTTTTCTCCTGTTATTTTCTTGACTTTCTTACTTAGAGGTAAGACTTGATGATCTCAAGCTGCATCGCAACTTCGGGAATCATCTCGTTCACGTACCGAATCGTCGAAGCACGACGGCTGATGTCGCGTTCGACATCACGCAACATCAGCAATGATGTAAACACAATCACCTGCATCCGAACCAAACGACGAGCCAGCAATTCAGACTGCGACGACAATGCGCCTTCGACCAAGCCAATCCCCTCGTCCATCAAGCCTCTTGCGGCCTTGACCTTTGCCGCAAGACCAGCCAAAACCGCGTCATCATGGCCGATTCCTTCCAATTCGTCCAGAACCGGATCCAATACATGGGTCATCACGCCGCCAATCGCAGCAACAACCTGCAACTGAGTCGTGCCTTCGTAGATGTTCATGATTCTCGCATCGCGGTACATCCGTTCGACCTCGTGCTCGCGCATGTATCCTTTTCCGCCATGGCACTGGATGGCATCGTAAGCCACTTGATTCGCCATTTCCGTAGTGAAGAATTTTGACATCGGGGTCAGTAGCGCGGTCAATTTCGTATAGGTTTTCGCCTTTTCCTTCGCCTCGAGGTCTCCCTTGTCCGTCAACGACCGCTCTTCGTATCCGTCCCTCAAGTCAACATACTTGCTTGCTTCGTAGAGCAGCGAGCGTCCTGCCATCACTTGGGCATCCATCCGCTCAAGCATGTCGCGCACTGGCGGAATATCGCAAAGATTCTTGCCAAACTGGACTCGTTGCGACGTGTAGTCCCACGACTTGCGGCGAGCCGCCTCGGCCAAGCCGACTGCCTGGGAGCAAATCGCCAAACGAGCGCCGTTCATCAAGGACATCACGTACTTGATCAACCCAAATCGACGCTGACCGACCAGCTCCGCAGGAGCATTCGTAAACTCAAGCTCGCAGGTCGGAGAGCCGTGAATCCCCAACTTGTCCTCAATCCGGCTCACATGAATCTCAGGACATTTCCGCGCAATGAACAACGACAAGCCACGACCGTCCTTCGTATCGGCTTCCGAACGAGCCAAGACCAGCAAAACAGAAGCGCATCCGTTCGTGATGAAATGCTTGCGACCATTCAACAACCAGAAGCCAGGACGAGCAGGATCCTCGACTGCAGACAATTGTGCCGACTGCAAATCGCTCCCCGCCTCAGGCTCCGTCAACGCCATCGCGCCATCGTACTCGCCACTCGCAAACCTAGGCAAATACTCGGCCTTCTGTTCCTCTGAGCCGAACTTCTGGATCGTCTGCGCGATGCTCTGCAAGCCAAACAAATTCTGCAATGACGCATCAGCGCGCGATACAACCTCGGTCATCATCGAATAGACAGTAACCGGAAAATTCAACCCGCCATATTTCTTTGAGAGGGTCACTCCCGTCAATCCAGCCTCGCGCAATTCGCGCAGATTTTCCGTCGCCCCTGCCGGCAACCGTACCACGCCGTCATTGCAACGGCACGATTCCAGGTCAACATCAAGAGCGCGGCGGCTAATCCGTTCGCCTGCCAGTTCGCCCAATTGTTCCAGGCGAGACAGGTAATCTGACACTCGGGACGAGACATCAGCGCCTTCGCCATCAAGCAAGCTCACAATCTCGCCAAAGTCAAAGCCATTAAAATGAAACTGCAGATCCGAATTGTCGTTGAAAAAATTCCTACCCATTGTTCTTTCGCCTATCTACTCCTGATATACGATCGCACCGCAAGAGGGACACAACACCAATTTTGACTTCAACACGTCCGAACGCTGCTGCGCAGGCACCTTCAGGTGGCAGCGACCACAAGCGCCATCCTCCAGCGGCACCACGCAGGGGGTCAAGGACGAATAGGTCTTCGATGAACGCAAACGAGTATAGACGGAGACGCAATTCCCGCACTCTCCGCCATTCGACACCGCCTGCCTTACAGCATCCTCCAGCTCGGCCACTACTCCTGGACGAGATTCGTTTAACTCACTTATCAGACGCTCGCAATTCTTGCGACGAGTCTCCAAATCTTCCAATACGACCTGGGCACGTGCCTTGCCGGCGAGGAAATCCTTCTCGCGCAACGACACCTTTTCCTTCAATTGGTCAACCTTGAACATCGCCTCCAATTGGCGCTCCTCTACCGAAGCTATCGCCTGGTTAACCATCTCAATCTGCAAAAGGGCAGCACGATACTCGTCATTGTTCTTGATCAAGGCGGACTTCGATTGGAAATCGCGCTTCCTTGCCTGCAAAACGGCTATCTCGCTATCAAAGCTCTTCACCTCAACCTCGGCAACCTTCAATTCCTCCTGCGCATCCACCAATGCCAATGCCTCATTGCGATACTGCAATTCAGCCTGCGAACGCAACTGAGGAACCTCGGCCAATTGAGCATGCATCTTCGATACGCGAAGATCCAATTCCTGCAACTCAAGAAGCTTCTCTATCCAGATTTCCATCGGTTCTTCCTTCTATATTGATTCCTGATTCAGCTCCACACAACCTGTCACTTCTTCGAACTTTTCTTCGCGTCCCTGGAAACATATTGCCAATCACCAAGGGGATACGGCATGTCACGCAACGCGTAGCCCATTGAATCTGTCATGATTTTCGTGAAAATGCACAAGTCGAACGGCTGGCAATCTATAACGCTGGCGCTGTGAATCAAAGCCATGTACGTGCGAAACATCTCTATCTCTAGACAAAGGTGAAAACGAGAAGAGTCTATCTTCTTCATGACAGCCCAATCGTCTGCAGGCGACACAACATTCTTGTCCGGCAACTGCAACATGAACTTCCCCTCGTAGATCGTCACCGCGCTCGACCAGCCTTTCCGCTTGTACGCTTCATTCAATAGCGCGCAAAAGACCAACTCGTGACCAAGGCTGCTATCAACGACCTCGGACAAGAAAAACATCGGAAACTCGAAGGACTGGCTGTTGCGAGGCACCTTCAAGTCAAGTTTCTTGACCGCCCTAAGCAAATCAGATGAACGGGGAGACCCCAAATTCAAACGCTCGAAAAAGCCATCAAGCATCTCGTCAAGCGTCGCTTGAGTAAAGCGATAATCGTAAACAATCGTCAACTCACGCAATATGTCCCAAAATGAATCAATGACATAAGAAGACATCATCTTAGTCAGATGAGAACATAGGCGACGTTGACGCAAGACATTCGACACCTGGTGGATCCGACGACGTATCCGGGGATTCTCGCTGTCCTGCAAACGCAGAACAATCGCCTCCGAATCCGGATGGGACAGCAACAGCTGCATCGCAACTACGCTACCACGACTGTCCGTGTCATCCAACAACGATACAATCGTCTCTTCACTCGCATGAATGCTATTCGATTCTTCCATTATATCACCGCTAAAGCCTTGCAATCAACGCAATTCCTTCCCCAAACCAGCCTCTTCGTAAACTTGAGCCTTTGATAAGATCTTGGTGATGTAGTCGCGAGTCCCAGGATACGTAATCATGTCCAACTCAAGGCACATCGACTCATCCTCAGGCAACCAAAGCTTCTCAACCTTCCCGCAACCCGCATTGTATGCCGCCAATTGCAAGATCTCGCGAGATTCGCGACCAGGCCACAAACTCCCAGTCCAACTCAAATACCAAGCGCCTATCTCCAAATTCAACTCGGGATCAAACAACTCCTCACGACTCGGCTTCTCGCAACGATTGACGCGAGCCCAATCGTCAACGGCACCATCCATCAACTGCATCAAGCCAACCTCGCCCTTCTTCCCAACCCTAGTCGGATCAAAACGGGATTCCTGCCACACAACAGCCTTAAGCAAAGGCGCAGACAGACCATGACGTGACGAAACCTCGACTATCAAACGATCCAACTCTTCAGAACTGACCACGCGACGACTGCAACCAGCCGACAACATGACCAGCACTAGCAAGATGAAGAACCTGATGACCCTGGACAAAACGACCTCCTGATCCATTGATTATACCAATAATTTAATAATATATCGCCCCCAAACCGCCTTGTAAATTGAACCATAACAAAAAAAGCCATCAACGCCTTTTCCGGCATCGATGGCAAACCTTGGCATCTCCAAGGGGAGTCGAACCCCTGTTACCGGGATGAGAACCCGGCGTCCTAGGCCACTAGACGATGGAGACGCAATAAATGTCAATAAATAACTTACACCATATTCCGCCCATTGCAAACAAGCCTAGCGAAAAAATCCGAAGCATTTCTTCACTCGTCCCACCCAAAAATTCGCCTTGGGAATCGTTTAAAAATGATTTTTCCATTGATTTTGTGGGATGAAGCCAAATGAAAGCTATATTTCTACAGCAATGCCCTGTCGCTCCATTGTCAATACAACCATAACCAAAGGACTTCAACATGCAGCCAAGATGGTCGAAAAAACAAGCCCACGAATGGTACGACGCACAACCCTGGTTCAGAGGGTGCAACTACATAAGCGCAGATTGCGTCAACAGAGTCGACCAATGGCAAGAACTCGGATTCGAAGAAAGGCTCAGGACCGTTGACAAAGAACTCGATATCGCGCAAGAAATCGGTTTCAATACTGTCAGGCTGATCGTCCAATTCGAAGTCTGGCAGCAGGAGCACGACGGATTCATGAAACGCTTGGAGCAATACATCGAGATGTGCCACAAGCACCAGATCTCGGTCATGCTTTGCATCGCCAACGACTGCTCGGTTCCCAAGGCTATCTACGAACCCAAAAAACTTGGCAAGCAGGAGGTCGACTGGGGCTATCACGGCGGCGTCAAGAAATCCCCTCACATGAGCCATTCCCAAGGACCAGGCTTCACCGTGCTTGACGATCCCGATCTGGCGCCTCAATTCTACCAGATGACCGCCGAGATCATCGAGACGTACAAAAACGATCCGCGGATCGCCTTCTGGGATTTGATCAACGAACCCGGCGCCGCAGGACGGGGCGAAATCTCGCTTCCCATCGTCAAGAAGCTCTTTGAGATTGCCTGGGACATCAACCCGATTCAACCTCTGACAGCCTGCATCTGGTCAAACATCATCGGCGGCGGCAATCCCTCCGAGCTGCTTGCGGCGGAGCTTTCGGACATCGTCACCTTCCATAGCTACAGTGGCTTCCAAGCCTTTGTCAGAGCCATCGACATCCTCAAGGACAGATACGAGAGACCTCTTGTCAACACCGAATGGCTGCATCGCATCCAACATAACAACGTACACGACCTGTTCCCCCTGATGTTCCTCGAAAAGATCGGTTGCTATTGCTGGGGATTTGTCGCGGGATTGTACCAAACCTACGAGCCTTGGGAAGGCATGTGGCAACTCGTCGACCAAGGGAAAGCCCCCGCGTCCTGGGATTTCACAAAGTGGCAACACGACCTGATCAGGCCAAACCACAGACCTTACGACCCCGCAGAAATCAACTGCATCAAGCTATTCTCAAGCCTCGCAGACAAAAACTTCAAAAATAAATCACAGGCCCAAAACTGAATTAGACAAGGAAAGATAGGTTTTGTTGAGGGCGCGACAGCAAAAAACAACCAGACAAACACAAAAACAACTATTTTCACCTTTGATTTCTTTGACAAATCCATTTTTGGATGTAAGTTAGATAATCATTGATAAATTTTGTTTTAGCCCCGGCGGGCATTCTCCTTCCCACCTCCCTCTCTCCTCCCCCAACTGTCCGCCGGGGCTTTTTTGTGCCCTTGAGACGTCAAAATCCTTGACGCTTCACCTTTTGTAAACTAAATTCAAAGGATTAACGTAATTACATCCAAAACCCAGGAAACACTACCATGAATTGCTCAGGATGCTACACCGCAATCGTTACGCCGTTCAAAAACGACGCCGTTGACTACCCCGCGCTCGAAAAACTCATCGAACAACAAATCGCAGCGGGAGTCGCAGGGCTTGTACCGGTCGGAACAACTGGCGAATCCCCTACGTTAAACTACAAAGAGCATGACGAGGTCATCGAATTCGTCACAAAAAAGGCAAACAAAAGATGCCAAATCATCGCGGGCACCGGCGGAAACTCGACCACGGAAGCAATCCCTCTCTCGCAACATGCCGCCAAAATCGGCGCTGATGCGACCCTCCAAGTCACTCCATACTACAACAAGCCGACTGCCGAGGGGCTCTACAGGCATTTCAGCATTGTCGCCGAAAAGTCAGGTCTCCCGATTGTCCTCTACAACGTGCCTGGCAGGACGGGGCGTGAAATCCCGGTTGACGTCGTGGCAAGGCTGTCAAAGCACCAGCTCGTCATCGCGACCAAGGAAGCAGGCGGATCTGTCGATCGCGTCAACGCAATCCTCGACGCCTGCGACATCACCGTCCTCTCGGGTGACGACAGCCTCACGCTCCCGATGATCTCAGTCGGGGCGAAGGGAGTCATCTCCGTCGCATCCAACATCATCCCAAAACAAGTCTCGCAAATGGTCGAGCATGCCTTGAACGGCAACTTCAGCCAGGCCTACCAGATCCATAAGAAATACTACCCGCTCTTCAGGGATCTCTTCATCGAATCAAACCCAATCCCGATCAAGGCCGCAATGGCGGACATGAAGCTTATCGCTGAAGAATACAGGCTACCAATGTGCGAAATGCAACCCGACACCAGGGAAAAACTCAGAAAAACACTGGCGAAACTCGGGCTGGTCTAATTCCCGTTGACACCTCGCCAACAACCTCAAGGAGAGTGACACGACATGCGTAAATTCCTATGGCTGCTTGCGTACGAAACACGATTCAATACTCCAGACTTGACCGATGAAGACAGACCGAAATATTGGCGAGGGGGAGTCGTCGCCATCGAAGCAGCCATCGGATTGATTTCCTTCCTCATAGCCATAGTGTGCGAGAGGCTCTTCAAAGTCCACGCCATCGCCGCAACCGTTGCCGCAATCCTCGTCGTCCTCTGGCAAAATGCAATCCATAAAGGACGGCTTGATGACGCAACCCCGTTGATCGGAAGGCTCATCGCCAGAAAAATCAATCCTGACTACACCGAAAACGCAGCGATTGACCTTGGCTTCATGCTGTTCAAACCGCTTCTTGTCTTCACCCTCTTCGCGGTTCATGCGCACGGCTGGATCATCATCGCCAACAGCCTCGCAGCCTGCTTGATGTTAGACTTGGCAGGAGCCGCGAAAAACAGGCACGAAGACAAGCCGACCCTGGTTAACCTGGCGCACTGGATTGTCGCCATCTTCATTTTCATCATCTTCATTACGTTCAGCGGATCCTTCTCGCTGATTCCGATTGTCACCCTCGTCCTCGCTTTCCTTATCACCGACAAAATCGAGGGTTTCGCGCCATTCAAGCCCGGCTCAAGGCAAATCGAGGCAAAGTCGTTCTACTTCACTTGCGCCGAGCTACTTCTGATCGCTTTCGGTATTTTGTGCAATTCGCTACGATAGAATGCCCGACTCGCCCCCTAAAACTTCATACTTGGCATTGCCATACATCAGCTGCTTCCTCGCCTGGTTTGTCTGGTCATTCGACCCTGTCATCATTTCGCTCCTGGGGTCATCCGTCCCATCGCTTGTCATTTCCTCCACCAGCCTGACCATGGGCGGCGCTTTTTTCCTTGCCCTGTCAGTCCGGCATTTCAAGAAATCGCTGTTCACTCGCCGCTGCATTGTCCTGTTGGTAGTTTACATATTGTTCTGCACCACATTTGCCCAATTGGCGTACATCACGGCACTCAAGTTTTTGCATCCTGCCTTGGTGAGCATGGTCTTGCGTTCCCAAATCGTCCTCGCCACCTTGGCGGCATGGGCTTTGCTCAAGGAAAAAATCGGTCCCAAAAGCATTTTAGGCATCATCGTTGTCATCATCGCCTACTTGGTTGGCGCCTTGCTCAACCAGCCAGGCATCGAGCAAGGGCATGACAAAGCCTGGCTCGGCTGGTGCCTCGCCGCCGTCGCCGCAATCCTCTGGACCTTCGGCACAATCATCGGCAAGACGCTCCTGCAGACCTTCAATCCTAATCTCCTCAACGGATGCAGGTTGCTTCCGGCAGGACTGATCACGCTTGCCGCAGCCTTGCTGATCGAGGGACCACAAGCCTACGCGCAACTTACCACAAGGCATTGGGTGCTCTTGGTCATCCAGGGCATCGGCTGCACCGCCTTTGGCTTCGCCCTGTTCTACTATGGCCTCCGATCCGTGAAAGTTGCCGCGGCCGCTGCCATCGAGCAATTCGCACCGCTCTTTACCCTCATCAACGCATGGCTCATCCAGGGCACGCTCCCATCCAGGACAGAAATCGTCTCGCTCTTCGCAGTGCTTATCGGGGCAACGATTGTCGCAACCGACAATATCAACAATGGCAGATGACCATCCCATAACGCCAACCCCAAGGGGCATGTCACATCCCTTTTGTGTACAAAAGCGTGAAAAAACTCCGTGAAGCCCCCGCCACTTCGTCAGAAAGCAATCCACTCTCAGGCTCAGGCAACGGCAACTGGCGACGATCGTCAAGACACAGGGAAATCACGAAAATAATTGCTGAATTTTATTGCAACTTTTTGCGATTGTGGTATGTTTATCTTTTTCCCAAATTGTAGAGTGCGTCATAGTGTCCAATAATGCTAGGCGCATTCCTTGTACGGCTATCAAGTCAGGAGAAATTGGTCGTGATTAATTTGTTGAGCGATAGTTTGTTGGTATTTGCCCAGGCTGCCGAGGGTTCGGCTCCTGCAGGTGGTGGTCTCACTTCCTTTTTGATCTTCATCCCCTTGTTCGGCATCCTCTACTTCATGATGATCCGTCCGCAACAGAAGAAGCAAAAGGAACAAGCTGAAATGCAGAAGGCCCTGATGGCTGGGGACAAAATCCGTACCGTCGGCGGAATCCTTGGTACCGTCAAGGGTGTCACCGAGACAACCATCAAGGTAGAAGTCGCAGAAGGAGTCGTCATCGAATTCCTGCGCGGCGCGGTGGACCGAAAAATCGATGATTCAGCAGCCACACCTGCTGAAAAAAAGTAAAATCAAACAGTAACACATAGTATTTGTCTCAAGGAAAACGAGTTGTTATGAAAAAGTCATTGATCATTCGCTGGGCCATCATTGCTGTGATCATCATTGGATGGACCTCCTCGATGTTCCCAATCAAAGACCAGGATTTCCTGGCCAAATTCAACAAGCTCTCCGCCAAGCAAGTCAAGAAATATGACAAGTCAAGGCAGGAACTCCAGGAAAAGGGGACGCTCGAAGAAGTCCGAAAGCAACTTGAAGAAATCAAGGACAAGAACAGCAAGGAATTCAAAAAACTCCAAGCCCAATACAGCGAAACGGTAAAGGCCAATACGTTCGACGAACTCCAGAAGAGAATCGAAACAATCAAGGCCGAAGATGAAAATATCTCGCCCTTCAGGCTCCTCGAACGAGCAGCGCAAGGCGGCGAAAACGAAAACTCAATCCGATTGAGCGACTATGTCAAGGTACCAAGCTATAAAGACGCCTCCAATGCAATCGTCCTCAGATACATACGTATAAAAACAGCTGGACGCCTCATCCTCGGACTCGACCTGCAAGGCGGTACGGAATTCATCGTCGGCTTCAATAAAGAAGACCTCAAGAGAGGTGAAGAACCTACTGAAATCCGAGACAGGATCAGAACAATCCTCGAAAATCGACTCAACAAGCTCGGCGTCACAGAACCAGAAATCAAAACTGCCGGAGAGACAACAATCTCAATCAGAATGCCTGCAGTCAACGAAGGTGACAAGGCTGACATCAGAAAAACCATCAAGGATACCGCAAAACTCGAGTTCCATCTCGTTGCAGAAAACAACGCAACACTCGTCAACCAATACTACCAGGCCATCGAGGAAGGACGCACATTTGAAGTCCCAGCCGATCTCGTCCGCAAGGAAATCGTCGAAGAACACGATGGTCGCGAGACAACGCAGATCGTCTTCATCAAGAAGGTCGCCGAACGCGTCCAGGGCGAAGACGTCACCCGTGCCAGACCCGATATGGATCAGTACGGACAGTGGTCCATCGCGTTGGAATTCAACCAGCGCGGAGCCATTGCCTTTGGCGAAGTCACCAGCGAAAACGTTGGACGCCAGCTCGCCATCGTCCTGGACGGCAGAGTCTACTCTGCTCCCAACCTTCGCGAAGCGATCACCGGCGGACGCGCACAGATCACTGGACAGTTCTCCTACGAAGATGCCAAACGCCTCTCGGTCGTGATCTCCTCGGGCAACGTCCCCGTGACCATTGAAATCAACTCCGAATTCGGAACCGATCCTACCTTGGGCGCTGACGCCGTCAAGTCCGGCGCCTTGGCGGGTCTCGTTGGTCTCGGACTCGTCGTCATCTTCATGATTTGGTACTACCACTTGTCTGGTGTGATCGCCGTCATCGCGTTGATAGTCAACACCCTTCTGGTCCTGGGTTCCATGTCGATCACCCATGCAACCATCACGATGCCTGGTATCGCAGGTATGGTTCTTACCATCGGTATGGCTGTTGACGCAAACGTCCTGATCTTTGAACGTATCCGCGAAGAACTCCAAAAGAACAAGAGCCTCGCCAACTCGATCAAGAGCGGTTACGAACGTGCCTTCAGTTCGATCTTCGACTCCAACCTTACTACCCTCATCACAAGCTTCTTCCTCTATACCTTCGGTAGCGGTTCAATCAAGGGATTCGCAGTCACCCTGGCATTCGGTATCTTCGCTTCCATGTTCACTGCAATCTTCATGACCAGAGCAATCTTCGACGTTCTCATCATGAAGGATCTCATCAAAGCACTGCCAATGAGATCGCTCGAATTCCTCAAGGATCCGAAGATCGACTTCATCAAGCTCTGCAGGCCCGCAACCAAAATCTCGCTCGCTTTGGTCATCTTCTCATTTATCGTCTTCGCAGTCAGGGGCAAAAACATGCTGGGCATTGACTTCGCAGGCGGTACGCAGCTGATGTACAAGGTCGAAAAAGTCGCACCTCCAGTCGATCAAGTCAGGTCATTCATGGCTGACTTGGGCTATGAAGACAACCTCAGGATCGGCTACAAAACCGGTCAGGGCGGTGACGAAATGCTGGAAATCGTCCTCCCGCTGAACGCTGACAACGACAAGGTTCAGGGCAACCTCGATTCCGAACAGCTCAGGCAGAAGTTGAACGACAAGTTTGCCGATGCCTCCTTTGCCGAAGGCGAGACGCGTGTTGTCGGTGGTCACGTTGGCGCGCAGTTCCGGAAGGACGCCTTCTGGTCGGCATTCTGGTCGATTGTCGGCGTGATTGTCTATTTGGCCTTCCGTTTTGAATTGATGTACGGCCTTGCGGCTGTCATCGCCGTCATCCACGACGTGATTGTTTCCGCAGGTATTTTCATGCTGTTTGGCGGCCGGCTAACTCCTACGGTCGTGGCCGCATTGATGACGATCATCGGCTACTCGCTCAACGACACGATCGTTATCTTCGACCGTATCCGCGAAACCCAATCCCTCGACGATTCCATCGAGTACTCCGATTTGATCAACCAGAGCTTGAACCAAACTCTGTCTCGTACCGCCATGACCTCCCTTACCACATCTCTCGCCACCATCGCCCTGCTGGTCATCGCCGGTGGTGACGTCTGGGACTTCGCATTGGTCACGTTCTACGGTATCATCACGGGTACCTACTCGACTATCTTCATCGCCAGCGATTTCATCAACATCTGGCACAAGAAGGCGCTCAAGCGCGAAGAAGGCAAATCGCTGCAAAAAGCCAAAGCACGATAATGCGCTTGCCTAGTTCATTCTAGATTCAAGCTCAGGCCGCCTTGGGGAACATATCCTCCAGGCGGCCTGATTCAATTTACAACAATTTAGGTTTCGAAAATGAAAAGACTCATCGCCCTCATATGCATTGCAGCTATCGCGATGCAGGCGCAAAACGTGGATATGAACCAATTTTTCCTCAAGGGGACGACGGACAAAAATCCTCTCCAATACCACGTCGGCGAAACAATCACGTTTACCCTTAACCTGGAAACCAAGGGACAGGCAATCCCAGAAGGATACACCATCAAGTGGAATCGTACAGGAGACGATGGAGTCGCAGATAAAGGCGACTCGCCGGCAAACCAACAACCGCTTATCATCAAGACAAAAGCGGAAAAGCCAGGATTTGTCAGAATCTATGCTGAACTCTACGACAACAATGGAAATCCCGCCAGAAAACCCAAGCAACCTGGACGCTCCTCCGGAGATTGGTCCAAGGTCTTCTTCGAGGGAAGTGCCGCAGCTGATCCACTACTCATGAAAACAACGCAGGAGTCAGAAGACTTCGACAAATTCTGGAAAAGGCAATTGGCTCGACTGGACGCGACGCCGCTTCAACCAACCCTCCAACCCGTTCCATCAAAGAATCCCAAAGTGGCAATCTATGCGGTCACGATCCCATGCCCAGGTCCCGGCAACAGGCCAGCGACAGGATACATCACCATCCCAGCAAACGCCAAAGACAAGTCGATCCCCGCAGAACTCACCGTCCACGGGCGAGGATACATCCTGCAGGAAATCCCAACCAACGGTCCCGAAGACAAAATCGTGTTCGAAGTCAATGCCCACGGTTACGACCTGGGAAAAGACAAGGGATACTATGACGAATACCTGAAAAACACAAGCTCAAACGGACACGGATATGGATTCGACCCCATCCAAAACTCAAATCCGGAAACAGCATACTTCAATGGAATGGCGCTCCGAGACCTACAGGCGCTCAGGTACCTCAAAACCAGAATCGAATGGAACCAAAAAGACCTGAAAATCAACGGAGGCTCGCAAGGAGGACTACAGGCAATCTGGCTCGCAGCTCTCGACCACGATGTCACCACCATCGCACCCTCGGTGCCATGGTGCTGCGACATGGGAGGAAAATCACTGGGGCGAATCATTGGATCATGGCACATCAAGTACGTCCCGCAACTCGACTACTACGACCCAATCTTCCACGCCGCCAGAATCCCGACCTCCTGCAACGTCAATATCGCACGAGCCGGACTCGGAGATTATGTCTCGCCGCCATCCGGCGTGTTCATCTTCTTCTCAAAGCTCAAGTGCCCAAAATCAATCACTTGGATCCAAGGGGGAACACACGGATACACCCCGCCCCAACCAAATTTCTCGTTCACAATCAAATAAAAAACGCCCCCTAACGGCGGGACAATCGCTGGTAATTCAGGCGATGTTCGAGGAAAACAAGGTGTTTGATTTCGTTTTTCCCGAAAGTTGATCTATATTAGAAAATTCCATATGTTCACCCATACCTAATTATACGACTCTATTGACATGACCATTCGATCAATTCTGCTAGGCTTTCTCGGCGTAATCGTACTTTGCGGGTTTACGTTTTTCAATGACATGGTCATCAGGGGCACGTTCCTGGTGGGCAACTTCCTTCCCATTTCCATCCTGGGAACGCTTATCCTCTTCGTACTGATCGTCAACCCCCTCTTGAAGCTGTTCGGACCACGTGCCCCCTTGACAGGCAAGGAACTGGCAGTCGCCGTAGGCATGGTCCTCTTCGTCTGCTTTATCCCGGGACGTGGATTCATGCACCACTTCACCAATGTGCTGATGTTCCCCCATCACTACAACAGAACAAACACATCCTGGAAAGGCGAAACACCGAAAATCCCATTGGGACGAATCATCGAATGGCGCCAACTCGCAAACCAACTCCAGCAGGCAAACGCAGACCAACCTAAAACACATGCCGATTTCGTCAAGGCCAATCTCTCCAAGGAAACGATCCAGCTGATTCCAAAAAACAATGAAGCTCCATCGCAGGAATTCCAAACAAAAATCTACGAAGACCTCAATGGGATGATTGGAGACGCAACGCTCACCAGCATCGCGCGGGAAAACGAACTGGAACTCCCGGACTACGCAATGAATTGGCTCACGCGGCCAGATGACCTAATGACAGAAGAGGAAAAGCAGGGGGTCACAAGAGCCGTCATCGATGTCGCATTCCCGGAATCCATTCGCCTTCGCAATCCAGGCGCAGTGCCGCTTGTCCCGCCAGTCATGCTCGCAGAACCCAGACTCGACCCAAATGCCCTGGATGGTTTCATCAATGGTATCGGGGAAGGCGACAAGGCAATCTCCATCATCAACGACATCCCCTGGATCGCCTGGAGACGTACCCTCCTCTTCTGGTTGCCCCTGGTCGTCACCGTCTGCCTCTCGGCAACGGGACTCGCATTGGTCGTACATCGACAATGGAGCACACACGAACACCTTCCGTACCCAACCGTCGAATTCACCAAGATGTTGCTTCCCGAACCCGGACGTGTGCTCAGCCCTCTTTTCCACAACAAGCTCTTCTGGCTGGGACTGATACCCGTTCTGGTCATCCACCTCAATAACCTCGCCTACGCCTGGTGGCCGGAACAATTGATCAGAGTCCAGATCAGATTCTACTTTTGGTCTTTCCTAAGGCTTGTTCCCACATACTACCGATCCGGCATCGGCAACTGGGATCTATTCAATCCAACAATCTACTTCACTGTCATAGGATTCGCCTATTTCCTACCCAAGGACATCTCGCTGTCGCTAGGACTTGCCCCCTTCCTTTTCGGATACTGCACCGGCAAGCTTGCCACGTATGGCATCCCCTTGGGACCGGCAATGACAAGACCCACGATCAATTCCTTCTGCTATGCAGGATCCTACATCGCCATGTTCTGCGTCCTGATCTACACAGGAAGACGATACTACAGCTCAATCCTCAGGAAATCATTTGGATTGAAGGGAGGAGACGACGTGGAACCCCATGCCATCTGGGGATTTCGGGCATTCATCCTGGGACTGATCGCCTTCATTATTCTTTCTTTCCAAACAGGATTGCAATGGCAGCTTTCACTGCTCTACGGAATCGGATTGCTTATCCTGCTCACAGTCACCAGCAGAATGATGGCGGAAGCTGGCGTCTTCTACCTCCATACCAATATCTTTCCCTGCGCCATCCTCTGGGGATTCTTTGGAATGCAGGCCCTGGGACCCGAGCAGCTTCTCATCATGGGACTCTTCTCATGCGTCATGTTCGTCGACCCGCGTGAATGTTTCATGCCCTTCGCAGTCGAATCCCTTTGCCTAAACGATCAAATGAAGACGAAGATCGGACGCCTGGCAACCATCGGAGTCTTTGCCATTGTTCTTGGCTTGCTGATCGCCGTTCCGGTAACACTGTATTTCCAGTACAAGGAAGGTGCGATCAAGGTGGGCGACGGTTGGTCCTACGGATCGCCGCCAACGATGGCGATCAATGCCAGCCTATATCTACGCAATACGCTCCAGGCGCAAGGCGCCCTCAAGCCCGTTGACAACAGATCCGCATGGCAACGATTCGGAGAAATGAAACCTGTCAAGGAAGCAGTCACGGCTTTCGCAATCACCTTCTCACTGGTCATTATCTTTACGATTTGCCGTCAACGCCTCCCCTGGTGGCCGCTGCATCCCGTCCTATTCCTAACCCTTGGAACCTATCAAAGCACGCTTTTCGCAGGGTCATTCCTGGTGGGATGGGTCGTCAAACACACCGTTACTAAGTACGGAGGAAGCAGATTATACCAAAAGCTCAAGCCCACAATGGCAGGACTCGTCGCCGGTGAATTCCTCGCAGGAGTCATTGCCATCATCATCAGCGTCACATACTACTTCGTTACCGGCGAAACGCCCAAGGGATTTGCTATCTACAGATGATGTTTTCAATAACAAAACAACAAGGAGATCCGAAATGACCGATAAAAACAAGAACAAGGATGTGGAAGACCTCCTGTCTTCAGTCTTCGGCGACGATAACGAAAACAAGGAACAACAAACCGAAGAACAAAAGCCCGCAACGCCGAAATTCGGACAGAAAACTCCCGCTAAACCGCTGGGTAAAGGATTCGCCAGGCCAAAACCCGCAGCGGCAATCAAAACACCGCAAGCAACGGACGATTCCCCCGAAGCAACAACACCAAAACCACAGCCGATACCGCAACAACCAAGGAATGTCCACGCTCAACAGACCAAGAGCCTCGTCACGAAAGTCCTGATCGCAATCTCTGGAATACTCCTTATCATCAATATCATCCTTGTCGGACTCGTCGCATCGATGAACACGAAAATCAATGCCATTGACAGGAATGTCATCAATGTCTCCAAGAACATGGACAACATGGACAAGGGATTGGCGGCAATCATCACCGATTTGAAGAACGATTTGCATGCCATCAAGCAATCTCCCCTGCTCAAGGCAGCGGGTCTCAAGTAATTCGTCCCGCTTGATTTTCTGGCTTTTCGGCTTATCGTATAAGGTTTTACAAAAAAAGTTCCCGTAGCTCATTCGGATAGAGCGTCTGCCTCCGGAGCAGAAGGTGATGGGTTCGAGCCCCGTCGGGAACGCCAACCCTTTAACGCCCGCAGGTGATTTTATCCTTGCAGGGCGTTACTTTTTCTACGAATATATCTTGGTTTTATGGGTAAGAAAGCTAGTATAAACTTTGAAATCCCCCAAATTGGAATATATTTTTAATTTACACTTTCGCAATTGTTCCAAGGTATCCGCAAGGATTTTTTCATGCTTGTTTGCATGATGTGTTTGGTACATTTGCATACTAGTAGAATCAAAATAAAGTCAACGCAACTCCGTTTATGGTATTGTTCATTGCCAAGCAAGGAGAAGCAAAATGTCAAGCACGGAAATGCCAATTGGCCTAGCATTGGTTTTATGCGATACGATTATCGAAGATAAGACCAGTGGCAAGAAATCCCTGATTGGGTTGTTTGGGCAGATACAAACTCCCAAAATACCCTGCGTCCATCAATCGATGATGCTTTTGGTATCGTTGACTGGCGGAAAAGGAAACTATCCTTGCAAGATTGTCTGCGAGCATCCCGACCTGCCAGCCCCAGTCTTCAGCATCAGCTGCACTGTGAAAATGGACAATCCATTCCAAGTCTTGGATTTGATTTTCAAAATCAAGTCTATCCGTTTCCCATTGGCTTCCCAGTATTGGATTAGAGTCTTCATTGACGAGGTACCCTTGATGATGAGACCAATCTCAATAATCAAAACCGGAAAACAAACAGAAATCGATGACGACTCGGATTCCAACGAATCCTAGACTACATCCACATATCGAGGTTTAGATGCCCCTGTTCAAATTCAAAGTCAGCGACGCGGCTGGAACCGTCAGTGAATTGCTCATCGAAGGCGAAAACCAAACCGATGCAACTCGACGACTCCAGAGACGCGGATTGCTCCCACTGGAATTCCTAGGAGAAGGAACCAGATCCCAACAAAGCAAATCCCCTTTCGGCCCGAAACTCGACGTGGTCGAATTCACCGATCGATTGGTTCCGCTGCTGGAAGCCAACATCCCGTTGGAAAAAGCCCTCGGCATCGTCGGTGAATCCCAGGACAATCCAGTCCTACAGCAAACAGTACTGGATTTGAGACGCGGACTACACGAAGGACGCAAGCTTTCCGACCTGATTCGTGAGCGCGGACGTGAATTCCCCCAGCTTTACGCAGGCCTTGTCGAAGCCGGCGAAGAAGCCGGTGCCCTTCCGCAGGTCATGTCTGAACTCAGGAATTTCCTGCTGGAAAGTCGTGAACTCAAGAGTTTTATCATTTCGTCCTCCATCTATCCCGCTTTCATTTGCGTGACCGGTATCATCCTTCTTGCTATCGTGATGGGTGTCATCGTACCTAAATTCGCCACTGCGCTTGCAGGAGCCGGAATCAAGTCGTCCTCCACGGATTTCCTGATGGCATTGTCGAACATCCTCAGATCATATTGGTGGGTCGTGTTCGTTATCGCCGCCCTAATCGGGTACTGCATCTATCAAATCAGGGACGAAAACGGAAAGATCCGTCATGTATACGACAGCCTGATCCTCAAGGTTCCGCTGGCAAAAAATCTGGTTCTCTACTCAAACATCTCCAGGCTTTGCAGGACGATGGCCATTTTGATGAGGAACGGAGTTCACCTCCTTAACACGGTCGCCATCGCCAACAGAGTTCTCCAAAACCAGACCATCAAAAAGTCAATCGTGGGCTTGAGTGGCGAATTGAGGCAAGGTCAAAAGCTCTCCACCGCCTTGGCGAAAAGCCCTTACATCCCTCAGTTGATGCTGAGGATGCTCGCCGTTGGCGAGGAAACCGGCTCCGTGGAAGTCATGCTTGAACGCGTTGCGGATCGCTATGAGGCCGATATGAAAGGCCTGATCAAGCGTATGCTTTCGCTCTTCGAGCCGATGATCATCGTACTGCTTGGCCTGGGTGTCGGCTCCGTAGTCACCATTATGTTCATGGCGATTATGGATATGCAAGGTGCCGCAGGATGATTCAATCCAACCAATATTAACCATAGCAACAAACTAACCAGGAATTCACCATGAGAAAGTACGAACAGTCATCAAATCGCACCCACTCGTTTACTTTGATTGAAATCATGATCGTCGTGGTCATCATCGGCATGATTGCGGCACTAGCCGTACCCAAGCTGATGGGCAACTTGGAAAAAGCCAAGGTCGAAACAACCAAGGCCGCACTGGGCTCGCTCAAGTCAGCAGTAAGAAACTTCAAGATGGATACCGGCGAATACCCCACAAAACTCGAAGAGCTCCTGCAAACCACAGGAAATGAAAAGTGGGACGGACCATACCTCGAAGTCAAAGTGCTACCTAAAGACGGATGGGACAATGATTTCCAATACACGCTCACCAACGATAACTTCGGATTCGATATCATTAGCCTGGGCGCTGACAAGACAACGGGCGGTGACGGAGTCAACAAGGATCTATCCTGCTGGGGAGACGAAGAATAACACGATTCTTCATGCCAGTCGACGATGTACAATGACACAGGCTCAACCTTCAGGCACGGCGAATCTCGCCGGTTTACGATGATTGAAATCATCGTGCTGCTTGTCGTGCTCGGATTGATTGTGGTCATTGCGGCTCCCAGAATCAACAAGGAATCGAAGCGGATGACCGTCGAATCCGCCTTGACCTCGATCCGGACTGCGATGTCCGAATCCGCCTTGAGGGCGCGTTCCACGGGCACGCCGATCGAAATCGTCCTGATGCCGGGAGACAACCAGTTCATCGTCAATGTCTCCATGCTTAACCTGGCGAAAACCTGGAAGCCGCCAGGCAACGACAGCCTGGACCAGGACGGAAACCCAGTGCCACCGTTCTTTATCGAAGCCAAGCCAATCTACGACCTGTCAAAGGCAATCGAATGGCTGCCGGAAGACGATAACTTCGATCAAGATGACAATATCGTTTATACTTTCTTCCCTGATGGGCAAGCCGCAGGAAGACCGCTTCGGTTTGACGTGAAGGGACGAAACTTCATCCTCAATGTCGATAAAATTACAGGAAAACCAATAATACTCGAATTGCACGATTAAGCTGAGGAAATTAGAATCATGAGCAATGTCACCATTATCGGCGCCGGTATGATGGGTACCGGTATCACGCGACCAATCCTGGACAACGGACACCGGGTACGGCTCGTCGGAACTCACCTGGATCGAGAGATCATCGACTCAGTCAAGATGACCAGGATGCACCCTACCCTCCATCGCCAGATTCCAGAAGAAGTCCAAGCGCTTCAAATCGAAGATGTGGACACGGCAGTCGCCGAGGCACCGATCGTCGTCTGCGGAGTCAGCAGCTTCGGAATCCCCTGGTTCGCGGAAAACATCATTCCCAAGCTCAACCCCGGCACAACGGTCGTCGCCATCACAAAAGGACTTAATTCCTATCCGGATGGACGCCTCGAACCCTTCCCGTACTACCTGGAATCACTCAGAAGCGACCTGAATTTCGTCGCTGTCGGCGGACCTTGCATCTGCTTTGAACTCTTTGACAGAAGACATACGATGGTCTGCTATTGCGGCAGCAACATTGACAAGGTCAAGGAAATAAAGTCCCAATTCGAAACTGGGTACTATCACATCTACCCGACGACGGATGTCATCGGCGTCGAGACCGGCGTCGCCATGAAAAACGCCTATGCCATGGGTGTCTCCCTGGCAGTCGGGCTTGCCGAACGCGAAAAAGGCATCACCGACGCATCTCACATCACGGACAATTGCGTCCCTGGCGCCCCCGACCTCAACCCGATCTATAACCCACAGGCAGCCCTTTTCGCCCAAAGCTGCATTGAAATGCGCCGCCTGATCGAACTCCTGGGAGGCAACAAGGACTTCGCCAGCGGCTTGCCTTGCGCAGGCGACCTCTACGTCACCGTCTTTGGCGGACGCACACGCCGCCTTGGCACCCTCCTCGGTCGCGGGATGCCCTACACCGAGGTCAAGAAAGTCCTCAGCGGCGTCACCCTCGAAGCTGTCGCCATCATCACGCGAGTCGCAGAAGCCGTACGCATCAGGGCAAAGAAAGGAGAAACAGAATTGAAATACTTCCCGCTTCTGATCCATATGGACTCGATCCTCAATCAGAATCAACCCGTCAAGCTCGACTGGAAGGCATTTGGAGAATTCTACTAATAACTCAACTAACATGCCCAGGCAATGAACCTACTTAAAGTCATCTTTCTATCGCTGGTACTTTTTGTTTCGCTTCATTGCCTGGGGAATCCCCATGCAATAGCTACGCAAGCTCCAGGACGAGTCTTCATCGCAGGACAGGACGCCGTCTTTGACTGTACTCAAAAAACGCCGTTCAAACTACTGGACTGGCAGATGAACCCAATCCAGCAAGCGACGCCTGACGGGGAAGTTCTACGATTCACAGACCTCCCCCCGGGGTACTACATCCTCCAGTCCGAAGGATCCGAAAGCCCTGGGCTGACCTTCACCGTTGTTCCCGATCAATCAGGCAAGAAGCGGAACCACGATTCGATCTTCGGAATGGATGTAGCCCTAAGCTGGCTTTGCATCAAAGGCGCCTTGAAACATGATTGGCACGACGGCGATTCCTACAAGTTGACTTGCGACTTGATGGACAAGGCGGGAATCGCCTACTCACGCGACCGATTGCGCTGGAACACGGTTAATCCACAACCAGGGCAATACGACTACAAGCAATACCTGCCCAACGCAAAGCTCCTCCAGCAACACGGAATGAAGCTGTCGGGAATGTTCCACGACACCGCGAATCACGTGGGGAAACTGCAAAAGCTACCCAAAAACCTGGTGAAACTCTTTGAATTCACCAGCGAAATATGTCGCCAGTTCGGCGACACTGCTGGCAATTGGGAGTTCTGGAACGAGCAGGACATCCACTTTGCCCCTGAACCCGTTTGGGATTACGTCGCCTGCCTAAAGGCTGCCAGCCTGGGATTCCATGACATCAATCCGCAAATGCCCGTCCTGCCAGGAGCAGTTTGCCAGCGGCGGCGAGGCGACTACGACACCGTCATGTACCGCAACGATGCCGCCAAGTACATCAATGCCGTGAACCTGCACAGCTACGTCCCGATCTCGGACTACGAAGGACACTTCGGGGATATGCGCAAGTTGATGGAAGCCGAAGGCATCGGCGACCTCGAACTGTGGGTCACCGAATTCAGCACCTTCATCCACGGCGAATCCGAAGGTCCGCAAGATCCAGTCAGACCCGATCTCAAGGAAGACAGCCTCGACCAGGAAATCCTAATGGCCGAGTACTATGCCAAGGCCATGATCCATCAATGGATGCTTGGAATCAAGCGCAACTTCTATTTCATCTTCGCCCCATACCAATGCATCAACAGAAAACTGAACCTGAGCTTTATGCGGAGGGACGGCTCCACCAAGGCAATCTATACAGCCTGTGCAACTCTGACCAACCAGCTGATGTGGGCTAAGCTAATCGGCGAAAAATCCTTGCAGGACAATGTCAAAATGTTCGTTTTCAAGCAGCCGGACAATTCAACGACAATCGTTTTCTGGCAAGTCTCAACACTCGAAACAGCCACAAAAAAAGTGTCCCTTGATAAAATGCCACCCGTCGAAATCGAACTGAAACTCCCGAATGGGAACTACCGGCTCACAGATATGATGGGCAAGGATACATCACTCCAAGTCAACAACGGAATCGCAAAGCTCGAAGCAACAAGATTCCCAACCTACCTGACCGGTAACGCAACGATCGGTATTGACAAACCAGCAACGCCACAGGGAAAACTCGTCAAGTACACACCACGTGACAACGAAGACCTCGCCATTGTCATCAGGGCAGACCTGGACAAGGACGACTTCACAATCGGAAGGTCTAAATCCATGGCGGAACTCCAGAACCTCACAGGCAGAATGACCATTGAAGTCTGGAATTTGGACAAGACGCCGAAATCTGGCTCGCTCGTTGCACAAGGAGGAATCCTGCAAGGTCTCCCAGCCACCATCGACCTGCCCGCAATGGATTGCTGGCGTGGCGACGTCGTATTCCAGCCAACCCCAGCGCAAGACTACATCGGTGAACTGGAGATCAAGGGAACCTTCAACGGCAAGGAATCAACACGATTCACCATGCCTTACCGTGAATTGAACCGATTGATCGAAAACTGCAAGAAAATCGAAATCCCCGCTAAAAACCTTGAGAATTGGAAACTTTTCGATTCCGCCTCAACGCATTCAATGACATTTGACGAAAACGAAAACGCAATCCGATTCGACTACACCTGGAATGACCCCCAGACCGATCGATGGTTCTACCCAAAACTCAAACTCCCCAAGGACAACCTCGAAAAGGCGAAATTCCTACAATTTGAGGTCAAATCAACGCAGGATCTCCCAGAAAACAACTACAAGGTCAACCTCTGCTCCTTCTCAACAGACGAACAGACACCCCAACGCTGGAGGCTCAGATACGAACCTCCAACAGCTAATTGGGAAATAAGACGACTCGAATTGACTCAGGAGAATATCGACTGGAACAAGGTCAAAATCCTGCATATCGGCGGAAATCCACACGGTATGAAAACACAATTCTACCTCAGAAATGTGATGATTTTCTACGAATAATCCTAAAATTCCAATGAACTCCTACTCCATCATAGTTTTTGGCGCAGGCCCATCTGGCATATGCGCTGCCATTCATGCATCCAACTGCGGGCTGTCCACCTTGCTTGTAGAGCCATCGTCAGTCGCAGGAGGAGCGATTACCCTGGCAGGAGTCGCCGTCCCAGCGCTTTTCAATGCCTGGGGACGACAAGTCATCGCCGGAATCGGATGGGAACTCGTCAAAAATACACTCCTTGAAATGGGCGAAAAACTCCCCGACTTCATGGTGCAGGACACCTCCGACCACGTCAAAAACGCCATCAAGATCAATCCGCTTATTTTCTCGGCAATCGCCGACGAAGCGCTGCTCAACGCCAAAGTCAACATCGCCTACCACACGATGCCTGCGACGCTTGATTGGAACGGCTCAAGTTGGGACGTCGGACTCTGCACCAAGGACGGACTCGTCCAAGTGCGGGCTTCTGTCATCATCGATTGCACTGGGGATGCCAATGCAACAAAAATCGCAGGATATCAAGTCCTCAGTCCAGACTACTGCCAACCAGGAACCTTCTCTTTCCATGCAACGGGCTACCAATTCGATCAAATCGACTTCAACGAGCTGGCAAATGACTTCTACACAGCCATCCAAAACGGAACGCTCAAACTCGAAGACGTGGGCTGGGCAACAACAGCACCGCCAGACAACCCTAACTGGGTCAAATCTTTCTTCTGGCATTTCTTCGGACGGCAAGGCAAGAACACAAACCACATCTCCTGGATCAACGCCTACTCAAGCGAACGGAAGACTCAAATGGACATCGAAGGGCGTGCCTCGGCACTCAGGTTGTTCAGGTTCCTCAAAGGACGAAAAGGACTAGAAAACCTTACATTCAACCAAATCGCGCAACAAACAGGGGCACGGGAAACTAGGAGAATCGTTGGAGAAACTACAGTCACCGAAGACGACTACACTTCAGGGCGAATCTTCCCAGACGCCATCTGCTACAGTTTCTACCCCATCGACCTCCACGACCCAAAATGCGGACTCATCGTCAAGCCGCTCAAGCCAGGCATCGTGCCAACTGTACCAAGAGGCGCACTGATCCCGAAAAACTCAGCGAACTTCCTCGCTGCAGGACGGATCATCTCATCTGAAAGAGCCGCAAACAGCGCCCTGCGAATCCAGGCAACATGCATGGCGACAGGACAAGCCGCAGGAGCTATCGCAGCCATGGCAGTCAAACTCAACCAGCAACCGCGAGAAATCCCAATCCAGGCAATTCACGATAGCCTTCGTAAACAAAACGCGATCGTGCCAAGCATCCCCTGAAAACATGCTCAGCGCAAGGCGATTACCCCTTTGGTTTTCGCCTCGAAAACCATGCTTCCCGAGCTGGACGGACTCGAATAGGCCACATATGTCACCCCTTCGACTCCCTCAAGTACCTCGGCGCGAAATCCCAGTGCATCATCCTTGAAGGCGAACTTGCCCAATTTGCCGTCAACCTTCACATTTCGCCCTGATCCAAGCGAGTATTCCGCCGTTCCCGAACGAAGCCAACGAATGCCTTTCGCCAGCCCCTCCAGTGCCAACTCCTCCCAATTCCGCCAACCGGAATCCGTCCCAAAAACCACAACTTCACTGACTGGACACTCGCGAAGCCAACATCGCACCGACAGTCGAGAAACCCGGTCGTCACCCGTGAAAATTCCCTCGATGTTCCTGATGCCCAATTCCCTCAATTTTTGGCAAGCCATCCTCGCCGATTCATCGCACCCTGTTTTCAGCACATATGCTTTCCTCCCATAGTCCAGCAAAAGCACGACCGTGCTCCGCTCGCCCTTTGGAGATCGGCAGGTCAAGACCCGTTCCCCAGGAATCCCATAGCCTAACACCCAGATTACCCCAATCAACACCATCATCCCACCGGACAAATACACAACCCATCGGCGACGATAGTGCAACAGCAACAAAACAACGCAACCAACGTACACGAATACACTTGCAGAACAAGCACGGGCGCGTTCAAGGCACAACCCGACTCCTCCTGCCAAACCCGCAAGCTCAGAAGAACACAGCATCAGGAACTCAAGGAACATCCCAAGCCACCGTGAAAGCACAGGGAGTGCATACGATAGGAGCAGCTTTGGAAACGCAGCCTTGACAAGCATGTTCGCTGTCCATTGAATCGGTATGTTCACCAGCAACGCACCCAGCGGTACCAGCCCATTGACCCACAATGTCATCCCGGCGGCGCCAACCCAAACGGAAATCGTCGATAAAATCGCTGTTGTCCATTCCGATATTTTCCCATAGATCTTGGAACGAAGTCCACCACGAAGGCGCCATAGGCGCTTTTCAAGCAGGATTGACAATGCCATCGAGCACATCTCCGAGCCAAGTATCAGCACCCCCATCATCAAGTACGAAAACTGAAAGCCAATGTTCAATATGTACAAAGGCTTCAATAACAACAAGATCAATGCCGACAGGCATAGCACATGGCAAGCGTTGCTTCGACGATATAAAAACATCGAGAGCGCCCAAAGCCCAGACATCAACAACGCACGCAAGCTGCTCGGACAAACTCCACTCATCAAGATGTACAAAGCGACCAACGGCATCGCCATCACGTTCGCCCAGCGCTTATCCCAAATGAATACCCAAAGAAACAACACCAGGCATTTCATCATCATCGAAACATGAAGACCGGAGATCGAAAACGCATGAATCGTCGCACTGCGAACGAACTTTTCACGCTCCTCCCTGGGAAAATGCTCCCGCATCCCAAGCACCATCGTCTTGTACAACCCACTCATGACATCGTTGCGAAACCCCTCACATATACGCTTGCCGGCTTCATCACGATAACGCAAAATATAACCAAGCAAACGATCGACCAATCGACCTCCCGCCAAAATAGAAACCTCATCGGCGTAAACCTGGTCACGCAACCCCAAACTCAAGTAATGACGGGAAAAATAGCCGCCGTCACCGCAAGGAGTCAATACCCCACGTACCTTAACAACATCACCATGACGCAAATCTTTCCCCAATACCCCGCGCAACAATACGCGACCAACGCACTTCTCCCCCTTTGACGAATAGACAGACAACTCGCAGCTGTCACCCCAAAATCGGTGGAAATAGACACGACCAATGAACTCAACCCCGCAACTGCCACGATCCAAACAATGATGGTACGAATCATCCCCTATCGACAAGCTGAGACCGCAGACGTAATAACCCAAAAACATGCATGACAAACACAGCCAAAAGCGACGGCCAAAGTGAAGCCAACCAACAACAATGCTCAATGAGACAACCCAAAACCAACCCACAAAACCATATCCAAATAATCGGCACAATAACCCGCCAACATAACCAACCAATAAACTCAAGGACGGTTGACAACGAAACCACCAGCGTAATTTCACTAAATCGAACATCGCATGCACTCCCCCGATAAATACAAATCATTTCCTTAATGAATATCACTCGGAAAAACAAAAATGCAAATCATTAATGAATTCTTTTTTGTATGCATAAAATTTCCAAAAATGCATACTCAATCCCAACTAGTCGTATGTAATAAAAAAAACATATTATTTCCAAAAATTCCCCAATAATCTGATTTTTTAATCCGTTTGCGAATTTACAGGATTTGCCATGTATTTTGGGCAAAAATCACACATTAACGGGTCTCAAGAAAGTATGGGAGGGGATATGGTTCGCACGAAGTTCTTCAATTTCATTCAATAATTGCATTTTCCTGTTGTTTTAAGAGACGTTTTTTTCTGCCCCTCAATTTTGGTCATCAACTAATCTGTTGGAGTTGCGAGTTATGCGATTGATTTTTGTTGCGATTATTTCCTTTGTTCTGTGTTGTGTTCCCCATGGTCTTTCAGCCGATGAGGAAAAGAATCTCCTGATCGAGAGAGCAAGAATTGATACCTCTCTCAGCTATGTCACGCTTGAGTTTGCAACGGACTACAACAAGGTTCCTGTTCCTCAGGAGGCGGGTGCAGTCGTCATCGACCCGCCAGCGAAGGGCTTCCGCATCGAAAACTGGTATTACAGCTCCTGGCATATCTACGGCAACTTCGAGCCACGGCAGAACTACACAATCACCATCAAAGCAGGATTGAAAGCTGAAAAAGACTATGTCGCAAAAGAGGATCTGACCATCCCAATTTCCGTCCCGGACATCAAGCCGAGCTGCGACTTCCTGAGCAGGGGTCCCTTCTTCCCCGCCAAATCCCGCAACTTCACGCTCCCGCTAAACCTTGTAAACCTAAAGAAACTTTCAGTCAAAATCAGCAAGATCTACGAAAACAACCTGATCCCCTATCGACTGGATTCCCACTTTAACGAGTATCGCGAGAAGTTTCTCTCTAAACATGTGATCGACCTGGATCTGCCACTGAACAAAGTCGTCAAATACACCCTTGAACTCAATAAATACCTACCTAAAGACCAAAACGGAATCTTCACAATCAGCCTCAAAGGAACAGCCCTGGACAATCTTGTCAAACAGAACAATTACTGGGAAACTCCGCAGGACAGGTCAATCCTCGTACTCTCAAACCTTGCACTCACATCGGCAATCGACCATGAGGGACGAATCGCCTCCGTCGTACTGCTTACCTTGAACGACTCAACGCCAGTTCAAAACGCTACAATCACACTTTACTCGCAAAAAAACCAGATTATCGCCCAAGCGCAAACAGACAAGACCGGAGCCGCCAAACTGCCCTATCAAAACCAATTCGACGACAAGGCGGACAAACCCAGCATCATTACCGCCAAAACCGACGACGACTTCACGTTCATAGAAATCAGCAATTATTATTCCCATGACCTCGCCATCTTCAACAACGACGGCAAAAAACTCAATCGAGGCCCAGCTGCATTCCTCTACACCGAACGAGGCGCAGCAAGGCCTGGCGAAACCATACATGTCTCGGCACTGGTGAGGCAAAACCACGATAAATCCCTAAATATCGCACAAAATATACCCGCCGAACTTAAAATCATTGATCCAAACGGAATCGTTCTCCAGAAAACCAACCTCAAAACAGATCAGTTCGGATTCGCATCACATCCCTTCATTATCCCCGAAGAAGCGCATACAGGATACTACACTGCAACCCTCGGACTCGACGACGAAGCCTGGGGAACAACCAACTTCATCGTCGCCACATACGTCCCGGACAAAATCAAAATCGAAGTCAAGCCAAAAAGTCCGCAGATCGACATTGACGAGCCAGCCAAATTCACCGTCAAGGGGGACTACTACTTCGGTTCACCGGTTGAAAACGCGTCATGCAAGCTAAAACTCAATGCGGAAAAGGCGAAGACGCCGCCTCATTGGAGCGGGTACGCCGTCGGCAACCCGGACGATTTCTTTCCCGGGTGCTTCTTTGAAGCCCACATTCCTAAATTCAGCAAGATTGCACCAGTTGAATGCCCTTCCTTCACCAAGCTCGAAGGAAAAGCTTTTGTTCCCGTCGAACTGGATCTCAGCGCTTCTATCATGGAACCAGGCGGCAGGGCCGTCACTGGACACGCAAAAGTCATCGCATTGCCAACGCCTCAATTCCTGGGACTCAAGCACCTGGAATCAAAGCTGGATTCCAACAAACTCAAATTCGAATACAGGGTACTGGCTTTTGACAAAGACGCCAAAACAACGCCATTGAAGGACAAGGTCACCCTCGAACTCTACAAATGCCAATGGGACTACACGATCGTTAGAGAAGCCTACGGCTCACATTACAACTACGAATGGACGCGAAGAGCGACTAAAATCGCGACTTTTGACAAAATCTCACTCGACGAGACCGGTGGAACATTCGAATTGGATGTCAAGGACAACCAAGGCGATTTCGAACTCATCGCAACTGCTGGAAAAATCACAACCAAGCTGAATTTCTTCTCCTGGTGGGGCGATGGCGGAGCGCGTACCGCAAACCCAAAAGTCCTTTCGTTCACTACGGACAAGCCGCACTATCTGCCAGGCGATACGGCAACAGTAACCTTCAAGGCGGCAGCACAAGGACAGGCTTTCGCCGTACTTGGTTCAGAATCGATTGACAACTCATTCGCCTTCCCAATCGCAAAAGGCAATAATTCATGCCAAATCCAAATCCCCAAGAACCTCCAGGGAAATACATACAACGCAGCGATAACCGTCATTACCCATCGTACATCAAGACCGGACAGATTGTTCGGACTGCTACAGCTTAACGTCAAGCGCGACGACTCCAAGCTAAAGATCCAACTCGAAGCGCCCAGCATCGCCAAGCCAAACGAAACGATTGACATCAAGGCAACCATCGAGAATCCCGCCGAAGGCTTCATCCATCTCTTCGCCGTCGACACAGGCATCCTCAGCCTCACGGACTTCGCAACCCCGGATATCCACACATTCTTCTACGGAAAGCGATTCTTCGACCCCATGTTCCAAGACAACTACAGCCTGATCTTCCCGGATATCAAAATCGGTGACAATGGACAAATCGGCGGAGACATGGCAAAGACCAAACTCGCAAGAAAACTGGACAAGCCCCAGGGAATGAACCCCGCAATCGTCGTACTCAAGCCCATCCCAATCCCCGAAGACGGCATCATTAAAACCACCATGAAGCTCCCAGACCACCTGGGATCGATGAGGCTGATGGCCGTCGTTTCAACGACCAAAGCCGTCGGTTCCGCCGAAACCTCATTGATCGTACGCGATGTCATCGACATCAGCGCCTCCGCGCCACGAGCCGTGGCGCCGGGCGATCGATTCACAACAACGATCATGCTCCTGAACAACGACCTGGAAACATCGCCTTTCACACTCACGGCAACTTACCAAAACCAACTGAAGCCTATCACACAGGCCAACGGCAACCAACCGCAAACCATCACCCTCAACGGAACAATCGAAAAAGGAAAGCAACAGATACTCGGAATCGATTTCCTCGCTCTCGAACAGGCTGGAACCACAACGCTCGACCTCACGCTGAAGATCCGCGATGCAACTCGCTCAATCAAACTGCCAATGCAAATTCGGCACCTCAACCCTAATTGCGCAACATCGAATAACATCATCGTCTACCCAAACCAAAAACATGCCTTCTCCATCGACTACAACCAATGGATCCCAGGCACAGTGAACGTTTCAATCATCACATGCTCAACGCCGACTGCCAGTGTCAAAAACGCACTCGCATGGCTGGACAACTATCCGTACGGATGCCTTGAACAAACGCTCGCAACGGCACTCCCATACCTCTACCTCGACGACCTCGCAAAAGCAGGATTCATCACAACCGACAACGCGAAAATCCATCGCCAAAAACTCACCTCAACCTATTCCAAGCTCCTGTCCATGAAGCTCCCCGACGGCACATTCACCACTTGGGAAAACGCCGATCCAACGCAACGAAATATCGATGGCACGCTGATGGCGGCACACGTCATCTTCGAATCCGCAAACCAGGGAATCCAAATCCAAAAGGAACACCTGGACGAAGTCGCAAATGCCATCGCAACCTACGCCCAACACCCGCAAGCACCACGAGGACACAAGGCATACGCCGCTTTCGCACTCGCAATCGCAAATCATCAGAAAGCACAGGAAATCGCAAAAAATATCCTTGCCGACAAAACAATCGACTTCGCGGCGCTCCTGGCTTCGGCGGCACTCGCCAAGGCAGGATATCCGACAGAGGCAATCCCGACCTTCAATGCAGCAGTCGAACTCCAGACCTGGCACGAAGCCAACACCCCATACAGGTACGCAAGCGAAACATCCAGGATGGCGATGGCACTGCTGACCATCATCGAGCTGACACCGCAAAGCACAGCAATCCCGACGCTCGCAAATCAAATCAATGCCAAGCTCAGAAATGACGAATATGTCTGGGGCACGACACAGGACAACGCATGGGCTACAGTCGCACTCGCCGCATTCGCCGCTCGATTCCCGCAGGACAACAAGGCTTCAGCGACAATCCAAATCAACAACAACCCTCCAAAACCCTTCAATCCAAATACAGCCTTTGCGCAAAAACTCGACGAAGGCAACACTGCCGTCATCCACAACACCGGAAAATCGCCTATCTTCATCAACTACACAGTGGACGGAATCCCAAGGCATTTGCCATCTCAGAAAACCAATTTGGTCACTGTTGAAAGGCAATACTTGGGCGAAGACGGCAAGCCGTCGCAAACCTTCAAGCAAGGCGACCTGGTAACCATCCAAATCACACTTACCTCAATCGCCGAAATCAAGGATGCCATCCTGCTCGAGCTGCTGCCAGGCGGACTTGAAATCGAAGATCCCCTGCTTGCAACAAGGGCTAACTCGATCCCCAAGGAAGCTTTCGCCAACTTCGGCGCCTTCATGCCGCAATTCGCCGATAGGCGGGACGATCGATTCATCATCTTCGGCGACTTGCATCCAACCAAGAAAACCACAATTTCCTTCCAGGCAAGGGCCGTCACAAAGGGGCAATACACAATCCCGTCAACCCTCTTTGAAGCCATGTACAATCCAAATATCAAAACCTTCGCCGACCAGCAAGGAATCCTGCTTATCCAATGATGTTGATGGGAAAAAGTACCGTGCTTCTTAAGTTCAAGTTACATAAGAGAACCATCCGGCTTTGCCTAGGGGCGTGCATCGCCATCCTCGCCCCTATCCTGGCATGGATCGTCGCACCCTGTTTCTGCGACGATCCAATGACGATCATCAACAGGCGAACCCCGGTCAGGACCTTCTACGACATCAACGGTCAGGTCATCCATATGGAACCGACCTACGATTTCCAATGGAGATTTGACATCCCGCTTGAGGACGTCTCGCCCTTTGCCATCCGCGCAATCCTGGATACAGAGGACACCAGGTTTTTCCAGCATGGCGGAGTCGACTACAGATCCACCATCAGGGCGGCATGTCAAAATCTCTTCCATCGCAAAATCGTTTCTGGAGCATCCACCATTTCGATGCAATTGGTTTCGATTTCCAAACCTAGAAAGCGTTCCTACTGGAATAAAATCTTGCAGGCGACCGAAGCCAGGAGGCTGGAACAGCTCCATTCGAAAGATGAAATCCTTCAGGCTTACCTAAACCACTTGCCATTCGGCGGCAAGATCTACGGCATCCAAGCCGCATCGCAAGCCTACTTTGGCGTCAATGCATCGCAACTCAATCGATCCGAAGCGACCCTCCTCGCAGGAATCCCACAACGACCCAACGCATTCAAGCCAGACAAATACCTCCAGCGTGCGCGGAAAAGACAAATTACCGTCCTCAACCTCATGCGAAGAAACAACTCAATCGCCCAAGATGAACTGATCGACATCATCAAAAACGAACCGCTCAGGATGACGAAGGACAGGTCATACTACCCAATCGCACCAAAAATCAATCCGATCCATACGCATTTCATCAACCTGGCAAGACAGGAAGCCCAAAACTCGCTACACATCAATTGCGCAATCGACACACAGGCCACGCACCTAATCCACAAGGCGCTGGTCGATCAACTCAACAAGCTCCCAGACGTCAACGACGCGGCGGCAGTCCTCATACATAACTCTTCCCGCCAATGCAGGGCAATCATCGGCACAGTCGATTTCTCAAATCCCATCGACGGCCAGGTCAACGCCGCCACCGCAATCAGGTCCGCAGGCTCCACCCTCAAACCCTTCATCTTCCTTGAGTCCATGGACGCAGGGCTTATTACGGCTGACACCATCCTAAACGATGCAAAAATCAACTTCAGCGGCTACGCGCCAGGCAACTACGACGGTCAGTACTCGGGCAAGATCAGGGCAGCAGAAGCTCTAGCATTCTCCCTCAATACGCCTGCAGTCAACCTGCTCAAGCAAATCACAACGCAAAGAATGATCCGAAAACTCAATGAGATCGACCTCGTATCAAGCAGGATCAACCACGCTAACCATGGGCTTGCGCTCGCACTCGGAACTGTCGGACATTCGCTCCTCAACCTGACCAACGCCTACTCAACAATCCCAAACCAAGGATTCTTCCAAAAAGCGACTTTCATCAACCAGTCGAACAACTCGCCAATCTCAATTGCCTTCTCAAGACCGGCAACACAACTCATCACACAAATCCTGACCTCCAGGGAACTCCCGCAAGCGACATTCCCAATCGCCTGGAAAACAGGCACTTCAACAGGAAATCACGACGCATGGTGCATCGCATTTACACCAGAATACACAATCGGAATCTGGGTCGGCAACAAAAATGGAAAGCCATCCGCCAGCCTTGTGGGAGCGACTGCCGCAATTCCGCCAGCTGTACACGCCCTGCAAGCAATCTACAAAAACTCGTTCCCAAAGCCTTGGGAATACGATCAGCAACTCCTGCCGCTAAACAAGATTTGTGCCGAATCAGGACTCGCACCAACGCCAGCATGCAAAAAAATAAAACTAGCGCAAACCCTGCTCAATGTCCCGCTTGCACATTGTAAAAAATGTACCCGATTCACAAAACAACAGCAAATCACAATCCTGTCGCCAAAACATAATACATACTTGACGGAAGATGATGAACCCGTAACCTTGAACCTCGAAGCAAATCTGAAGGATGTCATCTGGTTCATTGACGGACAATTTATCGGTACACTACCAAATGGCTCAACACACGACTTTACGCCGGGAAGGCATACAATCACTGCAGTCGATCCGAACCATAACGCAAAATCACACAAAATATCCTTCGCAGTCGACCAACTCGTACTTGAAGATTAAGGACTTCGGCTATTTCCTACGCAATTGTCCAATTTTGTCAAGCCTTTACCTTTAAAAATCTCAAATACGAGCTATATTAGGAAGCTTATCAATGTCTTGAATATTATTATCACCTTTCATCACGCAATCTAGGAGCATTTATGAAGCGCATTTTCGCAAGTCTCACCATTATCGCCCTGTTGGTCACGTCAGTCCAAGCTGATCAGCTCAACCTGATTGACGGTTCAGTCATCAAAGGCAAAATCATCGAACTCCATAACGGCAAGGTCAAAATCAAGACAGATTTCGCTGGCGACCTCACCATTGACCAAGCAAAGGTTGCAGCCCTGACCACTGACGAACCGATGATGGCAACGACTGTCGCAGGCGATGCTTCAGTCACTGGCAAGCTGGCTCCTGCGGATGAAGGAAAAACCAATATCGCAGGAACAGTCGTCAACACCGCTGACATCAAGACCGTCTGGCTGCCGGGATCACCCGATCCATCACTCCCCAAGCCGCCTGCAGGCAGAAAGTGGGCCTACGAAGTCGCATTTGACGTCACAGGCAAAACCGGAAACACCGAAAAAACGACGGTTGGCGGTTCCGGAAAGGCCACATTGACTGGACCAATTGACAAACTGGCTCTCTACCTCCGCGGAAGGTACGCAAAGGAAAATGGGGTCAAGAATGAAGAGGAAATCGTCGCCGGCACCGATTATGAAATCCGCCTTGGTGGCTCCTCCCACACTGCGTACGCAAGAGCTGAAGCTGAAAAGGATGAATTCAACAACTACGACCTCTACTTCACAAGCGCGGCTGGTTACGGTTTCTACGTCGTTGATACCGATGACTTTAAAGCCAGACTCCGTGCCGGTCTTAGCTATGTCAGAAAATACTATATCGACGAAACCATGGATGACGAAGACAACATCGGAATGGACTTCAACTACCATCACGAACTCAAAATCAAAAACTTTGGTAAACTCGTCACCGATATCACCTATACCCCGACTTTCGATGAGTTCCGGGATGACTACAGAATCTACCACGAAAGCGCACTTGACATCCCCCTCACCAAGTCCGGACTCTGGAGCATCAGACTTGGCGTATCTAACGAATACAACAATCGCGTCGCCGAAGGCGCCGAAAGAATGGACACCACCTACTTCGGCCGCCTGGTCATCTCCTGGAACTAATCTAGTTTAAGCACACACGAGACCGGCTCCCCTTTTGGAAGCCGGTCTTTTTTTGTCTCAAATCATCCGCTAATAACCCTTGACACAAGCATCTGCAAAGACTAAACTAGGACATTGTCTTTTCTATCAACCCAAACTCAACCAAGGTGAAACGATGCTTAAAAAACTCCTCGCAACTGTCGTCGCAGTGACCGCATTCGCCACGCTAAAAGCGGATAACATGCTCGAAAACCCAACATTCAAGGGAATTGACAAGGCACTTCCGCCACCATGGAGCCTGACCTCCCCAGACGCAAAATTCAAACTCGAGGAAAATGGAATCACGCTCTATACCGACGATGGAAAACACTCGACCTTGACATACCACCTGACCAATATCGTCAAGGAAGGAATCCCATACGTCTTCAGCTGCAACTACAAGGCAGCCAAGGACACGACCACCCAAGCCTATGTCGAAGCAGTCACATTCGATGGCAAGAACCGACGTTGGCACGCACCGACGGCAGGAATCCTCAATGCCGGAACAAATTGGCAAAAGCGCAAATTCATCTTTGTCCGCCCTCCCCAGACGACCAGCATCTACTTGGCTGTCCGCTCAATTGACGGCACCCCGTTCACATTCAACGAACTGACCGTCAGACCAGCAAAAATCCGCGAACAGCTTGGTGGATACTGGACCCTCGAAGACCTGGAAACTCCACCGGATGACAAGAGCATCATCATCGCAGGAGGACAAGCGGCATACCTCACAAACCTCAAGGTCGAACCTGGAAAGAACTACCTCCTCTCCTACAAGGCAAAAGGATTGACGCCAACGGGTACCGACAACCCATTCCACGAAATCACGACCAAAACCATGCCTGCAGTCACAGGCGGCGCGACGTTCAATGACGTCCCCAACAAAATGCAGCCCAAATTCCTAAAACTCAGAATCCCGGAATCTTTCCAAGGTGACAAGCTGACGGTCATCTTCGAAACCAAATCAAAGGGAAAGGTGCTCTACTACGACTTCGAGTACAAGGAATACATCCCCGACCCAATGGACAATTGGAAAGTCTTCTTTAACGAACCATTCTACCGGGACATCATCTTCAACTCAAACGATACCGGACGCATCGCAGGCGAAATCGTCGCCACTGCACCTGCTGCAAGCGCACGTGTTCGCCTCGAAGGCGTAGGCACGGCATACCCGATGCTCGAAAACGGGAAAGGCAAATTCTTCATCCCGGCGAAAAACCTCAAGCCAGGCAAGTACCAAATGGATTGCAGGCTCTTCGATGCACAGGGCAACGAACTCAAACGATTCGCAAAGACGATCCGAAAGGCAAAGCCCGGAAAGTACGAAACGATCGCACAGCCCAATGGGTACTTCACGATCAATGGCAAGCCCTTCTTCCCAATCACCCAATGGGACATGAAATTCGGCGGCATTGAAGAAGCGCTCTATGCAAAAGCCCGATTCGGTGTCAACTCTACATTCATGCACCTCAAGCAAGACGAAGAATCAAACCTAGAAAGGCTCGACCGACTCCACAAATACGGCATCAAGGCAATTATCGTCTCAGGCTGCGCGTCAAGCACAGCGCCAGCCACGCTCAAGGCATTTGAAAACGCAACAAAAAAACGAATCACGCCAAAAATCATCGAACATCCCGCAACCCTCGGATACTTCCTTATCGATGAACCACTCTGGGGCGGCAAGCCTCATGCACCGATCGCGGCATCAAACGAAATCATGAAGGATATCGACCCCTACCATCCAACCTGGGTCAACGCCGCGCCGCGAAACGAGGTCGAAGACCTTATCCCATATGCAGAAGCATGCGATATCTATGGATGCGATATCTATCCGGTACCATACCCAAACAACCACTCCGGAATCGACGACAAGGGACTGACAAGCGTTGGAAAGTATTGCCTCAGAATGGACGAAACCGTATTTGGACGCAAGCCCATCTGGATGGCGCTGCAGGGATTCGCATGGAAAGGACTCAAGCCAACACCCGTCGAAGAACATATCTACCCAACGCTCGTTGAGCAACGGTTCATGGCCTATGACGCCATGCTCAACAAGTGCACAGGATACGGACTCTGGGGCACGCACTACGCTAAATCACTTCAATTCCACAACGTCATGTACAATGTGACAACAGAAATGGCGAAGCTCTCAACCGTTTTCGTAAAGGGAAAGCAACTCGACGATGTCAAAACCGACAACAAAAACGTACGCGTCGCGCAATTTCTGTTTGGAAGCAAGAGATACTATTTCGTCCTCAACCTCACAGAGCAAGAACAAACCGTCAACTTCACACTGGAATCACTTGACCAGCAGCTCTACATCCTGCCAGAAACAACACAATTCATCAAACCCGTCAACGAAAAAGTTTCGCTCAAGCTCACCCCGTTCCAAGTCGTCGTAGCAGGGACGCACAAACTCCCCAAGCCAATCTGCAAAATCACAAAGCCAAACAAGAAATTCGGAAACGAAGCCGACATCATTAAAAAATTGCTTGATGAACAAGCGATGAAAACGAGCAACTTAAAACCATACACGGGAAATGCAAAGTGGATTTGGGCAAGGGAAACCGTCGATGTCGCAGCAGGCATCGCACTCGTTGCAAAAACTTTCCAGGTCGATGACCCACAGCAAGGAGCCATGCTGAAACTTGCAGTCGACGACTACTCGACAATCTACGTCAATGGAAAACAGCTGACCGAAAAAACCTTGGGATGGAGCCTGCTCGTGAATTTCGACCTGAAGCCCTACTTGGTCAAGGGAACCAACGTTATTCTCATCAAGGCTGAAGACGGGGGGAGCCTCCCCTGCGGAGTCCTCGGGGAACTCTACGTTGCCGGAAAACTCGTCACCCAAACCGATAGCTCCTGGCTTGCCGCCCCCTCGACAACCAAAGAACCAATCCCCGGAATGGACGCAATCAAAACTTTCAAGCCTGCCTATGTTATCGCGCCCTTCGGCGAAGGTGCCTGGGGAACCAACGTCAGTGAAAACAAGTGATCCAACTGTAACCACTAAAGGAACTCCCAATGTCAACCATGAAAATCGGCTGCGGCACCGTCAGCTTCAGGCGGTATCCTCTCATCGATGCGCTAAAGGCAATAAGTAACGCAGGTTACGAGTATTTCGAAACTCAAGCCCAAGGCTCTTTCTGCCCACATGTTGACGTCAAAAAGGACGATCCGCAAAAATTCCAAAAGTTGGCGCAGGACTTGGGATTCAAGGGAATCACAGGTCTTTGGTCAACCGATGGCGCGCTCATCAAGGCGGACAACTGCGTCGAAAACGTCTGTCTTTGCCTTGAATGGGCCCAAGCGGCAGGCATCCCGTGCGTTTTCCTCGGAGACGGACCAAAACCGCCGGAGATCTCCGATCAACAAGCATGGGCTATCATCGAATCAAGACTTCAGCCAATCCTCGAAACCGCCGCTAAAACAGGCGTCAAAATCGCAATCGAACCCCACGGCGCGTTTACAGTCACATCGCAGGGACTCCTGAAAATACTCGCCCTAGGAACACCAGAAACCCTGGGAGTCAACTACGATACAGCAAACGTACATAACGCAACTTTCGGACAAAGCCCATGGCAACATAAACCGGGATTCGATGAAATCGACGTCCTAAAATCAGTCGCAGACAGAGTCATCCACTGCCACGTCAAAGACTACAGCAACGGAAGAAGCTGCACGCCAGGAACGGGCATCGTAAAAGTCGCCCAATGCCTCGATATACTCAAAAACTCCGGATACACAGGAGCAATCTCACTCGAAACAGAAGGCGAACACGACTTCCAACAAGCAGAGCAAATCGCCAAAGATGCATTCAAATTCCTGGCCAAATGGGGCTAGAATTTCTTGACGCATAAACCTAAAAAAGCAGTTGGCGTCATGATAACAGTTTAGGTACGGGCACCCGGGGTGCTTGTACTAAGAAGATGTCGCCCGACAATCGGCTGAAATTGATGCGTTTCCAGTCGGACGGGTCGGACAGGTCGGACCATGTGACTGGGACTTGGACTATGGGACGTTGACATTGCGGCAATGGAGAAGCTGGTTGGCAAGTTGGCTTGTGTATAGGAGGCATGTTGAGTTATGAGATGGCGCTTGTGTTCCATTCTATGTTCGCTTGTGATGTCTGCGCTGCTGTCAGGATGCGGGTTCATTGTAGCGCGTTCCTACCCTGGTGGCATTAGAGGAGTAGAACGACCGATGTACTATGAAGGACTTGCAGCAGATTTCGGTTTTCTGCTCGAGCGCGGAGGAGGAGTTTGGCTTGTTCCTGTTGCATTCGATGCGGTGCTGACAGGAGTGCTGGATACGGTTTGGTCTCCCATGGTGGCTGTAGATCGGTTCCTTTACGAAAGATATCCTCCGCTGGTGGTTCTGGTCGATCAACACAGGTACGATGAGCTTGAAATGCGCTTGAAGTCGGGAACAGATCCTGACCAAGTGGTTCGTCGGTATAGCGAGCTAACTCCAATCCAATACGCGCTCGAGCGCATGGATGTTCGTGCATTTGAGTTGCTGGTGAAACACGGTGCCCAGATATCAAGAGCGCGAGTCACGAGTCCAAAAACCATTTCACTGGAGTTTGCCTTTTGTGCATTCGAAAATAATGTTTACGAGCAAGCTCCACCTACAGGAAATAGGCATGTCCACGAATGGTGCATCGCAACATTAGACTATATTCCGGATCCGGAAAGAGACAATGCGGACAAGCTGGAAATCATCTTGGTCAAGTTGCTGAAAGCGGGGTATTCCGTCGAATCAAGCAGCGAATATCGAAAACCGGCAACGGCACTTGACCTTGTCCTGATGGCTCTCAACTTGAGTCAGGACGTGAAAGGCAGGCTGGAAAAGGCGCTCCGCGAAGCGGGGGCGGAGACATATGCCGAGAAGGTCGCCAAGGATCCTTCGCTCCCCCACTTGGACTTGAGGGGCAAGAATGTCGATCCTGTGTTCGCCAGGTTCCTGCATGTGCTTCAATGCGCCGAGTGCCCAGAAGGCATCCTGGTCACCACGGCTTTGCCGGGACTCCCATCCGATGTCCCGGTTCTGGTGGTTGACTTCAAGTCCGCAAAAAAAGAGAGTAAAACAGGCAAGTGGATCTTGGGCGAAGCGACGAAATCGGTGCAATGGACCGAAGGAAACGAGACGAGGATCCAGGAGCTCCCAGTCGGCGCCAGGTTTATCGTCGTGTCCGACCATGTGGAGATTCCCTCTCAAATTGGTGACGTGCCCAATGAAAACCTCCAAGAAGTCCGTTTCGAGGTTCCCGGGTTCAACATCCTTTCCCTAAGGAACGACCCGTGGGCCCATCCCGCTATCGGAATGACCATTGGCCGATTCGCCCTATTGGAGCCGAAGCGCTATCATCAGTTCTTCAAATGAGGATTAAACCTAAAAAAAGCAGTTGGCGGCATGACAACAGTTTAGGTACGGACACCCGGGGTGCTCGTACTCGGGAGATGTCGCTGGCCAAGCGGCTAAAAATGACTCATCCCTCGTCGAACGGGTCGAACCATGTGACTGAGACTATGGGACGTTGACATTGCGGCGGTGGAGAAGCTGGTTGGCAAGTTGGCTTGTGTATAGGAGGCATGTTGAGTTATGAGAAGACGCTTGTGTTCCATTCTATGTTCGCTTGTGATGTCTGCGTTGCTGTCAGGATGCGGATTCATTGTAGCGCGTTCCTGCACCGGCATACTCGAACAACCACCGATGTACTATGAAGGCGTCATCGTGGATTATCATATGCTGCGCATGCTGGAAAGAGAGGGTTTTCTTATCAGCAATGTTGCGATGGTTCCCATTGTGGTCGATGTGGCACTGTCGGGGGCGCTGGAGACGGTTTGGTCGCCTGCGGTAGCTGTGGATCGGTTCCTTTACTTCAGAAACCCTCCGCTGGTATATCTGATCGAGCAAGGCAGGCACGATGAACTTGAAATGTGCTTGAAGTCGGGAGCGAATCCTGACCAAGTGCATCGTCGGCATCACAGTCAAACTCCAATCCTATGCTCGATCAATCGCGGGGATCTTCGTGCCTTTGACTTGCTGGTAAAGCACGGTGCACAGGTGCCAAGGATGCGACTCACCAGTCCAAGCTACGATTCACTGGAAATTGCCAGCTACGTCTTCGAAAACAATCTCTACGAGCTGACTCCACCTCCACGAAATAGCCAGGTCCACGAATGGTGTGTCAAGTTACTAGGCAATGTTCCGGCAACAGACAATGTGGACGAGTTGGAAATCATCCTGGTCAAATTGCTAAAGTCGGGATATTCCCTCAATCCAAGTGGCTACCATCGACCAGCAACGGTTCTTGACCTGGTCCTGATGGCTCCCAACTTGAGCCAGGACGTGAAAGACAGGCTGGAAAAGGCGCTCCGCAAAGCGGGGGCGGAGACATATGCCGAGAAGGTCGCCAAGGATCCTTCGCTCCCCCACTTGGACTTGAAAGGCAAGAATGTCGATCCTGTGTTTGCCAGGTTCCTGCATGTGCTTCAATGTGCCGAGTGCCCCGAAGGCATCCTGGTCACCACGGCATCGCCGGGACTCCCGTCCGATGTTCCGGTTCTGGTGGTTGATTTCAAGTCCGCAAAAACAGAGTTGAAATCAAACAGACTGACATGGGTAATGGGCGAGGCGACGAAATCCGTGCAGTGGACCGAAGGAAACGAGACGAGGTCCGGGAAGATCCCGATCGGCACCAGAATAATCGTAGCACCTGACCATGTGGAAATTCCCTCTCAAGTCGGCGAAGTGCCCGAGTGGATTCTCCAGGAGACCTGTTTCAAGGTTCCCGGGTTCAACATCCTTCTCCTAAGTCACAATCGCCGAGCACATCCAGCTATCGGAATGACCATTGGCCGATTCGCACTATTGGAGCCGAAGCGCTATCATCAGTTCTTCAAATGAGGATTAAACCTAAAAAAAGCAGTTGAGACCATGACAACAGTTTAGGTACGGGCACCCCGGGTGCTCCTACTCGGGCGGTGTCGCCGCTAAAGCGGCGAAATTGGGGCGTTTCCAGTCGAGCGGGTCGTCCTCCACGGTCTTGGCCAGGCGGTAGTAGCTCTCCACCGGGGTGTAGTTCTTCAGCACATCTCTGCCTTCAGGTTGCCCGGCGTGGGCGTGCCGTAGAAAAGGCTCACATCGGCCGGACCGTGCTTGATGCCAGAGCGCAACACGTCCACCACGCCGCGCTTGGCGATCTCGCCCTGCAAGCGGTGGAGGAACTTTGTGCGCTTGGAGCCTTCCTGACTGATGCCGAGCGCCGCATAAGTCTCTGGCTGGGTGGTAGCGAGAAATTGCAACAGCTTGGACAAATCGACAGCGTATTCCCGGTCGTAGTCCTGTGAATCGCCTTGAACATATCCGGCCTCTTCCACAAGGGAGGCGACGATAATCGATTCCAGACCTTTTCACTGGTGTCAGTCGGCTTCATAAGTCCTCCAGCAAATGGGCAATGTCTTTCGGCGACGGCAGTTGACCTTTCAGCGCCTTGGGCAGGGTCCTGGTGATTTCATAAGTGCCTACGCCGATGGGATTGTTGGCGTTGTGCAGGGCGTACTCCACAATCGTGCGGCTCTTTTCCTTGCACAGGATGATGCCAATGGAGGGGTTCTCGTCCTCCTGGCGAACCTGCCGGTCCAGAGCCACCAGATAAAACTGCATCTTGCCGACGAACTCCGGCAGGAAGTCGCCGACTTTCAATTCAATGGCGACAAGACAGCGAAGACGGCGGTGAAACAGCAAGAGATCGATAAAAAACTCTTTGCCGTCCACCTCCAACCGGTATTGGCTGCCCATGAAGGCGAACATGCCGCCCATGGCCCNNAGTTCCAGAAAATCGAAGGTGTATTCGTCCTTCACCGCCAACTTGGCCTGGGCGCGAAGCTCCGGCGTCAGCGCCTTGTCGAAATTGGTTTGGCCCAGCATGGATTTTTCATAGCTCTGGTTGTCGATCTGGTGGATAAGTACGTTCTTGGACCAGCCAAACTTACGGGTCATGCGCAGATAAAACTCACGCTCCAGCAGATCCTTGCAGCGCTGGAATATCACCAGATTGTGAGTCCAGCTGATTTGTGCAACCAGTGGTTGCACTCGCTCGTCGTCGCGGTAAAGCAGATAAAACTCACGCATGTAGAAGATGTTGCGTCTGGAAAAACCGCTGATTCCAGGGAACTCCGTCCGCAGGTCATTGGACAACTGTTCGGCTATGGCAGCGCCGTGTTCTGCGTCTCTCTGACGCTCCACTATCATCCGCCCGATATCCCAGTACAGACCAACCAGCTCCTTATTGACCGCCTTGAGGGCTTCGTACTGGGCGGAGCGTATGCGTTCCTTTACCTCGACCAGAAGGTCTCGGTAGAAGTTTGAAGGGTGAGGGGTGAAGGGTGAAGACTTCTCAGCCATTTCGTCTCTCTTTCAATTTTTTGACAATACTGGTCAAAATGGCCACCAGTTCGTTACATTCCGTTGTGAGTTCTGAAAGCCGGTTGGCGGGTAGAATTTCCGATGCGGAAAGAAATTTGAGCCAATAGAGGGTTTCCCTGGCTTCCTTGCAGGCAATGGAGCATTTCGTCAGGTAATCGGCTTCTGATTGTGAACCTTTACCTTCTTCAAGATTAGCCCCAATAGATGTTCCTGAACGTAACAGTTGTTTCGCCAGCGTTCTTGAAACCCCAGGTTTATCATCCAGATGCTGGCAAAGTTTCACAATGCGTATCGCGAACCGGAAGGCGCGTTTAGTAATATCCGGCGGTTGCTTATTCGTCATCTTTAGCTTCCTCCAATGATTCGACCTCGTCTTCTACCTCTTCAATATCTTCAAAGTTTTCTTCATTCACATTTCCCCCTTCACACTTCACATTTCTGACATCTACTTGACCAGTGACCACAGAGGGTTTCCTGAACATTGGGTGAAAAGCCATCCAGATAGGCTTCAAAATCTGCCTTGAGCTGGTGTTGCCTGGCGCGGTTTTTCAGGTCGCGCAGGGTAAAGGGCGAGACATTGTAAAAGACCTCGCCTGCGGTCTGACAGAGCGCGGCGTGTTAATTGGCGATTCCGACCCCGTCAAGCTGCTTTTTCATGCCAAGCACCCTTTCCTTGCTCGGCTCCAAAAGCGCGTCGAGACGGCGGATGACCGTCATGGGCAGGATTACGTCACGGTACTTGCCACGCACATAAACATCGCGCAACACGTCGTCGGCGATACCCCAGATAAAATTCACAATGTTGTTATGGATGACATGGTTCATGCCCCGTTATTACTCCTTGCGCTTCTTGTCAGTTTCCGCAGACCCGCCCGACCCGTCCGACTTGGAATTCGCCATTATTAGGATAAAGCACAGGACGCAAAGCATGCGGGAAACTTGTTCGTGCTCTGCGTCCTTGCTATTATTCTATTCTTTTGTGCATCCCAGGCTCATGAACGGGAGGACCTTCAGGGCATGGTTGTCGTAGTTGAACACATTGAAACCGCCGGTTTTCAGGTCGCGTGCAATTTCGATTTGCTTGACCATATTCACGGGATCGAAAGTGTACTTCCAGCAGGACAATCCGATTCCAGGATACATGGGCACCTTATGGCGCCAGTTTTGTTGGCGTGTGCACTGCGACTTGAAGGTGGTCGGCCAATCGGTATAGTTCATCGGGCAGCCGAAATCCAGCCAGCCATTGCGGCACCAGAGTTCCCAGTCCTGTGCCACACTAATACGGTCGCTCATCCAATTCCCAAAGAGAGCCGCTGAGATTTGGATTGACTTGCGAACTGCCTTGGCCTCCTGATGAACCAGTTTCACCAAGGCGGTAATGTTTTCGCGCCTGAAATCCTGCCATTCTTCGCGGAGTATTGCCCGCGTGTCCTTTGGCCAATCCTCCACCTGCTTGCCGATCTTAGCCTCGAAGCGCTGGCGGCAACCTGCGCAGAAGCAGGAATTTCCATCAGGATACCGGATGTAGTCAAAGTGAATGCCATCCAGATCAGGATATTTTTTCACGAGTTCGACCATTGAATCAGCCTCCAGACGAAGGTTCGCAGGATGGCTTGGGCAAAGCCAAGTCTTCTTGAGTTCGCCGGAATAGGTCACTTGAACGCGTTCTTCGGCAACCATCTTCTCGACAAAGTCATTGTCCAAATGGCTTCCCATATTCCAATTGACCTTCCAGACATGGCAGGCAACGCCGTACTTCTTGCAGGCATCCAAGCACAACCGAACCTGATCGCCTTCCTTCTCCAAGCCCTTGTAGCGAGGCAGGACATCGCTGGGATAGTACGCCATTCCGCCCCAGAGCATGTTCGGGAAAATCGCATTGAACCCGTGCTTGGCAAGAATTTCAATGGCTTCGTCCCAGGTTTTTCCCGGCAAGCCCTTTGCGCTATGGCACCAGAATCCGCGATGTTCGCCAGGTACGGAACGAGCCATCCTGCAATAGGCTTCCAAAGCACGGGCATTCGCTTGTTCGCAAAGCGACATCGCTTCCCAATAATCACGCTTGTCAAATGCATTTTGCGCCTTGTCACGCAAAGAGTAAGCGGCATCCAAAGCCCGGCGAGCCTCGACGGGCGCATCCTTGCCCAACATCTCGCGCAACTCAGACAAGCCCGAAAAATAACCTAAAGTCCCAATCTGATCAATGGAGGTGCGACTGCTCTTCTCCCAAATCCCAGGACAGAGATATCCGACAATGGACAGCAGGAACTGGGAAACATTTTCGCCGCCGGGACTGAACCAGACATGCCCCAAGAACACGCTTCGCGGTGACGCAATCGCTCCGGGCCAACCCAAGTCATTGCCCTCGGAATCCTCCCAGGTCGCGATGACCTTCGAGCCGGGTTCCGGTTCCATGATTACCGAGTGCGGCGAGGTTTGATGCGCCAAATCAGGCTGCCCGGGCAAGCGATCCTTCGTTGCACGATAGCCCTTGAACGCTCCTGTCGGACATTTCTCCCAGCCTTTTCGACGAATTCCAAACAGAGATTCCATCCCTTCGGGAAGGCTATACAAGGCCAGGAATTTGCCGCCTCGTTCAGCAAATTGCTCCAGCGCCGTTATCGCCTCCGGCGAAATTTTTGGATTGTACGGCATCACGAGCAACTTTGCGGTCTTCAGCGGCGTGTCGTCCTTCGCAATATCCAAATCCGAAACCGTCGCCGATTCCAGGCCCAGGGTATCCAGCGTGCGTACAATCGCCGCCGCAAATTGGCTATACCCCTTGTTCTCGGGATTTCCGGGACGAATGCAGGAGTCCGCAGTCATGACAACAATGTCGGACTTGTACTCCAAAACACTCATATTAGCCACTGCCGCAAACGTATCCTTCTTGTCTTGTCCCGTCCAGAAGGACAGGCGGATTGCGCTAATATCGCCCCAGCCACTTGGATTGCCTTCTGTTCCCACCCCGCTTTTCGTCACTTCAACGTGGCACCAGGAGCCGGAATTGGGAATCCCAAAATGGCTCGAGTACCATCCGTCTCCACTTCTGAAATACAACGTCAAGCCGCCAAGCAATTCAACGTCTTCGGCATAGATGTCAAAGGCGATTCCCTTTGCCTTGCTCAGGTCGAGCTTCACCTGGATATCCCAGCACATCCGCGCCGCCGTCGTTCCCTTGAATGCCATCGGCAGCTTAACATAGCCTGTCTCGCCGGTCTGCACCCAGGAAACCTTGGGGCTATCCGTCGGATAAAAGACCTTCTGAGCATCGGCGTCGCTACTAAACGAAAACTCCGGAATCACGAGAGCTGTTGCCTTCGGGGCGACTCCTTGCCCCAATGCGCACAAGCACATCATCGTCACCAGCCCCATCAACATCGTTGCATGGTTGCTCATCGTTTTTCTCCTCTTGGTAAGTCAGTTCAGTTCGCAAGAATCACGCCTGATCGACTCTTTACTGCAATGCCTCGATTGCGGCCGCGAGTTTTTCCCGATGCCTTTCGTACGTGGCGGGATTGATGGTGAATTCGGTCATCGACTTGCTGACATCCGCAGGTACTTCAAGCAGTTTTTCGTACTTGGCTCGTGTCCATGGGAACATCCACTTCTTCTTTGCCAGCAGCGACTTGAGCATCACAAAGTACTCGTAGTCCTCGATGCCGTCGCGCAGCATTTCGAAGCGGATTGAGCTGACGGGATCGTCCAATACGGTTTCTTCCTGCTGTCCGTCAGCCGCGGCTTCTGGCGGATAGACGAATCGTCCATCTCCGTTGCCCCATGGGCGCTTGACTCCCTTTGGGGTATCGTAGCCAGAGACCCAGCCCATCGGATCCTCGTACGGATTTTGCGGCTTGTCAGGATAGGCGCAGCCGCTGGTCCAGTAATTGGACGCCCAGACCAGGATTCCATCGACTCCGAAGTCCCAGGTTTGCCAGAGCCAGACGCGCATTTCTGTTCCCGGGTGGTCGATGAACAGCGTTGCATACGGAGCTTTCGGTCCGGTGCAAACGTACCACCAGAACTGCTCGCCTTCCGCATTGCGTTCCTTGACCTGCTCTTTCCTCAGGTTCGGGGTTACGGGACACCAGAGATTGGGACCGCCAATCAATTCAGGCTCAATCTGTTCGGTCAACATTCTGCGCAAGCCAGGCGCATACTTCTTCAGCTTTCTGAAGCCGTTCATCACGAATTCGTAGTCTTTGGCGTCAGGTTCGTCAAACCAATAGACGTAAGCCTTGTCCAGCCAGCCCTTTTCCTTCAGGTGGGCTTCGATCTGGCCCAAGTAGTCCGCAAACAGCTTTTCGTATTCAGGAGTATCTTCCGCAAAACCCATGAAGCTGGGTTCCGTACGCGAATGGAACGTACCACCGCCAAGACCGGTGATGGGGAACCTGACGCAATTGAAATGGTACTCGTCAAACGCCTTGGTCATCGCGGCATCCCACGCAGTCCAGTCAAACTTGATCTTGAGCTTGCTGATATCGACTGGGGTAATCGGATCGTCGATATAGACTTTGCCAGTATCCACGTCAACCAGGCTGATGTCATCGATCCAGACTTGCCCTGTCAATTCGCCTTTTTCCTCCCAGATTGTCGCATGGATCGTCAAGGCGTGCGAGACTGCGTTTTTCGGATAGGTGTCAAACGTGGCTTCAAACGTCTGCCAGATACCATCACCCTTGACACGGAGGTCGCGGTTGTTGCCTGAAATCCAATTGCCGGCATCATTGAAATGATTAAACGAGGCGACGAACGTATGCCCGGGATTGGTCTTATAGGTGATCTTTAGACGAAGTTTTCCCTTCGCGGGCATTTTCGTTGGAATTGACGCACTTCTGCGCCCCGTCGTCGTATCGTCATTCAGGAACAGCGAATAGCCGCCTTCGTCCTTCGATTCCTTCACAATTGTCCCGTTCCCGTTCCAGACGTTCTCCCTGCCTTCAAGCGTAAACTTGAAAGGATCCAACTGAGCTGGATTGTACGGGCTGATGTGATGCCGTGAATACATTTCCATGTACGATTCCCAGATTTGGCGCCGCTCCGCTTCCGTCTTCGGCTTCTGATACATGAAGCATGTCCCCACACCAAAGCCAAATGCCGTCTCGCAAGTCATCTTCTTGGGCAAGTCGAAATTAAACACTTTGACTTTCAGCGTGACTTCCTTCTCGAATCCGCCTGACGCAGTGATCTTCAGCTTTCCGCTGTAGCTGCCCGCCCTGGCATCCTCGGGAATATTTACCCGGACCCAAATCGGCTGGTTGTCGCCCTCCTTCACCTTCAAGCCGGCCTTCAACGGCGGAAGGGCATCGGGCCACATGCCAAGTATGCTCGTCGCATCAGTCTTGACCGTCACTTCGGAATAATGCACTCTAAGCAGATCGATGCAGGATGCCGGAATCACTCCGCCCCTGCCGCTCAAATCAGTCGCCTTGACAGCTACGTCTTCCAATTGGCGACGGGCCTTCAAGACCAATTGAGCCGCTTCGCTTTCGCCACGCGCACCGCTGACCGCCATCCACGCACCGGTCGTCTTCGGAGCTTCGCGGACAAGCGGAATCTTCCAGCCCGACGACGCCCACCACACAGCGCAATCCTTGCTGTCATCAAGCAATTCGCCATAGCTTGTGTCGAAAAAGTCAGATATGAACATTTCCGTTGCGAAGGCGCTTACGATTTCGCCTCCCGCCCTCACAAACGTCTGCAGCTCCCACTTTCCTGTACCCGGAACCTCGTATTGAACGGTAAGTTCAGCCTCGCCACCAGCAGGCAAATCGACTTTAGCGCCATCAAACTTGTCACATTTCGTCGCATGTTCCTTGGTCAGCATGACGCTTGGAACAAGGGACATTGCCTTGCCGCTTGTATTCTTCGCCTTGATCCGCACTTCATTCTTACCGCCAGGAAGACCATCGCCAATGCCAAGGATTGACGCTTCCAAGCCTGCCGAACTAACGCGTTCCTCGAAATACTGCGTCGATCCAACAACTTCCGTAGGAGTTCCCGAAACCGACGCCGCATACTTGTAGGAATTCACCTGGAACGAGCCGGGATCGGAATCCTTCGCGCCCACCTTCTTGCCGGATACTGCGGACAGCCGGATCCAGATCTTCTCCGCAGGGTACAGCGATGCCGGCAAATCAACCTCGACCTGCCCCTGCTCAGCCTTGCTGGCAATCTCGACCCAATTTGACCCGTCACGGCTCGCCTCGACCTTCAGGGCCCCGCCGACATGATAATTCACGGCCAGTTCCAGCTTGCCTGATCCCTGGGTTCGTCCGCCAACCTGATGGCAATACGTCACATAGCTGTTTTCGCCGAAAAACCAGCGATTCGTATTGAACCCGCAGTTGTGCTCAGCCAACACGCGGGAATGGTTGCGGCCAGCGCCGCCAAACTGCAGCTGGCACTCGTAACCGCTGACGGATACCTTCTCGCCTTCACCCAAGACCATCCCGCCTTCGCTGTGGTATATCGCATGGACAGGCACTACAGACACATCGTCAAACTCAATCCGACCCCTCGAATGCCATTGGCCTAGACGAATCCGACTGTTCTCGCCACCTACATTCTTCGGGGCGACAAAGACATTCGTGTACTCGCGCCAGTCACCCTTCGGACAACCGATATCGATATTCGCAAACACAGGCCCCGTCACGGCCGTACCATTGCCGGCTTTGACGCCACGAGCACGAAAACGAATCCGATACGTCCCATTCGATGAAAATGGAACGGGATCGGACAGCCAGTAGGTGCAGTCCTGCCCCTCGCCAATCACGTAAATCCCCCGATTCGCGCCTTCTACAACGCCGCCAGGACCAACGCCCAATTTCCAATTGGAAACCTCCTCGCCTTCGCCTAACGAAAAGTCGCCGTTCTTCACCAATTGACCACACAATGACAAACCCAATACCGTTAAAATCAAAAGTAGTCGTTTCATCTTTTTCCTTCCTGCTTGGATTTTCTTGGACTTTTATGATAAATATTACAAAAAATACGTTTTTCCATCTTGAAATCATCACAATATAAAATACTTTAATGATGTATTCAACCACGCCTGACAGGTTAGTTATGCCCTTTTTTGTATCGGCATCATAGTTGAATTGTATCTATTTCCTTTGTTGACAACATCTTACAAGCCTTGATCTTCAAGCCATCCAGGAGCTTCCCTTGCGATTCCTACTACCGTTCATTTTCTTTTTTGCATTTTCCTCACTTCAAGCCCAGGAAAGCACAACTAGCCATCGCGTGACGCCGACAGTTCGGGCCATCTCCTCCGCGCTACCGTGGGTCGTCAACATCGGAACGGAAACCCTCGTCAAGGTCAATGATGGATACGAAGACGATTTCGAAGAATTCTTCTTCTTCAGATTCAGACGCGCCAAGCACAAGATCGTTAAGGAATACGCTCCTCTCGGAAGCGGAATCATCATTGACCCGGACGGACTCGTGCTAACCAATCTACACGTCGTCAAAAGAGCGAAAAACATCGAAATCAGGCTTTGGAACGGAGAGTCATGCCAAGGAGAACTCGTTGGATTTGACGCGCCCAACGACCTCTGCCTGATCAGAATGGCGGAACGCAAGGATGCAACGCCGCTCAAGGCAGCCACTTTCGCAAAACCTGATGACGTGATGCTCGGCGAAACTGTACTTACCATCGGCAATCCATTCGGCCTGGAGCACTCCGTCTCCCAAGGTGTCCTTTCAGCCATCAACAGAACCTACGAAGACGATTCATACCCATTCAGCGATATCCTTCAAACCGACGCCGCGATCAACCCTGGCAACTCGGGCGGTCCCCTGATCAACCTGGACGCGCAGCTGATCGGCATCAACCAGGCAATCAGGCGCAATGCCTCGGGCATCGGATTCGCAATCCCAATCAAACGAGTGGAGCAGTTCCTTTCACATTGGCTGCTGCCCTGTAGATTCTCCAATGCATATCTAGGAATTTCGCCGAGAGCCCAGCTCGAAGCAACAAGCACAGGAATCAAACTGACGGAAATCATACCCGACAGCCCGGCAGACAAGGCGGGCATAAAGTCAAATGACATCGTGACGCACGTCAACGACAAACGGGTTGCAAGACTGCTGGACTTCGGACACATCATCGCAAAAGTCAGGGCAGGGCAATCAGTCAAATTGACCTTGGCAAACAAAAAGACCATCACGGTCAAAGCAACGGAAATCCCGCAAAGCCTCCTGGTTCAGACAAGACTCGGCTTCCAAGTGCAAGAACTAACTCCAAACCTCTGCGATGCACTCGACCTTAGCAAAGACCTCAAAGGACTCGTCATCAACGAAATCCAACCGGAATCGCTCTTTATGACTCAACAGGAAATCTGGAGAGACTACGTCAAAAGAGGGGATATCATCATTCAATTCGCCAATCAAAAAGTCGCCACGGTTGACGACATCACCAAAATCCTCAAGCACGCCAAAAGCGGCCAGTTCGTCAAAATCATCGTCCTGAGTTTCCAACATCACCGCCAAAGGCTGATTCCATTGGAGATTCAGGTCTGCCTACAGTAAATCAAAAAATCAATATAATCATCACCCTTTCATTCCAGGAGCACTCAAATGTCGTTGCGTGACTTATTTCTCCTCATCACTCTAGTCATCTGCATTGCAGGCGGACTCTTCTTCCTGACCCCAGTCTTTGGCGAGAACGCAAGGCTCAATGACGAACGCACTGAACTGCTCCAGCAAAAAGATGCACTTGATGAAAAGTTGGACAGCAAACGAACGGAAATCTCAAAACTCAATTCCGAAGACCCGCCTGCCATCGAAAGAGTCCTGCGTGAACGATTCGGATACTGCAAATCCGGTGAAAAAATTATTCAACTTGACGAGTCGACCAAGTAAGGAGTTGTTCAAAAATTAAGGNNTTTTGAGCTGTTTTTCCCCCGTCCTGAAAGGAGCGTATGCGCATACGCGACTGACAGAACGGGGGGAAGGCAGCCAAAAGAAACCGGAAGTGTAAACTTTATTTTTTAACGGCTCCTAAGCATTCTAAATCAGGGTAGTTCGATGAAATCAATCTTTTTTCGCTTCGCCCTCTGCCTGGCAATCCTGGTCACCTCCATCCTGACCAATGCGGAGACCGTCCTTGCGTACAACGTGCTTATCGGGTTCAATTCCACAACCAAGGCACTAGAAACCGCAGAATGGATCCGATCGATCAATCCAGACGTCATCCTCTTCCAGGAAATCGCAAGGCATGACAGCGAGTCCTTCGCAAGATTCGCCAAGCTCTGGGGACACGATTACGCCGCCGTCGCAAAGCCTTACACTGACTTCTCAATCGCACTGACCTCAAACAGGCCCTTCGATCTCATCGAAACGCATACGGCAGGATTCCACCATGGATTCGTACTCGCTAAAATCGACGGCGTCTACTTCATGTCGATCCATTGCTCGCCTTTTGACTACCAGGTTAGAATCCGAGAAACAAACGACTACGCATTGAGACTCAAGCCGCTAATCGAAAACAACGAAAAAATCATCATGATGGGCGACTTCAACAACTCATCGCCTCTCGATCAACCGAAATTCGATGCGTGGCTTCAGGCAAAAACCCCGGCGCAATTGGAAGCCTACATAAAGTCAAGGAAGAAAAACCTCAACGAGGGGAAATTCGACTACACTGCCGTGAAGCAACTCCTCGACGCAGGACTCAATGACGTTTTCTTCAATATCCTGAAAGAACAAAGTATCAACTACAATTGGAGAATCGATCTCGCCCTGCTCTCGGATAACCTCGTCCAAAATGTCGTCGAGGCTAACAACTATTTCAGATCAGACAGGAAATTCTTCCGCTCACTTTCCGACCACTATCCAGTTATGCTGAAATTCAAGGACCTGGGACTTAAACCCCTTGCTCAAAAACCTGATTTCAGCCTTGAGGCCAAGACAATCAAACACGTATCAACCAATGACAGCAACCTGAAAAACGGCGACTTCTCACAAGATCTCGAACACTGGAACGTCACGCCAAATAAGTCCCATGCCAAAATCGAGGACGGCAAGGTAACTCTTACCAAACCCGACGAAAAAACATACACTAGAATCTACCAAGACTTCGAGGTCAAACCAGACCAATTCCTAACCCTGACCTTCAACCAGGCGCGAAGCCTGGGAGCATTCCCAAATACATTCATCTACTTCCAAAACCCAGACGGACAATGGAACGAAAGAGAACGACTTAACTACATCGTACCCTGGTTCCCGATCGGAAATGACGATGGCTTCTTCGTCTTCAAAACCCCAAGCCATGCCAAAATGGCGCGCTTGGCGTTCGTCATCCACAGAAATCCCTCCTCCATAACACTCGACAATGTGGCGATCAGGCCGGCAACCCAAGAAGAAATCGACCAGCTAACACCGCTTGAACTTAAACCAGAACTGATTCCGGACGGATCAGTCAGGCAAGAATTCAATGCCGAAGTCCAAGACATCGAAGTCCAACCAAAACAACCTAGGAAAATCATCGTACAGCTGCCGCAAAACAAACAAAACGCAACCGCCAAGATCGTGTTTTTCGACAAGGCGAAGAACCACATACGAAACAGCCTGATCCAATTGCGACTAACGCAAGAAAACAAGAGCTTTGAGGAACCAATTGTCACGCCTCACAACGCCGCATTCATGCGTACAGTCGTCTTCTAAAAATCGAGGCATGTCACATGCCTTTTATGTACAAAATCACGAAATTTTTATTCCAGACATGTCTAAACTACACTACCTCTTTCTCGTTGCCGTTCTCCCGCTAGCCATCGCCGCACAGGTACTGGAATTCCCCAACGCCGATTTTGAGCAGGGTCTGGAACACTGGACCATCGGCGAAGGCGATGGAGGCATGACTACCCTCAGCGAAGAGCAGGCACACAGCGGCAAGTACTCGCTAAAGACCCTTGACGAACATGATGTCAGCGGCAGCTGGGCTTCAGGACCGATAATCCCCTGCAACGGCCCAGCCAAACTTGTCATCAAGGGCTGGTACTATCCCGTCTCCGGTAGTGGTCTCGGCATCTACCTCAGGCAATTTAATCAGGACAGGAAACGCATTGCAGTCGCGGACGAACACATCCGCGGACTAGGCGGCAGCAGCCGAAAATGGACGCCCTTCGCCCTAAATGTTTTCCTTGACGAAAATACCCACGCTGTCCAACTCTACTTCCACAGCTACAGCCATGCCCACGTCCATGCCTATATCGATGACCTGTCCATGGAACGACAAGATTTCCGCACCGAGCCACCATGGACGCCACAGTACAAGATCAAACCGCAGGAAACACATCGCCTGACCGCCGCTGATGTCGTCGGTCCCGACGGCATTGTCTATCCCGACTGGCGACGATGCGGCGTCGAAGGCGGCATCCCCGACATTCCTGCAACTCTCAAGCTGAGTGATTTCGGCGCCAAAGTCAATGACAACCTCGATGACAGCACGGCGCTCGCCGCAGCCTGCGCCGCCTTGCCCGCCGATGGTGGCGCAATCATTCTGGACGCCGGCACCTACCATTTCGACCGTCCCGTGACCATCAGTCGCGACGGCGTGGTCATCCGTGGCCAGGGCATCGGCAAAACCAAGATCATCTTCCGCTATGGCATCGGTCAGGACGGCATTCAATTCTACTCGCCAAGCGCTAACGCCCAAGTCGGTCCGCAGTCGCGTGTAGAATTGCATGCCTTGCCAACCGACTTGAGAACATTGATCATCAGCGCCGGCGGAAAGACTCTTGCCCGTTGGGGGATCAGCGCCCACTCCGGCAACAGCTTTGTCACCGCCGTCAGCGGTAGCGCCATTCTCAAGCACTTCCCCGAAGGCGGACCGCTGACACTGGAAGGCACAGCCACCTACAAGGATGGCAGCACCCGGCGCTGCAGCCTACCGATCGTCCTCAATCCCAAGGAAGGCGAAATGCCGCCACCAAGCATTAGCGCCGCGATTCTCTTCCAGGGCCGAGGCTTCACCAACACACGGAGCGAACTCAGCGCCGATGGCAAGCGAGGCGATACAAGCATTACCGTCAAGGACGCCACCGACTTCGCCGCAGGCGACTACGTCATTATTGACGGACCGGCCACCGAACGCTGGAAAACCCTCACTGAAAACGCCTGCCGCTGGGGCGTCTACCGCAAGAATGCCCTGCGCATCAAGGCCGTATCCGGCAATACCATCGAACTGGAGCAGCCCCTGCGCATCGAATTCCCGATAATTGACGGCAGCTTCATTCGCAAATACCATCCCATCCAACGCGGTGGCATTGAAGCCCTTAGCATTGAGCAGACCGAAAACCTTTGGATCAGCACCGTGCTCTTCCATAATGCCTGGAATTGCTGGGCCAAGGATATCGAAGTCATCAAATGCGGCCGCTTTCCCGTCTATGGCTCGCAGGCAAAATTCTGCGAACTCCGCAACATGGTCTTCCGCGATGCGTGGTTCAAGGGCGGTGGCGGCACGGCCTACGCCGGATGGGAACATAGCTGGGACTGCCTCATTGATGGCATCGAGACCTTCGCTTACCGGCACGCGCCGCTCTTCCAATGGTCCGCCAGCGGTTGCGTCATCCGCAATGGCGTCTTCCATGACAGCGACGCCCAATGGCACTCCGGCTGGACCAACGAAAACCTCATGGAAAACTGCGTCGTTTATTCCAGCACCAGCAATGGCGCCTACGGCTTCGGCATGTGGGCATCGCCTCCCGAAGACGACGCACACGGTCCCAACGGACCACGAAATGTCGTCTATAACTGCGACGTGTTCTCGCCCAAGGCAGGCTTCTGGCTCGGCGGCATGAATGAAAACTGGCTGATTCTCCACAACCGATTCACCGTGGACAAGGGACCGGGCTTCACCACCCGCAACGTAAGCTTCGACCACATCATCGCCGGCAATGTCTTTATCCTCAAAGACAATCGCTCGCCAGCAGTACAACTGGCCACGCCCGACTGCCAAGGCGTCGACTTCTACGACAATCGCGTCTTCGGCAGCGCCGTCACCACCGACTCTAACAGTACGCGAATCCTCAATGCCCGCAACAACGGCCTCTTCCCACTCAGTGAACAGCAGCTCGCTACGCGACCACAGCCGACCGTGCCCTCAATCTTTGAGTGGCAACGGCAACAGAAATAGGCTGGCGGTGCAGGAAACTCAGCTCTATAGGTTACGTTCAGGGCACGATTTTGACACCTGCTTGCGGCTGGATATCCTTTCGAAGCTCATAGGTCTTGCCGCCGCGAACGACGATTTTGCCACCGACTTCTCCAGTCCGATTGAACCAGACTTCAATCGTCTTTCCAGGCAGCTGCAATTCGACGCCGTCCTGGTCTGGACTTTCAAGCAATTTTGCTGGAATTCCAGCTTCCACGGTTTGCACGCAGGCGGTGAGGACATGGAGGAATCGATCGTCAACCCGGGCTTCTCCAGGCGACACTTCCAAGCGCCATTTTCCAAACAAAGGCTCACGTCCGCTTTTAGCGAGATTGTTGACCGTCCTCTCAAGCCAAGCGCTGTCAACTTCCCAATTCTTCCCGGATGCCCAGAATTCTTTTCCTGGTCCTCCGACCAGTGTCAACTTGGCGTCTTTAGGAAGCAGGCTTTCGCAGAAAAGACGCCCTTTGTTCTCGTCTGCTATCAAGGTTTTTCCGTTGATGATCGGTTGATTTTGAGTATGGAGCAACCATTCTTTCCGGTAGTTTGGATCTGACGCTGCAACTCGATCATAGACCACGAAATAATCGGGTTGGAGGTGGATGAACTGCCTGACGGCTTCCTTGCCTTTTTTGCCGTACGCATTGGATGCGTCGCCTGCCACATATGTAAACAGATCGTTGGTCTCAAAGGCGAGAGTCTTGCCCTTCGGCGTGATCATTCCGCCATGGTTGAGTTTTCCCTCGGGACTATCTTCCCTCATTCCCCAATAGGGGGCCAGAGGTTCGCCAGGCTGATGGATCAGGATGCAGTTATGGGCGACGGTTTGTGCGTAGTAATGCCTTAGATTATAGTCGGTTTCACGTCCACGCGTTCCGGAATCAAGTGCTAGGAATCCCTGTTTGTAGATGACGAAATTGTTTTCGTCCAAGTGCTTATGTTGTGTTATTTCGGCACCGCTGGTGAACAAGCAGTACGTTCCTTCAGGAGTCCAATCGGAACGCATGACAATTTGCCCCAGCGACTCAAAATGCCTTGCCTTCAACGGCGTGTGCTGAAGTTCCTGTTCCATGTAGGGTTGGACATCATCGCCGCTGCCCAAGATAAATGGAAGGACAACCCAGCCCGGCGTCCGCTTGTTGACCAACGACCTGAGCGATGCCGCCAAGCTTGCCGCCTCGGGGTCGGCATCCTTGAAAAAGTGCATGTACTGCGACATGTGTTCATAGACCGTCCCGATATTCATCTCATTGGTCACATGCTGGCAGTCGCCGAATCCGAAGGTCAAGGCGGCATTGCTCCCGCGTACGGGAATCCAAAGCCAGTAAATCCAATTTGGAAACAGTGCCATCGACGGCCAGTCTTTTGCCACATTCACGCCAGTGGCGGAAAGGTACGTATGGAAGAAATTGAAATGCGACCATGGGTACGCACCCATGCAATATCCGTCAACGCCGCTGGAAAGTCCGCCGTCATCCCCTGCGCTCCTGGAGCGGTACTCCAGCAATTTCTGGTTCAATTCGTATCCTCGACGGAGGTGCTTAAGCGCCAGCTCGTCGCAATATCCGTCACCATAGGCGGCCAGACCGGAGAACCACAGCATGTTTTCGACTCCATAGAACCCCGATCCGACGCCGCTTGAGTTCAATCGAATGATTCTTGGCTTTCCTGGTCCACGCTGAACTTCTTCTACGTGTGCGACCAACTCGGTAATCAAGGGTTTGCGTTGTGCGTCATCCAATCCTTCGTAGATCCAATCGTATGCCGCCAGTGCCAGCACTCGATTGGTTGAGTACCAGTTCACTGCGCGTCCATTTTTGATGGCCATCCGATAGGCGGCGGCGGAAACCTCAATCATCTTCCGCGCCTTCTCAAGGAAGATTGGATTTCCTGTGACTCGCCAGACAAATGCGCATTGGGCGGCTTCCGGTCCCCAGTCGCGCACGGAATTGATTGGCGTTGCGGCGGTGATCTTATGGGTTCCCGAGGCTGTCTTTACCTCGCCAAACACAATGGGATCGTAGCCTGAACAAACCGGATCCATAGGATAGTTTTCGACTGAGCGGAGCATCGTTTCAAAAACCTGACGTTGCTCGCCCAAAGCACGTGCCTTGACAGTCGGCCACGTATCACGATTGAAAAACATCCTGGGGTGGTCGCGCCGAATCAAGGAAAGCCAAGCCTCGTCTCCTGCTCCAAAACTGCATAGGGACAGCATCATGCACGCCAAGAAACAATTCTTCATTGGTGGACTCCTTAGTTTTTGCCGAACCGCAAGATACAAGAAAGCAAAAAAGGGACTCGCGATTACTACCTAGTCGTGAGCCCCTTGATTAAGCGCTGGTACCGGAGGAGGGACTCGAACCCTCACGCCCGTAAGGACACCAGATTTTGAGTCTAGCGCGTCTGCCATTCCGCCACTCCGGCACAAAAACAAATTTAATTTACTGCAAATCCCGCGCTTTGCAAATATTTTTATCTAAATTTTCCCCTTCGCCATGCATATTTTCCTTGGAATCAGATTGTTTGGCTCAATACGCGACTGACAGGACAGGGGAAAAGGCGGCCACAAGAAACCGGAAATGGTAACTTTATTTTTGAACGGCTCCTAAGTTTCATACAATAATTTATTTGTGCATTACATTATGTTTTTACCTAGTTTTCACCAATCACCAATTTTTCATTATTATTCCATGGCTATAATCTACGCTCTTTGCTGTCTTTTCTTCTCTGCTTTCAGCGACTTTGTCTTCAAGCTTTTTGCCAATAGCACTCAAGAGGGGAAGAAATCGACGGGATCATTCGTGTCGATGGTCGGAATTGTTTGGTTTGCCTTCATGGTTTGGCTTCCGTATTCCGAGACTTCCACCCTTCATGCCACCCTCCTTTGGGGCGCGATTTCAGGCTCGCTTTCTCTTTCTTCCAACATTCTGCTGATCGAATCGATGAAATACCAGAGTGCGGGAATCAGTTCGACGATCTTCAGGCTCAACATGGTCCTGGTCGTCATCGGGGCATTCTTTCTCCTGGGCGAACCGATCACGCCACAAATCCTGGTTGGCGTCATCTGCGCCTTTGGCGCCATCATCGCCTTCATTCCAACTAATAATGACGCCAGCCAATCCGAACGCGATCGCCGCAAGGCAAAAATCGGATTTGCGCTTTCTTTGGCGGCCTGCTTGCTCAGAGCCGGAATGGGACTCTCCTACAAGTATGGATTTGACCATCAGGCCGACGTCAACGGAGTCACAACAATCAATGCACTCTTCTGGGTTTTGGGCGGACTGGCTTACCACCTCGTCACAGAACGAAACCTCAAGCTCCCGGGGAAGGGCGAAATCAAGACCGCCTTGCTGTCTGGAGTATTTGTCTCGGGAATCGTCTTCTTCATGGCGAGAATGAATGCAACTGGCAATGCATCCGTCGTCAATCCAATCGCACAAATGAGCTTCCTGGGCACATTCGCACTAAGCGCAATTTTCCTCAAGGAAAAAATGACTCCCAAGAAAATCTGCGCACTGCTCCTGGGCATCGCAGCAATTATATTCCTTACGCTCTAATTACACCGAGCTGAAGAAAAAGAAAAAGCAGATATCCAAAAGAGGGAATTTTTGGGTACGCAAAAAAACGCCCGCCATCTGGTGAAACACCTTAGATGCGGACGTCTTGTACTTTAGTTTCCTAGCGGGAAACTTAGTAGCTTCTGCGGAAGCCGCCACCACCACCCTGGCGAGGTTCGCGGGGCTTTGCTTCGTTGACAGTCAATGCGCGACCCAAGTGTTCCTTGCCGTTCAATGCCTCGATGGCTGCCAGTGCTTCGGCGTCATTCGGCATCTCAACAAAACCAAAACCCTTGCTGCGACCAGTTTCACGGTCAGTGATCGCACGAGCACTGTCAACCTTCCCGTACTGAGAGAAAAGCTCGTTCAACATTTCGTCGGTAACGCTGTAACTCAAATTGCCGACATACAAATTCTTCGCCATCTTCAAACACTCCGATCTTGGATCAATGCGAACCCTTTTTTTCACTTTCCGGATTCTTAATTAGAAAGGGATCACACACCAGGCGACCCAACTAAACCACCACCCTAAAATGATGATTCTAGTTCTAAACCTTGTAAAATATGCCTAATTCAAAACTATGCAAATTTTTTTGGAATTTATTTTTGATTTTTTTACAAACAAGCTTGGACAAGTGCTTTAAAAATGAGATCTTGTTTGGGTTGATCGACGATTCTTTCCGGATGCCATTGGACTCCAAGAGCGAATCGATCCTTTAATCCATCGATCGGTTCGATCGCTTCCACGCAACCATCCGATGCCCAGGCCACGGCCTTGAAGCCCTTTCCCACCTGTCCAACCGCCTGATGATGCGAGGAGTTGCAGGTCAGCTTTCTGGTTCCCAGGATGCTATCAAGCTCGCTTTTTTCCTCGATGGTCACTTCATGGTAGGTTTCGACTCCCGGAGTAACCCGCCGATGCTCCACAGCTGTCCCAATATCTTCGGGAACGTGCCTAAGCAACGTCCCGCCGCATGCGACATTGAGTTCCTGGATACCAAGACAGATTCCAAGCAGTGGGATTTTTCCATTGTCAACCGCTTCTTTTGCGAGCGCCATGTCCCAGTCTTCCCGCCGTTTCGCCATAATTTCCATATCCGGGTGGTTTTCCAATCCATACCAACTTGCATTGAGGTCCGGTCCGCCTGAGAGGATCAATCCATCCAATCGCCTCAAATACGATTTGACTTCCTGCAAGGATTCGATGCAAGGGATGAACAATGGTATTCCGCCGCCGCATAGAACCGCCTTTGAGTAGCCGTTGTAGTTGCCGCTAAGACCGCTTTGTTCATTATAAGTTGCAGTGATTCCAATCAACGGGCGATTCATAAAGTTGGCTCCAATAATTCAGTTCCAGATTGTTTCCAGTGGGTTTTCCTGCGTGGCGTAGGTCAGGTTGATATCGTTTCTGCCCATCTGTTCCAGTTGTTTTCTGGCATTGTCCATGGCGATTTCGGGCTTGTTGCATTCCCTGCTGATATGCGCCAGGATGACATTGCGGGTATTTTCTCCCAATATGCTTCCCAGGAGTTCAGCCGTCGCAACATTGCTTAGGTGTCCTCGGCTGCCCATGATTCGTTGCTTCAGGCTCCACGGCCTTTGGGAAGCCGCCAGCATGTTCAAGTCATGGTTGCTTTCCAATACCAGGGTATCGCAATTCCTTAATTCATACTTGACTGTGTTGTTCGCATTCCCAACATCAGTGGCAATTCCGACCCTGCACGAGCCACGGCATATCACGTAGCCAACAGGATCATTCGCATCATGGGGAACCGAGAACGGGACGACTTCAAAGCCTCCAAGGCTGAAATGACCGCCGGCGGCAATCAGGCTCATCTGACCAAATTGGTCGTCACGCATCCGCAATACATCAGCGCACATTCGGGTCGCAAAAATGGGAATATCGAGTTCATTGGAGCATACTCTCAATCCCTTGACGTGATCCGCATGCTCATGAGTCACAAGGATGCCACGCAACTTCAAATCCTTGGGCAAACCAGATTGCTTATATCGCTTCTTGAATTCTCGAAAGCTGAATCCGGCGTCAATCACAATCCCCTCGTCGCCGCAGTGCACAATCGTCGCATTCCCAGAACTCCCGCTTCCCAAAATCGTCACACCAATCGGGTCACTCATCGCTCACCTCCAGCCGCAAATCCTGCGACCTCCAATACATGGGATGCCACATTCCTGCTCACAGGCCAATTCTCTCCAAGTTCGCGAACGCAACTCCGCATCCCTTCCAAAACCTCATCGCGACGCGAACCGCCAGGCAATATAGCCTCCAGCGCATCGGCCAGTCGCTCGGGATTGGCGTCATTTTGCAGGCATTCCTCGAAAACCGTCTTGCCTGTTACCAGGTTGGCGATCGTTATCGAAGGCAGTTTCACCACTCGTTTCGCGAATTCCCAAGTCAACCAATTCAGCTTGTATGCGACCACCACTGGGCAGCCCAGAATGGCCGCCTCCACGGTAATCGTCCCGCTGGCGGCAATTCCGGCGATGCCGCGCCGCAACCACTCGCGCGCATCGCCGCTGCTGAAATCAAGCGACGGCATCGGCCCATCGACGAACTCCCGTTCCAAAATACCTTTGGCAAACTCGATTCCAGCCTGGTTGCGCATCGGCAAATGAAACCGAAGCCCGGGATGGCGCTTCGAGACAATCGAAGCCGCACGAACCAAGGGGACCAGCAAGCGGCTGATCTCGGAGCGACGACTTCCAGGCAGCAGCACAACGACATTCTCGTCACGTGATTCGGGACGAGACGTGTACGGCGACAAGCTCTCCAACAGAGGATGCCCAACAAACTCGGTTCGCATTGAGGTTCCCGAATATACCTTGGGTTCAAACGGAAAAATGCACAGCATCCGATCCACATTCGCAACAATCTTCGGTATCCTGCCCGCTTTCCAGGCCCAGACTTGGGGGCTGATGTAGTAGACGACCTTGATGCCCAGGCGATGCAAACGCTCAGCGTACCGCAAATTAAAGCCAGGGTAGTCGATCAACACCACGCAATCAGGGCGCTCAGCTTCGGCACGTCTAACCATGTCGCCCAGCAATCGAATGAAAAACGGGAGATGCTTGATAACTTCAACGAAGCCTACGATTCCCAACTCGGTGGAATCAACCATCAATTCCACGCCTGCAGAGCGCATTTTTTCCGCGCCCATTCCCTTCAATTCCACATCCGGCCTCAGGGCTTTCAATGCCCTGGCCAATCCGGCTCCATAGTCGTCGCCGCTGGCTTCACCTGAGAAGATCCAGATTTTAGGTCGTTTCGTGTCAACTGCCATTATCTATCTTCTCCTGCGGGCATGGAATCTTTTCCCTTAATGACGAACATGGCCTGTTCTGCGGTCTTGTTGTGATCGTCCCCATTGAACTTCTCGACCTTTCCTTCCACAAGCACCCACGACTCCAGAACCTCAACGTCATCTGCGACTACCCAATCCGTGAAATCGTTGATGCTGCACAAATGGATATTGGGCGTATCGTACCAAGTATATGGCAACGAGGACGTCACCGGCATCCGACCACCCAAGCCAAACGTCAAGCGTACGCTCCAATGGGCGAAATTCGGGAATGAGACGACTCCGATTCGGGCCACCCTGAGCATACCCCTCAAGGCATCCAGCGGGTGGACCAGCGTCTGTAGCGTATTCTCCATCACGGCAATGTCAAAGCTCCTGTCAGGAAGGATGCTGAGCATTTGCTCCAAATCGTCGTGGCATACAGGCACACCGCGTTCGATGCAACGAATCACCAGATCCTCGTTGGTTTCAATGCCCTGAACCTCGGCGCCGCAACGATACACCAACCGAACCAACAGCTCGCCATCGCCACATCCCAAGTCCAGCACGCGATCACCAGTCTTAACCAAGCCCTCGATCAAACTATCTTCCCAACGCTTGGGAGCATGAGACTCGTAATGACCGCTGCTTCCCAAAGATAACTGCCGATTCGCAAGATCGCGCAGTTGATCAAACGTGCTGTCGATTGAACGAACACCCAAACTGCGAAAAAACTCGCCGAGACCGGAAGGCAATTTGTTGAAATCCTCATCCATCATCATAAACTTCCCTCGTTATATTGAGCTTGAGTACGACGGGAAGGCATAGGAGACAACAAAAACGCACGCAGCATTCGACCGACGCGTTCCACCTCCAGCAAGAATGCATCGTGACCATAGATAGTGTCAATCTTCACATACGTTACAGGAATTCTGTTGGCAAGCAATGCCTTGACGAACAAGGAGCTTTCCTCCGGGGGATAAAGCCAATCGGTTGAAAAAGCAGCAACAAGCATTTCTGCCTTCACGCGCTTGCACGCCTGCAACAAATCCCCGCCACCCCAAGCCGCAGCCGCATCGTAATGATCCATTGCCTTAGTCATATATAGGTAGCTATTGGCGTCAAAACGCTCAACAAATGCACGCCCCTTATAGTTCAGATAACTCTCAACGGCATATTCGACCTCGTACCACCCCTTCTTCATGCTCTCTTCCTGCAACTTCCGCCCAAACCTGCTGTCCATTTGCTTTCCCGACTGGTAGGTTATGTGAGCCAGCATTCGTGCCACGGCAAGTCCATTCCGAGGCTGTTCCGCTTGTCCATAGTAGTCACCGCCCCGGAAATACGGATCGTGCAGGATGGCATGGCGTCCCACGGCATTGAATCCGACCCCTTGTGTCGGTAGCTTTGGTCCTGACGCGAGCACTAGGCATTTTCCAACTCGATCGGGGAACCTCAGCGCCCACTCAAGTGCCTGTTGACCGCCGAGCGATCCTCCGCAGACGGCATACAATTGGTCGATTCCCAATCGATCCAGCAATGTCGCCTCCATGCAAACCCAATCTCCTACGGTAACCTCGGGAAATCTCAACCCGTACGGCCTCCCCGTGGCAGGATTGATGCTGGCGGGTCCCGTCGTACCATAGCAACTTCCGATGACATTGGCGCAAATGATAAAGAATCGATTCGTGTCCAGCGGTTTCCCAGGACCGATCATCCCATCCCACCAGCCAGGTCGTCGCAACCGCCATTGACGATCGCGACGGCGCGCCTCACCATCCCAACCCGCAGCATGAGCATCCCCAGACAAGGCGTGAGTAACCAAGATTGCATTGGAACCATCAGATGACAACTCGCCGTACGTCTCGTACTCAACAACCAATGACTCCAAAACACCGCCACGCTCAAGAGGAAAGGGATTCGAAGGTGATGTCAACTCGACACGACGGGCATAAGTCACCCCTACCGACGTCAAACTCTCCGGCGGATCATAGCGCCATTGACGACGGTCAACGAAATCATCAGACAACTTGTTAAATTCATCCCCGAAGACCATTCTCCAGTAAGTGGCAAACTCGGCAATTTTTTGTCAAGTCAGATTTGCCGACGTTTTCTGAACTTGCCTATTCGCTGCGACAAAGTCCAAGAACCTCGCGTTTCTCCATAGCCCCCTTCGTCACATCAAAAAGATTTTGCGAAGGCGTCGTAGAAACAATTAGAATAAAAATATAATGCCCCCATAAAAGACACGCAAGAGAATCACTAAAATTTGTACCTGCCACCATACATCAACCTTGCAAATCCCATTTCTCATAACTAAACTATGCCAAGCGCTTTTTTCATGCCACCCATTCACATAGGAGTTCCAAGATGAAACGATTGCTTTTCACCACGTGCCTCATCGCCGTCGCGGTCACCGCAGGTCCCGCTGACAACACAACTTGGACGAAATCACAAATCCCCCAAGCCGCGATTGCCGCTGTAATCGACGGTTCGATCAGCGCAAACGAGTGGCAGGACGCTGCAATTTGTACTGGATTCATCCAATTTGTCGGCAGCAAGCTTGTTGACAACCAACCGATTGCGTACTTGAAGTGGACGCCTCAGGCTCTTCAGATTGCAGTCGAAACCCCGCTTGAACCCGGCAAGCTCGCCATCGCAAAGGCGACGGATTTTGACGGTGCTGTTTGGGAGGACGACTCGGTAGAAATCCATCTTGATCCAACGCATTCCCATGAGAAGAACTACCAATTTGTGGTCAACGCCTTGGGGGTTAGGTTTGACAGCATCCAGGGTGACAAGTCTTTCGACGGCATATGGACTGCAGCCGCCAAGAATACGCCTGGTCGTTGGTACGCCGAAGTGGAAATCCCCTGGACCACCCTGAGTCTTGAGAAGGCGCCGACCGATGTCTTCGGCATCAACATCGCCGTCAACTCAAAGTATCTTGGCGGCATCCTGACCTGGAGCACGATGCGAGGACGACGCCTTCACAGAGCCGAGGATTTTGCACACGCCATCCTGGCCAACCAACCCGTCCCATCCTTGTCAACGTTCACCCTCCAGTCGATCATCGAAGACGGATTCCAATTCCACTACCAGACGCAAAATCCGCAACCATACACGCTGGAAGCCACCCTACACGTCGAAAACCAGCAAAATCCAGGTACGTTCACCCAACGAAAAGCGATTAAACAAGCCATCGGCACCAAGGCGATCCCCGTCTTTGACTCCGAAGTACCACCAACCCCAGGAACCTACAGCCTCGAGATCATGCTCAAAAACCAGCGAAACGCCCCTGTATTCACACGTACAGTCGAGTTCACCATTCCCAAGCCGCTTGCGATCAAAGCAGCCACGCTGATCGGGAAACAAGTAATCAAACTGACGGCAAAACCAGCCTTCGATGCCGCCACAGTAACCTATGAAATCACCGGTGACGGCAATCGAAAAATCACTCGAGAAGCCACCCCGGGTGCCAACAAGGACTACCTAGTGGAATTTCAGGCCGCCGAGCTACCTAAGGGAAACCTCACCATCAAGGGAATCGCACAAGGCGAGACACAAAGGGCAACCGATGAACTCAACCTTGAAAACCCGCTCAATCCAGAATGGCTAGGTACAAAGGAAGGGCTTAGCGACAAGGTCCCAGCTCCCTGGGTGCCAGTCAAACTCCAGGAAGACAAGGCAAACCAACGAACTGTCATCGCAGGACAAAACGAAATCCAGTTCGTGGAATCTCCGTTCCCAACCCAAGTCAAAAACGGAAACATCGAACTCCTCGCGCAACCCATACAACTCAAGGGACTCCATGACGGGAAACCCATCAACTGGAAATTCGACAATATCAAGACAACGGAAATCAAGGAAACCCATGCGACATTCCAAATCAACGCGACATCAACGACGGGAATGACTTTGAAAGGAACCATTTCAGTGGAATTCGACGCAATGGTCCGATGCGACCTCCAGCTGGATCCCCGTGGAACCCTGGAAAACATCACCCTTGAAATCCCCTTCAAGGGAACCATCGCAAAGTACCTTTACCACTACCCGGGACGCTGGGGAAGCATCTCCAACAGCGCGGCACTACCAGAAAATGGATGGATCCACCCGTTCAAGCCCTATGTCTGGATGGGTAACGAAGAACGGGGCTTCTCATGGTTCTGCGAATCCCAGGAAAATTGGTTCCCCTACGAAAACAAATCCGCACTGACCATCACGCCGCCGCAAAACGGAAAGCCAGTTACCCTGATCTGCACGATCATCGACGGCAAATTCACCTCGCAAAAGCCACTGGACTACACGTTCGGCTTCCAGCCTACACCGGTGAAAGTCCCGGAAAAAGACGCCTGGGACTACAGGATCGTGCACTCAGGCAACTATGGCTTGCCAGAACGACTAAGCGACATCAGACGAGCAGAGCCAAAAACATGGCCGCTCAAAAACCTCGTCAACCCAAGCCAGGGAACCATCGAATGCTGGTATCGCCCCGCATACCCGCAACGGGAACGAGGAATCCCACGTAATGAACGGAAAATCGGAACCAACCACAGCATCGTAACCATGCGCTGGCACGAGGAAAACTCCTCCGCAATGACAAGTACGAACGCAGGTTTCTACTGGAACGAACTCGTCCAAGGTCCCGTTGTCTGGTCGCGCAAAAGCGGAACTGTCCTGTTCGCTCCAGGCAAGCAGATCGACTGGGAACCAGGACAGTGGTTCCATCTCGCCATGACCTGGAAGGACAAGGTGCGACTCTATGTCAACGGCGAACTCGCCTTTGAGACCGAAAACAAGGGCATGATTCCTGACGATCCAGCCACGGGCACCCTGCTCGTTGGAGACAACACGCCCGAGGGATCGATTGACGAACTAAGGATCCTGGACGTCGAACGACCGCCTGTCGCCCCATTCGGCCCCTATGCGAAGGATGCTCACACGACGCTTCTGGAGCATTTTGACACGCCCGAGACTTTGACCGGCCTATCCCCCAGGGGCTATCAATATCCGACCACGACCACGGGCAAGTTCGGCAATTGCATCAGCTGGGGGGCTGTTGATCGTATGCCGTACCTGAAATGGATTCGCCACCTAGGCGCCAGAACCATCTGCTTCCATGAGCACTGGTCTCCATACCAATCCTACCCATACGTGACAGAAGAAAATCGACCAAAATTGACGAAGCTCGTTAACGCATGCAAGGAAAACGACCTGGAACTCCTCCTCTACATGTCAAGGGAATTTTCTGACAATTCACCCGTTTGGGATCTGCTGGGCGACGAAGTCCTCACCGTTCCACGATCAGGCGGATACACCAGGAAACCAGACCAAAAAGCATACTACACCTGCTGGAACTCCGTCTGGAAAGATTTCGTCCTCCACCACCTTGGAAAAATGATGGACGAATTCCCAATCCAAGGTTGGTACCTGGACGGCTCGGAGGTGCCGGGACCGTGCAAAAACCCAAACCACGGCTGCGGATTCGTTGGATACGATGGAAAAACATATCCCAAGTACGCCATCTTCCAAACACGCGATTTCATGAAGCGACTCTACAACCTGACGAGATCGCGCCGAAAGGATGGGCAACTCAATATCCACAACTCAACCGTCATGGTCACCCCGACCCTCAGCTTCGGAACCAGCACCTGGAACGGAGAACAACTTGACACGCACAAAGTCGGGGCAAAGACACTCGAGGTTCTTCCTATGGATTCCTTCAGAACAGAACTGATGGGCTACCAATGGGGCATCCCATCCGAATTCCTCGTCTACGAAGGAATGCCCTATTTCGCCAGGGATATGATTTCCTATACAATCCTCCACGGTGTCCCGATTCGGCCTGCCGTGCTCGATATCACCTACATCATGTCAAAACTCTGGAAACTCCACGACGAATTCCCCTTCTCACACGCAAAAATGCTCCCCTATTGGAACAATCAAGAAAACTTCCAAACCTCGGCTGCAAACACATACGTCACAGCATTCCAGGACAACAACAAGGGGCTGCTTGTCATCATCAGCAACTTGGACGACAACAATGCGGAAACGACTCTCAAAATCAACCTGAAAAACCTCGGATTCCCAATGAATCAACATGCAATCGAATGGATGAACCAGGAAGAAATCCAGTTCATAAACGGAAATTGCAAATTCAACTTGAAGCCATGGGAATTCAAGGCAATCTGGATTAAGAAGTCGTGATCCGATCGCCACAAGAATCAGTTATCGCTGCTGCGAGACTCCTGTCGAGCCGAAGCCTCCTGCCCCTCGTTCGCTTGAGGGCAGCTCTTCGGTAGCCACCAGTTTGACCTTGGGCAGCTCCTGGATCACCATTTGCGCGATTCTATCTCCACGGGCAACCTTAAATGGCTCGCATCCAGCATTGATCATAATCACGCCGACTTCGCCGCGATATCCTGCGTCAATCGTGCCAGGGGTATTGAGCACGGTCACTCCCTTCTTCAACGCCAATCCGCTACGAGGACGTACCTGAGCCTCATAGCCAACAGGCAAAGCCATAAAGATTCCAGTCTTCACCAGCTTTACTTCACCGACATCAATCGTCAAATCCTCACGTGAATGCAAGTCGTACGCCGCATCGTCATCATGGGCTTTTGCAGGAAACAGGTCCGAGCAACCGGCTTCCATCCTAATCTGTACTTCAACCATTACATCAACTCCTAATGACCTATTCATTCCATTGAGACGAATTATTGTCCTTGAAATCAAGGTACTATAATGTAAATTACGATTTTCATCACTTCCCAGAAAACTTTTTTCATACACACAAATGGCGATCGAAACCGAACTCAAATTCCTAACAACCTCCGAAGAATGGCGTAAACTCGCATCCAGCAAGGTCGAAATTACCCAGGGATACTTCAATCAGGCAGATGGATACAATGTAAGAGTGCGTATCATCGACAATTCGACCGCCAAGCTCACGATCAAGTCAAAACGGCTTAACACGGGCATCTCAAAATTCGAATTCGAATACGATATCCCGCTGATAGACGGCATGCTGATGATCAAGATATTCTGCCAAAACAGAATCATCAAGAAAACAAGATACTTCGTCAAGCACAATGACCATACCTGGGAAATTGACGAATTCCATGGCGACAACGATGGACTCGTCCTCGCTGAACTCGAACTCAAATCAATCGACGAACCCTACGAAAAACCTTCCTGGATCGGCGAGGACGTCTCGTTGCTCCTTCAATACACAAATGCCGTCCTCGCGGTGAACCCCTTCACCAGCTGGGATATCCAAACCCCATAAAGCAAAACCATGACAAGAATCGCATTCATCAGCGACATACACGGAAACCTGGAAGCCCTTAACGCCGTGCTCGATAAAATCTATGCCGAAGGCGCAGACACAATCATCTGCCTCGGAGATATCGTTGGATATGGACCCAATCCGAAAGAATGCCTCGAAATCATTCGAGAGAGGGAAATCCAATGCATCAAGGGAAACCACGATGACTACGTTTCACAAATGTTCGAACTCGATATCATGGCCAGACTCCGGGATGACGTCAAAAAATCCATCGAATGGACACAAGCGCAACTCGATTTCGATGACTTGGGATGGCTCGCAAAGCTCCCGCAATCCATGGCCGCAGACGATTTCAATATCGTACACGGAGCAAATACGCCAGATCCATACAGATATTGCAGGGACGAAGCTTCTATACAACTCAATTTCCAATACCAGGAACCCCAGCTCTCTTTCTGCGGACACTCGCACTCGCCCCTGATCGGAGTCCTTAGACCAGATGCAGAAATGCCTATCGTCGACTATATCAGAAGACAAACCATCGACCCAAATACTAAGGTGTTGGTCAACATCGGCTCAGTAGGACAACCACGTGATAGCGACAACAGAGCATGCTTCGTATTCTTCGAGTACGAAGCCAGAACAATCTCTCTCACAAGAGTCCCGTACGACTTCCAGACAACTCAAGAAAAAATCATTGAAGCCGGACTGCCGGAAAAATTCTCCTTGCGACTGGAACGTGGTAAATAATTCTTGACGCAGATATATGGAGTGTTTGCCTCGGCTGGCCTTACTTGACCTTGAAGAATTGATCTGCCACGTAGTCGAGTCCGAGTGCTTGCCATTTGCCGCGCCCCTTGTCATGATAGGGCAGGAACTCGATTTTTTCCGGTTGTATTCCATCCAGAAGTCGCATTAGATTTTGCTTGTCTTCCTCGGTATCGTTCAATCCGATTCCGACAACTTGGCGAATCCATGCGGAATGATTTGTTTTTCGCAGGAAATCAAGCCAATGGAGGAGATTATGGAAGCTGTCGTGGTCGGTCAACCATTCGAATTGCTGTTTGGTTCCTGCCTTGATGTCCAGAAGGATCAGATCGCATGCCTGGGCGATGTCCTCAATTTGCGCTGACCAGCACCCACCTGACGTATCCAAGGCGGTATGGATGCCTTCACGCTTGCACAGTTCGACAAGCTCGCCCAGGAAACCAGGCTGGGCACAGGGTTCCCCACCCGAAAACGTCACCCCGCCCAAATCACCGTAGTACGGGCGGCTACGGCGCAACTTCGCCATAATCGCCTCGGAATCCATCTCGACCCCGCCAGCGAAATCCCAGCTGTCGGGATTGTGGCAATACTTGCAGCGCAATGGACAGCCCTGGAAAAAAACAACAGTCCTCAAGCCAGGTCCGTCCAAAGCACCCAAAGTCTCTATGGAATGTATTCGACCACGCATCGAAACAACCCCCAAAACAAACAGTCGGCACGATACCGTAAAACGACATCGTGCCGACGAAGAATTTTGCGCGGTTATTCCGCGAACCGCCTAGAGATTAGAGGGCGGGTTTCACGGGCATACCGCCATTGTCCATCGATTCGTTGATAGCCAATGTCAGAGCGAGGCTCTTGATGGCATCCGAATACGGGGACAGGATTTCTTCACGATCGATTTCGCCACGGACTGCATCGATAAAGGTTTCATCGCATTCCTGCCCGTAGTCATTGGAGGTACGTCCTTCGAACACGCGGTTGGGCTCTTCAATCTTGTAGTTGCCGCCCAGGCCAACAGAGATTTTGCCATTGCGAGTAAAGGCATTGATGTCTCCAGGACCGGCGCCGAAGCAACCCGTGTTGAATGTGCCGATGATACCATTCGCAAACGTCATAATCGTCGATGAAGCATCGTCAACATTGTTGTCCGGAATGTCCGTGATCACGCCGCGGCGACGTGCGGACTGAACCTGAACAACCTCGCCAAACAGATAACGGCACAAGTCGAAGTTGTGAATCGTCTGCTCAACAGCCTGACCACCGGATTCGTTCATCCGACGCCACCACCAGACCATCGGGAAACCACCGAGGCGATAGCAGGACAAAATCGCGATTTCGTTGCGGGAGATGCGTCCGGCAAAATAGCTCTTCAGAAAATCGAATGTATCGGCATAACGGCACTGCAAGCCAACCGCCGAAATCAGTTTCTTCTTCTTGATTCCGCTGAGGACTTTCTTCGCGTAACTCAAGTCCAGGGTCATTGGCTTTTGGCAGAAGATGTTGATCCCCTTCTCAATGGCAATGAATTCCATGCCATCGTGGGCGCCAGGCTGAACACAGACAAACACGGCATCCAGCTTTTCCTTGTCAAACATGACCTTGTAATCGGTGTACTTACGAGCACCTTGGAAACGCTCAATGGTCTTTTGGGCGCGGCTCTCGTCAAGATCGCAAGCGGCGACAATCTGAGCCTTTTCCTTCATCTTCTCAAAATGCCCGAAATGGTACTGCGCAATGCCGCCGCATCCGATAAATCCAACCTTAACTCTGTCCATTATCATTCCTCTGTTCGGAAAAATACACTACAAATCAATATATCAAAAAATCGCAAAGTAAAACTGTAATTGTGCAAGATGAATTTGCAAGCTATTTTGCAGGCGCTGCAGGGGCAGCCGGCGCGGCGGCAGGGGC
>DBPZ01000073.1 GCA_002305655.1 Lentisphaeria bacterium UBA1407 | reverse complement strand
TCAGCATTCACAATTCAGCATTCATCTTCCAACGTCAGAGTTTTGCCTCTTTGAGCAATTTTTGGTAGGGTTCTTCGCCGAGGACGGTTCTGAAGAGGATGAAGGCCCCCATCATCGTGCCGAGGAAGCCCGGCAGCAGGGCATTGTGACCCAGTGCAAAGCAATTTCCTACTGGGAGCCGTCCGAAGACACGCGTTGTCGTCAGTTGTCGCCTAACCCCGTATGCGCTGCCTCGTGGCGGGGAATACTTGGCGCAAGTTAGCGGGGTGGCGGAAGCGAATATCTCAAGCTCCTCTAAAGAGCCAGGGTATGCGGCATTGACATCGCTGAGAATGTCCTCTGCTTGCGAGCGTTTGAAATCGTGATACTTGTCAGTTCGTTTGTCATTGGGGCTTTTCATTTCCGTCTGGGTCAGGATCTCGGAAAGCGACATTGTTCGGAAAGCAGTAACGTTTCTGCGCATGATGCCGCTCAAATCTGCCTCATTGGTATTGATGACGGCAGTGGCGTAATCGGGAAATTCCGGGGAGAGAACGCGATTGAGATCAAGAGATGAAACGATCTGTGTCAGCGAATTGCTGGGAATCGCCGGGGAGTGCAACTCGCCATAGAGACTAAAAAAACTACAGGAATCGCGATTGCGACGAAGACGCCTCTGGAAGCTGGGCGTCAAAAGCCTCTTCGGCAAAAGCGGCACGAAAACATCCGGGTGCGTGGCAAAGTAAATCTCCTGGATGGAAAGAGACTCGCCAGTGGAAAGGATTGCCGTGCAGCAATGGTTGGCGTTGTTAAAATCCGCCAGTTCAACCAGCTTTGCCGAGGTGGCTACCCTAATTCCTAGCTCAGCGAGAATCTCTTTCATCTTCTTGAGAATCACGTCGCCGCCATGCTCAAAGCGCCTCAACGAGTCGTTGAGACCATGACTGACCCGACAATGGTGCGACATCGGGGTCTCCTTTGGCAAAGATCCATGGCAAAGCGCCATTTGCCCCAGAAGCGCTGGTAATTCGGGTGACTTAAGCCGGAGCTCATCCAAGAATTCCTGAAGTGTAATGGAGTCGTACGGCGAGAGTTGGGCACGGAATTTCTCATAGTCGTCATGCAAGTCGAACATTGGGGTTTCTTTGACGATTTGCTTTTCGGTCTGATAATACTTTCCAATGGCATCTGCATCGGCGGGGAAGAGTTCTTTCAGGCACGTCTCCATATCGTCAATACCTGAATTGGGCAATTCGAAAGTCCGGTTTGACGGTGCCAGATGGACTCGATTCACGAGAGGCATCACCGCAGGCATTCCCTCGAATCCGAGTACCTGAAGCATCTGGGGGAGGCAAGAATTGAAGCCGCCCGCAAAGTGGAAACCAGTATCAAAACGCATGCCTCGGCGAGTGAAGCGGCGCAAGTAGCCGCCGATAGACGATTGGCATTCCAGCAAGCAAACTCGACGACCCGAGCGAGCCAGAAGAATCGCCATCGTCAAACCGGCATTGCCTGAACCAACTACTAGCGTGAGGGGTGACATTGATCTCAGTTCCTAAATCACCAAACCGCCATTGACGGCAATCACCTGGCCATGGATGTATGTGCTGTCTGAACCAGCCAAAAAACTGACTGCACCGGCGACCTCGGCGGTCGTCCCCACTCGATTCAAGGGAATCAGCGGCAGCACCTTGTCCATCGGCAATTCTGCGGTCATCGACGTATCGACCACTCCGGGCGCCACCGCGTTGACGAGGATCCCCTTGCGTCCGATTTCGCGCGCCAGCGCCTTGACTGCGCCGATAAGGGCTGCCTTTGAGGCGGAATAGTTGACTTGCCCAGCCTGGCCAGCCTGCCCGGAGGCGGACGTAATGACGATGATCCTGCCCCGCCTTCGGGCGATCATCCCGAAGACGAAGGGCTGCACTGAGTTGTAGAATCCGTTGAGGTTGGTATCGATGACCCTGCTCCACTGCTCTTGATCCATAAACGCGAAGAGGTTGTCGAGGGCGATGCCTGCATTGAAGACGACGACCTCGGGGATCAAGTCTCCTTCCAGGTAGGGATCCAATGCGGCTCGCGTCTGTTCCCGGTTGCAGATATCGCAAGTCAAGAGGGTAAATGTTCTGTTTTCTGCGGCGACTGCTGATGCGACCGCATCGGAATCGGCGCTTTTGGCCCGTGCCGTCGCGATGATATCAAACCCATCTTTTGCGAGGCGTGTTGCGATAGCCGCTCCGATTCCCCGGCAGCCTCCGATAATCAACGCCGATGCCTTTCGTGCTTCCATAGTTGTTATTTCTGTACTACGGTAACGGCATGCAGTTCAATGGGGAGTCGTCCAACGTGTTGGACACCGTTTTTTGTCTGTCCCAGGTAGCGGATGGACACCGCACTCAAGCCAGCCAGCCAGTAGTTGGTTGGAACCCTCGAATTCCCTTTGCATATGGTTTCGACAACGCAGCATTGAGTCTTTTTTTCCAGCATCGTTACCTTGAGGAGCACACTCTTGCGTAGATTCGCCTTAGCGAGTCCATCAATCTCTTTTTCCCACTCCAGGCTTTCATCAGAGAATTCGACCTTGCATATGTTTTTGCTGGAAGCGATCACCTTGATTCCCTTGCTGTTCAGTCCATTGGTGAGATAGAACTCGATTTCCTTGCGGAAGACTTCTGGCACTGCTGAGGCGTCAAGCTTGCAGTCCTTCCCAGCGAACGGCTGGTAAACTCTGGCACTAAACGACGCTACCTTGCATTTGTTTTCGACGGGTGGCGTCATGCTGGCAGCGGGTTTGACGTTCGCGAATCGTTCATCTATTTCATCCAACGATCGGCAACCACTGAAGAGAACGGCGACAATGAGCAGCCCAAAGACAAAATAAAGTTTTTTCATCGTTGTTTTCCTTTGTTGTGGGTGAATGACTCAATACTTGTAAACTGCTACGATCTCCTCAGGTTCAACCGGATACTGCTGAGGGCAGATCTGTGGCAAAACGGCAGTCAACGCGCCCTGCTCCTCAACCTGCACGACCAAAGCGCAAGGCGCCTGACCTGTAGCGACGAGCGACTGCGCCAAATCCAAGGCATCCTCCAGGGGATTTTCAAAGCCCGTCAATGCATAGGACGGACCGCGCAACCCGAAGGCAGTCGCAATGTATGAGGAAGCGGCATTGTGGACAGAATGCGAAAATCTGGTTGGTTGGATCTGGTCTTCGGGAAAATCCAGGATGCCATCCAGGGTTGCAAAGACTGTTTTGTGTGGTCCGAAGGCACTGACGGTCAGCAGCGCTGTGTTTTCAGGAAGTTCTGTCGTCACCGACTGGTCGATTCCTGCGATGGCAAGTGTCGTGAATCGGTCAGCCCGCCTCAATGCGTATTTGCTTCGAGTCTTTGCAAGTTGCTCTTGGTTCAATGCATTGTCACCTGCAAAGATTGTTTTGGCGCAAGGGACTCTGCTCGGCTTTGTCGGCTCATTGGTTCCGTTCGCGACAGCCAGCACCAGTGCCGTATTGGAGCCTCCGAACGCCAAGGACGTCGAAAGGGCATACTTGGAATTGTCCAGCGATGTTTCTTTTGCCACTGGTGCGACAGGCATTTCTGGTGAGGGAACCTGGAATCGGACACTAGCGGGCAGGCGTTTCTCCTGGAGCAGTAGCAATGTAATGATCGCCTCGATGGCACCCGCTGCGCCAAGCGTATGACCCGTCAACGACTTGGTGGAGAGAAAACGTGCGCCGGCACCTAAAACTCGCTCGAAAACCTGCGACTCGACAATGTCGTTGGCGATTGTACCCGTGCCGTGCGCATTGCAGAACGCAAGCTGATCGCAATCAATCCCGCCATCTTCGCACGCCAATCGAATCGCTTTTTCCAATCCTGTGCCAGCTGGATCGGGCTGAGTAATGTGAAATGCGTCTGCCGTCTTGCCGAACCCCGCCAATGCGAGCTGGGATTGCCCCTTGTTGGACAGAATGATGACGCCCGCGCCTTCGCCAAGATTAAGCCCTTGACGCTGCGAATCAAAGGGGCGGCAAGGCTGCGGCGAACAGACTCCCAGGGCATTGAAGCCATCCAAGGGAACCTTGTTGATCTCGTCTGTCCCGCCGGCGATGGCGATGTCACATACGCCGGAACGCAGCCAGGTCGCCGCAATGCCAATGGCGTCGGCGCCCGAGGCGCAGGCATTTGAAATGGTCAGCGCAGGTCCTGTCAAGCCGAATTTCCTTCGGATGTACTCGGCAGGATTTCCTTCCAGATAGTTGATCAAGGGTTCTGCTGGCGGCATGTTGCCTTGCCGAAGCTGCTCGTAGAACGGGATGCTATTGAGCTGGCAAGCGACTGTCGTGCCGATGCACACACCGACTTTGCTTCCACGTTCCAGGTTCAGGTTCGCATTCCGAAGAGCTTCGTCCAGGGCATGCATCAGCAACTGCAACGAGTAGCCTCCTGGCTGGCTTCCACGCGAAGGGAAGCCGGCAACTTCGAACACGGGCAACGCCAGCGAGGTGTCGATTTTCGTTGGCAGCGCGGGCATCGGAGGATTCTGGGAAAAGAGTCGCTCCCTGGTGGCTTCAAGGTCATTTCCCAATGCGGAAATGATGCCCATCCCGATGATTGGTATGGTCGACGATGTGCCTGGCATAGCTTAAATCAAAGGTGCTTTTGGACGAAGTCGGCAAGTGCCTCGAAGGACACGAAGATTTCGCGATTCTTGTCGACTTCTGTCTGTGGGATGTTGTATTCGCGTTTGAGTGCGATAACGATTTCGACGGCATCCAGGGAATCCAATCCCAGTCCTTCACCGAACAGGGGCTGGTCGTCAACAATATCCTCTGGGGTTTTGTCTTCGAGCTGGAGCCATTCGATGAGCTGTTGCTTGAATTTCAGCCTAAACTGTTTTGTTTGTTCATCCATTTTTTGTGCCTTTCTGCAATGAGTAGTGGAAGACTTGATATGGGAATTCAGTTGCGATATCTTCAAGTTCTCGCGCGTATTGCCTGACGGCTGGCAGGAAATCCGAGTTTGACGGTCTTCGGTTGTTTTGTGTTTTGACTTCCATCGGCTCAACGAATCGGTACTCGATTGCGCTTGCCAATGGCGGCTTAAGCAGGACAAACAGCGGCAGAATAGGCAGGTTGCATCTTGCCGCCAGGTACCAGGGCGAGGACGGGATTTCCCGCGTGTTGCCCAGCACGTCCATCGTCAGCGAACTCTCCGCTTGACTTGCATGGCGATCGCCCATGATGCAAACGATTTCCCCACGTTCCAAAGCCGACACACACTCCAGCAATCCGCCGAAATCGCTGGAGTTGTCAACAATTCTTATGTTGGATCCGACCAAAAGCGCGGCGGTACCCGTGTTTTGATTGGCTTGAATCAACAGGTTGATCGGACGCGAAAAACTCAGAAGATGCCTCAACGATGCTTGCCAACAACCAACATGACTAATCAGGAGAATCAAGCCGCGATCAGATTTCTCAAGCTCAGCCTGCGCAACGGAGTTGTTGCGAGTCGTGATCGGCAAGGTATTCCCGGATTGAAGCCAATGGGCAACAATCATCGCTTGACCCTGAGATACAATCAATCGAAAAAAATGAATGCGCAAACAAAGCCAATTAGCCTCAGGAAAACGACTCGATAAATACGGCCGGGACGAGGCAAATGCACGACCGTCAAACAAGGCATAGAAAAATGCAATAAACCATACGAAACCACAGGCGACACGGCGCCCGCAGCACCGGATGAGGAGCCGAAAAAACGCTATGCCACCGTGATTCCCACGGGTATCGCTTAGGTTGCCTGGATTCTGCGAAGAAGACATGGATGCACTATTGCCTTTGTTCGAAACCTTATTGACATTACTATACACTTGTGACTTGAGGTTGAAAGGAAATGAAGCTGTTTTTCATTCTTCTCACCAGAAAAGACCAACATAAAACCAAGCCAAAAAAAATCGTTGGTTTCGTACTCAAAAACAATGTGACATGCATCGTGAGTTCGGTATTGGAGGTTTTGGGTCGGACGGGTCGGACGGGGTCGGACGGGGTCGGACGGGGTCGGACGGGGTCGGACGGGGTCGGATCGGACATTCAACATTCAGCATTCAGCATTCAGCATTCATAATTCAAAGGTTCTTCATCGAGTGCAAGGAAACCAAAGAAGGCAGAGAAGACGTTGAAGTGCGGAGAATTGCGTCAAAATCACATAATTCCCATATCTAAATCTTTGATATTTTGTAATTAAAGATATATTTTTTCTTTTTACATTTTTCGCAATCAAATGAAGATGCCGATGAAACCACGAATTGCCATAACTGGAGCGGGCGTTATCTCCGCATTGGGGAACTCTCGTCAGGAAGTTTACCAGAAATTGCTTGAAGACGAGTGTCCGACTCGGAAACGGCCTGATTGGGCTGACCAAATGTACGGAACCTATCAGCCCTTTGCGGCGGCTGTTGACTTGCCCACCGAAACCGCAAAGACGATATCCAGGCATTTTCGGCGCTCCATGGGGAATGCGGCGTTGTATGCGACTTTGGCGGCTCGGGACGCTGTTGCTGAAAGCGGTCTAACGAAAGAGGACTTGCAGAGTGGTCGAATTGGTTGCATCATCAGTTCGACTGTCGGAAGTCCCAGCGAGATATATGCTTCTGCCATGGCGGTATTGCGCAACGAGCTTCAGGCTCTGTCATCGTGCCAATTTTTCAAGATTGTCTCTCATTCATCGGCGTTCAACGTAGCGAATTACTTTGGGATTTGCGGTGTTCAGCTATCTCCTTGTTCGGCTTGCGCTTCTGCGTTGCAGTCGATAGGTTTGGCCTACGAGCAGATCAAGCTTGGTCATCAAGACGCGATTGTCGCAGGCGGTTCTGACGAGACGACTCCGATCGTTCTTGAGTCTTTTCGTTTTTTGAATGCATTGGCAAAGAATCCTGATTGGTCGCCCTGCGAGTTGTCTCGTCCCTTTGCAGAGGATCGTTGCGGCTTGGTATGCGGTGATGGCGCCGGGATCTTTGTCGTGGAGGAATGGTCTCATGCACAGGCACGCCAGGCTACAATCCTAGGCGAAATCCTTGGCTATGCAACCAATTGCAACGGGGCCCAGATCAGTCAATCCGACGGTGCGTCCATCGCGTATTGCATGAGACAGGCGTTGAAAGACGCAAACCTGAATCCGGAGGACATCGACTACGTCAGCGCGCACGCCACCTCCACGCCCAGTGGCGACCGCGAAGAAGCATCGGCAATTCGGGAAATCTTCGGCGACACGGTTCCCGTTTCCAGTCTCAAGGGGCATTTGGGACACACCTTGGGCGCTTCGGGAGGGTTGGAATCGGCAATCATCCTGGAAATGGCGAAGAACGACACAATCATACCCACCAAAAACCTGGCTCGAATCGCCGAGGATTGCGCAGGACTCGACCATGTGACTTTCCGTCGCCAAAAACGTTTGCGCACGGTTCTGAAGAACTGCATCGCCTTTGGCGGCGTCAATGCGACCATCATCTACCGCTTGGCGGACTTTTGACAACAACCCATTCAAGCCCATCACAACATGACCAGAGAAAAAATCATTCAGTTAGTCAACCAGATATTCATCGAGCAATTTGAGATTGAGCCTGATCAGCTCACTCCCGAGAAGCGAATTTTCGAGGATTTAGCTCTTGACAGCCTTGACATCGTTGACCTTGTCACGGGACTTCAGCAGAAGTTTTCGATTCCACTGCGCGAAAACAAGGACATTTTAGAGATTCGCACCTTGAATGATATCTACGTTCTCTTTGAGAAACTTGCCGCCGAGCATCCCGACATCATCGCGAAGCTGAATCAAGACCCCTAAGCTCAATGCGTTCCGCACTTGTCTTTACATTTTTGGCCCTGAGTACAGTGCTGTACTTTCTAGTCGGCATCATTCCCGTGCTCATTGCGCTGTGCCTCCCCAAGAAGCATCGCGGGCGCTGGATGCGTTACATCATCCTGTACTACGGCTTGTGGCAGATAAGGGTGGTATTCCGCCCGTTCTTCAAGATCGAGTTTCGCCCCCAGCCCGATGAGCTGACACGTCAGGCGGGAATCTACGTCTTCAACCACAGGTCGGCCTCCGACCCGTTCCTGGTCGCCCTATTCGGCAAGGAAGTCATACAGATTGTCAATGGCTGGCCAATGAAATTGCCTTTCTACGGATTTTTCGCCAGGTTGTGCGAGTACATCGACGCCACTCGCACGGACTTCGAGCAGTCCCTGGCGCATATTGGCGACTTGACTTCACGCGGCGTCTCCGTCATGGCATTTCCCGAAGGCACCCGTTCGGGGAACCAATCGATGAACCATTTCCACAGCGGGATTTTCCGCATTGCCCGTGAACTCAAGCTTCCCATCTATCCTTGCGCCATCGCGGGAAACGAGCGCTTGCCTGACAGGTCGTTCCGTTTTCACGATGATTCCCTGATCATCGTGGAACAATTGACACCCATATCCGCCGACGAGGTCGCCGCAGCCCCGACAGCATACGCGCTGAAGCAGAGAATCCATCTCGCCATAGCGGAAGCCTCGACGAAGCTGGACGCAGAAATCGCATCACGAATCAGGATCTAATCCTCAGGAAGTTGCCATGCAACGATTCATTTCCGTCAAAGATTATTCCTTCTTGCCACATGAGCAAATTCACGACTTGCAGGAAAAGCTCTTCCGAGAACTGGTTGCCCACTGCAAGCAACATTCCCCCTTCTACAGCAGATTGCTTGGAGATTGCCCAGCTGACCTAAAACTCGAAGATATCAAGGCGTTGCCGACCACCTCCAAGGATGATCTCGCCAAACATAACCAGGATTTCATCGCCGTACCGCCAAATCAAATCGCCGACATCTGCTTCACCAGCGGCACGACCGGCATCCCCTGCAAGATCACCTACACCAGAAGAGACCTGGAGCGTTTGGCGTACAATGACGCCGTCGGATTCAAGGCAGCCGGGATGGCCTCTGACGACATTGTCCTGATGACTTGCACCATCGACCGTTGCTTCATCGCTGGCTTGGCGTACTACCAAGGCGTCGTCAAGCTGGGCGCGGCGGCAATCCGCAATGGCCTCAACACGATGGACAGCCACGCCGAAATCATCAAGAGCACGCGACCGACGGCGGTCGTCGGAGTCCCAAGCTTTATTGCCAAGCTCGGTCAATTTCTTGCGACGAACGGGATTGACGGTTCCTGCATCAAGCACATCGTGTGCATTGGCGAGGCATTGCGCACCCGTGAAATGTCCTTGACCCCCTTGGGCGAGTTGCTGGAGCAATTTTGGCCTGGGGCGGTATTTTCGACCTATGCGTCCTCGGAGATCGCGACCAGTTTTACCGAGTGCGAGCAACGGCACGGCGGGCATCCGCCCGTCAATCTGGCAGTAGTCGAGATTCTTGACGAGCAAGGCAATCCATTGCCGCCCGGAAGCATTGGGGAAGTCACGGTAACGACCTTGCAGGTCGAAGGAATGCCACTGATACGTTTCCGCACAGGTGACATCGGCTTCCAGTTGCCCGAACCCTGCCCTTGCGGACGTCATTCGTTGCGCTTGGGTCCTATCCTAGGACGCAAGGCACAGATGCTCAAAGTCCGAGGCACGACCCTCTTCCCAAATGCCTTCTTCCATATCCTTGACGAAATCCCCCAAGTAGACAACTACTACATGGAGGTCAGAGGAGACTCGCTTTCAGACGAGATCGACCTCTATGTTTCCCTAAAAGAAGGCACCCTGGAATCCTTGAGAATCCAGGACAAGCTCCATGCCCGAAACAGGATTCACGCACGAATCCACCAAGTCAGCCCCGAACAGGCGCAGAAGAAGGTCTTCGGGACATCACGCAAACCCGTGAGATTCTTCGATTTAAGATGATACCCCAGTAACCGCCATGGATTCACAAAACCCATTCGATTTCTCGTCAGAAGACATCCGCTGGGCAGCAGCAGAAAATCGACTGCTCTCACTGGAGCTTGAGTTCGATCGACGATGCAACTACCGCTGCCCATATTGCTATGCGACCGCCGACCTGGATTGCCCGGCGACATACAACCAAAATGTGGTCAGCGAGGCTATCGAGCAAGCAGCCTCACTGGGTGCCAGGAAAATTGTCCTGCTCGGCGGAGAACCGCTGATGCAAAATCGCCTGGGGGCGACGATTCATGAGATTTCCGAGCGCGGAATGCACACCGAAATCTTCACCAACGGCTCATTGGTCAACAAGGAGTTTGCCCAATTGGCGAAGGATTTCGGCTGCAGGGTTGTCGTCAAGTTGAACTGCCTTGACGGTCCCACCCACGATCGTCTCACGGGGGTACGCGATTCTCTCGCCAAGTCTCTGCGAGCACTGGAGTTCCTTCAGGACGCGGGATTGGACAGTGACCATCTTTGTGCGAGCTCGACCATATCCAGCATCAACTGCCAAGACGTGGTTCAGCTTTGGAAGTACTTGCGTCATCGCAATATCCGTCCCTACTTCGAGATATTGACTCCTCAAGGGCGTTTATTGGAGCACCGCGATCTTGAAGTCCATCCTTTGGAACTTCAAAAGCTATTCGAGGAGCTTCGCGAATTTGACGCTACGCTGGGACATGCCTGGGAAGCCCAGCCTCCATTGGTCGCCGCCAAATGTCTTCGTCACAAGTACTCCGCCTTGGTCAATGCGCAGGGCGATGTGTTTCCATGCGTTGGAATTGACTTCAAGATCGGAAATATTCTTGAGCGCCCATTGCGGATCATCCTTTCTGAAAGTGTTGTCATTCAGGATCTTAAGAATCATCGCGAAATGATCAAGGGACCATGCAAGTCCTGCGAAAAAGCCGAAGAGTGCTATGGCTGCCGCGGTGCGGCATTCCAGCTGACAGGCGATTATTTGGCATCCGATCCTTTGTGCTGGAAAAATGCAGGCAAGCAGGATCAGATTCATGCCTTGCCGGTGGATGCTGCCGAATATCTGCCACACAAGCCGCCGATGACAATGATCTCGCAGATCATTGAGGCAAGGGAAGCCAATGTGGTCACCGCGAAAATCGCGCCGGACAACCGATTCTTAGGCAAGAACGGCATTCTTGACCAGGAGGCGATACCCGAGCTGGTCGCCCAGGCGGCGGCAGCCTTGGATTCATTCCACTATGACGGCACGATCAGGCAGGGATTCCTGGCAATCGCCAGAGACATCCGGTGCCTCCAGGATATCCGCGTCAACGATCAACTGGCGATTTCAATGACCTCGGAGCACCCGCTCCCAGAGTGGTATCTCATTCGCTTTTCAGTAACGAATCAACACAATGTCATCTGCGCAAATGGCGAAATCAATGTTCGACTGCAAGAGTGATCTAAAGTACAAGCGACAAGCTACATAATGCGAATCTCCCTCTCCATCTTGTCCGTCCTGCTCTCGATGCTTGTTGCCAAAGCACAACCTCCGTCATTGGAGGACTTTACCACCAAGTTGACACCTCTGTCCGACATCCGTACCATCCAGGCAGACTTCACGATGCACCGGCATATCCAAGCACTTGATTTCAAGCTCGAGTTCAAGGGAATCCTTGCCCAGGAGCGAAATCATGCCTTGCGGTGGGAAGTCATGTCCCCCTTGCACAGCATCTCCCTGTTCACGCCACAGCAATTTCGGCAATGGGACGAGCAGACCGGCAAGACAATCGCCATCAAGGTCAATGACATGCCTTGGGTCGCCATGGTCTTCAATGCCCAGACAAAATGGCTGGAAGGCGATCTCAATGGCCTGAAAGCCGACTTCAATATCGTACCCCAAGATGACCATACCCTTCAACTCGAACCTAAAACGCCACAAATCCAGGTCCTCTTCAAAAGCATCACCTTGACCTTTGCGCAGGATTATTCAGCCATCAAGACCATCCTCTTCGTGGAGCCACATGGAGATACCATCACAGTCGCATTCAGCAACGTCAGGAACAACCAGGATATTGAGGAGAAGCAATGGAAGCTCCCGACAGATTGACCGGTATCCTGAATACGATCAAGGCAAATCCTCGCAAGACATGGCTCGTCACGGCATGCCTAATCGTAGTCGCCCTTCTCGTCGTCGCCAGCAAGGCGTCATTTTCCCTTGACCTCCAGTCGATGTTCCCCAGCGATTCCCAATCCGGGGACATGTTCAAGGTTTTGCGATCCGCCAAGCTTGACAAGACGATCCAACTTGAGATCGACACGGGGCGACCTGGAGGAGTTGCGGAGAGCGCTGGGGCAATTCGCCAATTCGTAAGCGAGCTTGCCGAGCATCCGAAGCTTGAGGAGATTCAGCACGGATTTTCCGTTGACATGCGGCAGGCGCTTCAAGACATCCCAAGCCTCTTCCCAGTCTTGCTAAGCCCTGATCTCCTCGAAAATGCGGATCCAGAAATTGCTGCAACCACGGCCTTGAGAACCCTTGCAATGCCGGGAACACCAACGACCATCCTACGTCAGGACCCCTTCGGCTGGTCGCGACATATCATGCTGCCACTCAATAACTTCCAAAAACTCGTCAATCTAGACGTCAAACTTGTCGAGGGTATCCCGACAGATTCCGATAGCCAAAGAACGATCATCAGCGCACAAGCCGCTTTTCAAAACGGGCAGCCAGACGCGGAGCATATCCGAAAACTCCTGGACGACATACATAGCCTCTGCAGCGACAAGCTCCCGAACGCGACGATTTCCATCGTATCACCCCTAAACCACAATCTTGAGAACGAGTCTTGCGTCAAGCATGACATTCGTCTAGTCAACATTCTTGCCGCCATTGTGCTTATCGCATTGTTTTTCGGGTTTTATCGCGGTTCGCTTTCCGCCTGCTGGATTCCTGTCTTGCCTGTTTTTTCAACGGTTCTTGCCACGTCAATCCTCGCCTTCTTCTACAATTCTCTCAACCTGATCATTCTAGGGATTTGCGGAGGGATTGCGGGCTTGTCAGTTGACCAGGGCATTCATGTTTACTCCGTCCTCAACACTTACGGCAGCATGCGTGACTTATCCTCGATCTTCAAGCCATTGCTCATGAGCGTCCTGACCTCCGCCCTTGTCTTCGCCTCGTTGTCTGTTTCAGGAATTTCGGCATACGCGCAACTTGGCATGTTCTCCGCGCTTATTTTGGTTATCAATGCAGCCCTGTCAATCTTTCTTCTTCCGACATTGCTTAAGTTTCGTTCTGACAACACTTTCCAAGTTCCATCCTTCAAGCCGAGACTTCCACTTGCCCTTAGCGTTTCAGGCGCAGTTCTGCTTATTACGATCATTTCGATCCTTGCCTTGCCCAAGCTCAAACTTGACCTTTCTCCGACAGCCCTAGACGGCACATCCCCACAGACCATGCTCGCTGAAAAAGATTTCCAGCAGCGTTGGACGCCGCAAAATGCATCGATGATGGTTGTGACTGCCCCAACGCATGACAAGTTGCTGGAGCGATTGGAGGAATTGGACGACAGCCTCCCGCCTGAGGCATTCCATCTGGCGAAACTATGGCCTTCTGAAAAACGGATGCAGGAAGCCGTGACGTCCTGGCAGCATCCGGATGTCCAAGGCAAGCTCCAAGCGCTTCAGGAAAAACTGGCCCAAGAATGCCAGAAGCGGAACCTCCCCAAGGACTTCTTCGCTCCATTTTTCCAGGTCTTTTCAAAGCCCGCTCCCGTGAATCCTCCTCAGTTTGTCCAAGGAATCGCACAACGAATCCTAAGATTTGCCCCGGCAAATGCCACCGCATTGGTTTTTCTTCCAAAACAAAAGTTTTCCGATCAATGGCTTGTCCAGCAAGACAGCGCATTTTTGTCACCCGAAGCGTTTCGGCAAGCAGCACTTAAGGACTTCACGCCACGCTTCCTACGTGTTTCCGCGTTGGCATTAGGCGGACTGACGGTTTTGTTGCTTGTTATTTACCGATCTCCATTCACGTTAATTTTGGTCATCCTCCCTGGGACTCTTGCGGCAATCTGGTGTGGCGGCTTGGCGGCGGCGACAGGATTCACCTTGAATCTGGCGACATGCTTCAGCGCCTTGATGCTGACAGGATTGGTCTTGGACTACGGAATCTTCGCCATACATCATCGACAATCCGCCACCGCCAGCATCCCGACAGCATTGGTGCTTTCCGCGGCGACGACCGTCCTGACGGCGGCGGCATTGCTGTTTTCGCGCCACCCCGTCTTGTTTCACACGGGCATCGTGCTCTTCTCTGGCATATCGGTCACCTGCCTGGCAGCATTGTTCGTAGTTCCCGCTATTTATACGGTTCTGGATCGTTTTCGTAAAAAATCTGTCATTTTGCTTGTGATAATGCCCTTGCTATTGGTCACGGGTTGCGCCAGCACCAAGCGCGAGCTTACGGCTATCCAAGCAACTCACGAATGGCAACAATACGCCAAACTTCCCCAAAAGACACTTTGGAATGCCAAGCTTGATGTGCTATGGTACAGCTTTCCCATGGTTGTGGCAGTCAATCAAACTGCGGACGATCTCTCAATCGTTGCAATGTCACCAACAGGAAATACGCTTTATTCGGCGACGCGTAGCGGTGTGTTCATCTCGGACATCCTTCCGCCAATCGCAAAAAAACGCATCTTTTCCAATTTGTCACAGGACTTCAGGAACATCTTCGCTGGGCAATCCGCAGCGCTGACTTTCCCGACCACGTTCCGAACGCCGATCGCATTCACTGGAAAGGACGGCGAGAAATTAACGATTGGCGGAGATCCAATGCAGCTGCAGTCAAAGCGCCTAGGGCGGTTTCCGTTTAGGCAATGGTCTGTCAAGTACGGTCCCTGGTCAGCCAAGGACAACGCACATGAATTCATCGTCTATCATAATCATAACATACGTTATTCCATCATGTTAACTCATAAGAAATAATGTCATTACTAAAAGATGCAATCTCAGAGCGAATCGCGGATTTCCAGGTTGTCCCAGGACAATCCGCCTCCGCAAAGTGCCATTTCGACGAGGCATTCCCTGGATTTGAAGGGCACTTCCCTAACCTTCCAATCGTACCAGCAGTCTGTCTGATGCAGCTCATTCATATCCTCGCAGACAAATGCCTGGGAAAGACGACGTGCATTGCCTGCATCAAACACTTGAAATGCAAAATGCCAGTGATGGCTAACCAGACTGTCTGCGCCAAACTCAGCATTTCACAGGACTTTTCAGTACAAGCCGAACTCACAACAATACAAGGCGATTCCATCGCAAATGTAAAACTCTTGCTTGAGTAAACCCAATGTCTAGACGTAAATTCCAATTTTTCACAAGCAATCCTGGTGACCCAGCTCCAATTGCACTTGAAATCCAACATGTCGTTACCTTTAGCGAAGTCGATGCCTTGGGAATTGCATGGCATGGGCATTGCCCCAGGTTCTTCGAGTTGGCGCATACCGAGCTGATGCGTAAAATCGGATTGACCTACGAAGAATACAAAAAATACAATGTGGGAGCACCGATTGTCCAATGCCATATCGACTATTTCGTGCCCTTGCTTTTGGATGAAACAATCACCGTCCGGGCAGAAGTCGTCTGGAGCGATGGTGCGCGAATCAATGTCAACTACCTGATCAAAAAGCAGGATGGACAAATCGCATGCTCGGGATATACTGTCCAAATGCTCTTCGACATCACCACGAGAAAACCCTTTATCTTCGCGCCTGAACCTGTTCAAAACGCCTGGGACAAGTGGAAACAAGGCGAGATTTAACACGCAATGCCTAGGATACCCATCATCTTCGCGGATGCGATTTCAGCGGCGGGGTCCACAATACCCCAGGCGTTGGAAACGCTGTTCCAAGCTCGGCAACCCTTCGAAATGCCGACGCATTTCGATGCCCATGATACCCCGCATGGACTGTGCGAACTTCCGCCCTACGAGCATTCCAGGTCCTTCGCCTTGCTGGATGTCATTGTTGGCAGATTGCCGAAATTGCCTGAGGACACGCACCTGTTCCTGGCAAGCACCGTTGGTGCCATCGATTTGCTGGAGCGCCAGACTGACGACGAACCCTTGGATTGCCTCCAGATCCTCCTGAACTACGCCCAGGAACGCACGGGGTTGCGCCAGGCGACCTTGGTTGCGGCGGCATGCGCATCAGGCCAAAATGCGATTGCCCTGGCCTGTGGAGAAATCGCGGCGGGCGATTGCCGGAATGCATTGGTTATCGGCATTGACATCACAAGCGAGTTTGTCACAGCGGGATTCACCTCGCTGGGTGCAGTTTCCCGTTCATTGCCCCGTCCCTACTCGGTTGAACGGGACGGCTTGCTTTTGGGCGAAGGCTGCGGGGCATTGTTGCTTGCCGAACAAGCTCAGAATCCGTTGGCGACCGTCATCGGGACGACGTCATCCTGCGACGCCAGCCACATCACTGCCCCCGACCTTGCCGGAACGCACTTGGCGAAGACCATTCGCGATTGCCTTGCGCAAGCGAACCTGGAGGCGGATCAACTCGGCGCCATCCTTGGGCACGGCACTGGCACCTTCTACAACGATCAGGCCGAACTAGCCGCCCTGAATGCCGTAGTACCTACCGCACTCCCGTTATTTTCCCTCAAGGCGAATACAGGCCATACCATGGGCGCCTCTGGCGTGTTGCAAATCGCCTACGCGCCCCAGTTGATGAAGCACGGCAAACTACCACCTTCGGCGGGCGTGATCACACCCGAGGACAGCGCACGTGAATTCCTGGAAAAGCGCGAGATCAAGTCTCCCTTTTTCCTGTCGTTGAACATCGGCTTTGGCGGTCTCAACAGCGCCATCATCCTGGAGGTCGCCCAATGAACTCCATTCCCGCAGTCATCGTAACTCATACGACAGCAAGGGCAAGCCAAACAGGCTGGTCTGCGCAATACGCCAACCTCTCCGAACTCAAGCAGCAGCTCGCCGCACAAGACTCGCCCTTTCCAAAAGCAGACCTCGAGGACTTCAGACGGGCGGCCGACACTGTCAGGCTCGCACAACTCGCCGCAATCATCCTGGCGTACGACACCCAGGATTGGAATGCACAGAATACCAGTCTCGTCGGCTGGAACGGAACGGGTTGCCGGCACGCCAACCTGAAATACTGGCAAGACTATGTCGCCAACGGGAAAGACACCGCCCGTGCCTCGCTGTTTGTGCCTACGTTGCCGTCAATACCGATTTGCGAAGCCGCCATTGCACTCGACATCCATGGTTCCACTCAATTCTTGCAAACTCCAAGCGACACTCGCCTACTCCAGCGTCATCTTCGCGCATGCCTAGCGCAGGATCCAACCGTAAATCGCCTTCTGGTCTTTGAAGTCACTCCGGACTGGTGCGTTGCATTCAACTGGACGCCAACCACTGAAATCCCATCGGCAACTGACCTGAAACACGCATTCTTCCCCACAACCAACACTCGATAGCCATGTCAATCAAGCTCAAACTGATCTATCCAACCTGGCCCAAGCTCCCCAATCAGCCCAAATTCAATTTGCCGCCAATGGGGCCAGTCACCTTCGCCGCAACACTCCCCGAGTACGTCGATGTTGATTTCACGGACGAAAACGTCGAGACGCTTGATTTGACGACCAGCTATGACATATATGCCATCTCCTGCATGCTCACCTGCCAGACGCCACGGGCGTACGCCATTGCCGACGAATTGCGGGCAAGCGGCAAAACCGTGATGATGGGCGGCATTGCCATCATGCTCCATTCTGAAGAAGCGATGCTCCATGCTGATTCCGTCTTCCTCGGTGAAAGCGAAGGACGAATGGAAGCAGTTTTCCAGGATTTCATCAGTGGAAAACTCAAGAAATGCTACAATTTCCTGGGCAACTTCCCCGACACCGCCCTGATCGGCACTGCCAGAAGAGACATCCTCAAGCCTCATCTTTACAACTATCGCGGAGTGCAGATGGTCGATTTGGTCCACGCCTCCAGAGGCTGCCGATTCAACTGCTTCCCCTGTTGCACCCCCTTCCTCGGAGGGCGAAAATTCCGTCCGAGACCAATTGAAAACGTCATTCGCGAAATGGAATCGATCCCAAACAACCGGCTCTTCATCGTTGACAACTCCCTTGCCCAGGACGACCAATGGGAAAAAGACCTTTTCAGGGCGATGGCGCCGCTGGGCAAAAAATGGGTCTCGCATCCAATCAAGGACAACGAGGAGATCCTCAAGCTTGCCGAAAAGGCAGGTGCCTGGTACGTCTATCAGGCTATCTTCGATACTTCCGACTATATCAGAAACCGAATCATGCGCTACAAGGACCACGGAATCGGCGTCGAAGGCACAATCATCCTGGGGACAGACGACCAGTCGCTCGACGATATCAAGAGACTGATTGATTTCCTGCTTGAAATCGACCTTGACCTTGCTGAATTCACCATCCTCACTCCCTTCCCCCATTCCGCCATCAGCGCCGACCTTGAAAAGCAAGGGCGGATTTTCAGCTATGACTGGAGCAAGTACACGGCGGGTGAAGTCGTCTTCAAGCCAGCAAAAATGACCGTTGACGAGCTTCAATGGGCATTCCAATACGCTTGGGATACGTTCTACAAAGACGAATCCAAGGAATTCAAAATGGCCAAGCTCTACCTTGACGTGATGAAAAAAGAGAACGCTTCGACAACCGAATCGATCGGCCTAAGCAAAACCAAATGGGGCGAAGAAGAAAACTGAACAGGTCCGCATATGAAATTCCTACTTGTTTCCGCCAACTTCTGTCGTGATCCCCTGCCGGTTTACCCACAGGGAATGGGAGTAGTCGCCAAAGTCTTGCACGATGCGGGGCATGAAGTCTCCCAGTTCGATCCATTGCCTTATGGACAGGACGGCTTCCAGAAGCCACTTGAGGAAGCTTTTCGGGCTTTCATGCCCGATGCGATCGGCATCAGCATCCGAAATATTGACGTTGCGGACAGCAATGCCGCCAACAGCCACTATTTCGATTCGATTTTGAAGGTGATTTCCGCCTGCCAGGCACTTGGAGATTGCCCGGTTTCCCTGGGCGGAGCTGGCTTTTCCATGAATCCGGAAGCGGTATTGGCGGCGACTGGCGCGGACTATGGAATCGCGGGAGAAGGCGAATCTGCCATCCTCGACTTCGCCAATGACCTCCAAAACGCAACCCTGCCTCCAAAAGGGACGATTTACCGGCGACCTGGCAAATCGATTTCCGGCGCAAGGTATTCCATCAAGATTGCGGAATTCTACATTCGCGAAACCCACACGATTCCGATCCAGACCAAGCGGGGTTGCCCTTTCCATTGCATCTATTGCACCTATCCCATGCTCGAAGGACATAGCCTCAGGGTACGGGACATCGACCAGGTCCTAGGGGACATCGCCTTCGTCAAGGAAATTTTCCCCGATGCGATGATCTATTTCACGGATTCGATCTTCAACGATCCCAAGCATCACTACAAGTCATTGCTGCAACGGATGATAGACCTTGATCTCGCAATGCCTTGGACGGGCTTCATCACCCCGTACAACCTCACGCCGGAAGACATCGACGTCATGGCAGAATCAGGGCTCGCCTGCGCCGACTTGGGCGTTGATGGATCCACGGACGAGACACTTCGCGGACTAGGAAAGAACTTCACCTTCCAACAGGTACGCGAATGCTGCCGGAGATTCGAGGAGCTTCATATCGGCGTCAACGCCAATGCGATGTTCGGCGGTCCAGGCGAAACCTGGGACACCGTTGACCAGGGCATCCAAAACCTCAAGGAACTCGGATCAGCCTACGTCATCATATTCTCAGGCATCCGCTTGCTGTCCGGGGCGCCGCTGTTCAATATCGCACGCCAGGAAAACGCAATCCCGGAGGACTGGGACGATACGACCCCGCTTTACTATTATGCGCCGGGAATCGATCCAAATATTCTGCACGAAAAACTGATCCAAGGATTCTCAAGCTCAAAAAATTGCGTCTATCCGCCTGATAGCAGAAATGACGACTACAGGCTCCTGCATAAGTACGGATACGCCAAAATCCGAAAACTCAAACTCGGCGCAACCACCAGACGAAGAAAGTGACGCGTTGACTGACAAAACAACATGAACATCGCCTGCGTCATACCCTATTACAACAACCCAGACACAATCCTCGATGTCGCGGAAAAGTGCCGCCGATATCTTCAGGATGTCATCGTTGTAGATGATGGTTCGACAAAATACCCCCAGCAATTCGAATCGACGCTCCAGCAGCTCGGCATCACGCTACTCAAGCACCAAGAAAACCAGGGCAAAGGCGCCGCGCTGATTACCGCCTTCAACCATTTGCAGCATTCCGACTGCGACTATGCGATCACCATTGATGCCGATGGACAACACAAGCCCGAAGACCTGCAAGCGTTCATCGAAGCAATCAATGAACATGCTCCTGATTGCGACAAGATTTTCGTCGGCATCCGCGACTTTACCGTACCAAACGTACCTGGTTCCAGCAAATTCGGACGCTCTTTTTCAAACTTTTGGGTTGCCTTGGAAACTGGGGTTCTTTGCCGTGACACCCAAAGTGGCTTTCGGGCATATCCTGTGAAACCACTTGAAAAGTTGCATTTTTCGTGCCGGCGCTACAACTTCGAGATTGAGATCTTGGTCAAGTGCCTCCGTGGCGGCATCCAATTGCATGAACTGCCCATTGACGTCATCTATCCGCCTTCTGACGAGCGAATATCACATTTTGCGCCCTTCAAGGACAACTTCCGCCTGTCCTTGCTCCACACCAAGTTGGTTTGCCAGAAGCTCCTGCCGATACCTGCGAAAAGATTGGTCCCCAAGCGCCCCTCCAACATCCCGAAATTCTGGCGCCATCCCAAGGCGTTTGTCAAATACATTTTCAGCGAAAATGCGACTCCGGAAATGCTGGGACTTTCCGCCGCAGTGAGTTCATTCCTGGCGGTATTCCCGATTTACGGCTTCAGCATGCTGATCATTCTCTACGTCAGCATCCGCCTTAAACTCAACAAACCGATGGCGTTGGCGATCCAGAATCTTTTCATGCCGCCATTGTCCCCCTTCGCCTGCATCCTCCTAGGACACTTCCTGCGAACGGGAGAGCTCCTCAAACCCGAAACGTTCCGATTCTTCTCCGAGTTTCGGCATCGAGTGTTCGACTGGTTTTGCGGAAGTCTTGTCCTAGCGCCTTTGGCAGCCATAATTGTCGGCTCCACCGTGATGCTAATCGCAAGAAAGTATCAAACCTCAAAACGCTCCGCGTAACCTGAAAATGCAGTTGACGCCATTTGCATCCATTTGTGGTTCCTAAACGCTTGAACCTAAAAAAGCAATTGACGCCTTATGATTGTAGTGCCTTTACAAGGCTCGGTCTTCGGGTGGGTTTCCCGTCCCCAGACTGAAGTCTGGGGTTAAGCATGGTTAAGCACCTACGGCGCAATGCGTTATGCAAATATCCAGCTGGTTCGCCCGACCTGTCCGACCTGCCCCAATCCCAAAACCTCCAATACCGA
>DBPZ01000009.1 GCA_002305655.1 Lentisphaeria bacterium UBA1407 | reverse complement strand
ATCACAAGATTTCGCACATTAACATAGTATTATAAATTACATTGTTTTTCCATGTTTCACAACGAGGTTCATGCTATGAAAAAGGATTTTAGCTGGATTTTTCGGCCATTTTTTGCCATTGTAGTTGCTGGTCTTTTCTTAGTGAACGCAAGTCTAAACGCCCAAGAGAAGCCAGCATGGAGGCCATTCAGGATTTGCGTGATGGATTTCTCGACGGCTGATACGGAAGGCGGCAAGCGTTTTTTAAACCACCTGAACCAGCCGATCGAGTTGCCTGCGCAGGCTTCCATCGCCACAACAGATCCGTCCCTTCAGGCTTTGCAGAGGATGATCGCCGTCTGGGAGGCGGCCCAAAGCGCCGCAGAAAAACGCGCTTCGACCAAGAAGTTCTACGAGGGGATTGTCAAGGGACAGGCTCGTCCCGCGATTATCGGCGCCGATTATCTTGCCGGGTATCTTGGGAAACACAATGACGTATTCCTCTTGCAGGAAAGGGATCTGATCAAGGCCGCGATGGCAAAACTGAAGGAGGATCCTGATTTCCCAACGAACTTCATGTTGAATTTAGCAAAGGCAACAGGTGCGACCCACCTGATTTACGCAACGGTCTCCGATATCCGTTCAAGGGAAAACACCTTCAAGGGATATGGTTTGGAGACGAAGACGACCAACTATGACCTGGACGTGATTGTCAAGCTAGTTGACTTGGTTGCCCAATGCACCGTTTACTCAAACGTCTATACAGCAGGCTATCGCGAGCAACGACCGATCAGCAATGTCCAATTTGACAACAACATCTTCCAAAACTTGATGACTTCGGCTCTCGAGCAAGCCGCTGACGAACTCTACGAATTGTGCAAGCCCGGTGCGCAGAACAAGATTTCCGTTACGCCATTGCCGTAAAATCACCATACCGAATCCCAGTCAACCAAAACAAACAACGGGGGTTTTCAATGAACATACGTCACGCCTTCATACTTCTTTTAATCGCAACAGCCACCATGGTATCCGCCCAAACGAAGCTCGCCATCGCGGAACCTATTGCCACAGGCGGCCTGAAACCCGAGGAGGTCAATGCCTTCTGGGGCATCCTGGAATCATCGATCAAATCCGAGGAGTACGCCGTCGTTTCCCGTGCGGCGCTCAAGCAGATAATGACCGAAATCGGACTCGCAACAACCTCGGACCTGCTTAACCTCAACTCAAGGCAAAAAGCCAAGCTGGGACAAATCGAAGGAGTCAACCTCCTGCTGGTCTCAGAAGTCGGAAAATTCGGCACAAGGGTCACATGCACCATGCGTCTTGTCAATGCTTCAACCGGTGAAATCGACAAGGACAAGGCAGTCAACCTCAGGTGCAAGGACCTGGATGATCTGGCAGACAAGATCGACGTCGTTCTGGAAAGAATGCTTTCCACAGACAAGCCTCAAAAACCCCTCGCGGCCCTTCTCCAACCCGTCATCAAGGACGACAAGGCGCCGGCAGCGCTCGCAGATGACTTCGGCCTTCTCTTCGAACCGACGCTGATCGCGAACGGTTATCCCGTCCAAAACCTGAAGAATGTGACCAAGATCCTGAAGGAACAAGGCTTGGGCGACTTGGATTCATTGGAGCCGAAACAGTTCGCGCGCGTCGGTCAAATCCTCGAAGTCCAAGCTCTGCTTCAAGTCACCGTCACCCAATGCGAAGTCCTGGTTCAGGATTACTTGGTGGAAGAAACGGGCAACATGGCCAGGGTTACTGTCGGCAGTCTCAATGCCATGCTGCGAGTCATCGACACCTCCACCGGCAATGTCGCCGCCTCAATCCCCGCAATGGTTCGCGTAAGTTCAAGGCAAATGGATCGCCAAATGACACGGGGTTGGACGGGAGACGACTACAGACAATACATGGTCGCCACCGCAATCAATGACTTCTTCATGCCTGCTCTCGTCACAGTCAAGCCATTTGCAAAATAATCGTTTTGTTCATAAAAGGCGTTCAACGTGTCTGCTCGACTTGTCATTACCAACCTAGCTATTGCTTGCGCACTTTTGCTTTCGGGATGCGCTTCATTAACCAATTCGCACTCCCAGAAACAACCGATGATGAACTCGTATATCCAAGGCGATTTGGCAGGTGCCTTGGCTGAAGCCGAGAAACGTGTCAAGAAATCTGCCGAACGCGACCTGATTGCCTGGCGCCTGGAGGCCGCAAGGCTTTCCTTCGCGACGGCCGACTACGATCGGGCACTCGATCACTTCCGGGCAACGGACGATTTGATCGCCAGCTTTGACGAACGAGCCATAATCAGCCTGCGCGACATGAGCGCCGAAACGACCGTTGCAATCTCCAACCCAACCGCCATGCCATACCGGGGACTCTGCCGAGACAGGGTCGCGCTCTCAATCTACAAGTCGCTCTCATACCTGGGACAGGGAAACGAGGAAGCTTTCAGGGCCCAGCTCAGAAGGTTGAGGCAAGACCAAAAGGATATCCTCGAAAACTATCAGAAATTCCTCGAGGCAGACAACAAGCAATTGGAAGAACAATACAAAAAACGACAAGACGTTGGAGATACAGTCAAGAACCTAACCACGGCAGACAACTTGGCGACGCGCCCAGAAAACCAGGAGTTTGCCGCTGGATGGAAAACCTCCAAGGTCCTTTCACCGCACGGATACGGGGATTTCCTCAATCCAGCCGCTTTATTCCTCTCCGCACTCGGCAATATCAGGGACGAAAACTATGACAATGCACGAATTGACATCAAGTCAATCCTGGATGCCCGGCCGACGCATCCACTTTTCAGGCAGTATTTTACCACGTTGTTGAAAGCGGCGGGGCGTGACATTCCCGCCGAATTCGCTGATGCGAAGCCCTTTGATTTTCCCTTGGATCGAGATTGCGTCTATGTTCTCGTGGCGAATGGCCGATCCGCCGCGCTCCAACAGGCCGCGATCCACTTCCCCTTCGCATTTGCCCTTCCATACTGCGTGACCTACGCCCCTACCTTCACGTCTTACGTGGCAACGGCAGGCGGACAAGCCTACGATGCACCAGTGATCTCTGACATGGACGGCATACTCGGACAGGAATTCACCATGAGATTCCCCCAGACCTTGCGACGGGCCCTGACGGGCGCGATGATCAAGGACACTGCCTTCTTCGCAAGCCTTGGGTTCTTGGGTGGGCGACGCAACCATCCGTCCAGGAATAGCCATCTAGGCGAGGCGTTGCTACGACTGGGCATTGTGGCGGCGGGCGCTGCGTACAGGCATGCGATGAACGTGGCGGACACACGTTCCTGGGAAACCTTGCCCAAGGACTATCGCCTGACCCAGTTCCCAATGCCTAAAGACAGGAAAGTCACCATTTCACTCAGCGGTGCAACTAGCTCGTCAGCCAATCTCGACATTCCGCCGCAGGCGAAATCGGCCATCATCTTCGTAAACGCGCCTTCCGCGCAAACCATACAGATTCAGATTTTCCCGATGACAACGAAATAAAATCAACCAACACTGTTTCAATCATACCATTCAATCACAAGAGGAAACCAAATGAAAACGAACTTAATCTACGTGCTGATGCTGGCGCTTCTTTTCGCCGGCTGCTCATCCACCACGATCATTGATCCTGAAACCACCAGACATGGAATGCGCCAAACTCGATCCATATCATCGGAAGAAATCAGGATCGTTGCCGAAGATGCTGTCAAGGAAGCACAGGCAAACGCAAAATTCCAGGAGTTCATGGCAGCCTACAAGGTAGAAATGAAAGACCCAAAGGCAATCCCCGTTCTCAAGCTGGACAGGCTCGTCAACGATACTGACGACCCAGACCTCAATGTCACCGAATTGACAGATATCATCAATACGGCTTGGCTCAACGCAAACATCGTCAATATCACCATGGCCGAAGGAGCTGGAAAAACCGGAAGCATAGCCGGCGCAAGAGCTATCCAAGACGACCCTAATTTCGACCAAACCACAACTGCAACAGAAGGAACACTGATCGCGGCGCGACTGGTACTCCGCCCAAGAATCATCTCAAACCAGATCCGCGATGGAAGAACCAAATCCGTCACCCGCACATTCGTCCTTGAAATGGCTGACATCAGGACTGGACTTATCATGTGGAAATACACAAGGCAACTTGGCTTCCTTAAAAAGAAAGGAATCCTGGGACTATAACTTCTTTGTTGCTTTACAATATTATAAATATTATAATAGTTTCGCTTGCAAATTTCTCTTTTAGTTGTATGCGCTAATGTATTAATAGTGAAATAAATAGAAACAGCATAAAGATTTACTAACTAAACCAAATTTTTTAAAGAAATACTTACCCCAAATCAAGGAAAAAACAGTGAAGAACATCATTCCCCTCGTCATTGCGGTCATTTTAGGCCTGGCAGCGGTCTTTGCTGTAAGCCGCACAATTTCCAAGCAAATGGAACATTCTGAACAGATGGTTGAAATCGTCTCCGCCTCCCGTGTCTTGGAGGCTAACGAGACACTGATCGAGGGGTTTATAGTGCCCCGCCTAGTTCCAGCCTCCGCCCTTCCGAAACAGCACATCAAGTGGGAAAACAAAGCGATGGTCATCGGTCAAAAGTTGTTGCATACAGTTGCCAAGGGCGACTACCTCCTGTTGACCGACATCGGCATGACCCGTTCGATGGGCAATGTCATCGGCGATGGCGAGTGGGGTTTGCCGGTAACCTTCGCCGATTCTGCCTTGGTCAAAGTGCTTCAGCCTGGCGACGAAATTGCCATCATCGGCTCTTTCAAGGTACAGGAAACCATCAAGCAAGGCAAGGATATTGACGATGCGCCGGAGACCATCATCCGCACAGTCACCACGGTCATCTATCCCCGCGTGAGGATTCTCGACATCACGGGAAGTGGCGTTTTCCTGTCGCTTCCACCTCAACAAGCGATAGCCTTGACCGCAATACAGCGCAATGCGGAACTCTACCCATTGTTGCGCAAGACGAACGACACCAAGGCGCTCAACCGTAAGGACGGCGGCATTTTCATGGACGAGGCTCTTCATGACTTGGTTGACGGCTTGACGCCAATCACCATTCCAAACGTACCCGCTGAAATCAACGAGTAGGATTTTTATAACTTAAACCAGAGAAGGAGAAACAGATCATGTTGAAACGATGCCTTTTAAGTTTGGCGATTTTCCTTTCCATCCTTTGCGTGGCCCAAGACAAAGAGACCTTCAGTCTGACCGTTGGCGCCACAATGAAGCTGGATCTGCCCTTTGCTGTTGAGAACTACAGGATCAGCAACAAGGACAGGATTTCGGTTGAAGAGATTTCGAAAAAGCAATTGAACGTCACGGCCCGTGCCTTGGGAGAATGCACGTTGCAAGTGTTTGGCGCGGGTGTTACGAAAGAGTACTCGATCACGGTAAAATCCAACATCACCAACACGCTAAAACGTCTCCGCACCGACCTTGATGCCCTGCCCGAACTCGACTTGTCCATCAATCAGGACTACATCGTCATCAAGGGAACTGTCACCAATCCAGAAAACTGGAAAACCCTGCAGAAGGTCCTCCCCTTGTACAAGGACGAAGTCCATAGCTTCGCGGTTTTCAAACCCTCGGCGGAAACCGTGCTCAATCTGAAGAAAATGCTCCTGGACGCTGGATTCCCATTCGCTGCAGAAGGCGAAAAACCTGCGCTGGGAGAGCTGACCATGAAAATCTCGCCTGATGCCATCATCATCACAGGCGAACTCGCCAGCCAACAGCAGGCCGACAAAATCCGCCAGATCCTCAGCACGCAAACCTGGCTCTCTCTCGAAGAAAAGGCGGGAAGCGGACAAATCAGGGGAATCGTCAACCTAGACGTAGTCCAAACCGTGCTGCAAGTTGACGTGGTCTATGTCGGCGTTACCGACGCCGATGCGGACAAGATCGGCTCTCAGGCTCCCACACTCTCCGGTTCGTTCCAGTACTTCTTTGACATGATTGCCGGTCGCAAGGCTGAAGGCAGCACTGCAATTTTGGGTGTCTCGATGGATCAGTCTGTGCAGTTCCTGGCTAGAAACGGCATCACGCGCACCCACAACGCCGGTCACGTCAGCTTCCTCAACCACGACCCCAAGGGTGGCAAGCTCCATACAGGTGGCACATTGTCAGTCAAGGTCTCTGGTGACGATGGTCAAGGATCACTCCAAGACATCGACTACGGCTTGAATATCACCATCAAGGGCGGACTGGTCTCGGAAAAGCGCGTCATGCTCGATCTGAAACTTGAGAATACTGCATTGATTGCAGCCACGGGAGATACCTTCAATCGTTCCGTTGACTCCACGCAGCAAACAATCTATTGCGACCTTGACAAGACCATGGTCATCGCAGGTTCCAAGAAGATTGCCCAAGCGACCCAGAAGTCGGGTCTTCCCTTCTTGAGAAATGTACCTGTCCTCAAGTGGTTCGTTTCGGAGGAAGCCGATTCAAAGGCTGAAACCCGCTTGCTGATCCTGGTCAGTCCAAGGCTCCTCAAGAACGATCCTAGCGTGGAAATCGAGATCCCGCTGCAAGATGAAACCGCCAAGACCTATAAGGACGCCCAAACTGACAACAAGACCCTGGAAGAAGAAAAGAACGAAAAGAAAAGCTGGTGGAGAAAGTTGTTCTAAACTCACCATTGCAAGCCAAACCGGGATAACCCATGATGCAAATCATAGCCAGCAATCAATCGGATGTCATAGTCCGGGACATGCCCCAAGGCGATGGGGAAGTCACCATTGGACGCCATTCGGAATGTGATCTGATCATTTCCGGAGCGGGCATTTCGCGACGTCACGCCCGTCTTTTGTTTCTGAATGGTTCTGTGTTCATTGAGGACACTGGCAGTTCAGCAGGCACGTTCCTGAACGGCAGCAAGATCACTGAGATGATGCCGTTGGATGAAGGCGCAGTCGTTCAGATCGGCGAGTATTCCATCACCATTGGCGACCCCGATCAGGTTAAAGCGCCCGCGCCTCAGCAAGGGCACGTGAAAGCCGAAGTCGTCGAAAAGGAAGTTCCCGCACCTGCTCCTGCGCCACCCCCTCCACCCCCATCGCCTCAGTCCAATGTCAATTTCCTTGACGAGTTCCGCAATGCCACGGTGCTTTACGAAAACAGCATCATGGCATTGAAGAAGCGGATTCATGAGGATTTGCTGGAGAAAATGAACCTATCCGAGAATGCTGCCCAGGACGTTAAGACTCCCGAGGCGTTGCAGAATGTGGAGCGTCAGTTGGACCAGGTGCTGAAGGAGCGTCGCCACGAGATTCCCAGTCACATTCCATTGCCTTTGTTCAGGCAAGCCGTCTTGGACGAGGTGATCGGCTTCGGTCCCATCACCCCAATGATCCGTTCCAACAACATCTCTGAAATCATGATCAACGGTCCCGACCGCATCTTCGTGGAAAGCTCGGGCAAGATCTACGAAAGCGGTGTACGTTTCTTCAACGAGCAGCATCTGATATCCATCATCCAACGCATCGTCGAACCCTTGGGTCGCCACGTTGACGAAGCGTCTCCGATGGTTGACGCCCGCCTGCCTGATGGGTCGCGTGTCAACGCCATCATCCCGCCTCTGTCACTGCGGGGCGCTTCCGTGACCATCAGAAAATTCTCAGAGAAGAAGTTGACGACGGACGACCTGATCAAATTCGGCTCCATGACCCGCGAGATGGCCTTGTTCTTGGAGGAAGCAGTTCGTTCCCGCCAGAACATCCTCGTCTCGGGAGGTACGGGTTCAGGCAAGACCACATTGCTCAACGTGTTGTCCCTGTTCATCCCCCAAGGCGAACGGGTCATCACTGTCGAGGACTCCGCCGAACTGAAGCTCACCCATCCCAACTTGGTATCCTTGGAAGCAAGGCCCGCCAATATCGAAGGCAAAGGGCGGATTACCATCCGCGACCTGGTCATCAACACCTTGCGCATGAGACCCGACCGGATCATCGTCGGAGAATGCCGTGGCCCGGAGGCTTTGGACATGCTTCAGGCCATGAACACGGGTCATGACGGCTCCCTCACAACAGTCCACGCCAACAATCCAAGAGATGCATTGACACGATTGGAAAATATGGTTATGATGGCAGGATTCGAACTGCCATCAAAAGCCATCCGCGAGCAAATCGCCTCCGCGCTTGACTTAATCGTACAGCAAACGCGATTGCCTGACGGCTCAAGGAAAATCGTCCAGATTTCCGAAGTCACAGGACGCGAAGGCGATGTCATCCTGCTTCAGGACATCTTTACCTTCGAACAGGAAGGATTGGACAAAAACGGAAAGGTGATAGGGCACCACACGGCTACTGGCAATATCCCCTACTTTGTGGACGAACTTCGAAAAAGTGGACGTCTGCGGCTTGACATGGGCGTCTTTGTCCCGAAAAACTGACGGGAGCAATAACACATGAACCTAAAAAGTCCAGAATTCATCAATTCTGTCTTGGTCTTCTCTGCTGTTGGATTCATAACCTATTTGGCTGTCTCCAACATCTTTAGCAAGGCGGATGAGAGCACCGAGGGTGACGATGTCAATACCCGTACGGGAATGCGGAGATTCATCTCGCCTGCGAGGCTTTTGCGCCTTCGTCTGACGGTGGCCCTGTTCATGGCCGTCTGCATGATGCTGATCCTGGTGGCCTCCGGCGTACTCAATCCATTGATCTACATTCCGATCTCCATTGGCTTCGGCGTATTGGGATTCTGGCTCCCTTACTGGTACTACTCGTGGAAAACTCTCAAGCGGCACGAGAGCTTCGAAAACCTACTTCTGGACTTGACGACGGGATTGGCAAGCGGAATGAAGTCGGGCCTGGCGTTGCCCCAGGCGTTGGAAGCGACCGCAAAACGCCTGCCCGACCCGATGAAGGAGGAAATCAACACCGTCCTGCGTGAGTATCGCCTGGGCATCGACCTGGCTGAAGCCCTGACGCGGCTGAATGTCAGAATGCCATGCGAAGACCTGAATCTCCTGGTCACCACCATCAAGCTCACCACCAAATCCGGTGGTTCAATGGTCGAGGTCCTTACCAAAATGGTGGAAACGATCCGGAACAGAAGGGAATTCCAGGAACGGCTGAAGAATTTGACTGCCCAGGGGAAATTCGAGGCGATAGCGATGTCTGCTGCTCCGTTCCTCGCCTTCATTCTTCTGTACATAATCGACCCCGATCTGATGGGACCGATGCTGACCACCGGCATAGGTTGGTGTGCCTTTGGCGCTGTCGTCATCCTAGTCACCATTGGTTTTCTCATCATCAAGAAAATCGTCACCATCGAGGTATAACATGCAAGAAAATCCAGTTTTGACATACATCGTCGTCTTTCTGGTGGTATTTGTTCCATACCTGTTCCTGCAGTTCTTTATGGGCAAGCGGCGGCGTTTGCCTGATGATTTGGACAAGTGGAATTTGCCTCCTCTCTTCCGCAGGTGCTTCCGTCTTACTGACATGTTCGCGGACACGCTTGGTCGCCAGATGGAGGCGTTGCAGGTCGAACGCACGATCAAGATCAAGAATCATCTTGTTGTCGCCAACATCAAGATGGGTCCCCAGCATGTCTATGCCTTGGAAATCTTCATGGGGATATTCGGCTTCGTCCTTCCGATCGTTTTCTTCATGTTGATTGGCGCTCGTATCGACTATGCCTTGATGGCAGGACTGTTGTTCGGCTTCATCGGGCTTGTCTATCCGGGCATGATCGTCGCCAAGGCGGCAGACGAACGGCAGACCACCATCATCAAAAACCTGCCTTTCGCCATTGACCTGATTGGCTCGGCAATGGGTTCCGGCTTGGACTTCACCGCCTCCGTCCGATACTATGTGACCAACGAAAAGTCATCCAATCCATTGGTGACGGAGTTCGGTGTTGTGCTCAAGCAAATGGAATTGGGCAAGACCCGTGTGGAGGCCTTGGAGGATATGGCGGCGCGCATCCAATCGGATGAATTCACCTCCTTCACCGCCGCCGTCGCACACGGAACTGAAATCGGAGCATCGATCGTTGACACCATCAAGATGCAAGGAGAGGAATTACGCAAGGCTCGCTTCAACATCGCGGAACGCAAGGCCGCACGAGCGCCCAGCATCATGATTCTTCCCATCGTCTTGTTCATTATGCCTGCAATATTTATCATCATCGCAACCCCGGTTTACCTGAAGATCCAAAGCTCTGGCCTGGGCGGAATTATGGGCGGAAAGTAAACCTCAACAACGGGGAAATCGAATGAAATACCAAATCAGATTCACTGCCGGAGAATTGGCAGGAAAAATCTTCCCCATACAGGATGGGGAAGCATTGACCCTTGGACGATCACGTTCCAACACTGTCCACATCACTGCTCCCGATGTATCGGGGCACCACGTCATTCTCAACAAGACGGCAACGGGCATTAAAATGGACAACGTGAGCTCAAGAACGACTACGGTCGATGGGCAGCCCGTTCCTGCAGCACAGCAAGATTATCCGCTTGTGGCAGGACAAACCGTTACGCTAGGATCCGTGACGGCTTTTACCTTGGAAGCCATTGACGACCAACCCCCGAAAATCAACTTGGCAAGCAAAAAACCTGAAACGGACGAAGACGACCAGGATACACATCTCGACCTGCCGCCAAAGACACCCCAGGCAACTGAAAATGAAGACGAAGTCCACACGGTCATCGACCCCGCACCAAAGCCACAGGCATCACAAGACGAAGACAGAACCGCCATCGACCTGAATAAACCAGCGCCTGCGCCAAAACCGGCGCCACCACCCGCTCCTGCTCCAACTCCTGAACCAGAAGAAGAGGAAGAAGAAGAGGATGAAAATGCGACGATTGCCATGCAGACGCGTATGGCAACGGCAGAAGAAATGGAGTTCATGAAGGGCAAGCACCAAAAGGAAAGAAGCAAGCAATTTTGGCTAACTTGCGTTGCCATTTTCATCGTAATCAACATCCTGATTTTCGTCTATCGCTTCTACTTCTACAGGGCACCGGAAAAATACGCCTCTTGGCCAATGAGCGAGAGCGGTGAATTGCTGGCGACGAATCTCCAATTCGAAGGCTGTCCATGGTTACGTGACATTGACATTGAGTATCCTGACGTTGAAGGCGCGACGATTGAGAAGAACCCCGGCAACATCAAGGTCAACACCTTTATCGGCAAATATCGTGACGTTCCTCTATTCCTGACCATGGAATACTTCCAGGATTTCGAATCCCTTAGCAAGTCTCGCCAGACAGTCTTTGAAGAATGGATGGCCAAAAAAGCTTCCGGAAACGAAAACTGGAATTTTGACGTGATGCGACCGGTTAACTTCTACCAGTACGACCACGGGATACCCTATGTATCCGTGTCCTACTCGCGCACCAAGGACAGCGAATCCTTCTACGGCGTCGCTGTCATGATTCGGATGGAGGAATGGATTTTCATCCTCCTCAAGGAAATTCCCATGCGCGAGCGATGGCATGCTGAATACTTTGTCAACCTGGTCAGTTTCTTCCGATTCTCCGAAGTCTTCCAAAATGTCCATTGGGAAGGCCTTGCCGAGCAGGCGCCCGGCACGATCCAGGAGAATTTGACCGAGGCACGACAACTGCTGATGCGCCGTTCACCATCCGTCTGGCAAAAAGCCGAGCTCCTGCTCAAGTCCGCGCTCTGCAAATATCGTATGGAGCATGCCGAGGGCAACGAATATGAAACAGCGATCAAGCTCCTGAAAGACCTCAGGGAAAACCAAATACACTATTTCAATGCACAAAAGATTCTGATGATCAAGGCCAATACAACCAAGGACCTTGTCTCAATGCGGAATCTCCAAGACAACCTTAAAGCGGTGTTCTCCTCCGAAGAAGACTTTAGGTTCCACAAAATCAGGAGAAACCAATGGGATTGATTAGATCAAAAAAAGAACTTGTCCTCCGTTTTGAACTCAATGGACAAATCCTTCAGGAAATCTCTTCCAAGGATATCAAAACGGAAATCACCATAGGCAGAAGCGATTCGTGCACCTGGATAATTCCGGCTTCCGACCGCTCGGCGTCAGGGCAACATGCCAAAATCACGTCCGCAAAGGGAGGCCTGATCATCTCAGACCTGCAATCCAGAAACGGAATCTTCTTCCAGGGCAGCAAGATCCAGGAACGAAAGCTAAAGCTCGGCGACCACATCCGCATCGGGGATTGCCTGCTCGTCGTCGAAGAGCCGATCGAAACCGCCGAAGACAAGGCAGAGCACCCTTTCCATCGGCTGGAGCAACTCAACGGAGTAAACAAGGGCAACTCCTACGACCTGAACAAGCCTATCATCAAAATCGGGTCTTCACCCGATTGCGATATCGTGCTCAACGATGCGTTGGTCTCCCATTTCCACGCCTCCATTGAATGCAAGACTGACAATTCATGCTGGATCAAGGACATCGGCTCGCGAAATGGAACCAATGTCAACGGAACACTCTTGGCTCAAAACCTCAACGAAGGAGGACGAATGTTGCGTGACGGCGACATCATATCCATCGCCTACATCGAACTCCGGTACCTCGATAGGTTCGTGACCCACGTCCGCGCCCAGTTGGGACTGAAAATCGCCGTCACAATCATTACCTTGCTCGTGTGCATCGGCGGATACTACGCCTATATGGCCGTTTCACCATCCGCCAAATCACACATCGAAGCCGCACGAAAGGCAGCCGCTGACGAAGACTTCGACACTGCCAGGAAATACCTCGTAACAGCTGCCAACGCAAGAGCCGCAAAAGCACATAATCACGAACGAGCCGAACTCGAACAAATGATTGACAACTGGGAGTCAACAATCGCCAAATGGGAAGAAATCAAGGGACTCTACCAAAGCCAAAGATGGATTTCCGCAAACAAGCTCCTCAGCCCGCTTCTCTCCCAGAACATGGAACTCTGGAAGTGGAATGATACCAATGCAGCCCAGGCCAAAAACGAGGCGATCCTAGCCAAACGCTTGACAGACGCCTACATCGAAGCCAGAACCATGCTCGAAAGCGAGGAGGCAAGCCTCAAGAAAATCGAGGAGGCGACGTCGATGCTCGCAACCGAACTCGAAAATGCAGGCACCACCCCGCAATTCCTTTCCCCGCTTATGACCGAAGCAAACGATATCCTTGCCGAACTTACAGCAACAAGCAACGACTGGAGAGTCACCATGCTCCTGCTCGAAAACTTCGATACCCTCGACAAGCTCCCAGGCATGCAGGAAAAACTGACCGGCATTCGCGAGACGGCCCAAAAGCGATTGGCCGCCAGAAAAGAACAAAAAAATCGATTCTCCCCAATCCTCCTGGGCGTCATTGACTCGGCAATCCTTCCTGTGACTAAGCTCAACAAGGCAAATGCCGCGCTGGAACTCAATGCCAAGTCCATCGCTAAACTTCAGTTTGACAAGCTCGCGACAGCACTCCCTCTGCCGGAAGTCGAAGAATGCGCTTCACATCCCAACCTGGCGGACAAGCGCGCACAACTCCAAACCCTTAACGGGCGACTCCTCAATACCGCCGCACAGCTCAAAACCATGGTGGAAACCTTGGACAAGAGAAACCTCACGCCAGATAAACAACCGGAAGCGATCACTCAATTGCTGGACAACGCCAACCTGGAAAAAGTCCTCGCTTGCGATTCATTCGAACTCAAACTCCCCTCGCGAAATCGGGCAAAACCCTCTGGAACCTATGATGCAATCCTAGGCATCGAAATCTTCTATAGCTTCGTCGCCATGCTGCCAGATAGGTTTGACACAACTATCCTGGAAGACGCGCCATTCAGGCCAGCCATCTACAACGCAAGGCAGGACTACATCATCCTCAACGACTTCATCACCTTCTGCAACAGCCCCGCAGTGAAAAACCTGATGAAAAACCAGGACAAGTCACCACTCCAGAACTTGGCGAAACATGCCGAGCAAGCCCTTAAGAGACGTGACGATTTCGTCAAGCGACTGATCGAGGTCTCGCAAAAAGCCGAAGACAGGCAAGCCGTTATCGCCGGCGGCATGGCATTGCTCCTGTCGCACAACACAAATCTCATCCCGGAAAGCTTCACGCAATCCGTTGTCGCCAAGCTCAAGGACGTGCGCAAGCAAACATCCGATATCGCAAAAAAGGAAGTCACGCCTGAACAAGCGATCAAAAACAGACGGAAAATCCTTGATGTCGGCATCCCAGGGGACTCAATCGTCAGACTCGCATGGTCGGAAATGTACAAATGATGCAACGACTCTTTCATGACAGCAAAGGTTCGATGATGATGGAATACATCGTCATTACCTTTTTCATCGCCCTCCCGATCTGGATCTTTTGGAATGGGGGATCGATAAGTTTTGGTAGTTACAGCATCGGCTTTGCCGGGATCTACGACTACTCCAAAGGGGAGCTGATTGGGGACGGTCTCAAGATCCAGGCATTCATGCAATCGATCGTCGAAGGAATCTCAAGACCAAATCCGTACTTTTAACCTGGCACGTGCCAATCAAAGCAAGAGGACACCGATATGAAACGCCTAATGAAGCACTTAAAGCGTCTCCTGTGGGATGAGACGGGCGCCGTCGCCATGGAATACGTGATCATCGCCTTGATGATCGGTGCAACCTGCATTTCGATGGTGATGGTTTTCGGATCGGCCCTTGCGCGCCAATTCGAAGTCGTCACATTGACGCTAGCCGGCGAAAAAGGCATCCAGCAGGCTGTCCAAAAGCAGGAGGATTTAGCCAACGAACTCCTGGGAGGCAGCGGAGATGGAAGCATCGCGCAGGCGCTGATCCAAGGCAGAAGAATCAGTGGCCAGAAGTAGATTGATGCATTTTACAAAATATGGGCTTATGGTCGCCCCAAGTAAAAGGGGCAATTAAAAACAAAACACAAGAAAAGGAGAAACAAGATGAACGAGAAAAGAGCAAATCGAATCGAACGGGCGAAACGCACCTGGTTTGGCAGGATGGTCTGTAGGCTTCTGGGTGAAGAACGCGGCGCGGTGGCGATGGAGTATGTAGTCATCGCCTTGTTGGTCGCAGCAGCAGTCGTCGGAATCGTGATCGTCTTTGGTGACAACATCGCCAAGATGTTCGGCTCCACCACAAAATCCTTGACCGGAACCGAAGGAGTCAAAGAAGCAGGAGAAGATAGGGCAAAACAGGCAGCAGACGTACCTGGCGAAGTCAAGGGCGCACTGGAAGCAGGAAAGGAAATTCGTCAAGGCGAAGCAGCCGACTTCAAGGAATGATGGAAAAAGGATAGCCAACACGCTTTTTCCACCAACAACCATCGAAAGACAAACAGATCCAAATGCCTGAATCCCTTGTCATCTTAGCTGCCAGCTTGCCATGGCTGGTCATCCTGTGCTATTACGATTGGCGCTACCGACGCCTCCCCAACGCCCTTACGTTGGGGATGGCAGCGATAGCGCTGACATTCCGATTCGGCTATGGAGGCCTTCCCATGGGACTCCACGGTCTCCTGGGGGGATTGGTATGCGGACTGTTCCTGCTGATTCCCTTTGCCCTCAAGGGCGCCGGCGGCGGTGACGTGAAGATGCTCTTCGCCGTCGGCTGCCTTTGCGGCATCATTCGCATTCCAGGCGTCCTATTGAGCATCTCTTTTGCGGGCGTCATACTCGCCATTGTCATGCTGCTTGCGGGAAAGGTTGACGGATCGCGCCTGAAACACGCATGTCGATCGATCTTCGATCCTACTTACGACAGGGCCGCAGGACGGGAAAAGCTTCCGCCGAGATCTGACGAGCGGGTTCGTCTCCCGTTCGGGATTGCCATCGCATTGGGAACCACATTCTCACTGATTCTGGACACGATTATGATCGCTGGAGCCAACCAATGAAACTATCGGACGACAAAGGCTCGATGGCCATGGAATTCATCATGGTGATGCCGCTACTGCTGCTGCTGATCTTCGGCATCCTCCAGCTGTCGCTTGTGATCATCGCCAAACAAATGACGCAATACGCCGCCTATTGCGCCGCACGAGCCGCCATCGTCTATAATCCCGCCGACTACAGCACTGGACCAAAAAGCTTCCATGCCGCCAAGGGTCCCGTCTTCAAGGCAGCTGCGGAAGCACTAAGGCCATTCGGAATGCTCACCTTCGACCCTGTAACCAAGGTCCCAGATCAAAACTACATCTACAAGCAAGTCCGTATCGTCAATGGCGACGAAAATCTCCCGGACGAGGAAAAATTCGGGGTCTCGGAAGACCTTTGGGAAACCGAACAAACACCAGCAGTCAAGGTCATCGTTTCATTCAACTATCCGATGCTGATACCCTATGCCGCACATTTCATCGACTACTTCAACCGAAGTGGGGCATCACGATCCTGGCAACTCCATGGCTTCGCGCCAGATGACCTGGCAAGTTTCAGCCAGCACGCCAAAGCAGTACCGACATTCACGCTGATCGAAAGCTGTATTATGCATAGACCCTGGAACACCAAAACATTCCCTCATGTTCCACCCCAAGACATGGAATGACGACTTGTTCTAGCAATCAATAACAAGATACCCAGACCACAACATGCAAAGAATCCTGAACATAGCCTTCAAGCGACTAAAAGCATTGCATGACGACGACTCGGGCGCCGCCCTCTTCATCACGTTGGGTGTCTTCCTGTTCCTCTATATGATCGTCGCGGGAATCTATGCAATCGGTGAAACGATCCACCAAAGAATGGAACTCCAAAACGCCACAGATGCCGCAGCCTACTCCGCGGCAGTCGTCCAGGCGGACTGCCTCTCGAGAATGGCAGTCATAAACCGTGCAATGGCATGGACCTATATCCAAATGACAAACCGCCAGATGGACTACATCACGTCCAAATGGCTTGACTATACCGTCAAGCAATATGAAAAGGACAGGGATGCATGCAAAGATTTCTACAAGCACACCCTGATCATCGATTGCCCAAACAAGTCCCAGCATTGTGACAAGCACAAAAACGAAAATGGAAAAGGCTGGTGGTGCGGAGCGCCAAAGGACATCATCATTAAGGATCTCGTCTGCCCGACGGGAGTCGAACCCGACGCCGTCAGACTCAACAAGGAACTGATGAGCACAAGCATCGACACGATTAAATCCGCAGTGAGCATGACAGACTATAACCGCCTCGCTTCAGCAATCGATGACGACAAAAGAAACATCCGCTCGCTAAACGAACTCCTCGTAAACATTAACGCGGCAATGCCCAAGGCAATGAGGCAAGCCGCCAAGGCAGTGTTCGTTGAAAACCTGACCCGGCCCAATGCATTGAGCACGGACAACCCACTTGACGACTTCACGCTGGAACTCGATGTGCCAACGGCAGCCAACCCCTACGCCAAGGGACACGAAGGAACCAGCTTCTTCCTCCCGCTCTTCAATACCGAAGAGCACGAACGAGTCTTCCTCGCCATGGCAGACGGCTCCCCAAACCTGAAAAAACAAAAGCACTACAAAAAGCTCACGCATTATTTCAATGGTGACAAGACGGACTTTCCCCGTGGACTCGACCACTGGTTCATCCGGGGAAACAAGGTGGAATTTGATAACAATCAGGATACGAAAGTCATTCGAAACAATACGGTACCGTCACCAAACTACGGCATCACGCGAGGATACAAAAACGCGAACTTCACAGAGGGCGGCAAGGTCCTCCGGGGCAACTACACAACCTTCATCCCAGTCGTCTGGGGCGCCCCTTCAGCGCAAAACTACAGGCGAGACAACGGCAACTACAGCGACCTCTGCAAAGAGGCTTACAAGGAAATGGAAGAATCAGTCTCACTGATCGCAGAGTATTTTTGGGCTTCCAGAAAATACTGGTGCTTTGGCGTCGATTTCAAATTTGTCAAGTTCTGCTTCCATCTCCCAATCTGGGAGTGGATGGGAGAGAGCGACGCAAAAAACTGCAAAAAGCACGGGATCCGCTACGATTTCATTCCTGAAGACAAGAATTTCGCGAGAAAAAACTACAAGCAGTGCTACATGAACTTCAATCTCTACGGAATCTCGGACTTCAACAATTGGATCATCATGTGCGGAAATGCAAGGATCTACGGGGATGACAAGCATATCTACGATGAACGCTATGTCGGCGAAACATGCAAGCCTTGGATCCTTAACAAAAACTTCTTCCAAGGAAAGGGGACCATCACGGTTACCGCAACAAAAAAACTTAGAAACCCACTCTCGGTTGCTTTTGATGGAGTCAGGGGAAAAACCAAGCTGAAAGGAATCTTCGGCCTCTACAATCCAAAGGAAAATGCCTCCATGAAGGCGATAGCGACAGCAAGGGCGGGATATTTGAGAAATCGCGCCGATAGCCCAAGACATTACGAGGTCGTCTACAACGAGGCGACCCATGCCTGGCATCCACATGAAGACCAATCGAAATTCGGAATGAAAAACTATTCTTGCGGTCAAGGATGCGTCTGCAACCAGCACAAGCGCTTCAAGGAAATCTGGAACCTTTGCAATACCGATTGGGATGCCGTCCTGCTACCTACCCAATACGCAGTCGGATACGAAGCACCATACGATACCAAAGTCGATGAAAACGAGCACTACTGGAAAAAGTCAAATGATCAGGGCTGGAACAATGAGCCGCCTGTTCCAGAGACAGGAGGTTTGTGATGTGGCAGAAACCTAATCAAATGAACAATAGCATGGTGGCAGCGGCTATCGGCGTCTTGCGCCTAAGTGCCCTTGTTGTCCTGATCGCCCTGACCGCAACCGCGCAGTACAACAGTGGTGATTTCATAACCCCAGAGGAAATCAAGAGCCTGAAAGACATGGCCGAATCCCTTGATATGGATGAACTCAAAGATACAGCCATGAAAATGAAGGAAGATGGCGAATACTTGGGAAAACGTTTCCAGGGACTTAGCCCGGAAATGATTAGGGATGGACTGAATCCTGAGGACGTAAACCCGTTAACTAGGCTGACAGAACAAGAAAAATTTCAGGCTTTCCGTAGGTTGTTTGGCCAGTATCCTCCGGACATGCAGGAAAGAATGAACAATATCAATGCGGAAGCAGCCAATGCCCAACAGCAATTCCAAGCCATCGCCGCCCTGGTTGATCTAATCATGTCAAGAATCGATGGCATGATGGAATCCATTGATGCATTCTTGAAAAAAATTTCACTGATGATAGCCAACATTCCAGTCGAACGAAAAGACGTGGGAGATCCACCAAACAAGAACAAATCCCTCAATCAGCTCAAAGCCGACATGGAAAGACTGGAGGGAACAAGCTCGCAATTCACGTTCCTGCCCAAGGAAAATCCACCGGAGAATCTCCAAGGCACCACAAGGATCAGCTCGATGAAGGCAGGAAGCTTCTCGAACAAGCCATCCGTAACCTCCGTTACCCTAGGAAATTGAACCCATAATGAAAAATGACACCGGCTCCATCTTGCTCGAAGGCATCATCGTACTGCCGCTCTATCTGGTCCTCTTCGGGGGCATGTGCATCCTCGGGGAGTTGACCTTGGGCACGATCCAAAACGTGGCCGCTGACAGGTTCATGACCTCGATCTGGGGAGATCGCTTCTACTGGGGAGAAAGCCGAGACTCCGACCTGGGCAGAAACGACTATCTCTTCTCGCGAATCAAATCGTTTTTCTCTACAACGGCGGGCATATCCGTCGGAAAGGCAAAGGCGGAACTCTTCTTCAGGGACGGGGCCGCCAACAATTTCGCCGTGGCAGCCGGCGGCAAAGTGGAGACGATCCACTCGCCTTCCGCCGCCAGCTACCTTGTCAATGCATACCAAGCCGTTCGCCCGACGCCCACGATCGGCAAAACGCATCTGATGCGAGTTGAAGACGATCAATATCGCTTCTTCATCGTCCAAAAGCGACTGATTCGCAAGGGCACGTACTACCGCGAAGGATCGTCCTTTGAATTGTCGAGAGACGGCTACTGGTACGATATCGCAACCGATGTATTCCCCTTGAGCTCAACAAAGGTAAAAGGCTCAGATGCTTCTCAATGTCAACTCGAATATTCTAGGAAATTGCATAAATATGCGGATTAGCCTCTTCATCATTCTCAGTGCAATCTGCCTCCTTGCCCAGGAGCAGAAATCAACTAGCGTCCCGAAAACAGACCGCTCCAAAAGGGAAGGCAAGGATACATGGCATAAAAACGAAACGATTGACCTGCCATTGGCAATGGCGAAAAGGCAGACAATCGCTAAAATGGAAAACAAGGGATTCACTCTCAAGCATGATATCCCTGTAAATGACAAAAAAGACAAATTCCTGATGCTCTGGGAAAAAGGCAATAAGCAGGTCATTATCATGATCTGGAGAATTGATATCGACAAGACGGGAATGTCCTGGGGCGAAACCAAAAAGTAACTCATTGCATGATCAGCGATAGTGGAACCCTATTATAAGACAATATCATTTACACATCAGGGATTGGTCCGCAAGAACAACGAGGACAATTTCCTGGAACTGCCCGAAGACGGCTGCTTTGCCGTCATGGACGGAATGGGCGGTGGATCAGCCGGCGAAATCGCATCAAGGATCGCGGTCGATTGCGTCCGCATGGCTGTCGAGGGAACTTGGGAAGACTCACCAGGTGAACGAAGGTACGCCATATACCAGGCGCTCCACAGGGCAAATGCCCAAATCGTCGATATCACCAGGAGAAACAACTACCAGTCGATGGGATGCACGGTGTCGATCCTGATCCTGGATCCATGGAACCCCCAACGGGCTTTCACATGCCAAATCGGAGATTCACGGATATATTGCTACAGACACGGAGAACTCTTCCAGCTGACAACAGACCATACCATCGGAAATGATATGATACGGCAGGGAAGGGACATCGCGAAAGTCCCCGAACGGATGCTGCATGTGCTCACAAGAGTCGTAGGAACAAACCAAGTCATCTTCCCGACCTGGCAGGAAGTCGGAGTCTGCGAAAACGATATCTTCCTGATATGCTCCGATGGCATCACAACCATGCTGTCCAATGAAAAAATCGCACAGATCTTCGCCGATAGCCATCAGGCCCCGGAAATCATCGTCGATGAACTCAAGGACGCTGTCCTCGAAGCAGGAGCCCATGATAACTTCACGATGATATGCGTCAAATTCAACGATACCTTGCCGGATCCCTATGTCCCGGGTCCGATCGAAATCGAAGAAAGCGATAGAATGATGACACTAGCAGAACAAAGGATTGACTATGGAATCAAATAACAGCCCAAACTCCTTCCTCACCCTGTTCCTCGCACCTGTCAAGGATTACCTTGCTGACGACGACGTCTCCGAAATCCTGATCAATGGACCGAAGCAAGTCTATATCGAACGAAAAGGACGCCTGGAACTGACCCCGGCTGCATTCCCATCCGAACAAGGACTCAGGGCGGCGGCATCGAATATCGCCAAGACCATGCAACGACTCCTTAACGATGACAATCCACGCCTTGACGCACGGCTCCCCGACGGCTCGCGTGTCCACGCGGTCATCCCGCCACTGGCACGATGCGGAACCGTCATCGCAATCCGAAAATTCAAAAAAGATACGCTAACCGTCGAGAAACTACACCAATTCGGGTCCCTGTGCGACGACTCCGTCCTCCTGATCAAGGCGCTGGTCGGACTCCATAAGAACGTCATAGTTTCAGGCGGCACCTCTTCCGGCAAGACCTCCGTCCTCAACGCGCTCTCAAGCTTCATCGCCAACCATGAACGCATCCTCGTCATCGAAGACGCATCAGAACTGCAACTCCAGCAAGAACATGTCGTCTGCTTCGAAACTCGAAAGCCAGACAAGAACGGACAAGGAGAAGTCACGATCAGAGACCTGATCCACTCGTCGTTGAGATTGAGGCCGGACCGACTGGTCATCGGCGAAATCCGAGGCGGCGAAGCGCTTGATCTGCTTCAGGCATTGAACACGGGACACGCAGGATCCATGTCAACGATCCATGCAAACTCGCCATTGGATTGCATGTACCGGCTCGAAACCTGCGCCCTGCTCTCGGGCATCGAAATCCCCTTGGTCGCCTTGAGATCCCAGGTCGCCTCGGCCATCGATGCCGTCGTACACACCGCTCGACTCGTCGACGGTTCCAGAAAAGTCATCGCCATATCTGAAATCCTCCCGTTGAAGAACGGGGAGTACCAGACCCAGGACCTGATTGTCTGGCAAACTGAACGCATCACCACGGAGGGGAAAGTCGAAGGCCGTTTCGTCCTCAAGAACAAGCCTACCTTTATGGCCGAGGCGGAAATCGCAAGGATCCAGCTCCCCAACTACGACCAATAATCCAATAACTAGATCAACTGCATGGAATCTCAAGGGAAACAAAGCATTCTCCAGCCCGATCAAGTCTTCGAGCGATACACGATCCAGAAGCGATTGGGCAAGGGTGGATTTGGCGAAGTCTATCTCGCCAAACACAATACCTTGAATTCGCTCGTCGCAATCAAGGTTCTCTTCCCAAATGTCGCAAAGCAAAATAAAAACTTTGTTGACAGATTTATTCGCGAAGCAAGATTGGCGTCTAAAATCAGGCATCCAAACCTGATCGAGGTCTATGATGCCGGACAAAATACCGAATCCGGGATTTATTTCATCGTGATGGAATACGTCCCAGGCGGCAACCTCAGCAAATTGCTCAAAAAATCCGGCATCCTTCCCTTTTGCCAGACAATCCAAATCATCACCGAAACAGCACAGGCTCTGAATGCGGCACACCATGGCCAAATGATCCATCGGGACATCAAGCCAGATAACATCATGTTCGGAGAAGACGGCAAGGTCAAGCTCGCCGACCTCGGCATCGCAAAGTCAACGGCAGACGAAGATACGCAACTCACAGTCGAAGCTTCGGTCTTTGGTACGCCTGCGTACATGGCGCCGGAACAAGCGCTCGACTCGAAAAACGTCGATGCCAGGGCAGATATCTACAGCCTTGGCATCGTCTTCTTCGAAATGGTCACAGGGCAAAAACCGTACAAAAGCGGAACGATGGTCGAAATCCTTACCCAGGTCGCAAGCAGAGACGATATACAAGACTCCAAATTCCTTAATCCGAATATCCCAGATGATATCGCAGAGCTGATCAAGGATATGACGAGAAAAGACCGTGACAAAAGAGTCAAATCAACAGGAGAACTCCTGAAAAGACTCGCAAGAATCAATACAAAAAACCTGGAACAACAAGACCAACAAAGCACACAGCTTACTAATGATCTCACGCCAGTTGCTGCAAGTAGCCAAGAAACAGCGCTGACGATCGATCAGATTCCAGCTGGCGACGGCCTAGAAACAGCGCTGACGATCGATCAGATTCCGTCTGCCGACGGCCTAGAAACAGCGCTGACGATCGATCAGATTCCGTCTGCCGACAGCCAAGATACAGCAATCACAATCGATGCCATCCAGCAACCCGAACCAGCGACCGATTCCGAACCCAAGCAACAAAGTACCCAGAAGACTCAGGTTCCCGAAAGCGTTCAGCCACGCAAGTCTAAAGCCAGGCTCCTGATCGGCATTTTGGCAGCTTTCCTGGTCTTCTTGATCATCGTCGTCATTGCCCGCTCAGTGAGCGGTGGAAAAGAATCGCCAAAGACAGAACAAGTCACACAGACAGAAGAACAAACCGAAAAAACAGAACAAACGACAGAGGCTACCGAAACCATAACTCCAACGGTTGTCGAAAAGGTTACAGAAACAGCACCCGAAACCGAGAAAAAAACACCCGATCAACCATCGCCAAGCCCTGATCAAGTGAAAACAGACGTAGCAGAGCAGGATAAACAAGAAGCCGTTGTCGAGAAACCGACAAAAAGCGAGCCAGAAGTCAAACCGCCACCAGAAACAACTCAAGCCGACAAAGAAGAACCCAAGAAAACTGAACCTGAAGAAGAAAGTTTCGTTTCCAAGGAAATACCGGCGTCTTCGATCGTGATTCTTGGCATGAATTCCTCCAAACATGCGACTATCAAGCAGGCTTTGGCAAAGAAATCAGGCAAGTCTGTGGCTTTGTTGGAAGCGGCTACCTTTAGTGCATATCGGAAACAATTGGAGGACATCATTGCCAAAAAGCCCGCTTTGGTTGTCTTGATGCATTCCACCCAATGTGCCCAGCAGAAAATGACCAAGAGTGGCTTCTCCAATCGAATCACCAACGAAGCCAATTTGCTCCAATCCTCAGGCATCCCATTCCTTTTTGTACAGGATTTCGGGGCTGGAAACCCAGCCGTACTCAGCCAATTCAACAACCTGATCCGAGAGCACTGCGCGGTAAACTCAATCAACATGGTTGACTCAAGAATCCTTCATCAAGACGAACTGATTGACGAAATCATGCTTAACCTCGCAGATGAATGATGAATGACCAGTCCGACCTGTCAAAACTGTCAGGCTAGACCGGCGCCATGTTCAGCCGCTTTAGCGGCGACATCGCTTAAGTACGAGCACCCCGGATGCTCCAACACCACCCAAGGTGCCGTCCGACCTGTCCGACCTGTCCGACCTGTCCGACCTGTCCGACCTGTCCGACCTGTCCGACCCAGTCCCAGTCCCAAAGCTCAGAATCTAAAGTCCCTTTCTCCATTTCTGATCGCTTCGAGATTGCGTTGGGCAATGCCCCTGATTTTTTCGTTGGGGACCTTCTTGATTTCCTCTTCGATCAGCTTGTCGCCGATCGCCTTTGTTTCAGGCGTTGCATAATCCATCAGGTATTCCTGCAGTGTCATCAAGGCATTGGGATGGCAGCAATTCTGGATTTGGCCAGTCTTGCACAGCGACATAAACCTGTCGCCAGTCCGTCCCTCGCGATAGCATGCCGTACAGAACGAGGGTATGTAGCCCATGCCCATCAGCCAGCGCACGACCTCGTCCAAGGTTCGGCGATCCGAAACGTCAAACTGCGCCGAGTCCTCGTCCTCGGGTTCAGGCTCCGCATATCCGCCAACCGAGGTCTTCGAGCCTCCGGAAATCTGCGAAATCCCAAGGTGCAGGACACGCTCACGCGTCTTCTCGCTTTCGCGGGTTGACACGATCATCCCAGTATATGGAACTGCGATTCGGATGCAAGCAACGATCTTAGCGAACGTATCGTCATCGATTCCGTTCTTGAACGAATCGGGATCGATATCGTTTGCGGCGCGGATACGAGGAACGCTGATCGTATGAGGACCAACGCCGAATACCGCTTCCAAGTGCTCGGCATGCATCAGAAGACCGGCAAATTCGTACCGATACCGCTCCAGGCCGAACAGCACCCCGAAACCAACGTCGTCAATGCCGCCTTGCATTGCCCTGTCCATAGCCTCGGTATGGTAGCAGTAATCGTGTTTTGGTCCCGTAGGATGCAGCATCTCATAGCTTTCCTTGTGGTACGTTTCCTGGAACAGGATGTAAGTACCGATTCCGGCGTCCTTTAGCTTTCGGTAGTTTTCCACGGTAGTTGCCGCGATATTCACATTGACTCTGCGTATCGCACCATTCTTGTGCTTGATGTCGTAGATTGTCTTGATGGATTCCAGGATGTATTCGATTGGATTTTCCACGGGATGCTCTCCCGACTCGATGGCGAGTCGCTTATGTCCCATGTCTTGAAGAGCAATCACCTCGCGACGGATTTCGTCCTGGCTTAGCTTTTTCCTGCAGATGTTCTTGTTCTTCATGTGGTAAGGGCAATACACGCATCCATTGACGCAGTAGTTGGACAGATACAACGGGGCAAACATCACGATTCGATTCCCGTATATGTCCTTCTTGATTTGCTCTGCCAATGCGTAAATCTCCTGGTTCTTGTCCTCCAATTTGCAGGCAAGCAGCACCGATGCCTCGCGATGATTCAATCCCTTGCGCAATTTCGCCTTCTCGATAATCGAATCGATCAGCTCCGCATTGGCACAATTGGCATCCGCATACTCCAGCGTAGCATTGATTTCCTCGTGGCTGATGAACTCCTCAGCCTTGCTTGATTTTACATCGTACATGTTTTTGTTCCTTGTTACTCTGCTTTATTCTAAAATAAATGAACTATCTTAATGCATCGCCACGGTCAACCACAATCTCGCATCCGATGCTTCCAAGTTCCTCGGAAAGCTGTCGAATCCCCTCTGCCGACTCGGTTCCTGTGCCCGCCTTGTTATTGTACAAAAGGTATTTTTTGCGAATATCGAAGGGTGACAGATTGGGCATCACCACATTGGCGCCCGATAGAATCCCTCGGATTCGCCCCTTCGGATCAAGGGTTGCCAGCGCCGTCGTCGCCGGAAGCAAGACCTTCGGCAACGTCAATCTCACCAAGGACAGCAGGAACAGGGTCAGCTCAATATCGGCGCATGGCAAATCGCGGAATGGAGTGTCGCAATGCGGAATAAATGGACCAAGCCCGACCATTGCGGGGCAAAACGACCTGATCAACGTCAAGTCCTCAGCCAAATGCCCCAAGGTCTGGTAGGGAGAACCTACCATGAACCCACAGCCTGTCTGAAAACCAAGCTCCTTCAAATCCTTTAGGCAACGCAAACGAGTGGCCAAACGCTGCCCTGATGGATGCAATTGGGAATAATGCCAATCGTTAGCAGTCTCGTGACGAAGCAAATACCGATCCGCACCAGCTGAACGCAACCGGGAATAGCTTTCGCGAGAACGCTCGCCAACCGACAACGTCACCGCACAATCAGGATAACGAGACTTGATCTCCCTGACAATCTCAACCAAACGATCGTCATTAAACCAACCGTCCTCGCCACCCTGAAGAACAAAGGTCCGAAAACCCAAGCCATAGCCAAACTCGCAACATTCGTAAATCTGCTCGGGAGTCAGACGGTACCGCTCCACATTCGGGTTGCTGCGACGAATCCCGCAATACATGCAGTCGTTCCGGCAATAGTTCGTGAATTCGATCAAGCCGCGAATGTAGATCCTATTGCCGAAATAACGCAATCGAAGCTCGTTCGCCGCCTCAGCCGCACGAGCCTGCAATGCCTCGGTGCGACCGACCAGCAATGCCTCGTATTCAGGCACCGACAACGAATCGCCGCCAATCAGCGCCTCCAGAATGTCGCTTGCATCATCAGCCATTGCCTTTCACCTTTGCGTAAAGCGTCTTGGTACTGATGCCACGAATCATCCCCAGCTTTCCCGAAAGCGCAGAAATCACATCGCCCGGTGCGTCAAGCACGATGCTGATGATCGATATCCCCTTCTCGCGATACGGCAATCCCATTCGCCCGATGATATGGCTCCCATACTCGTGCAACAAGTCATTCAAACTGGAAATCGCAGACGAATCCTCAACCACAATCCCTAGTAAAGCAACCCGGGTCTCAATCGATTTTTCCATAAAAAAAGCGCCTCCTTGCAGAGCAAAGCAAGGACGCGCAACTAGAAAAAAGCCGCAATTGATTGCAGCCATTAAATCATAAATTGCCCAACCGCGTACCTTGCTCCGCAGAACGTATCTTTAGAGTCAGTGCGAATTACCTAATAATATACTGCAAACCATGCCATCGTCAAACAAAAATACTTGAAATTCCATCGCAAACAAGCCACATTAGATAAATTCGTGACCCAAAATTCCAACCCATAGCAATAAGGATTTCCACCATGCGCAAATTCATCCTTGCCCAAAGCCTGCTTATCCTTGCCACGGCACTCAGCGCTCAACAAGCCTTGTATGACATACAGGTCAACAACCGAGACTACGAACGTTTCGAACAGACAGTCTCATGCAAATTGCCCAAAGACGCGCTCAAAGGGAAACAATTCGCAATCGTCGAATCCAACGCCACATCCAAACCTCTACCTGCAGCATTGGATACGACTGAAAAAAATGCCGATATCCTGACCTGGGTCGTACCCGGCATCACCGCCCCAGGGGCGACGAGATCGTTCAAAATCATCCCGTGCGAGCAGGTCCAGCCACAGAAAACCGACCTGACTTGCGTCGAAGACGAGGACAAGATTACGATTGAGACGACGTATTTCCGGCTCAATCATCCCAAATCCGGCAATGGTGGTTTCCCCAAGGACATCACGTACAGGTTTTCCGGCGTCACGGATTCGCAGCTGCATTTTCTGGATCGTATTTTCATGCGCGGAGTCGGTCAGTATTGCGCCAAGGACGATCCCCAGTCCACGGCTCGTGTTGTCTTCAACAGTCCTGTCCGTGTCGTCATTGAAGCGACGACTGGATACGGCAATCGTCAATCTTCGGGCAATTTGATGGCCACCTACCGTTATGTTTACACGGCGAACTCGCCTGTCATCCAAGTTTCGGCGGAAGTCGTCAGGTTTTCCGGAGACACCCAACCCTGGTCTGAGCTTCATTTCCTTCATTTGTCCCGAAAAGACCTTTACTACACATCCTACCTCATGGGCAACCCATTCAAAGAGCACATCATGCAAACTCCAGGCACGAAAAGCCGTGGCTTGTCCGCCCCGGATTGGATGGTGATGAGCACAGGAAGCGAGGCGGCGGGAATCGGCGGCAAAAACATCTCCGCCTGGGACGCCTCAAACGAATTCGTCTATTACATCCTCAAGCAAAGGCCCGATTTGCCTTCTGAAGTCAACCAGCGTTCCTTCGAAGGACTCCTCTACTTTGGGCCATCCGTGAACACGGAAGCCTGGTTTGACCGTTGGCTCGGGAAAAACCGCGACCTTATCGTAACGCTCACCCCCTCGAAAACCACCGAAATGCAAATGTCTAAACAAGAAGCCAAACGAACATTGCCCGACACTCCGCACGTCATCGAAAGCAACGACCTCAAAATCGCATTCTCAGGACCGGATATGGGATTCTCAATCCTCGGACTGCAACACAAGCAATCCAATGAGATCTTCTGTGAAAACAATGAACGCGCACCAGGACATTGGAGCCTCGTATTCACATCGCCAAACTCCGAGGAAAAAATTGTCATCAACAACAAATCCGCTTTTGACGGAACAGCCGAGAAGATCCAGAATGGAATCAGATTCACCTGGAGCAACCTCGACCTCAGCGGAGAGAAAAAGGTCCTCGATATCATTAGCGAAATCGTCCAAAACCAGGAATCCACTCAATTCGAATGGAAGCTTACGGTCATCAACAGAAGCAAAACCTGGGGACTCTGGGCCGCAGAATACCCGTACTTGCCAACAATCCTCGCAAACCAAGACGGAGAGGTACTCTTGCCAGGAGGAAACTGGGGCGGAAGAATCGTCAAAAATCCAAACCTCGGCTTTTCCCCTAGGTATCCATCCACCTCAGCCCCCATGCAGTTCATGGCATTCAATATCAAAAATGCAGGACTCTACTTTGCTGCCCACGACCCAGACGCTACTCCAAAGCACCCAACGCTGAAACGCCCGCAGGACACCACAATCAGATTAATCCCGGAAAACGCGGGACAACCAGGAACAAGCCTCAAGCAGGAATTCCCTATCGTACTCAAGGCCTATAACGGAAACTGGTGGAATGCGGCGAAAATCTATCGCAATTGGGTACTCAAGCAAATCTGGACCGCAAAAGGACCTATCGTCAACAGAAAAGATTACCCGAAACAGTTCATCGACAATGGATTCTGGCTCTGCCTCAGCGGAACGCCGCAACAAATCAAGGGCATCATGGAAGACACAGCCAAAATCGTGAACGACCGCGTGCCATTCGGTGTCCATTGGTACTGTTGGCACCAAATCCCATTCGATCATACCTATCCTGAGTATTTCCCGGCCAAAGAAGGATTCTCGGAAATCACACGAGAACTCACCGCAAAAAATATGCTGATCATGCCATACATCAATGGACGACTCTGGGACATGGATATCGATAGCTTCAAAAACAAGGGCATCAATTCCGCAGCAAAAGACGTAAATGGAAACCCATACATCGAAATCTATGGCTCAAAGAGAAGACTCGTACCAAATTGCCCGTACACAAAACAATGGCAGGATACAGTCAACGATATCTGCAAACAGCTGATCGACAGCGGCGTGAACGGAATCTACCTGGACCAAATCGGAGCAGCAGCGCCAGCGCTCTGCTTTGACAAATCACATGGGCACCCCCTCGGAGGAGGCAAGCACTGGTGCATCGGATATCGCCAAATGCTCAACCAAACCAAAAAAATGGCCATGGAAAAAGGAGTGACGCTGACAACCGAAAATACAGCGGAACCCTATATGGACAATATCGACGGATTCCTTACCTGGATTCAACAGAACGAAAACGACGTCCCCGCCCTCCCCGCCGTTTACAGCGGGTACACCATCTACTTCTCCAGCCCCCAATCGGCTACGGATACCTTTGATGCTTTCCGTGCTTGCCAGGGACGCAACTTCCTCTGGGGCTGCCAGCTTGGCTGGGTCCATTGGTTCTACCTGAATGAGCATCGGGATAAATTCGAGTACCTGATCAAGCTCGCGATCCTCCAGAAGAAAGCCAAGAATTTCTTCGTCCTCGGAGAATTGCTTGGCGAATTGGAAAACCAGGAGACTCCAAACCCGATGACGATGGTCTGGAACCGAACCAAGCCTCATGACGTCACGATCCCACCGGTCGAATCAACCGTCTGGAAAGATCCCGCCGGCAACCTCCTCGTCGCAGTTGTCAACTACTCCAACGACCCGCAAAGCTTCGTCGCCGCAGGCAACCAACTTCAAATTCCAGACAAATCCTGGAAATGCTCACGAATCAATGAATTCGGACATGTGACAGTTGGGCTGACAACCAAGCCACTTGATATCAAGCTCACCCTCAAGCCACAGGAAATCGCAATCCTGATCTTCGCGGAAACCAATCTCGGAAACCGCCATATAGTCTCCGAAATGAGGCATCAATTCAAGGCAATCAAAGACGCGGAACTGAAAGATGCCCTGGCGGAAGCGTTGCTCAAAGCCGAAAACATCCAAAAGCCTGAATTGGCATCCCTTTGCTTCAATCTCGTACAAGGAGAATATATCGACTTCGTATTCAAACCATACGCAACACAGAAAAATCATCCTTTGCAAGTCTCATTGCCAGATGAAACCGTTCTCCAAATCAATGCCGATGACATCAACGGAAAAACGATCACCTGGACGCCCAAGAACATCCTCGACACCGCAAAGCCACAAGACATCACATTCACGGTGCCTCGCAGACACGGATACTTCAAGATCCCAATCGACATCGAATACGTCCCAAGGGTCTCGGTCACCTTGGGCAAACCACAGGAATCCTTCGCAGGAGAAAGCTTCCTGCTACCCGCTGAAGTCAAAAACAACAGCCAATACCAGCAACAAGCAAGAGTCATCATCAATGCGCCACCAGACTGGACCATAGAACCAGCACGTTCATGGGATACTGGAATCCTAGCCCCGAACGAATCTTCTGCGTCGCTGCTGAAAATCGACCTCCCGGAAAACGCAAGAGCCGGTGTCGCCCCAATCTCGGCGTCAGTCGTCCAAGACACTGCCGCCACCAGCGTCGCCATCAAGCCATCAAGGCCCAAAATGATCGCAACATACAAGGGGAATCCCGGCGCGACAACCGTCAGCCTCGGTCCTGAACAGCCCAATTCCGTGAAAATCGAAACCGATTACCTGGGAGCAGATGACTGCTCGGCGAAACTATCCTTGAATTGGGACGAGGACTGCCTCTACGTCAACGCAGAAATCACCGATGATGTCCACTCGCAAGACAGCCGGGACGCAAGTGTCTGGAAAGGAGACTGCATACAATTCGCACTCCGTGAAGGACTGCCGAACAAAAACCAAAACTACGACGGAAGCGAAGTCGAATTCGCACTCGCCTTCACAGGCGACAACGAGGCATTCGTCTATCGGTGGGATCAGCCAGGGCAAGGCGGCATCATCAAGTCCGCAACCGCCTCCGTCACCAAAAACAACAATGTATTTGTCTATAAGGCAAGTATCCCATGGAGCGAACTCAACCTTAGCAAACCCTCGCCAAACAAGAGACTTACAGGATCCTTTACCGTCAATGACAACGACGGCAAAGGTTTCAAGGGATGGCTCGAATGGACACCGGGCATCTGCGGAAACAAAGATTCATCCGCATTCGGCTGGATCATACTTAAGTAATTAACCTAAAAAACAGCTGACGCTAGATTCATTTTTAATACATTGATTTTCAAATAGTTATAAAATTCATGCCGTTCACCATATTGGTAAAATGCATTGAAGAAAGTGGCTTTCATACAATGACATGCAACTTAATTTTGGGCTGCGGACACTAGCCCCAACGGGGCGTGACATACTAGCCCAGGGTAAGCACGCTTCCAGTGTGCGCCACCCTGGGATTCGAGATTCCCCCCCCAATAGCCTAAAGCCCTGAAAGGGCGCGACATAGTTATGTTCAATATAAGATGTACCTTCCATCATAACCAACGCCAGCCCCGGGGCGTTTTGCTCCAGATTGCTTGTCACGCCCTTACAGGGCTTTGTTCGGGTGTGGCAATCCACAAACCCAGGGCGTTGCCCTGGGCTGGTATATCGTGCCCCTTCAGGGCTGACTGCAACCTCGCCCAAAAGGGGCATGTCACATGCATTTTAAGTACGAAACGAGTACCCCGGATACCCATACCTAGTTTAACCGATTGGCGGGTGTCATGGTCTTAACTGCTTTTTTTCGGATCAAACACATTATGAAATACTCAAGAAGCTTATTGCAAGATGACGAAAAGCGACGCGACATCGCTGAAGAACTCCTAAACAAACAGTGGAAAATGACCGTCACGAGAGTCGAGGAAACATACGCTTTCCTCTCGCATCCCGATTTTCCGGACCACGTCTTCTGCTCAAATAGCGTCATCCCGCATCGACCAATCCTGCTCGGAGACAAGCTCGTCACCGAAATCAAAATCATCTTCGACCCTGCCAGGCAATCCTACTCATACGTCTGCGACTATGCTTGCAAGCCACAGGACAACCTCAGGACGCCATTGCATAAAAGCGAATACGAAAACCTCGCCGCCAAACTCAATTCCATCCTCGCAAAGGCAAACTCCGATATCTCACCGGAAGCCTGGGATAAAATCCTCCCTTCATACTGCCCTTGGACACCGGCATTCTGCCTAAGAAACAAAGATCAGATTAAGACCGTCATCAACAAATTGACACAATGCGGTTCGCTGATCCGATTGCATGGTGTCCCAAATGGAAAAGCCATCGAAGAAATCAGGGAAGTCTTTCGCTCAGACCAACGATTCGAACCTCTTGCACAACTCTTCGAAAATATCCTCGAAAATGTCCATCGCAACATCATAGCCAAACAAAACAACTAGAGTTTGCGTTGATGCCCCTGAATCAAACAAGTTCTGAACTATGCCCTTCCTAGGATACTTCAATCCAAATCATTGTTCGATTGATTCCTTCAATCCGCTGCTCGTCAAGGATCTTTCCGACCAAAATAATACGGTCATTTCAGGTGACAACTGGGCGATTGCAGGCAACAATGTCCTTTTCCAGGACAACCTAGCGATCGCATTGGATGGCTTCTGCCTCAATCTAGACCAGCAAGATCAACTCCAGCAAATCGCCGAACTGTACAGAAAACACAAAACCAACCTCCCTAACGAACTCAATGGCCCTTTCGCTATCGCTATCATCGACAGCACACAAAACTCATTGCTGCTGATCAGGGACCACATCGGACAAAAAGAACACTTCCATGCAACGCTGACATCCAAAACTGTCGTTTTCTCAACTCATCTCAACCCGCTAAAAAAATTCCCAAGAATTTCGACGCAACTCAATATCAAGACACTCGCCGACTTCACCTCGCTCGGATACGTACCACCCCCAAATACATTCTACACCGGCATCAAAAGACTTAAACCAGCTTCAACCCTGCTGGTTGACGAACGCCAAACATGTGAAAGCAACTTCTGGATGCCAACATTCAAACCATACAAAAAAATCAATTTCCATGACGCCATCGAAGAAACCTGGAGACGACTCGATATCGCCGTCAACAGATGCCTGCAGTGCAAACCCCATGCCGATTCCCTGCTTTCAGGGGGGATCGACTCCAATCTCATCACCGCAATCGCCTCCACATCTCCCGCCTTCAGCGGCAACGCATTCACCGCAGGATTCCAAAACCCGCTTTATGACGAGCGAACCCTCGCCAAAATCGCTTCGGACAAGTACAGAATCAACAACTTCGTCACCGAAGTCGTCCCCACGCACTGTACGCTCCTGACTCCAATCCTAAGCGCCTACGGAGAACCCTTCGCAGATGCCTCGATCATCCCAACGACAGTCGCCATGCTGCTCGCAAAATACAATGGCGCAACTGCAATCCTCTCAGGGACTGGAGGCGATGAAATCTTCGCTGGATATCGACGCTATCAAGCAATGGCTCTCAGGCAAAAATGGAACTTCCTCCCAAAATGGCTCGTCAATGCTGTCGCAACCACGATCATCGCCCTCTGCGGCAACAAGCCACACGATACAAGATCAAGGCTCGCGACCCTGACCAGAATGGCAAACTTCTGGAAACAACCGCCAATCCAAGGTTTCGCGACATTCCAGGAAATCTTCAACCACGACCTGAAGCAGCAACTGCTTACTTTCGCGACAAATTCATACCTCGAACAATGGCAGAAAGTGGTCGAACACCTTGAGAAACCGACATTCCTCGAGCAAGCCAATGCGATTGACATCGCGACTTATCTCCCCGAAGACGGCTGCCGCAAAGAGGCGATCGCCACCAATTTCGTCTCTATAACATCCTTGAATCCCATGCTTGACAGGGAGCTTGTCGAATTCGCCTTGCAGCTCCCGCCTTCTTTCAGATTGACGACTCGTTCCAGAAAGCGTGTGCTGACACAAATCGCCGAATACATCATCCCCCCTGAATTGATTCGGCAACCCAAGCGTGGTTTTGGCATGCCCTTGGCCGATTGGTTCTCGGACGAATCGACCCAGCTCCTCGATCAACTGGAAGACAAACCACAGCTCTGGGACAAACATGGATACTTCAACCACGCCGTCATCCAAAAGCTAATCCACGAACATCGCGAGGGAATCAAAAACAACGCCTACCAACTCTGGCTAATCCTCACCCTCGCAAAAGCGTGATCCCGTCCGACACGTCCGACCAAGAATGCACCACTTTCGACCACTTGAGCGGCGACACCGTTTGAGTACGAGCACCCCGGGTGCCCCTACCTAAAACCGTCGTCTTCCGCAACAGGGCAAAGTTTAGCCGCTTTAGCGGCGACTTCGCTTGAGTACGAGCACTCCGGGTGCCCCTACCTAAAACCGTCGTGTCTTGCACTAGGGCAAATTCGCCCGACCGACCAGTCCCAGAAACTCAAGCCCCACAAAACCCAACGCTACGTCCCAAGTCCCAGACACCAGTCGCATGGGTCACATTTGTCTCATTCGTCCCATAGGTCCCAGTCCCAGTCCCAAAACCTCCAATGCCGACCTCAAAAGATAGTATGTTTTTTTC
>DBPZ01000001.1 GCA_002305655.1 Lentisphaeria bacterium UBA1407 | reverse complement strand
AAACATACTATCTTTTGAGTACGGAAGTGTGAATTTTTGCAATCGCAAAAACGTTGCAAAACATAAATTTTCTAGTTGGAGTATATTATCGTTGGTGTTCGTCTTGTTCAGGCGTTTCAGGAACTAGAAACCAAGGAGTTCGTCATGCGTTATGTTGAAGTCAAGTATCAGCCAGAGCGTTCGCGTGCATGTTTGGGAAGTCCGAGCTTGGTGAAATTGGACGATGGGGAGTTGGTGGCGACGCATGACTATTGGGGGATTTATACGTTGGAAGGCGATTGCGGCTTGTCCAGCGTGTATCGATCCGAGGATGAAGGCGCGACCTGGGAGAATGTCACCCATATCATCGGAGCACAATGGGGCACGTTGGTCAAGTTGCCCGATGCCCTTTACCACATCAGCTCCACTCGCGAGTACGGAGACATGGTCATTCGCCGAAGCACTGACGGTGGCTTTACATGGTCGTTGCCACGGGACGAGAAAACAGGGCTCTTGATGCGGAACGAATCGCGAGAAGGCGGCACAAGGTATCGTTTCGAGTGCGGCGGCGGGACATTGGTCCATGGCGGATACCTGTACAAATCCTATGACAAGTATGCTTTTGATCCCGGCGAAAGCGCTTGGGAAGCTGGCAATTTCGGCACTGGAATCGGACGGGTTCCGCTGGACAAGGATCCGTTGGATGTCAGCAATTGGACGTTCAGCAATATCCTGACCTTCGATGCATCAAAACTGACCGACCCAAAACTGTCGCTGGGAAATGGAACAGGCTGGCTGGAAGGAAATCCGTTGCCGACTCCGGACGGAAAGATCGCCTCGGTCATGCGGATCCATGTCGCAAAACCCAATATGGCGGCATATTTGACCTTGAGCGATGACGCGAAGGTCTTTTCCTTTGACTACGAGACAGGCCTGATCGATTTCATCGGCGGGCATTCGAGGTTCTACATACAGCTGGATCCGGTGACGGGGCTGTACGTGACGTTCAGCAACTTCATTACCGATGAGCCTGTGCCGACGAATCGTAACCTGTTGAGCTTGGCGGTCTCGGAGGATTTGCGCCATTGGCGCCGAGTGAAGGACGTGATGCGCGACGAGTCGGGATTGCCGCCCGCATTGTCCCGCCAATTGACCGGATTCCAGTACCCCGCGTGGCAATTTGACGGCGACGACATCATCCTGCTTTGCCGGATGGGATATCGCGGTTCCGTGAATTTCCACGATTCGAACCGGATTACCTTCCATCGCTTCAAGGGCTGGCGCTCGTGGCTTTGATCAATCGAACATCGGCGTCGAAAGGTATCGGTCGCCGGTATCAGGCAGGAGTACGACGATGGTTTTGCCTGCGTACTCCGCCTGCTTGGCAAGCTGAATCGCGGCGAATGCGGCGGCGCCAGATGAGATTCCGACGAGGATGCCCTCGGTCCTGCCCAACAACCGCCCCGTTGAGTACGCATCTTCATTGCTGACGGCGATTACTTGGTCGAGAATTTCCCTGTTCAGGATTTTCGGCACAAAGTTGGCGCCGATGCCCTGGATTTGATGGGGACCCGAAATGCCTTGAGTGAGCAGGGGGGAATCCTTGGGTTCGACTCCGATGATTTTGCATTGCGGGAGCTTTTCCTTGAGGTATTCACCAGTTCCCGTGATCGTGCCTCCCGTGCCTATTCCGGCGACGAATGCATCAAGGACGCCGTTGGTATCCCTTAGGATTTCCGGTCCTGTCGTCAACTTATGCGCCATGGGGTTTGCCGGGTTGTCGAACTGTCCCGGAATGAAGCTGTTCGGGATTTGTTCTGCAAGTTCGTTCGCCTTGTCGATAGCGCCTTTCATTCCGAGTTTTCCATCTGTGAGAACGAGTTCGGCTCCGTACGCTTTCATCAGCTTTCGCCGTTCTTCCGACATGGAATCCGGCATGACGATAATGCATTTGTATCCTCTTGCGGTAGCGACGGCTGCCAATCCGATTCCTGTGTTGCCCGAGGTTGGTTCGATGATGACCGAACCTGGGGGGAGCTTGCCTTGTTTTTCAGCATCATCGAGCATTGCCTTTGCGACTCTGTCCTTGACTGAACCAGCAGGATTGAGGAATTCTAGCTTGGCAAGGACTTTGGCTTTCAGGTTGAAATCCCGTTGAATTCCCTTGAGTTCCAGGAGCGGCGTATTGCCGATCAGCTGATCTACTGCGGTGAAAATTCTCATAGGGCATTACTCTTGCGCTGTTTCCTGGATTGGTTTCTTTTGTCCGTCTTGATCGACTCTGACGAATGTGATGTCGGTATGGAAAACATGTTCTTCTTCGGATTCCTCGAAATGTCGCCGAAAGACATCCACATGATAGGTGACGGATGTATTTCCCACGCGTTTTTTGCGTACATCGAATTTGAGCACGGACTTTGGAAGGACGTTTTTCTTGAATGTGACTTCGCTCATTCCAACCGTGACAAAATTGAATCCAGGGTATTCGTCGCTGACTGCGATCCATGCGATTTCGTCAATCCACATCAGCATTTTTCCGCCGAATAGGAATCCATAGTGATTCAAGTCTTCCGGCATGACCAACTTATAAGAAATCATGGTCGATTATTCCTTGATCTTGTCGCAATGGTCATAGATTTCCGGATCATTCCAGGTTTTGTGCTCGACATGGCCGTCGCAAAATGCGATGACGGAACCTTTGCCGTGTCGTTTTGCGACACGGTTGCCATCGACTAGGAAGTACCCGTCGTCAGTTGTTCCGAATTTACCTGATCCTGATCCTTCTTCGAGGAGCAGGGGGCATTCTGCGGGATTGAGCGGCGCATCTGTATTTTGGTCTTCGAGCCTTGAGTTTACGGCGTAGGAGTTATTGGTCCTGGTTTTCTCGAGGGGGCAGAGATATACTTTTTTGGCGGAGAGATAAGGGAAGATCGTTCCTCTTTCCAGATCGAATAAACCTGCTGTTGGGACAGGGAAATTTTCATAGTATATCCAGCCGCCTTCGACTCCTTGTTCGGCGGAGCCGTTTGTTAGCATTGGGTACAATGACCTGTTGTCATTGGTGTACATGGTGAAGGCAAGTGCCATCTGCTTCAAGTTGTTGATACACTCTGCTTGCCTCGCGGCTTGCCGTGCCTTGCCCAAGGCCGGGAAAAGCATGGCTGCCAAAATGGCGATGATTCCGATGACAACAAGCAATTCGATGAGGGTAAATGATTTTTTCATAGTAATATTTTCCAATAGGAAAGAAGATGCAAAGAATGGTCAAACAATTAATTTGTTGCCAAAGGAGTGAATTTTCAAGGCAAAGCGTAGGACAGGCATGAATTTTCATGCGGTTCGTTGACATTCCGTTACCAATGGTGATATTGGATTTTTGTTAACAAAAAACCATCCAGGATGTGACGTACATCGATTGCGATTTGCCCAATGGGGCAGGGTTGAGTGAGCACAAGGAGTGATGACACATGGATTTTAAAAATGATTTGAAAGCATATTCAGAAGAATTGAGCGAGTGCCTGAGGCGTACGGACTGGGGAATCTTGTCCTCAATCGGCGAGAAGCTGGTCTCATCGAAGGCATCCGGAAGTCGGGTCTGGCTATTTGGCAATGGCGGGAGCGCGGCGACCGCCTCGCATGTGACGAACGACTTGGTGAAAGGGTGCCGCGTAGAGGATCGAGTTGGCTTCCCGGCGATGTGCCTCAGCGATTCCAGCACGGTGCTGACCTGTCTCGCCAATGATTTCTCGTATGCGGATGTCTATGCCGTTTTGCTTTCCACGCATGCCAAGCCGGGAGACATTGCCATCGCGTTCTCGGGAAGCGGAAACTCGCCAAATGTGGTCAATGGACTGGCAAAAGCACGGGAAATGGGGCTGACAACGATTGGATTCGGAGGACGAGATGGCGGTAAAATGAAGGAACACTGCGATTTGATCCTGATTGCCCCGACGCAATCGATGGAGATGCTCGAAGACCTGCATCTGATCTATTGGCACAATCTTGTCTGCGCCATGCGCAAGGTTTTGTGAGGTGAACCATGTTGACCGGGGCGATTGACGGCGGCGGAACAAAGGTGATGACCGGACTGGTGGACGAAAACGGCAATGTCGTATCTCGTCGAGTGGAAGGAGTTCCGACCGGTGACATTGCGGGATATTTCACCCGTTGCGTGACGATGCTTTGCGAGTGCGTTTCAGAGGCGGGCGTGACATTGGAGGATTTGCGCGGGGTTGGGATGAGCATACCCGGGATGACCGACGGCAAGGACTGGGTATATGGCTCTCCGTCTGCTGGCTGGGGGAGCTTTTCTGCCTTGTCGCTCCTGGTTCCCTTGCTTGGCTTGCCCGAGGAATCGATACGGCTCGAGAACGACATCAACGCCTGCGCCTTGGCGGAGTTGCGCTATGGCGGCGGCGGTAGTGATTTCGTGTGGCTGACGATCAGCACTGGGAACGGTGGTGCCGTGGTCGCCAATGGTGCTTTGGTACGCGGAAAATCCCATTGTGGCGGCGAATTGGGTCACATCAAGGTTGAGTACGATTCTCCGGAGCTTTGCGGTTGCGGTGGATATGGCTGCCTTGAGGCGCACGCCTCGGGGCCCGCGATTGCTCGGATGTGCCGTCAAGCAGGGCTGGACGTTGATGCGGCTGGCTGTGCGGAATTGGTTCGTGCGGGCGATCCTGTCGCCAAGGAGATATATGATCGTGCGGGAATGTACTTGGGTCGTGCCCTGGCTCAGCTGGCGAACATCCTGAATTTCGAGAAGGCGTATATCGGCGGTGGCGTATCTCGGAGTTTGGATCTTCTGTTGCCCTCCATCCGCGAGACTTTTGATCGCGATGCCTTGCCCGAGGCGCGGAAAGCGCTGATCGAACGGACACACCTTGGCTACGACGCTTCGCTTTTGGGCGCCGCAGCACTGTTCGAATAAAGGCAACGACACCATCGTTGCGACAAGCTGAAATTCGCTTTTCTACTCTCAAAACCACGCCAAAAATTCCTCGGTTTCGTACTCAAAAGGGATGCGACATGCCTTTTGGTGGCTGGTCTGATGGGCGAAAGATTTTTCGCCCCTACAGGCGGGGATTGGAGGTTTGGGGTCTGGGACTGGGACATATGAGACAAATGAGACGAATGTGACCCATAGGACTGGGATCTGTGACTGGGACTGGGACTGGGACTATGTGACGTTGTCGTTGGGTTTTGTGGGAGCTTTTCCTCCCAAAATCTACCCAAAAACCACCCCAAAATCACTCCAAAAATTCCTCGATTTCGTACTCAAAAGGGATGTTACATGCCCCCTGAGTTCGGCTTTTGAGGTTTTGGACCTGACTGGGTCTGACTGGGTCTGACTGGGCCTGACTGGTCATTCATAATTCAGCATTCAGCATTCATAATTCATGTTACATGCCGTCGTTTTTGGGACTAGAGCTTCAGCTTGACGACCGTGCATCCTGCGCCGCCAGGTTCGTTGGGTTCCTTGCCGAGCCTGAAGGATTTGATTGCGGGTTGTTTTTTAAGCCAGTCGTGTATGCCTGCGCGCAACCTTCCCGTTCCGAAGCCGTGCACGACTCGGACTTCCTCAATGCGTGCAAGGATCGAGCGGTTGATGAAGCTTTCGAGTTCAATAAGGGCGTCATCGACGCGTTGCCCGATCAAATTGAGTTCGTGGGACGTATCCCCCGTGACGACCGGGGCGATCACCTTGACGACGGATTTCTGGGGGGAGGCTGGCTTGGCATCCTTTTCCGTGGGATGCTGCAACTCGGAAGCCTTCATCGTGAAAGGAATCCCGTCAATATTGACCACGATTTGCTTCTTGTTGTCGGAAAGCGACTGGATCTTCCCGTGTGCGTGGAGCTTTTCGATCCAGACTTTGGCTCCGACCTTGAGCGATTTCGGCTCGATTGGAGCCTTCGGCCGTTCCTGCGAGGTGCGGATACCTTCCTGGATGCGTCGTTCTCGGTCAGCAAGCTTCTCCCGAATTTTGGCGACGCCTTCTGCTCCCTCGTCTTCCTTGGAGAGTGCTTGGCTTTTGGCGCGTTCCCTTAGTTCTCTGACCAGGTTTTCCATTTCCCGCCTGGTGTTGTCAACGATGGCTTGGGCTTTTTGGAATGCCTCGTTGGAGAGCTTTTTCCGTTCTCTTTTGAGCGTATCGAGTTCAACTTGCAGCTGGTCTCTTTTTTCCGTGAGTTCCTTGTTGGCCTGGGTGATTTGCCGTGTTTGGTCTTCGATGGCCTTTTGGTCTGCCTCGATTTTTGCGAGCATTTCCTCCATTTTGAGATGTTCGCCTGAGAGGTATTTTTCTGCGGTGTCGAGCACGGTTTTCGGGAGTCCGATTCGTTTTGCGGTCAGTAGTGCATAGGATGCTCCCGGTCTGCCGATATCCAGAATGAAGAGCGGCTTGAGCGATTCGATGTCGAACCTGACTGCTGCGTTGGTCATCCTCGGGTGTTGCTGGACGAAGTTTTTGACCATCCCCAAGTGAGTAGTGGCAATGGTAATGGCGTTCCGCTTGAGAAGTTCGTTTAGGATTGCGCAGCCGATGGCTCCGCCTTCGAGGGGATCCGTACCCGAACCGAGCTCATCCAGGAGAACCAGGGATTTGCCGTTGAGCGTATCTTGGAGGATCGAGGCGATGTTGGTGATGTGTCCGCTATAGGTCGAGAGATTCGCCTCGATGGATTGTTCGTCGCCGATGTCCGCGTAGATACCATCGTAGATGTCGAACTGGGAATCTGGCGACGCAGGTACTGGAAGTCCGCTTTGTGCGATGAGCGCCAGAAGTCCTGTGGTCTTGAGTGCAATAGTCTTGCCACCCGTGTTTGAACCTGTGATCGCCAGCGTCTTGGAGTTTTTGGGGAGTTCCAAGTCAAGGGGGACGACTTCACGGCCGCCCGCGATGCGACGGAATTGCGCCAGAAGCAAAGGATGCCTGGCTTGCTTGAGCGAAAGGTAGCCGCCAAAGGTGGGGAGATAGGCATTGTAGGCGATGGCCCAACGGGATACGGCGGCGGCGGCATCGATTTGCGCGATGATTTGCTGGTTGGTCCTGATGGAACCGGACGCCAGGCGTACCTGCCCGGAAAGGACTGCAAGGATGCGTCTTACCTCGTCACGCTCCTCAATGCGCAAACGAGCCAAGTCGTTTCCCCAACCTAACGTTTCGTTGGGTTCGACGAACATCGTCTGTCCGCTTTGGGAAAGGTCGTGGACAATGCCCGTCAATCCGGTCCGCGCATCCTTCTTGACGGGGATGACGAACCGGCCATTGCGCATCGTGACGAATTTGTCCTGGGTTCCGTCGCCCATCGCAGGGGATTTGATGATGGCCTCCAGGCGCCTCTGGATCCTGCTTTCTGTGGCGACGCAGTCTCTTCTGAGTTCCCTGAGCTTAGGGGAGGCGGAATCGAGGACTGAGCCATCCGTATCGATCGATCGTGCGATATCGTACTTGAGTTGACCGCATGGGTTGAGGGGTTTCGCCAACTGCTGCAGGTTGCTGAAATCTTGGCATTCGGGCTTGGCGAGGAAATCTGCCAAGTCGCCGCAGACCTCGAGTACGGATTTAACCGCGACAAGATCAATGCCGCTGACAACTGCACCTTCTGGTGCGACCTCTCGCAGGATCTGGCTGATGTCGTCAATCCTCAGTGGCGGGTGCGATAGTGCGGTTTCCGCCATTGCTAGGAGGTCTGCGTAAAGTCCTCTTTTGGTCTGTATGTCCTTGAGTTGGTTGTGGGGTCTGATTGCCTTGACGATGTCTGCGCCCAACTGCGATTGGGTGTATCCTGAGACGAGTTCAAGAAATTGTAGGTATTCAAGGACTTTGTAGGTATGCTTGTTCATCTTAGAAAGTCGTAAAAATCAAGAAAAATCGGAATGGTCATGAATGATAATGTAAACTTGGAAGGGGAAATTGCCTTGCCTTTGGGCATGAAAAGGAGAATTAGCCACAAAAGTCCGAAATTGGGCAACGAAGGATTTTCGTGGTTGGTCATTCCCTTTTTGTTCAAGTTGTGATATAGTACTTTTTTGTTTTCTATTGTCATGTTGAGTATAAACAAGTTGAATCAAGAGGAAAAAGCGATGCGCATTGGAGTCATCAACGGTTTGAACGAATCGAAAGAAGATCACATTTTCGATCGAGTCAAGGCATTGGGTTTGAGCACATGCCAGCTCAACATCTGGAATTCTGCCTACTATTCGGAACGCCTGGCGAAAAAAGTCAATGAGCAAAGTGCGGCGACAGGTGTCGTCCCTTGCGCATTGTGGGCAGGATATTGCCCGCCAACAAAGTGGAATTTCACGGAAGGTCCGACCACGCTGGGAATTGTACCCGAGGAATACCGTGAAAAGCGTGTTGAAGAATTGAAGATGGGAGCTGATTTTGCCAAGTTGATCGGGGTTCCTGCGATCATCACCCATTGCGGCTTCATTCCCGAGAACATGACGGATCCCCAGTACAAGCCCGTGGTCGCGGCCATCGCTGACATCGCCAGCCACTGCAAGGACTTGGGGCTTGAGTTCTGGTTCGAAACAGGCCAGGAAACACCAGTCGTCCTGCTGAGGGTCATCGAGGAAATCGGACTCGGAAACTTCGGCATCAACCTGGACCCTGCGAACTTGCTGATGTACGGAAAGGGAAATCCTTTGGATTCCTTGGAAGTGTTCGGGAAATACGTGCGAAACATCCACGTGAAAGATGGAATGACACCGACCAATGGACACCAACTGGGACGTGAAGTCCAAGTTGGAAAGGGAATGGTCAACTTCCCGAAATTTGTCAAGAGACTGCGTGAAATCGGATTCGATGGCGAATTTATCATCGAACGTGAAATCCCGGAAGGTGAAGAGCAACGCAAGGATATCCTCGAAACAGTCGCAAATCTGGAAAAGTGGTGGAATGCATAGGAAAAAAGGAATGAGACAAGCAATAATTGCATTGATGATTGGATTGACTACCATGTGCATCGCAGGTGAATTGAACGTGTCCTTTGCTGCTGGAAAATGGTCGGAAGAAGATTGGATTTTGGTGAAAAGTCCGCGCTGGGCGTATATCGGATCCTGGATCCAGAAGGAGGACCATATTGAGAACAAGGTTCCAGAAGGTGCTACCAAGGACGAGATGCAGGGACGCCGTGCCCCTGAAACATACACGTGCATGGTTCACAAGAAACGCACAGAAGGCAACTTTACCGTTAGTTCAAAGATGGATTTCGAGTACAGGATGGCGCCGCTGATCGTGCTGGCTCCCGAGTTGGGCAAGGATGCCAACGGATATCCGGAACTTCGAGAGCATTGGGAAGTCGTACTGTATGACGAGGGAATCAATATCTGGCATCACGAGCATGTCGATGGCAAGCCAGTCTGGCATTGCGCCGCATACATGAAGAAGGAGTACAAGGCAGGAGTCCAGTACGATTTGGTGGTCAAGGTCGATTATACCAAGTATGGCGCCACGATTGTGGTCAAGTGTGGCGACAGCACGTTTGCGTACATCGAACACGATCTTCCGAAGGGACTTTACGTCGGCATCACAGGGTGCGAAGGGCGCAACGGATTTTATGATTTCGTGTTGAAGCAATGATGGCTCATTGAGGTTATTTGTGTTAGGGTTCAAGCTCAATCCAGTGACTGCGAAGCGAGTGGCGCGTTTCCGCTCGCTTCGGCGTGCCAGCTGGTCGCTGGTCGCGTTGTCAATCTTGTTTGGCTTGAGCCTGATTTCGGAAGTGCTATGCAACGACAAGCCATTGATTGTGTGGCATAACAGCCGCGTGTACTTCCCCTTTTTGTTTTTCTATCCCGAGAATGAGTTTACCGGAAGCGGAAATTCGACTCGCACAGACTATCGCCAGTTGGCCGCCGATGAATCGTTTCGCGATCGTGGTGGTTGGATGCTTTGGCCCTTGTTGCGCAGTGGTCCCTACGAGCGTGTTCGGATGGAGGAGCTTGTGCCGTGGTTGCGTTGCAGGGTGGCTTTGAGCGCGAAGCCCAAAGTCGGCAGGATCGTGGTAACTGATGGCACCTTGGCGATTGAGGACGCCAATGGCTTGGAGCTTTTCGTTGGTGAAGGAACCAATTGGTCGGGGAAGTCTTTTGGCGATTATTGGGTGGTTCCCGAGAGCTTGCGGGATAATGTGGAGAAGCGTTTTCGTAACGAGCCATCTGACGGTGTTGAAGTCTATTGTCCTGGTGTTGGCGGTCACGATGGCGTGATGGTCGCAATGCTTTCGTATGAGCCTCGGCGTCGAGCTCCAAAGAAGGTCAATTTGACGTTGCGCGATCCTGGCGGCGCGGCGTCAGGTTTTCGGAAGCATTGGATGTTCAGCTGCGATGCCGAGCTTCCCTTGCGTGACAAGGCGGGTTTTCTGGAATTGCCGGAGGGTGTTCGAGTCCGTGTATTGGCGAATGTGTCGACCGTATTTTCTGGCGAGGGCAATGTGTCGGTTGAGGAGATTGATATAGGCGGCAGGATTCACGAGCTTTCCTACGAGAAGGAGCAGGTCAGGTATCCATTCCGTCCTGTTCCTGGTCATTGGTTTGGTCTTGACGAGGCAGGTCGTGATGTGCTTGCCAGGATTTTGTATGGGTTGCGCACGAGCTTGAGCTTTGGGTTGATTCTAGCCTGCAGTTCGATGCTGTTCGGCACGCTGTTTGGCTCGCTGCAGGGGTATTTGGGAGGAATCGTCGATATAACCGGGCAGAGGCTGATCGAGATTTGGAGCGCACTTCCGTTTTTGTACATTGTGATCTTGCTGGGTTCAGTCTACGGTCCAAGTTTTTGGCTGTTGCTGGTGTGCTATGCGATGTTCAACTGGATTGGGATGAGCTACTACATGCGCGCGGAGTTGTTGCGTTTGCGTCGCCAACCCTTTGTGGAATCCGCCCGTTGCCTGGGACTGCCAGGGTGGAAGATTGTCTTGAAGCACATCCTGCCCAATGCGTTGGTACCAATCGTGACCTTCTTCCCGTTTTCGCTGGTTGGAGCAGTCGGGGCGTTGGCGGCGTTGGACTATCTTGGTTTTGGCTTGCCGGCACCGACGGCTAGCCTTGGGCAGTTGCTTCAGCAAGCCCAGTCCCAGCGTTGGGCATGGTGGTTGATCTTGTATCCGTCTCTGGCGTTGTTTATAGTAATGTTGCTAGGTGTTTTCGTTGGCGAGGGTGTTCGCGAAGCGTTCGATCCCAAGCGTCAAAGCAGGTTGAAATAGGTAAGTAGTAGGGGGTAGTTATGACATTCAGAAAAGTATTGTCTGCTGCGTTGTTGTTGGTATGCTTTGTGGCTGGCGCAAGCGAGTTGAAGCATGACGGCAAGCTTTTGTTTTCGTCTAGCGTGAAGGCGAGCTTTGGTGCGTCATACGGAGAACGTGCGTTGAAGGCATCCGTTGTGATGTCTGCGGCTGGAGAGGTCAAGCTGGCCGTCGCCAAGAAGCCGGTGCGAGTTTTTGTTGACGAGGAACTGGCGAAGGACTGGAAAACCGCGGACGGCATGGTGGTATTGTCCTTGTCCGAGGGGACACATCAGGTTCAGGTGCGCTTTGACGACATGGCGTCCTTGAAGCCGGTTGCCTGCGCGATTGACTTGTCAATCTCAGGTCGTGGATATCAATTGAAAGGCGAGAGCTATGACGAGAATTTCACGGGTGGATTTTCTTGGCCTGAGGAGAATTCTGGTGTATATGAGTTGACGTTGGAGCCGCAAGTCGGTGTGTTGACTGTGCAAGGCGGGGCTCAGATGGGTGGTGCTGCATCGAATCGCTACTTCCTGGAAACGGATTCCCAGTTGACGTACGAGGTTGCGGCTCCAGGTGGTGTTCTTCCTGCAGTCAAGATCAAGTTTGAGAAGGTCGGCGATTTGGCTGCTGTCCGTCGCGTTTCCCGCGAGGAGGCTTTGTCAAAGGCAACGACAGTTCCCGGTGCGTTGCTCATTGAGGGCGAAGCCTTTGCCCGAAGCATAGCGGGGCAGGTGTCGATAAGCACGGAGCATCCGAATACAAGCGGTGGAGGTTGCGTTTTCAACTGGGGCACGATAGGCAATCGCCTTGAATGGGATGTCGAGACCAAGGGTGGTGCGTACACGATTCAATTCGTGATGGCTTGCATGGAGCAACGCGCGTTGCGAGACCTGCAGGTCAACGGAAAACCAGTGGCCGAAGTCGTGGATATCCCTGGAACTGGTGGCTGGGGACGTGGAAAAGCCGATGAATGGAGATGCTACGAGCCGACAACAAAGGACAACAAGCCCCTTGAAGTCACCCTGAAGGACGGGAAAAATTCCATAGGGATGACGAACCTGACCGGCAATCACCTCAATATCGATTGCATGATCCTGATTCCAAGCGGACGGTAATCACAATTCCATTTTGTAGAAATCGCAGATGCGCAGCTTGTCAATGTGAATGGTGACGAATCCGTCTTGGTACGTGAATGGGATTGGGGTTTCCTCGGGCAATTTGAGGACTCGCTTCGGGGAAGCCTCCGCCTTGACCTTGACATTGAAGTCGCAGATCGGCGGGATTTGGAAGGCATCCTGCGAGTTGATCAGGTTGATATAGGTTGCCTTGGGCGCGTTCCACCTGAGGATTTCGACTTGCATCGGCGCATCAGAGCTGAAGCTAAGCGTTGATTCGGGCACGAGGTTGCGGATGATATTCGCGAGGAGCGGGGCATTGGCCGGTCGCTCGAAGGCTTCGAATGGCGCGGCGGAATAGATGACCGTTCCTTTGCCGTAGGTAGCCTTGACGATTGACGGCGTGTCGATGTACTGCCCCGGCGGATTGGAGTGGATCGATGCGAACCGTACGTTAGGCGCCTCGTAGTCGAATCCGTCTGATGGATCTGGATTGGGTTCTTTTGTGGATTCTGGCGGTGGGTAGGGGAGTGCGATGGTCGCCAGGATTTCGCCCTTGAAGTTTTTAGGCAAGGTGATTTTCTGGAAATCTGAGATAACCGCCATGGGGTAGTCGTGGTTGTGCTCGGCAAAGAGCGGCTGTCCTGCCGGGGTGGGGACGATGTAGGTCATCCTGGCATTGATCGTGCCGTCAAGCTTGATGTTGGCTAGCTTTTCGACGAGTTCAGGGTTGGTTAGCCCTGACATGTAGGCCGTTCCGCCCTTTGCGACGAATTGTTCGACGTAGTCGGCGGCGTTTTTCGGCAGGTCGTATGCGTTGGCTAGGAGAAGCAGCTTGGACTTGTCCGCCTTTTCCGGCTTCCAGTTCGAGACGACTCCGAATGGGATGTGTTCTCTAAGCAGTGCCCTGGCTGCCCCCATCATGGCTTCGGTATGGGGCGATGAGGCGTCGTTGCCTTCTGGGGTGCCGACTTTTGAGCCGTTCCTGGCGGGATTGTACTTGCCTTCCAGGTTGTAGAGGATTGCCACGTCCTGCGCGAGTTCGCCTTCCATGTACTTTTCGTACTTTTCGGCTTTTCTGAAGATGATTCCGTACTTGTCATAGAGTCGTTTGTCCAGCGTTCCCCTTGGGTCGATGGCATCGATGAGCAGGGTAGCCCCGTGGTGTGCGAAGGTTGACATCACGGAGAGTTCGAGCATGTCCATTGTCTTGGTGGTTGTATGTTCTGCGAGTCCCGGGTAACATCTTGAGGTCATGTACTCGAAGGGCTGGTTTTGGGTCATGTTGTAGTAGAGCTTGCACGCGACGGAGTGTTGCGGCGCCCCTCCGTAGAAATCTCCCCCGCAGTAGGTGGAGGCCGCTGCGACATTGTGGTTGACCCCTTGGTTCCAGCCATGCATCATGGTGGAGTATTGGTGTTCCACGGCGCAGTTTGGATTCCTGGACTTGATCTTGTTCGTGACCAGCATCATGAATTCCTGCATCCAGTCTTCTCGTGCGAATTGGAGGTTTCTCCAGGCTGGATCGGTCCAATCCCTGATTGTGGGGATTTCGCCGCCGAACTGTTCGGCCCATTTGGCCTTGCAGGCGTTGCAATAGCAGACTCGCGTCCAGAACGTCATGTCCAGAAAGATGCCCTCGAAGGTGAAGAGATCGAAGATTTCATCCAGTTGCTCAAGGACGAATTGACGGTACTGCTCGTTGTTTGGGCAGCAGAGACCGTACCTGGAGCCTCCGAAATACTGTCCTTTGGAGGCATCATGCCGGGTTGAACGTCCATTGATATCACGCAACCTCCAATCGGGGTTATGGACGTATGCGTCGTTGTTGTAGATCAGCGAGTAGTAAACGATTACGTCCATCCCGCCCTGATGGCACAGATCGAACAACCGTTGCATTTTTTGCGTGCAATCGATGAACGACTTGTGCGTGAATCCTGACTTGGAGTCCCAGTTGCAGTGCCCCACGTGGGATTGGAGGTAGATCATCGGCGACTTGACGTTGGCTCGTACCAAGTTGTCGTAGTAGTCGTTGGGATCGAATTGCGAGAGGAATTCCGGATTCCAGTCCTCGATGTGCATGTCAACCAGATTCCGCCTGAAACTTGTCTTGTACCAATTGGGATTTGTCATTGCGCCGACCTTGGGGGGTGATTGATTTGGGAACCATGCTGAAAAAACAAGCATAAGATAGCGTTGATGACCAACAAAATCAACACAAAATCATACCCAAGAAGTTGAATGGTGAATGGTGAATGGTGAATGGTGAATGGTGAATGCAGGAAATTCCGATTTGTTCGGTTTAGTAACCAGGATGCATGTCACATGGTATTTGAGTACGAAACCGGCGATGGTCGTCAAGATATGAAGCATCTATGAAACGACTATGACTTTTCGTTTGTTGACCAGTGAAATTTTCTCGTTGGCGACGGCGCTTTTCTTGCGGGGAGGTTACTTTCCCGGATCGGGTTTGTAGTTTGCGCCGATGTTGCGTCCGTATCCAGGCGAGTCGAGGGCTAGGCGGTAGTCGTGGTTTTCGGGGTCTATGAATTTGGGGATCCCGACTATGTCGCTTTGTCCTATGTTCTTCTGTTGCACGAAATTCTGGAAGTCATCCATTCCGCATTCCAGGTCTGGGATTGGTTTTTTGTCAGGGGTTTTCATGTTAGCGAGTTTGACGATTGATGTTCCTGGCGTCGAGGTTCCCCAGAGATTGTTTTCGAGCTTCAGGATGTGCGTCCAATCGATGGTGTTCATTCTCAGGCATGTCAGCGATGTATCATAGAAGATATTGTTTTTGAGTGTGAAGTTTTTGATTTGCGCGGAATTGTGGTTGAACATCAGGTGACCGCCGTTTTTGTTGGGGCGTTGCCAGTTTCCCCAGCCTTTGCCTGCGTTGATGCATGTGTTGTTTTCGAAGAGTACGTTTTCTGTGATTGCATCGTCGTAATAGCGGTTGAAGTATTCAAAGGAATACTCGCAGTTCCAAATCACGTTGTTTCTGAAGATTAGGTTTCGCTGTATGGACATTGCCTGCTTCGAGCCGTAGCCTTGAGGCGTCAGCGCGGCATCGTAGATTTCCCATAGCCGGTTGTTTTCCACCAAAATATCCGAGCAGGAAGTCCAATACTCAATGCCATTGCCGAAGCGGACGTGGAAATTGTCGTCGCGCGTGAACTGATGTCCTCCGCCGATGTAGTACACGTCACAGTTTCGAACCGTGATGCGATGGGCGTTGGCGCCGCCGAATCCATGGGCTGCTCCGTAGCGAACCGCAAGGCCGTCAACGATTACGTCGTGGGCATTTCCATGGTTGACGATGTGTCGGCGCAACGGAAGCTCGACGGACGAGTGGAGCGTCCCTGGATTCGCAGGGTACTTGAGGTACACGGAGTAGTCGTCTCTGGCGAAGACGAAATCCCCGTCGTTCTCCAATTGTTCCCGTTCCCACTTTTTCCATCCGCAGCGTTTTTTGCCGTGGTCGAAGATGATGTTGCCCACGTCGTATGGGATTTCCAGCCCGCCTTCTCGGGTTTTCGACTCCATTTTGAGCAGTTGGATTTCCAGTTGATCTCCCTTTTTCAGGGCTTTGCCTAGTCTGAGATGCAGTTTCATTGGGAGTTGGGGTTCAATTTGTATGATTCGCCGTAGGTTCACGGTGAATGTTTTCCATTCTGTGGTCAATGGAGAAGTCATGGTACCCTCGTTGCATACGGTCCATGGAGAGGCTGAGTACATCACATTGAATGGCGGCAGGTTTAGCGGACGGTTGGCTCGTGCCCGGAAAGTGAGTCGCAGGACTGGTGCCAATGCCGGCACGCAAGGTCCCCAGGCTTGGATTTGGCGTGCCAATTTGTCCACCTTGGCTACGGACAATGCATAGGTCTTGATGCCGTCTTCCATGCGATTCACGCCTTTCACGGAAGCCGGGGCTTCGTTATACGTAGTCCAGTCATCGGCGTTGAAGTCGGGCAGTGCAATGTCAACGGGAACTAGTTTGGGGGGCATTGTCCTCCAGATGCCTGGCTTCCATTCTTCCCAAAGCTTTGGGTCTGAAGCGTCGATTGATTGCTGGATGATTGGCAATGGACCTTCCCCGTAGTTTCCGAAGTTGACCGGATTTCCAGGCTCGCCGCTACGCAACGAGAAGCCGCCTCGCCACAGGCAACCTCTTCGGAACAACACGGCATCGCCTGGTTTCACGTCCGCCTTGGCAATCATTTCCAGGGATTTCCAGGCGGTTTCGGGAGTCAATCCGTCGTTGTCGTCGTTTCCGTTGAAGGAGTCAAGATGGAAAGTTGAGGCGAACAATGCCAGGGACGAGGTCAGTGCAATGGAAAGTAGTTTGGCTTTCATGGGATGATTCCTTGTGGTATGGCTTATCCAGGTAGAACCCAGTAGGTTTTAGGTAGGGTACCGGTTGCGAAGTAGTAGATTGCTCCGCTGATAATGACGACCAATCCCGCCAACATGTCTCCAGCTATCAAGCCAAACATGGCAGGCTTCAACATCTGGTGGCATTTCACTCCGCCATAATGAGTCACCAGGACCTTCAATGTTCCGCCGATGACAAATGACCACGCCATCATTCTCCCAGGGTAATGAGGCCAAAGGCAAAACATCACGGGATGCAAAGGCCACCAGGTAAAACGAAGACGCGCCGAACTGAACAATATCACGCCGAAAAAGGTCGATAGAAATGCAACCACATACCTCGGTTTTGGCTTAACAAGGGCGAAGCGCGCCAATCCCTTGACGGTCATCGAGCGTTCAAGGGTGCCTTGAGCCTGCAAGCGATGTCGAGCAGGGAGCGTATGCAGGAAGGCTTGCCGTGGGACGAGGACGGTTGACGTGCCGTCTCGCCAATCGACTCCCCGGTCGTACGCCCAGAAGAGCGTCACCGGGCACGCGATGCAGAGTCCCATGACGATGGCGAGAGCCGTCAGCCCCAGGGTTCTTCTGGCTGGCAGCTTGCCGACCCTGGTGATTTCCAGGGCGTTGACCATGAAGGGCATGAAGCTTTCCCGTACGTCGTGCATCATGATGCAAGTCACCATGCCCATCGTCAGCATCATGGCAGGCCCCAATGCCTGCTCGCCCATGAATCCGATGAAAACGGAGCAGGCATACAGACCCGGGCAGAGATGGAACGCGCCGGTTTCGGCGATGATTCGCCCCAAAACGACAAGAAGCATCACGATCAGGACGGAATACATCAGCGCCAATGGCCAGTCCAATCCCACAATCGCTAGATTGAGCACGAAGGCGACAAAGGCGACGACGGACAATCTGAGTCCCCAGGCGGCGGAGATTGGCACGTCGGGATGGATTCGGCATCCTGCGGCGGCTTTTATCGCCCTCCAATAATAGTGCCTTCCCGTGTATGCCATCATGCAGAAGAATCCGACGAATCCTCCCAGTACCCAGCCATTGAGGATGTGAGGCGCAAGCAGCGTTCCGTCGGCCACTGGACATCCGTACTTGGTGAGGATGCCTCCGATGAGGCAGAATATGAACGGTCCCCAACCGATGGCCAGCGAGACATCGGTTTGAACCAGGTAGGCGATTGCGACGGCGGTGTAGAATATTCGAATCGTCAAGAGCGAGCCGCCTCCGCCACGCATAAACGTAGGCATCAACTTGGAAAAGGGATAGATGTTGATGTTTCGGACGACCGGGATCATGAAGTCGCTCCAGTACACGCAAAGGTAGTTGTTGATATGAACGGCAAACACGATCAAGAACGCTCCCCAGAAGAGCTTGTTCCTGAAGATTGGACCGATACGTGCTCCATCGGTTGGCAGCATTGCGCGTGTGAACTGGACGATCGGGTAGGGCAGGTGTTCGTTTTCGGTCCATTGTCGATGGACAGCGACGGCAATTCCGCCAAGTACGAGCCATAGCAGCACGAAGCTTGTGAGCCAGAAGCTCAGTGGTTCTCGCCAAGCTTCCCAGGGGATATCCGACAGGGAAATATGGGCTGAACCATTGGGGGACTTCATGCCTTGCACGAAGGCGAGGAGCGCATTGCCGTCGTCGTAATCGGCATCGGCCAACATTCTTTTTGGTAGCAGATCTGTTGCTGGGTGGAAGGTTTTTCCATCGTCATCGCTCAATTTCCAGCTAGGATCGATTTTCGCGAAATGGTGCGGGAGCATCACACCACGGGGGAGCATGCGAAACAGGCTTGAGTAGGGTACGCAGCAAACGGGCAGGACAAGTGCCAGAATCATGCATAGTTCACGTGCCGAGAGCGGGTGCAGCCATGGTGGGGTTGCAAATCGACGCCCTAGCCAGCCGAGAAGTGGATTCAGGAACAGGACCGTCGCCAGAAGTCCTCCGAAAACAGTCATCGGAATGTGGTTTCCGATGCACATGGTTTGCACCAGGACGGCATCGTTGAAGTAAACGACGGCGCAAAGCACCGCAGCTACGAGAAATCCCAAAATGACAGAACGAAGTGACATCGGAAAACCTAAGGTCAGTTTCTGCTAATTGCCGAGCATGGCCAGGAATGCCTCCTCATCAATGACGTGGACTCCGAGTTCGGCCGCCCTTTCCGTCTTCTTTGCGCCGGTATTGGCGCCTGCGACCAAAAACGTGGTATTTCGGCTGACTGATGATGCGACGTTTCCTCCCAATGCACGAATTTTCGCTGATGCGGTATCCCGATCCATGCTCGCCAACGTTCCTGTTAGTACGAAGGTCTTTCCTGCCAGCGAATTTCCGGTGGCTCCTTCCGCCTCATTTGCATTATCTTCGCCGCCTTGCGGGTCGATGTCCAGCGCCTCCATTCGTCGCAAGATATCCTGGCCGATTTGGCTTGCGAAGAAGTCCAGCACCGAGGTTGCGGTTTTGGGACCGATCGAGGTTGTGACGTATTCGCCATCGTCTCGTCTTTTGAGCAGACCCAATTCCACCAATTTTGTTGGCGTGGTCAATTCTGGGGTTGGAAGTTCCTTTGTGGCAGTTGGTTTTGGCTGTTCCTCGAGGAAAAAGCCAAACAGTCCTTGTCCTTTTTGCTCTTTGGGTTTCGGCTTGTCTTCTACTGGCTTGTCCTTGATTGCTTGCATTTCCGGGACGGGGTTTCCGCTTGCCGCCAGCAATCCACGCAAGACTCCTGAGGTTGCGACTTCGCGAATGTTTTTGTGCACTCGACCAATGTGGTACGCTGTCGCTGCCCCGACATCAGGTATGCCCAGTGCCTGAAGCCAGCTCGCCAATGGCTTTGTTCTTGCGCGCTCGATTGCGGCGAGCAGCTTGGCGGCATTCTTCGCGCCGAACATCCTGGGGGATTCATCGGTGCCCAGGTTCAGGATTGCAAGCTGGTCTTGGCGCAGCTCGAAGACATCCAAAGGTTCGGCAACAAGCCCTCGCTCGACCAAGGATTCCGCAACAACACCGCCCAAAGACTCCAGATCCAATGCATTGCGGGCAGCGAAGTACTCAAGGCGACGAACCACCTGCGCCGGACATTGAATATTCATGCAGCGCCATGCCACAAATTGTGAATCTCGCTCGATCTTGCCGCCGCATGAGGGGCATTTGTTGTCGATGTGAGACACGAAGTCAAACTCGACCGAATCGGCAGGACGTTTTGACATGACCACGGATACGACTGCGGGAATCACTTCGCCAGCCTTTTCAATCACGACCGTGTCTCCAATCCTGATGTCTTTTCGGCGGATTTCGTCTTCGTTATGCAAGGTTGCCCGTGCGATTGTTGATCCCGCCAAGGCAACGGGTTCCAGTTCGGCGACAGGTGTCAAGACGCCGGTTCGGCCGACCTGGATGGTAATCGTCTTGAGAATTGTCTCCGCTTGTTCGGGTGCGTACTTGTATGCCTTTGCCCAACTGGGTGCGTGTGCAGTCATTCCCAGTTGTTCGCGTTGGGCGAAATCATTGACCTTGATGACTGCGCCGTCGGTATCGTACGGAAACGAATTGCGAACTGTATTCAAGTCCTGGATTGCGGCAAGCAGTTCGTCATAGGTTTCGGCGGTACGAAGCCAAGCTTGGCGCTTTAGCCCGTAGCGATCGAACAAATCGAGCAGGTCCAATTGGCTTTTGAGGTCTATGCCGGAGACATCGCCTTGGGCATAAAACAGGATGTCCAAGGGTCGTTCGGCGACTTGTCGTGGATCCAATTGCTTCAAGCTTCCCGCCGTTGCATTTCTCGCATTTGCGAACTCGTCCTCGCCACGCGCGACCCGCAATCCGTTCAATTTCAGGAAGCCGGATTTGCTCATGAAGACTTCGCCCCTTGCCTCGAAGACTTCCGGTGGGGAATCGACGAACAGGCGCAGCGGAACCGAAGGAATCGTCCGGATATTCGCGGTCACGTCATCGCCTTGCTTTCCGTTGCCGCGTGTCAAGGCTTGCACAAGGACTCCGTTTTCGTAGCGGAGCGAGATGCTGACGCCGTCGATTTTCGGTTCGATCACATAGAGCGGCTTTTTGCCTGCCAATCCCTTGACGACATAGTCGTGGAATCGGCGCAAGTCGTCTGCGTCGTAGGTATTGTCGAGGCTCATCATGGGTATGCTATGTTGTACGGTCTTGAATGCGTCCAAGGGTTCTCCCGCGACTCGTTGAGTTGGAGAATCCTCTGTCACGAGTTCGGGATGTGCCTTTTCGAGTTCACGCAATTCCCGGTACAATCCATCATACTCGAAATCGCTGATTTCAGGCTTTGCCTCAACATAATACAATCTGTCGTGGCGGCGAATTTCCCCTCGCAACCATTCCAATCGACCAGCAACATTATCCTTATTTTCCATCATCCATGGATCCTGACTATTGACTGCAAGCGACACAAAAAACCTATTTTGACCTTGACCATCCCGCAACTGATGAATTTACATCAATCATGGTCACAATCAAGTACGAAGAAATTTGATTTTGTGACGTGCCTTTTTTGAATGGTGAATGGTGAATGGTG
>DBPZ01000071.1 GCA_002305655.1 Lentisphaeria bacterium UBA1407 | reverse complement strand
AGGCAGGACACAGCATCCCCGGTATGGAAAAGGCACCCTGGGTGGTCTCTGGAGCGTGTTGGGTTTGGGGAGAGGCACCCTGGGTGGTCTTTTTGGTGCTTTCAGTACGGAGGCAGAGGCAGGACAGTATCTCGGGTACGGAAAGGATACTCGGATGTTGGCAAGTCCAAAACTGAAGCTATGTAACTTTTTCTATAAATTCTCGTTGTGCCATTGAGAAGATATGCTGTGCCAAATTAAGCACTAACCTTCACCCCTACTTTTTCATTTGTTGAAATGGGGCAGTCTTCTATAGCGCCTCAGCGAGGTGCCAGATTGGGGGGCATTCCAGCCAAGGCTGAAGCACGGGTTAAGTATAGTCAATCGCCTGCGTCGCAAAGACTTACATCATCTTGTTCCACTCATGCACCCCATGCAATTCCCCTGCTTGACAGGGGCGCAAGTCCGGTAGGATTTACTCCTTGGTTTCGGCGTCCTGGCTTGACTTGAGGAGTTCGTCGGTTTTCGCCAGGAGCGTATTGAGCACATTGCGCTTTAGTTCTGCGAGTTCCGTGCGTTGTTTTCTGAGGGCGTTGATCGTCGTTTCGTATGACGTTGCCACAGGGGGGGTATCCGCCTTGAGGAGTGTTGCAGGGTCGCCTTCAAAGTTTAGGTTTTCACAGAGTACGTTGCAGAGCGCCCATTGTTCCGTTGCGGCGTTGAGGTCTCCATTCTGCGCGAGGGTATTGGCCCTGGTCGCCAGATAGAGCGGGAATTGGTTGATGTGATAGAGGAGTTTGAGCGAGAATACGGCAAGCGAATCCTTGCGCGCCCAATCGAGCATTTCGCCCGGTGTCCAGATCCTGTCCTGCTTGAGCGTCGGGAGGGGATCCCTGGGCTTGAGCTTGTCGATGTTATACTCCTCGATGTAGCTAACGATTTTGACATCGTTGAAGGGATGGGATTCCTCGACGACGAATTTCTTGGGATAGAACTCGTTGACGTCAACCAATGTTGTGAATCCCGGTCCCCTGATGTTCATGAATACCCTGATGTGCGCCTGACGTTCGATTTCCTTGACGTGGATCAGCTGTTCGATGACTTCCTGGTCAAACCTGTCCTTGGGCTGCTTATTGTCCTTTTCATAGGCGGGGTTGACGACTCTCTTGATGTCCCCGTATCGTTGGATTGACCGGAACGCATGCCTTTCGGTCGTCGCGTTGCCGTCGTATTCTGCGACGACTCCATTGTAGAGGACGTATCCCCATGGCGAGAGCGGGGTTCCGGGTTCTGCGATCGTGATGAATTTGTCAAGATTGAATGATTTGATCAGCACATTGAGTGCGTTGGCGACGTCTCTTGTGTAGGTCAGTCCCAGGCCTGGAGTTGCGGCTTCCATGTCCTTGATGGAAATGGTTTGCGCAAGGTATTTTTCCTCTATCAGTTTCCTCAGGTTGTCCTCGAGTTTTTTTGCTTCGACCAAGAGTTGGTGTGCGTCTCCGTTTTGTGTCGTATCTCCAGCGAGATCGCCTATGGCTCTTACGAGTTTGCAGAGCGCGTAGGCGTAGGCGTGTTTTTGCGAGATATCGGATGCTTTTTTTGCGGTATCGAGGATTTTTCCTGCTGCTTGCGGGATGATATCGGTGATTTGTTTTTTGATATTTTGCGCCAGTGCCTGTGCAAAAGTCGTCTCTTGCAGGTCGTTGATTGCCGTCAGGAAATAGATTGCGAAATCGGTGTCTTTTTTTGACTTGATTTCATTGATCATCGCCGTGGTTTGCGTGATCAGCTGCCAAAATTCTTCTTTTTGGGCGTATGCATTGATGTCTTTAGCTTGGAGTTTGGCTCTGAATTCCTGTAGTTTTTTGATAATGTCCCGGATTCGCTGTTGTTCTTCTTCGAGCGCCTTTTCGAATCGCTGGTCATTTTGCCAGCGGATCAGGTTTTCGGAGGCTATTTTCTCGATTGAGGAGAGTTGTGTCTTCAGGTTGTTGGCCTGGATCTTGTCGAGGATCTCCTGGAATTTCGTTTCGATGTCCCCGATGACTTGGCTGATGCATTCCCTCGGTTGTTTTTTGTAGTCATCCTGGAGTTGCTTGATCGTATCTTGGTCTTCGATCAGCTGGAGCGGGTTTTCCGGGAGTTCGGTGTATGTTTTGTGCAGGAGCTGGAGTGCGTCGATGGGATTCTTTTCCTGATTGAGCTTCCTGGCTTTCTGGATATTGTCCTGGATGGATTTCTTGAGGTTGATCTCTTCCTGGAGCATGCCGATTTTTTTGATCAGCTCAGTTTTGTCCAGTCCTTTCTGGTCTGGGATTGCGAGCTTGCGATTTTGCGCCCAGACGACGAAATCCGTTTTCCCGTACTTGGTTTTCTTGTTCCAGAAGGCGTCGTTTTCACACTGTTCGATGGGGACAGTAATCAGGTGTTCCGTGTGCAGGATTGCCTTTGCCTTTCGGAATGCGCTGTCGAGTGCTTCCCAGTCGGTCCTGTTTTGGCATGCTTTTGGATTGATATCGACGACTTTTTCGATATCCTCCTTCAGGATTGGGTCTGCTGCCTTGAGGAGCGCCAGTTTCCATTGGGTATGGAGTGATTTCCTGGCTTTGTCCTTGGTTTCCGCGACGGTTTCGATCCAGACTTTAGGCGGGTTGGTTTCTGCATTTGCCTCTTCGTACCAGGTCATGAGCGAGTAGATTGCCTCCGGCGACGCGGCGTATGACGTCTGCGATTGGAGGACGCCTCCGACCCTTGAGAAGCCCGGTGGGAGGTCGGCGGTACGGCACGAGGTCAGGACGACCGCCAAAAGCATGGTGGCCGCGAGTGCTAGTGCTGACCTGGTACGGAGGGATTGTGGCATTCGTTAGTTGAGTTTCTTGACGGTGTAGGCGTGGTCGCGTTTGTTGACGACTTCGATATTGAACTGGATGTCAACCGAGGTCTTTCCGGAAGGCGATCCTGCGGCTTCGATCTTGTCCAGGACTTCCATGCCTTTAATAACCTTTCCGAAGACGGAGTGCTTTCCGTCCAGGTGCGGGGTAGGTCCGAAGCAAATGAAGAATTGCGAGCCATTGGTGTTGGGACCTGCGTTCGCCATGGACATAATGCCACGACCAGTGTGTTTGAGGGCAGGGGAGAATTCATCCGCGAAGCGATATCCGGGACCACCGGTTCCGGGCTGTCCATCGGCGTTGCGCTTGGAGTTCGGGCAACCGCCTTGAGCCATGAAGCCGTTGATGACGCGATGGAACTTCTGTCCCTTGTAGAAGCCGGCTTCGGCAAGGGTGATGATGTTGGCTACCGTGTTCGGTACCTCATCCTCGAAGAGTTCGACGAAGATGTCGCCCATCGACGTGGCGATACGGATGGTTGGGTTTTTCTCTGCCATAAGAGGTGCTCCGTTGATTTCTGCAATGTCCTTCTTCTTGAATTGGAAGATGTTGTCACCTTGGACGATGGTGACATCCGATCCCTTTACAACAGCCTTCCCCTCCAGGACTTTCCCGGAATTCAACTTGATCGTGTCTCCGTAGGCCAGGGCAAGGCAGGCTAAAAATAATGCGATGATCTTTTTCATGGGGATATAATATCCTGATTTGAATGCGTTGAATACCAAATAGACACTGACGACGTAGTTTTCTAAAAAATTAAAGGCGAATCTTATTAATTTAACTTTATTGGAATGACAAATCAAGTTTTGCGTTGGCCAGGCTTGACGAAAACTAGTTTTGCCAATGAGGCAACAAGGTATGTGGCGACGGCGATTTCGACGATTGTGGCACCCGTCGGCAAGTCGAACTGATAGCTTGTCAGGAGTCCCGTAATGCAAAATGCCATGCACACCAGGGTGCCGCCGACCATCATTTTCAGGAAACTGTTCGTGAAGGTTGCGACGGTGGCGGTCGGTATGACCAACAGGACGAGCACAAGGACGATTCCGACGACTTGGGCGAGGATGACGACGGTGATGGCGATCAGGAGATGGAGGACGAAGGAGACTCGCGCCGTGGAAAAACCTCGCAAAGCCAGCATTTCCTCGTTGAAGCAAAGTGCGATGAATTGGTTGTGCATGGCGAGGATGACCAGCACAATGACGGCGACGAGAATCGTCATGATCACAATGTCGTGCTTGGCGACCAGGAGGATGCTGCCGAACAGATAGGAATTGAGGTCTTCGGCGTATCCCGGGGTGAAGGCAATGGCTGTCAGTCCTGCGGCGACGCCCAGGCTCCAGACGGCGCTGAGCACGATGTCCTGCCGGAAGCGATTGCGTTGGGTCAAGACGCTTATGGCAATGGAGGCGAGCAAGGCGGCGGCCAATGCGCCGACCAAGGGCGTGAACCAATGGATGCCATGAACGGTCTGGAGGTATCGCGCCAATCCAATTCCGCCCAGCAACGAATGGGATATTGCGCCGATCATATAGCTTTGCCGCCTGACAACAACGTAGCTGCCCACGAGACCACTTGCCAAAGAGGCGAGAAGCACCGCCAGAAGCGTACGTCGGAGATAGTCGAATTCAATCAAGTCGTAAAGGAAAGCCATAATTGTCCGCGTCTTTCAGATTTCGTTGTGATGGTGGTGGTGATGTGGCTTGCCCGAAGTGACTGGACATTCGTTGTGGACGAGGTGGATCCACCCTTGACGGTCGGTTCCGACCGCTTGCATCTGGCCTGTTGGGCACATGTCAACGGTTTGGTTGACGCAGATGACATGGGAGATGAATTGCGAGACCAGGCTCAGGTTATGCGAGACCTGCAGGATGGTGACGGATTTGTTCAGGTCCCTGAGCAGGTTGAAAAGCGTCGTCGTGTTTTCCTGGTCCAGGTTTGCGTCCGGTTCGTCCAGGAGCAGGAGTTTTGGTTCCGACGCGAGCGCCTGCGCTATCAGCACGCGCTGTCGTTGTCCGCCCGAAAGTTGCGCGAATGGCGTATCGATGTTGTCTGCCAATCCGACCTGCTGGAGTTTTTGAGTGGCGACATCCCTGTTATTCCTGTCAAAGCGCCACCAGGGCTTTTGGTCGATCCGTCCCATCAGGACGATATCGAGCGCCGAGGCGGGGAAGTGTGGGTCGAAGAGGATTGATTGGGGGACGTATCCGATTTGCTTTCTTGCGGATTTCGGATCCTTGCCGAAGACCTTGACGGAACCATGGTCGGGTTCAAGCAATCCGAGGATCAGCTTGAGCAACGTTGTTTTTCCGCCTCCGTTCGGCCCGACCATTGCCGCGAACATGCCTTCTTCGATTTTCAGGTTGACATCATGGAGGATTTCTCTGGAATCGTAGGAGAAGCAGAGGTTTTCGATGTTGACGATTGGGTTGGGGCTTGGCATTTGTCAGGTACACGGTTGTTTTGCGGAGAATCTTTGCAAGGAAAATATGACTTTAAAATTGTCTAAGTCAAGCAATGTGGTGTATATTAAGTTTTTTTGCTGGGGAGGCCGGGGTGTGGAAAACAGAAATGGAATCAAGCATAGGGCAGTACGATGACACATGAGGAATTATTGAAGAAAGTGGATGAGGCGAAGCGTCGTCTCGAGCACTTGAGGGGGTTTCTTTGACGTCGCCACGACACGCGAAAAGATGGCCATGTTGGAGGCGAAGATGGGCCGTCCCGATTTTTGGGATCGACCTGAGCAGGCCCAGCAGGCCGTATCGGAATTGAGTAAGGTCAAGGGCATTATCGAGCCTTTTGACCGGATGGCGGCACGGATCGGCGATTTCGAGGTGTTGGCTGAGTTGGCCGAGCTCGAAGGCGACGATTCGGCTTTGTACGACGAGGCTGACGAGACGTGGGATCACTTGGTCGAGGATTTGAACAATCTCGAATTGATGAGCTTCCTGACTGGAGAAATGGATCGGAAGAACGCGATTGTGACGATCATTCCCGGCGCGGGCGGCACCGAGGCATGCGATTGGTGCTCCATACTGTACCGAATGTACACGCATTGGTTTGACAAGCGCGGATGGAAGTACGAAACCGTTGATATCATGCCCGGCGAAGAAGCAGGGCTGAAGTACGTGACCATGACCGTCGAAGGAGAATACGCTTACGGATACCTGAAAGGCGAAAAGGGAGTCCATAGGTTGGTCAGAATCTCGCCCTTCGATGCCAATAAGAGGCGGCACACGTCGTTTACATCCGTTGACGTCTTGCCTGAAATCGACGATGACATCGTCGTCGATATTGCGGAATCCGACTTGCGGATCGACACGTTCCGGGCGTCAGGCGCCGGCGGACAGCACGTCAACAGGACAGACTCGGCTGTGCGTATCACGCATTTGCCGACGAATATCGTGGTGACTTGCCAAAGCGAGCGTTCCCAGCACAAGAACAAGGCGAACGCGATGCGGATCCTCAAGGCTCGCCTGTACGAACAGGAAGAGGAGAAACGCGCCTCGGAGATTGCCGCGGAATCCTCCGCCAAGGGGGACAATGCTTGGGGCAACCAGATTCGCTCCTACGTTGTCCAGCCTTACCAGATGGTCAAGGATTTGCGTACGCATGCCGAGACAAGCAACATCGGTGCGGTTTTGGATGGCGATCTCGACATGTTTGCGGAGGCCTACCTTCGCACGGGTGGCGGTCAAGCGGTTGATGCCGATGACCTGGAGTAGTTTTGAAGTTATATTATAAGGTCGAAAGACTGTTTCCCACAATAAGGAATCCTAAAGACAAGGAGTGAAGACAATGTCCTGTAAGAGTGATGTATTCAAGAAAGCGATTGACACGGTTCGTTTGCTGTCTGCTGACGGCGTTGCCAAGGCGAAGTCAGGCCATCCTGGGATGCCGATGGGTTGCGCTGACTATGCGTTTACTCTGTGGAGCGAGTTCATGCGTTTCCGTCCCGAGGATCCCACATGGTTGGGGCGCGACCGTTTTGTGTTGTCCGCAGGGCACGCTTCGATGATGATCTACTCGCTGTTGCACTTGTTCAACTTCGGCTTGACGATTGACGACCTGAAGTCGTTCCGTCAATGGGGCAGCCTTTGCCCGGGGCATCCCGAATACGGTCACACGAAGGGCATCGATGCGACGACCGGTCCTTTGGCTTCCGGTTTGGCCAGTGCTATCGGCATGGCGATTGGCATGAAGCAGTTCCAGGCTGCGATTGGCGGTTGCGATCGCCTGTTCAACCAAAAGGTTTACGTGATCAGCGGCGACGGATGCATCATGGAAGGCACGTCCCACGAGGCTTGCTCGCTGGCAGGCCACCTGAAGCTGGACAACCTTATCCTGTTCTATGACGACAATGACATCAGCATCGAAGGCTGCACGGATATCGCCATGACCGAAGACGTCGGCGCGCGCTTCGCCGCCTATGGATGGAACGTCATCAACATCGACGGGCATTGTGTCAAGCAGATCCGCGCCGCCATCGAAATGGCACGCGTGACGAAGGGCAAGCCGACGATCATCATCGGGAAAACCATCATCGGCAAGGGAGCGCCCAACATGGCCGGTTCCGAAGAAACCCACGGTGCCCCGCTGCCAGAAGCTGAACTCAAGGCAGCAAAGGTCGCTTTGGGATTCAATCCCGAAGAATCCTTCGTGGTTCCGGAAGATGTCCGCGCATTGGTTGACCAGAAGTTGGTCGCCAAGGCAGCGTGCGCGGCGGAATGGGATAGCAAATTCGCAGCCTTCAAGGCTGGCATGGATGCCGACAAGGTCGCGCTGATGGATGCCTTGCTGACCAAGGCAGTTCCCGCCAACATCTTGGAAGAGCTGTTGAAGGCAGTTCCTGAAAAGACAATTGCAACACGTGTCTCCGGCGGTGAGATCATGAACGCCGCCGCAAAACTGGTTCCCTCCATGACAGGCGGTTCCGCAGACTTGAACCCCTCGACGAAGACGTACCTGAAGGGATTGGGCGATTTCACCGCTGACAATCGCGCCGGTCGCAACATCCACTTTGGCGTCCGTGAATTGGGCATGGGCTTGATCGCCAACGGTCTTGCCCTGGCAGGATACGCGATTCCGTTCAGCTCCACCTTCATGGTGTTCTCCGACTATATGAAGCCGGCGTTGCGCTTGGCGGCAATCCAGCAGTTGCACGAGGTGTTCGTGTTCACGCACGACTCGATCTTCGTCGGCGAAGACGGTCCGACCCACCAGCCCATCGAGCAGCTGGCGATGTTCCGTTCGATTCCTGGCTTGACGACGATTCGCCCTGCCGAATCCAACGAAGTCGCCCATGCATGGGCAGCTGCCTTGCAGGCTGACGGTCCCGTGGTGCTGTGCCTGACCCGCCAGAACCTGAAAAACCTGCCTGCGGACGTGGTCACCAACCGCATGTCCGTCGCAAAGGGCGCCTATGTGGTGAGCTGCGAGGAAGGCTTCGAAGTCATCCTGATCGCTACCGGTTCCGAAGTCAATGCGGCTCTCGGCGCTGCTGAAATCCTCCGCGCAAAGGGCAAGAAGGTTCGCGTTGTCTCCATGCCTAGCTGGGAATTGTTTGAGAAGCAGAGTGCCGAATACAAGGAAAAAGTGCTGCCCAAGAGCTGCTGCAAGCGCGTTTCCATTGAAGCCGCTTCGACGATTGGCTGGGCTAAGTACGTTGGCCTCAACGGTCTGACCATTGGCATCGACCACTTCGGCGCCTCCGCACCAGCCGAAAAACTGGCCGAGGAATACGGCTTCACCCCGGAATGCATCGCCAAGCGCGTTGCAGATTACCTGGGCTGATTCGAACTAGAATAGCTTGAAAAACATGCGGCCGATCCATCGAAAGACGGATCGGCCGCGTTGTTTTTGAAAAAGTCATCTTGAGTACGAGCACCCGGGGTGCTCGTACTCAAGTTGTGTCGCCGCTGAAGCGGCTAAACATGACAAAGCCCCCAGCCAGGCTGGTCAGACAAACCTGGCGAGTTGGACTGGCTGGACGGATTTGCCTTTCTACCAAGCGAGACGGGTTTAGCTAGGAGCACCTTGGGTGGTGTTTGGGCACCTTGGGTGGTCGTACTCAAGTTGTGTCGCCGCTGAAGCGGCGAAACTGGGGTGTTCCTAGTCGGGACGGGTCGGTCAAATTTGCCCTGCTGCTGAACAAGACTGGTTCATGTACGGGTACCCGGGGTGCTCGTGCTCAGATGAAGGGGGCGAGGATTTTTTCTGCGTTTCGGTGTAGGATGTTGTGGACATCGTCGTCGGAGATTTGTGCCGAGAGCAATCCGCCGATTCCTTGGTGCTCGTCAAACCATGGCATGTCTGTTCCGAAGAGGATTTTTTCCGATCCGCAGATATTGACCATGGTTTCGAGTGCGCCCCTTGTTCCGGGGACCGATGTCAGTTCCAGGTAAACATTGTCGTATTGCTTTGCGATTTCGCCGGCGACCTGCCATTGGGAGTTAAAGCAGTGTCCTAGTATGTAGGTGATGTTCGGGTACTTTGGGATGATGTCCTTCATGATGTCCGGTCCGTCGTAGGGCGACATTGACCAAGTATGGAACAGGATTGGGAGATGGAGGGCATTGGCGAATTCCAGCGCAGGCCTGTAGGGTTCTGCGTTGACGGGGACCTTGTGGTAGTCTGCGAGGAATTTGAGTCCGATGCAATAGGGCATCCATTCGGCGACCTTCTTCAGGTCTGCCATCATCTGTTCGGGGAAGTTGGGGTTGATCCCGCAGTAGAATCTCAGGTAGTCTGGGAATTGCTTGCATGCTTCCAGGGCTGGATCTTGGCCAACATAATTGGTCGCCCACAGCGAGAAATGATGCGAGAAGCAAAGTTTCTTGACGTTTGCACGCTTGATGAGCTTAACCATTTCAGGTGCGTTGGGCGCTGCGAAATAGATGGCGTAGTGCGTGCCCATGTGCCCGTGCATGTCATAGACAGGGCATGATTCCACGAATCCCTTTTCCCAAAATTCCTTGGCGAGAGGCGAGTTTTTGCGTATCATTGGAAAATCTCCTGATTTGTCTTTAATGCTTGAGGAGTCGTTCGAGGTTTCCGGATGCGATCAGCTTCTTGGCGTCGTCCGAGATATCGGCATGCTTGATGGCAAGCATCATCGCTCCTCTTTCATACCTGGGTGCGCCTGAACCGTAGAGGATTCTTTCTGGTCCGACGGCATTGACCGTATCCGCGATGCTTCCCGCCGCCCAATACTCCGAGGTTTCGAAGTAGAGGTTTTTGTAGGCTTTAAGAAGTGGTCTGATCCGCCTGTCCGGTCCCCAGAGTCCGCAATTGCTGACGATGGCGTAGAGGTCTGGGAAGAGCATCATCGTCCTGTAGATTCGATCCCAGCCCAATCTGTTTGCGGGGAGATAGACGGGGATGTGGTTTTGGATGAAGACGTCGAAAAGGTCGCCGATGGCAACGGGATAGAGTTCCCAGCGGTGCTCTTCGGGGAAGATCCTCACGGTGCCGGCATTGGCCTTGAGCATGTTTTCCAGGATTTTGTCAGGCGATTCCTGTTCTCCGGTAAGCGTTGGGACGACGCACCACGAGGGGGATATCCGTTCCTTGGCGCCTGGCGTTGCATTGATCTCGTCCAGCATGATTTTTGTTCCGATTTCCCAGCCTGATTCGAGTTGCTGTGCGTGCCAGAGTGTCGTTTTTGCGACCCCGACCCGATCCATGTCCTCGATCACCTCTTTCAAGGTCGGGAATGGCGTCGGTTCGTTGGTCTTGTTGCGACCATAGGTGCAGTTGGCGTCGAAGAATTCGAGCATGATGTTTAGTCTCCTTGTTTTCGTGTCTATTTAATCGTTGCCGTAATGGAGAAAACTGTCGTTGGGTTGATGGTCATGTTCAGGAGTTTTCCGTTTTGCTCTGCCTTGAAGTCTGGCTTGATTTCCGGGTCGATCGGGACGGCAGTGATTTCGAGTTTGCCTGTTGCCTTAGCGAGGAGTTGATCGAGCTTGAACGTGGCCTTGAAGTCAGGGATGATTCCAGGCGGGACGATGATCGTGAAGCCATCATTTTCCTTGACGACCTTGAATGTTCCGTTTGTCTTGACGGGGCCGAAATCGATGAACGTTTCCTGGGGGTTGTCGGTTGTGATGGCCACATCTGACGATGGCGGCGGCGGTTCGATGGTCAGCTTATCGACTGAGCCGTCAGGTTTTCTGGTTGCCTTGATGACGCCCATGTTGATTGCTAATCCCTTGTAGGGTGTGCCGCGGAGTTGTTGGCGACCATGTTCATTGGTGTAGAGTCCGCTGACAAGTACGAATTCGTTTTGGGTGACCTTCTTGGGGACGGTCACAGTCCTGCTGATGGAGAATTTTCCAGCTTTCCACTGGGACGTCGGGGTTTCGACGTGGTCGTCCTGGAAGAGTATGCTGGAGTCGTCCTTGCTATCCATGAAGTGGATGAACGTGGTGAAGTCGTAGGCGGGCGCCTTTTGGACATCCCAGTTCAGGTCGTAGGAGAATTTCCCGTTTCCGTGGTCGACGAAGTTTGTGACCGATGGTTCTGCGAGGACGGTGTTCTTTGCTGAAGCCATTCCAGCGTTTCTTGCGTTGTAGAAGGCTGTGTTCTTATATGTTGCATATTCCTTGAGGTTTCCGTTTTCGTCTTTCAGGAGTGCGGCTTCGCCGTCAGGGAATCTTGCGATGTAGCCATATTGCGGGAGGGTTCGTCCTTCGACGGTCCAGTCATTGGCGCTTCTGTTGACGGTGACGATTGCCCCGTTGTCCCAGGTGACGCGTTGCTTGGAGATCGAGTTGTCCAGGAATTCGTGCTTGACGATCGATCTGGCGGCGATCGATCTGGCGAAGTCATGTTCGAGCCAGTACTTTCTGACGGCGTTGTAGCCCCATGAACCTGCATCGACAAATGGATTGTGTCCCGAGAGGAATTCCATGGAGATGTAGTCGTCGGAGTTGATGCCATGCTTTGCCCGTGACTTTCCGCCTTGGTATCGCGTGGAGTAGCCGACTCCGAGGAGTGCGAATTTATCATGGTTGACTGCCGCCGCCCACGGGACTCGTTCCCAGGTTTCGAGGTTTTTGATTGCTGAGATTGACTTTCCTGGTTTATCAGAGAGCGGGAGCCATTGGCAGTCTGATCCATCGAGGTATCCGATCAGCTGGTCATGTCCTGCTTCGGAAGTGGTCGGCGCGTTTCCGCCGAACTTGTTTCTGATGTATGCGAATGCCTCTCCCCAGCATTTTCTTGTTTCGATCATCGGGTGGTAGTTGCCTTCATGGTCGTAGAAGTCGAAGCAGTTGGCTGATGTAAAGACGTCGATGAAGACATGTGAAGGTTTGACATCTTTGGTCATCAAGTCGTAGTTTCTCTTGACGAACCTGTCGATTTTATCCGGTCTGAACTGGAAGGATTGGATATCTCTATAGAACCATGCCTTGCGCGGGGTTCCAGAGCGATGGAAGGTAATGTTTTTGAAGGAGTACTCGTCTGCATCGGGATAGAAGTCGATGTAGTTGTCATGGAATCCCCATGGGATATCGTGTTGGTCCAGGAGTTTTCCGAGGTTGTTGATTTCTTCGATTGACCCGAACGTTTCACGTGGCGGCCAGATGTCCGGCAGCCTGTAGTCGTATCCCCAGCGTTGCCAATTGTGCATTGAGAGCAGCGAGTCTGTGAGTCCGTACCTGATTGCTTCTTCCATGTTCTTGTGGATCGACTTGACGGTTCCGCCCCAGATGTCAAAGATGAATCGTCCTGCAAGTCTCTTGAATGCCGGTGCCGGCTTTTTGTCCATCAGTTTTCGGTATTGGATTGCGGCATTGAAGGCCGTGTCTTCGGCGACGATGGTGAACGTGCAGTTGTCCTTGCTGAGCAACGTTGCGGTTTTGCTTGTGGGCGAAACATTCATCGCGTAGGGCGGATAGTCGATTGCATGCAGGATTGCGATGTCCTTGAATTGGAATCCGACATGGGATGTCGAGAGGACGTGCCCTTGGAAGCCGAGGTAGGTTTCGGGTGGATTGGGGAGGACGTATCCGTGTCCGTAGTACAGGGTTTCGATGCTTTCGTTCCAGCGGCCAAGACCGATGGAAGAGATGAATGCGTTGTCCGCCATGAAGTGGAATTGCGCGTTGACAAAGCCTGGCGCGGTCTTCTTCTCGATCGTCAGCGTAAAGGTCTTTTCTGTTGATTGGAATTGGTGTATGAACTTGTTTCCTTCTTTTTTCATGCCCAGGAATTTGAATGGCGAGCCTTTTTTGACGAGGGGCGCATCGTCGATATTGATATCAAATCCTCTGAAGGCGGCGATTTTTCCATTGTATTTAAAGGCGATCCAGGCATCCAGGAGGCCGAAGTTGCCTTCGATGATGACGGGATTTTCATTGGATTTTGCGATGGTTTCCAATGGGAGTGGCGCATCGCCTTCCAGGACAGTAGTTGGCTTTCCTGCGACGATGGTTGGAAAGCCCCAAAAGGAGGTGTCAACCGAGGTATTGTTTTCCGGTCCCGGATGGGATTCAAGTCGGAGGATGATGCTTTTTCCCGCCAAATGCGAAAGGTCCGCTTGGCCCGGCATCCAGTATCTGGTGTTGCGGTGCTCGTCAAAGACCGTTTGGAGCATTTGCCCCTCTTCTGCCGCCCAGACTCTGAAGGTGACGCCGTCGCTTTGCGGTTCTGTTGTCGATGATTCCCGTTGCGAGGTGTAGAAGTCGAGGATGATCGGCTTGGTTTCGGGGAGCTTGATACTGTAGTAAATGTAGGAGGAACCTCCTTTGGGCATGTATGGGGGATGGATGTCAATGGTCGGCAGGGTCAGTTTTTCGCCATCCAGGGTTTGTGTGATATTTCTTGGGTTGAAAACTGCTCTTGATATTGTATCCGTCCCCGTCCATCCCGGGGTTTTGTATGTGATGTCGTCGCTCTTGTCATATACCCACGCGCAAGAGGCATTTGCGATATTGCTCACCAGCGAGAGCGACGAGTTGTCGAGCATGTTGACCGTCTTGAGTTTTGGGAGTGTTTTAGTATCTGCGGTAGCCTTTGCTGGCGTTGCCTTGACTTCGAAGATCCTGACCGGGGCGAGCGTGTCTCCGTTGTCGAAGGTCACCAAGGCATGGACGGGATAAAGTGCGTTGAAGACGAATGGGCCCGAGACGATTTCGAATGTGGTTTCGGCCATCCCGTTTGCCGGGAGTTCCAGGGTTTCGGCTGATTTTCCGACTGCCTTCCAGTCATCGACGAACTTATGGAGTTTGACGGTTGCCTTGGTTGGTTTTTCGGTCAAGTTGGTCAGGACAATCTTGACGGTTGAGGGTTTCGAAGGATCCTTGACATCCTCGATCTTGTCGATGAAGGCCTTGTAGTTTTCATTTTTGACTTCGTGTCCGTGCCAGGCGAAAATAGGGGCTGCGATGGCTGCAAGAAGAATGAGAATGCGCTTCATAGGGCTTGCTCCTTGATCTATGTGATGACAAATCGAAATCGTCAAATGGCAATATAATCCCGAGTTTTGATTTACATATGGTGCAAGAAGGCAAAAGAGGAATTTTTGTTTTGGTTTCGAGGTTGTTTTGGGGACGGTTTTTGTACAGGCTACAATATTCGCGACGTCTCCATGTCTGAATGGATCCGTTTCAGTTTTTGCCTTTGAAATCGATTTGTTGGATTGAAGTTTTTGGAATGGGGTTTACATTTCATGGTTTACTAAGTTTTATAGAATGCGTAAGTAACGAAAGACAGGAAAAGTACCGTTATGGTGAAGTTGGATTTCTCGAAGAGCGCGGATGGTTTGATTCCCGCGATTGCTCAGGATGCCAAGACCGGCGAGATTTTGATGCAGGCCTATATCAACGAGGAAGCCTGGAACGCCACGTTGGCTACTGGAGTTGCCACGTATTGGACACGTTCGCGCAAGAAATTGTGGGTCAAGGGCGAGACAAGCGGCAATGTCCAGAAGGTAAAGGAAATCCTTGTCGATTGCGATTTGGATTGTGTCATTTTCAAGATCGAGCAGGTTGGAGGAGCGGCTTGCCATGAAGGGTACCGGAGCTGCTTCTTCCGTCGCGTCGAGGCTGACGGCAACTTGACCGTCGTCGGCGAGCGCGTGTTCGATCCCTCAGAAGTTTACAAGAAATAAGCTAGTTGGCACCTAAGGAGACATTGAAGATGCCTGTTTTGAAATTGGGTTTGCCGAAAGGCAGTTTGGAAGAGACGACGTGCGACATGTTCCGTCGCGCAGGCTACAAGATTGACATCAAGTCGCGTTCGTACTATCCTTCGATTGACGATCCTGAGATCGAGTGCATCCTGATTCGCGCCCAGGAGATTGCCCGCTATGTGGAGATGGGCTTGCTGGATGCCGGCTTGACGGGTTACGACTGGGTCATCGAGAACAACGCAGACGTGGTGGAAATCGCCGAGTTGGTTTACGGCAAGGTCGGTCGCGCTCCCTTGCGCTGGGTGCTGGCGGTTCCCAACGATTCGCCGATCAAATGCGCCAAGGACCTGGAAGGGAAGCGCATAGCCACCGAGGCGATGGGCATGACGAAGGCATATTTGGAACGCCATGGCGTCAATGCGACGGTTGAGTTCAGCTGGGGTGCAACTGAGGTCAAGCCCCCGCACTTGGCGGATGCGATCGTGGAAATCACCGAGACGGGATCCAGCCTGAAGGCCAACGATCTCCGTATCGTCGATACCATTTGCGAAACAACGACCAGGTTCATCGCCAACAAGGAATCGGCGAAAGACCCCTTCAAAAGGGCCAAGATGGACAAGCTCGCACTGCTTCTACAAGCGGTGCTCACCGCGGAAAACAAGGTCGGATTGATGTTGAACGTCCATGTGGACAACCTGGTCAAGGTGCTGGCGATCCTGCCTGCCATGCAACGGCCTACGATTGCGCATCTCTCGGATCAAAACTGGTATGCCCTGATTGCCGTGGTAGACCAGCACATTGTCCGTGATATCGTTCCCGAGTTGAAGTCGGCTGGCGCCGAAGGGATAGTTGAGTATAATTTGAACAAGGTCATCCCGTAATAAGTTAAGTAAGGAGCAAAGACAGATGAAGACAACGATGTCGGTTTTGTTGAGCGTTTTGATGTGTGTGCTGTTGGTATCGTGCGGCAAGAAGGGTGCTGGCGGAGCAAAGCAGAAGATTGGGATTTTGGCTCCTGCAGTGACCCATGGTTGGGTTGCCGGCGTTGCGTTCTATGCCGAACGGCGCTGCAAGGAACTTGGCGACAGTGTGGAATACAAGGTCTGCACAAGCAACAATGCCGAGGAAATGACGAACCAGCTGGAAGAGCTGGAAGCTTGGGGCGCCAAGGCAGTCGTCGCCTTCCCGCAATGGCCCGGCATGGAAGAGCCGATCAAGCGCACCGTTGCCCAGGGCATCAACGTGGTTAACTTCGATATCGCCATCAATGTCGATGGCGTCTATCGCGTTTCCGGCGACAATGAAAGCATGGGCGTCGAAAGCGCCAAGTACCTGATTGACAAGTGCGGCAAGGGCGCGACCATCGTCATGCTGGAAGTCCCGACATCGGGTTCCGTCTCCGAACTCCGCAAGAAGGGATTCGTGGAAACTGTCGCAAAACTTGATCCGACGATGAAGGTCCTCACCTACGCAACCAAGTTCACACGTGAGGATGGCTTGAAGGATTTCGCCGATATCCTGACCAAGAATTCAAAGATTGACGGCGTGTTCTCCATGGACGATGAAACCTCCATCGGTGTCTTGCAGGCCATCCGCGAGGCAGGACGCAAGGACATCAAGGCGGTCACCGGCGGCGGCGGCATGCAGGAATATTTCAAGATGATGCCGAACAACCAGGAAATCTGGATCCAATCCGCACTCTATAGCCCCAGCATGGTCATTGACGCAGTCGATATCGCCAAGGATCTCTGCGATGGAAAGACCGTTGCCGAAAAGGTCAAGATCATTCCGACGACGATCGTCGACCGCAGCAACTACGAGGAGTTCCTGCTCGAGGGATCCCCGTACTAATGCTGCGGCATTGAAGCTTGGGCTGGGTTTATGGACCGAATCGACTCAGCCGATTCGGTCCTTTTTGGTTTCAGCGAGTCGGATATGTAAGCGATGCTGATTGAGTTTTCGAACATTTACAAGTCATTTGGTCCCGTTGAGGTTCTTCACGGCGTGAGCATGTCCGTCAAGGGCGGGCAGATCATGGCTTTGCTCGGCGAAAATGGAGCCGGCAAGTCAACGCTGATGAATATCCTTGGCGGTTTGTTGAGGGTCGATTCGGGCGAGATCTTCCTGGATGGCAGCCCGGTCGTCATGCGGTCGCCAAACGAATCAATCGCTCATGGAATCGCTTTCATCCATCAGGAACTCAGCCCGGCCAATGACCTGAGGGTCTATGAAAACATGTTCCTGGGACGGGAAGAACGAAAGCGATTCGGTTTTCTTGACAGGGCGAAAATGCGCCAAAAGGCAAGGGAATTGCTTGCCGACCTGGAAATCGAGATCGACGAGGAAACCTACATGCGGGACTTGGATGCGTCCCACAAGCAGATCGTCGAAATCACGCGGGCGCTTCTTTGCGAGGCGCGGACGATCATCATGGACGAACCGACCACGTCCCTGGCGGAGCACGAAATCGAATTGCTGTTCAAGTTGGTCAGGAAGTTGGTAGCCCAGGGCGTCGGAATCATCTTCATTTCGCACAAGTTGAACGAAGTCAAGGACTTGTGTACTGATTACGTCGTATTGCGCAACGGATACGTTGTCGCCAGCGGCAAGATGGACGAGGTGACGACGGAGCAATTGTCCGAGCACATCGTCGGCCACGAGTTGGCGCAAATGAGTCGCACTGCGGTCATGCACCATGAAGACGAGATTCTTCGCGTTGAGCATTTGAGCCGTGAGCGTCAATTCAGCGACGTGAGTTTTTCGGTTAAATCCGGCGAAATTCTTGGTATCACTGGGTTGCTTGGCGACGGTCGCAGCGAGCTGTTCCGGAGCATCTTCGGGGACACTCCGGATTACGAGGGGCAGGTCTATCTGGACGGTCAGCCCTTCCATGCCAAATCCACTTCGCAGGCTATTCGTGTGGGCATTGTACTTGTTCCCAGCAACCGCAAGGAAAATGCGATCATTCCTGATTTGAGCGTTTTGTACAATGGGACTTTGGCGACCTTGAGGCGTTATTGCAGGCTTGGGTTGCTGAGGCGTGCTCCCCAGGAAAGCGAATTTCTGGTCCACGCCGCGGATTTTAGGCTCAAATACGGCAAGCTGGATGATTTGGTTACGACGCTTTCAGGCGGCAATCAGCAGAAAGTCGTCCTGTCGCGTTGGCTCAATACGAATCCCAGGGTTCTGATTCTGGACAATCCAACCCAAGGAGTCGACATTGGAGCCAAGCAGGAAATTTACGAGATTATCCGCAAGGTGGCAAGCACGGGAGTTGCGGTCGTGGTCTTGTCTGGTGAAGGACAGGAAATCATTCGTTTGTGCGAACGGACGTTGGTGATGTACCACGGGCAGATCGTCGGCGAATTGCGCGGTGACGACATGACCGAGCAGGCTATTATGAAATACGCGACCGGCTTGGGAGCGTAACGAGGTCTTGTGATAAAGCGTCTTCTCCGACGAAACGGAAGGAGGCGGCAAAACTTGGATGGATATGTGTAAGAACAAAGTCATCAAGTGGTTTTCAGCGCAGTGGACTGGCAATCCGCTTTTCAGTACGACTCTGGCATTGTGCGCAATCATCATACTCCAGACTTGTGCGCTGGGATTCGATTACGCATCCTTTGGCGAGTGGTGGTCCAAGTTCTGCAACAACTGGATTATCGTCTTGCGCAACAATGCGACCACGGGAATCGTGTCTTTGGGCATGGCGTTTGTGATCATCAGCGCCGGCATCGACTTGGCGGTCGGATCGACATTCGTCGCTTCCGGTGCGTTGTTTTTACTGTTGCTTGACAGTTCTGGCGCGGGCTTGCTGGCTTCAGCCGGCCTGTCGGGTTGGACCGCGTTCAGCATAGCCGTTGTGCTGGTTGTGTTGTTCGGTGCGTTGCTTGGTGGAGTCAATGGCGTCCTTGTCGCGGACGGCGGCATACCGCCATTCATTGTGACTTTGGGTACGATGAAGATCTATCGCAGTGTGACCCAACACTTTATGCAAGGACGAAGCCCTTCGTTCCCCTCAAGCGATTTCGGAAGTTTTTCGACTGTGACCATCGGTGGCTACATGGTGATGCCTATCGTCTATTGGCTTCTCATCGCAGCAATGCTGTATGTGATTTCGAAAAAGACCGTGTTTGGTACCCACGTGGTCGCAGTTGGATCGAACGAAAAGGCTGCGAAATTGACGGGTATTTCCGTCAAGGCTGTCAAGCGGATGGTCTATGTGATGACGGGCGCGCTTGTCGCCTTCGCGTCGGTGATCCAGATTTGCCGGATTGGCTCGATGGACTATTCGAATGCGGGCAGCGGCTATGAAATGGATGCGATTGCTGCGGTCATCGTCGGCGGCACGCGAATGAGCGGTGGCCGGGGCACTGTTATAGGCACGATGCTCGGTGTCCTGATCATCGGTGTGATGAACAATTTGCTCAATTTGTACGGGGTTCCTCCGTTCTTGCGGGAGGCATTCAAGGGAGTGATCGTGATTATCGCGGTATTGCTCCAAAAGAAGGAAGCGACTTCGTAATTGGCGCATGACATAATAATTTCGACGACGTTGTCGAATGTGATTTCCGGGTATTGTTCTGATGTCTGAGATAGAACGTTTCAAGAAGGTTGTTGCTCAATTGCGCGATCCGGAACGGGGATGCCCGTGGGATCGCGAGCAGACGATGATGTCGCTGCGTCGGTTTTTGATTGAGGAAGCTGGCGAGTACCTGGATGCCTTGGAAAGCGGCGACATGGATGCCGTCAAGGACGAAATGGGCGACTTGCTCCTGCAGATTGTGCTGAATTGCCAAATAGCGTCTGAAGAAGGCTTGTTTACCTTTGAAGAAGTAGCGAAATCCGAGGCTGACAAGATGGTTCGAAGGCATCCCCATGTGTTTGACGGGGTTGAATTCCGCACCGAGGCCGAACGAGCCGCCAGCTGGGACGCAATCAAGAAATCCGAAAAGAATGACGAGAGGAAGTCCGTGCTGGACGGGATCGCACGAGCGATGCCCGCTTTGGCTCGTGCCCAAAAAGTTCAGGACAAGGCTGCACGGGCGGGATTCGAATGGGATGATTTCGAAGGTGCGCTGGGCAAGGTTGAAGAGGAACTTGGCGAGGTGAAGGAAGCCGTTGCCAGGGGGGACGATGCAGACCACTTGAGCGAGGAATTGGGCGATCTTCTGTTTGCCCTCGTGAACATCTGCCGTTGGAAAGGATTGCAAGCCGAGGAAGTCCTCCAGGGCGGCATCAGGAAATTCATCACTCGATTCCAGAAGATGGAAGAGTTGATTGACGTTAGGGCGTCGGATACCGCAGAGCTTGAAGCCGGCTGGCAAAAGGCGAAGGAAGAAATTAACAAGACCAAGCAAGGAGAAGGCTGATGTTGACCGTACACATGATTTTCCATGCGCATCTGGATCCCATTTGGCTATGGCCGTGGACTGCCGGCGTGGACGAGGCGCTTTCCACCTGTCGCTCGGCCTGCGAAAGGCTGGAAGCACATCCTGATTTGTACTTCAGCCAGGGCGAAGCCTGGGTTTACCATCAGGTTCAAAAGCTCGATCCAGGATTGTTCAAGCGCATCCGGGAATTTGTCGAGGCAGGGCGCTGGGAAATCGTCGGTGGCTGGTGGACGCAGCCCGATTGCAATTTCCCCGATGGGATTGGCTTGGAACGCCAGATTCAAATGGGTCGGGAATACTTCATGGACGAGTTCGGCATGTTTCCTGACATCGCCTTCAATCCGGATTCCTTTGGGCATAACGCAAGCTTGCCTAGGTTGATGAATGCCGTCGGGCAAACCAAGTACGTGTTCATGCGACCGCAGGAACACGAGTTGACTTTGCCTGGAAGATTGTTCAATTGGCATGGGTTGGGAGGCGGAAAAATGACCGCGTTCAGGGTGGCTAGGGCGTACTGCTGCGGAGAAATACGTGCAGACTTCGTCAAGGCTAGCATCGATGGACTGCCGGAAGGGATCAAGCATACGGCGTGCTTTTGCGGAGTCGGCGACCACGGCGGCGGACCGACCGAATACCAGATCAGGCAAATCAGGGAATTGATGGAAACTGAACAGGACGTCAAGATCGAATTCTCCACGGCAAAGCGGTTCTTCGATGCCATCGCGGATAAGGTCGATACTCTCCCGATTGTCGAAGGCGAACTCCAACACCACGCAATCGGATGCTATACCGTGCATCGTCCAGGCAAAACTGCACTGAAAGCCGCGACGCAGCGGCTCAGGCAGCTTGAAACCGCCTTCGAAAACAATTCGAGCCTGGCGACTGAAGCCAACAAGACTCAACTTCGAGACCATTGGCGAAATGTGGTCTTCCATCAGTTCCATGATACCCTGGGCGGAACATGCCTTCCCAGCGCGTACAAGCATGTCGAGCAAGAATTGGGTGCCGCAGAAGCATGGGCGACAACGCTTCTCAACGATGAGCTGAGAATCAAAATGCAGGCGCTGCCCGATGACGAAAAGCAACGCGTCTTGGTCTATAATCCTTCCGATGCACCCTACGATGGATGGTTCGAATGCGAACCTTGGTTTGGACATCGTCGCTGGGAACAGGACTATTGCTTTGCCGACGAAGACGGAAAGCTGATACGCTTCCAAAAGATCCAAAACGAATCGCTCACTGGTGGTTCACGCTTCGCCCTTAGGCTTCAACTCGCCCCAGGCGAACTGAAGGTCTTGAAGGTAGCACGCAGGTCCGAAGTCGAGGACGATCTGGAGTCCTTGGAAAGCATCATGGGTTCCACCTATTGCATGGGCAACGACAATGGTGCGGCGATAGCCCTCTATCCGCCGGAAATGGTTATTGGATCCCGGATCCTTCCTTTTCCGGAAATCATTTCCTACCCCGATAACTCGGATACCTGGTCTCATGGCATTGACAGATACGTCGAGGACAAGGAAGAGCTTCCAACCTGGGGAACTCCGGTCTTGCTCAATGATGGTCCGTATCTTCGCGAAATCGTCCAAAAGGGACGGATTGGCAACAGCGATCTGTACAGAAGCTTTAGGCTGTATGCCGATTCAGGCGATGTGGAAATGAGGATTCGCGTCAATTGGCAAGAGCGCAACCGTGTCCTGAAACTGGTGATGCCGTACGAAGCCTATGTTGACCAACGTTTGGATGGCATCCCCGGTGGATGGCTCGAACGAAACCAGGACGGAGCGGAGCGACCGATCCGGGATTGGACAAGAATTTCGTTGGAAGAGGATGAATTCCTCGGTATCGTCTCGCCGGATATCTTCGCTTTGGATGCAACCGTTGATCGGGCACGCCTAACCCTCCTGAGAAGTCCTCAGATGGCGCATCATGACCCCTATCCGGGCGGGCGGGTCGATGGACGATTCTCCGATCGCGGCGAACACGATTTCACAGTCCGATTCATGGCAGGTAAGCAAGTCACGCCGGAAGTGCTCGACCAGGTCGCGACAATGATGCAAAGAACCCCGCTCAATGCTGACCTGACACGAGGAATGAAGCCACTCTAAGGCTCCAAAAACACTTTTCGCATGCGAAGAAAGCAACCTTTTTTAAGTACGAGCACCCGGGGTGCCCATACTTGGAGTGGCGTTGCGCAATGATGGGCGGCAAAGGTTCAGGAGCATCAAAATCAGATTATTTGGAGTTCAACGATGAAAGATCGATTACAGGATGCATTGCGCAGAGCGAATGCGGATTATGTTGACATCCGATATGAGGAGTCCGACGTTTTGTCTCTTGCCTATCGTGGCAAGGAAATGGAGACCGCCGATACGGGCAAGGCGCGTGGCGGAGTTGTGCGTGCCTGCAAGAATGGCGGCTGGGGGATTTGCACCTTCGATTCATTGGACAACCTGGCTGAACGGGTTGCCGATGCCTGTTCGGACGCGGCGATGGTCGGCCATGAAAAGACTTGTCTGTTCGAGTATCCGGTTCCTTCCGACATCATTGCTCCCGCGAACATGAAGCGGGATTTTCGCGAGGTTGACTTCGATGAGAAGCTGTCGCTGATTCGCGAGTACAACCAGTTGATCTTGGGCACTCCCGGGATTGAATCCAGTGCCGTGAGCTATGTGGAGAGGTTTCGCAAGGTTCATTTTGCGTCGAGTCGCGGGAACTATTTTATGGAGGAGCGTCCTCGCGTGCTCTTGGCTCTTGCCGGGATAGCGCGTGACGGTTCCTTGGTCCAGCGTTCCCATGAGGGGGTGTCGTCGACCGACGACTTTAACGTCGTTCTCGGGAAGCATTCCTTGGCACAAGAGGTTGCGAATCGCGCGATTGCATTGCTGAAGGCTCCGAAATGCGAGGGTGGTCGATATACGGTCATCATGGATCCCAAGTTCGCGGGTGTTTTTGTCCATGAGGCATTCGGTCATTTGAGCGAGGCGGATTTCCTGTTTGAGAATCCCCAGATGAAAGAGCTGATGAGCCTCGGAAAAGTCATGGGAAATCCTGACTTGAACATCACGGATGACGGGACGCTTGCCAATTTGGCGGGAACGCAAATGATTGATGACGAGGGAACCCCAACCCGACGCACGCCGCTTATCAAGGACGGTATTTTGGCGGGGCATCTCCATTCTCTGGAGACGGCCGCGAAAATGGGCGAAGAGGCGACTGGCAACGCACGGACTGTTGGCAGGCGGCATGTGCCGATCGTTAGAATGACCAACACCTTCATCGAACCCGGGACGATGACCAAGGAGGAGATGTTCGCCGGCGTCGATGACGGAATCTACGCTTGCTCCGCTTTCGGCGGTCAGACGATGATGGAAATGTTCACGTTTTCGGCAGCGTACGGATACAGGATCCGAAACGGCGAAATTGCGGAATTGCTCCGCGATATCGTTGTGACCGGAAATGTCTTCCAGACCTTGAAGGACATTGACGGCATTGGAAACGACTTGGTTTTGCCCCAGACAGGAGGCGGTTGTGGCAAGGGAGGGCAATCACCGTTGCCCGTGACCTGCGGCGCACCTCATGTGCGGGTCAGGAATGCCGTGATTGGCGGAAAGGCTTGATTGGGCAAATTGGACTTAAAGGGAGTTACGTTAAAGATGCGAACAACATACATTGAAGAGATGCGCGGGCGAATGCTGGCGGGAGTATCGTTGGCGGAGAAGCTTGGTGCGTCTGCCGTCAAGATATCCTTTACCCATGATGAAAGCCGCTCTTGCAAGTTCGACGCAGGTCGCCTGAAGTACTCGGGCAGCGACGAGAGCGTTGGGTATTCGATACAAGTCGTCAAGGACGGTCGCCGTGGCGGTGCCAGCGGAAATATTCCCGAGGAGCTGGACGGGATGGTCCGGCGTGCCGTCGAGTTGGCGCAGGTTGGAGCGGACGCGCACTTCAACGCCTATCCGAAGCCGGTCACGTATGCTGAAATCATGGGGCATTCGGATTCGGTACTCGAGTTGACTAGCGAGAAGATGATCGAGGATTGCCAGGAAATCGTAGATTATCTCAAGTCGATCGACGACACGATGGACATCAGCGCCAGCGCATCGAAATCCGAAGGGGAAAGCATCGTTGTGAACAACGCTGGATTGTGCGAATCTGATGCCGATACCTCTTGGTCGCTTGATGCCGGGATTCAGAAGACGGTTGGGACCGACATGCTGTTTTCAGGTGCCGGGCGCAGTTGGATGGAGGTGAACCACCTGTATGACAAGGAATACATCAAGAAGACCATCGCCAGGGATCTGGAATGGGCTTCGAGGCTGGCTGTGATCCCGGACGGCGAGTATCCCGTCATCCTGCCACCAAGGATGATGGGACTTTTCCTCGTGCCGATCTTGGGAGGAATGAATGGACGCGCCGTGTACAAGGGAACATCGCCCTTGAAGGATAAGCTGGGACAGCAAATCGCATCGCCAAACCTGACCATCGAAGACAATCCGTTCATGGACTTCAATCCCTCGTCAGCGGCTTTCGATGGAGCGGGATTGCCGACAAGGCGGAGATACCTGGTCAAGGACGGAATCCTGCAACTCTTCCTATACGACCTGGATACGGCTGGATTGGTCGGCGTGGAACCGACTGGTGGTGGCGGGGGACCGATTTCCCCATGCGTGTTCCCGGGAACCATCCGGGAAAGCGACATGATCAAGTCCGTCAAGCGCGGACTCTATATCAAGCAATTGCTGGGATTCGGGCAAGGCAACTTGGCAAATGGCGACTTCTCGGCCAATGTGGCGCTGGGTTTCGTCATTGAAAACGGCGAAATCGTGGGACGCGTCAAGAATGCAATGGTCGCAGGGAATATCCTGGATCTGATCAAAGGCGAAATCCTGTTGAGTTCGGACGTGGACGAGCAGAGTAGGCAACCGACGATGCTCATGCCTGGAGTGTCCGTGGTCTCGGCAAAGTAAAATGGAGGCAAGAATGGATATTGCATCAAAGGTGATGAATTTGCAGGAAGCCGCGAAGTGGCGAGAAAGCTTGAGGACCTCGGGACGGAAACTCGTCGGGACAAATGGAGTCTTCGACCTCCTCCATCGCGGACACGCAGAATACCTGAATCAGGCAAGGCAGGCAGGAGACGCGCTCCTCGTCGCAGTCAATAGCGATGCCTCAGTCAAGCAGTTGAAGGGATCGACAAGGCCCGTCGTTTCAGAAGACGACAGGGCGTTCCTGTTGGCAAGCCTGCAATGCGTTGATGCCGTAGTCGTGTTTGACGACCTTAAGGCGACAGATGTCTGGAAGGCCGTTTGCCCTGACATCTATGCGAAGGGTGGCGACTACACCGAGGAAACGCTGGATCGCGAGGAATACGCGGTGCTCAAGCCAGTCGTCGAACAATTTGTATTCATCAAGTTCGTCGATGGTCGTTCCACGACGTCTACCATTCGCAAGGTTCGCGGAGAAAGCGTCGAATCCACCGGAACGTCTGGGGCGGGCGGCGGATTGAATCCCAAGTTGAACCTGTTGTATGGTCGCCGCAGCGTCAGGCGCTTCCAATTGCGTCCTGTCGGGGGCGATTTGATCAAGGACTTGTTGTCGGCTGCCTCGAGTGCTCCTTCCGCTTGTGCGAAGGATCCCTGGTCGTTCATCGTCTTGCGTTCGGAGTCATCCCGGAAGTCGGTTGCGTCCTGCTTGCCCAATGGGCGTTTTCTGGTTGACGCACCTCTTGGGATCGTTGTTTGCGGCGACTTGTCCCGCGCCCATGGCGGCGAACTGTCGTACTTGCTTCAGGATTGTTCTGCGGCGACGGAGAATTTGTTGTTGGCTGCCAAGTGCCTGTCTTTGGGTGGTTGTTGGCTGGGCGTCCATCCCCGTCAGGATCGGGTCGAAGCGATTCGCAAGTTGTTTGCCTTGCCGTCGTCTGTAGTTCCGGTGGCTGTAGTCGCGCTTGGGTGGCCGGCCGAGGAGCATCCCGCCAGAACGCGTTATCGCGATGACATGGCTCGATTTGTCTAGGCGAACTGGCAATAAGCAATCCGTTTTGTTCGTTATTATTAAATATGGTATTATAAACCAAGGTATGTGATTTTCTTAAATGTCATGGAGCGTCGATGCGTCGTCTTTCCAGCTACAATCTAGTCGAGGTTGTTCTTGCCCTGGGCGTTTTGGCCATAGGCGTCTGCAGCATCATGGGCTTGTTCCCGGTTGGGGCAGCCGCGACGCGGGATGCTGTTGCCGAGACGTATGCCGCCAATGCGGCCGACCAGCTGGTGCAGAGGCTGAAAGTCAAGATCAAGGACGATTGGGTCAATTGGTACGATTCGCTTTCCGAGACCAATGATGCGGACGTGGAGGCTGAAGACTGCAATGGAGAGCAGTGGAACCGGATCGGGGGAACTGTTTTCCAGCGGGATGACGAGATGGTTTTCCAGGTGCTAAGCTATCGCGGAAATGCACCCTCCGACTTGGGGAATGAAGACGAAGTTGACGAAAAGACAGATTTCAGGGTGTTGGCGCTTGTCAGTAGCCCCGAGAAAAGCGATGGTTACATTCGGCTGAAAATCGAATTGGAATGGCCAGTAGAATTTCCCAAGGCTTCGCGGCGACGAGTCGAATACGTCTACGATGTGTTCAATATGGGTTTGTAGCATTGGGAATTGATTGTGGTAGATCGAGCAGGTCAATCGAGCAGGCATTTCACCTTGGTTGAAATCATGGTCACGGTGGTGTTGATCATCGTGATCATGGGATTTCTATTCCAGTTCATCCTTGGTGCGCAACGCGTTTGGACCGGTAGCCGTCATATTGCCGAGACAATGGAAAACGCGCAGGTCGTGATGTCCCTCCTCGAACATGACCTCAGGAATATGATGTATTCTTCCGAACCCGAAATGACTTTCCCCCGTTGTTTCTGGAAGGTCAATGACGACCTGAACATCGAGGATATCAACGGGAATATGTACTTGGATACCAACATCGAAGAACTGGAAGACTCCGAAAAGGGAGATGTCTATCTCGCTTTCTTCGCCAGCGAAAGCAATGACTCGATCTTCCCGATATTCTTGATTTATGCCTTTGACAAGGACAAGGCGCAGCTCAATCGATTCTCTTTCGAACAGGGATCGACATTGCTGGCGAATTGGACGGGATTGGATCCTAAAGAAGCAAGATATGCGCTGGAACAGGAAATCAATACAGGCATCAGGAAAGTAGCGGGCAATCCAGACGAACTCCAGACTTTCGCGGATAACAGGGCGGTCTTCGATGGAGTGAGGAAAATCAGCATTAATGTCATTGACGATGGATTGTCGCTGGAAATCGAAACTTCCTTCTTCAATCCCGACGCCATGCTCCTGGATGACGATGATCCAATCGGCGGCCAGGACGGCGCGCAAACCCTGAGAGAAGCAAGAATACAGGAAACAAGACGGGATTTCATCTCGATCGTTCCCTTGAAAAATGACTCTTGGAGGGCGTTGCTCAATGACTAGGCCAATCTCAACATCCCCCGAACGCGGCTCCGCATTGCTGCTCACACTGGGAATCCTCTCATTCGTGATGATGATTGCCCTGTCTTTCGCTTTCTCTGCGAGGACAGGCAGGACCATCGCCAAATCCGCGGCAGACCAGGTTCAGGTCAGGTTGCTTGCCGAATCGGCACTTGAAAGGATTCAAGCGCAACTGAGAGCCGCATGGGGAATCTATGAGGATGCCGACTACTCGTACTACCCAATCCTTGGCAAATGGGACTTGTATGCCGAAAATGCTGATACGCCGTACTCGCAGTACTATGCCATCGAGAAAATCGCCGTCGAAGCCAGTCCTGGCGATCCTGGCGAAGAGGAAGAAGAGCCTGACTTCCAGGAAAGATCCTTCGGGGACTTGCTTGTCGTGGCCTGGGGGGATCCGGCTTTCTACTATGCCGGAATCCTCGATCAGGCAGGATTCGTCGAAGTCGAAGACTCAGATGACAATCTCATTGGAAGATACGGTTACCTGCTTCTCGAAGAAGCGGCAAAGCTCGACTTCAATCGACTCGTCACAAGACGGAAAAACGACAATGCGCCGAAACTCGTCAAGTCAACTGAATTCCCGTATTGCTTCAAGACAACCTACGACGACAACCCTGGAACCGAACCGGAATTCGTCTTTAATCTCACAGAGGACGAGACGACGAAAAACCAGATCGACGAGGAAAATACACTTAGGCTCGGAAAGCATGCCCAGGAGATCAGGGCGCCAAAAAACGTCGTTGACATAATGGATGAAAGCGAAGGGGAACGACGTCTTCCCTGGCTTTCACACGAGCACCTGCTGGCAAAACTGGATCTGACCATGACATATTTGGACGATCCGCTTCAGAGATTTAGGTTCTTCAGCATCCATGAACCCGATGCTTTCTTCGACCCGGATGGCTTCTGGACACCAGACGGCGAAACGCCAGCCCCCGGGAAAATCTATGATCGCTTCGACCTGAGCGGAACCGAGTGGGGAAATAACTGGAATGCCATCGAACCAACCAATTTCGCCAACGAACAACCACATCCGTTTACCCTCTCGCCCGAAAATGCCGACAACAATGCTGCTATCGGCATCCCATACCTGGGAAAAATCAAGGACAAGGACGACGTGCCCGTCGGTACCCATGTTGCAGCCAACCTGATTGACTATTGCGATGCGGACGACATTGCGACTGTCGATGCCGGCGCATTGGACAAGATCAGGCAATTCATCGCCGGAAACGCGTCAACGAAACTTGATCAATGTCCTGAGCCGGCCTACTGCGGCAACGAATCGGTTCCCTACTTCAATGAACTCAAAGCCACGTTCCATGTGTCAAGACGATTGGACGAAGATACGAGGAAGTACCAGTTGGTGCTGGATCAGGACTTTGAAGTCGAATTCGCCAATGTGTTCAACGATATCGCAGGCGACGACCTGGTCGAGAAGCTCGGCGATGACCTTGGTGCCTACCTGGGAATCCAGTGCGAGTTCAGCGTCTCCTGGGATGGAGAGGATGCCGCATACTTCGAAACGAGTTTCAGGCACGGAAGCTTCCATCAAAATGTCAAGGACGGAAACTGGGACGGCGAGGACGAATTCCTGACGGTCAACCGCCTGCGCCAGATTTTGGCCTTGGCCGCCTTCCAGGACGATCCAATCGTATCGCAAACCACGGATGGCAGCGGCAACCTGATAACGACGTACTACCCGAAAGCATATGACAACGCCAAGCTCAAGCTCAAAGTCGTTGCGGCATACATGGCGTTGACCAAGGACGAGGCAGGGGGCGAACCGTTGATTTACGACCTGGCATTCTGCAAGCCCGCGAGCCCGGTCGAGCTTGCGTTCACATTCAGCCTGCCTGGTGTGACGAGTGACAACATCGATGAATTCAACAACTACGAGAACAACTACCATAAGGAGGACGGCGAAGGCAAGGTGACGATCGACGATAGTCCCGATATCTCATATTGGTTCCTGGACACAGTCGAGACACCCCTTGAAATGACCATGGAAGCGGAAGACCCGAGATGCAACCACCGCTCAAAGTACTGGAAAATACAAGGAAACAACGCGGGAACCATCGGCAAGATCAATTCCAACTACGAGGTCAATGATGATGCAGCCTACCAGCACGATTTGGAGGAAAACCAAGGCACGACCATCAAGGTGTCAACGGCATACATCCGAAACAACAACATGAAATCCCTGTGGGAACTCGGAGCCATTCATCGAGCGGAACCGCATCGGACAATCCGGTTGACGCATTTTGCCAGCCCATCAGATGCAAAATTCGGCGCCTACGACCATGGAGACGCAATCATTCTGGACCAAGTGAAGTTCGGACCGCAAAAATCAACTGTCCCGGCGCTGAACGCAAACACCAGAAACAATGGAGTCTGGCTCGAACTGCTCAATGGAATCGACTGGACAGACAACTATAACGGGAAACTTATCACGCCACCGCCGGCAAATCCAGATGATCCAAAGGAAAAATTCAACTACAGCAACTGGCTCGCTACAACCACTATCGACAATTCATGGTTCACCGAAACCTGGTTCCAAGACCTGCCTTCCCCATTCAGGGGCGCAACCGCAACGATGATGCGGGAAGTCGCAAACAAGCTCAATGCCAAAAACGACCGCGAACAGGAAGCATTCATCGGTAGGACAGCAAACCTCCTCACAACCAGGTCGGACTACTACACCCTCGCCATTGTCGCGCAACAGCTTCAGGAAATGAAGGACATGGACAAGGATACCTTCCTTGCCATCAGGGATACCCTGACAAACCCAACCATCTTCAAGGTCGCGGGGAATGAACGATTCTGCAGCGTCCTCGCGACACAGGCCGTCCTCGCGCACCTGCATCGAGACGCATGGCTGAACAAATTTACTGTGATTCAGACCAGGTTCCTCGATAGGTGATCCGCAAATTCTCCTGGCAAAATAAGGACTTTGCGGATAATCAAGAAAAATCGTAAAAAAAGCGATTGATTGGCTTGCAAAAGAGTATTTGCGGTGTAATTTATTAATCCGTCGCAGAAATCCGGCTTCGTTTCGGAACGGCTCCGCGGCAA
>DBPZ01000049.1 GCA_002305655.1 Lentisphaeria bacterium UBA1407 | reverse complement strand
GTCTGACCCGTCCGACCCGTCCGACCCGTCCGACCCCGTCCGACCCCGTCCGACCCGTCCGACCCATCCGACTTGCCCGACTTGCCCGACTTGCCCAGACCCCAAATCCTCCAATGCCGAACTCAGGGGGCATGTCACATGCATTTTTAGTACGAAACCAGTGATTTTTTCGCCATGCCGCCGAATATTTTCTTGCTGGATGTGACATTCATTCAAACCGAACTATCTTTAATTTATGTTTTTTGTTTTTTCGGTTTCGACCATCATTTCAACCAGGAGCAAATCATCATGAAGGCAGGATTTTACGCGGCGGACATTACGCCTCCCATCGGCACGATGCAAGCGGGAAACTACAACAAGCAGTACCTCAAAGGCGTCGCCGGTCCTCTCAAGATTAGAGCCGCCGTCTTCGAACAAGACGGAAAGCAGGTTGCCCTCGCGGGAGTCGACTGTTGCAGCATCAGCGACAAGGTCATCAACCGGGCACTGGAAATAGCAAAGAACCACGGCACCAGTTTTGACAGCCATGTCATCTCCGCATCCCATACCCACTCGGGAGCGGCACTCTCCTCGTTCTTCGACCTGGATATCGTCGCCAAAGCCGACCAAAAGGTCATCGACCTGCTCAAGGATTCACCAGTGCCAGACCCCTGGTTCGTAGAATGGGCAACACGACAACTGGCAACAGCACTCGTCATGGCAAGCAAAAAACTGGAGCCAGCTACCATCAGCAACGGAGTCGGACACGAAGACAAAATGGTCTTCAACAGAAGATTCTACCTCAAGGATGGACGCTCGTACTCACATCCTGGAAATCGGAATCCCGACATCGTCAAGCCTTGCAATCCCATCGACCCAGACGTCGCAGTGATCGGCGCATGGCGAGAGGACGGCTCGTTGATCGGTTGCATCCTGAACTACGCATGCCACGGGACGACCTACAGCGGTCCCCTGGCACATGGAGACTGGTACCATTTCGCAGACGAGACGCTCAAAAAACTCCATGGCGACGATTGCGGAGTCGTCATCTTCAATGGCGCTTGCGGTGACATCACGCAAGTGGACAACCTAACCTTCGGAAAATACTTCGGACTTGACATCAGCGAGAAATTGGGAACCAGAGTCGCTTGCGAAGCAGAAAAAGTCCTGATCTCAGCGCCAAAATTCAATCGCTCAGAACTCAACGTTGCCGAGGGCGTCCTGAAGATTCCGCGTCGCGTCCCCTCCAAGGAATCAGTTGAAAAGTCCTGGGAAACGGTCAAGCGCCTTGCGGACACCCCAAACGTGGACGACGCCGTTTTCGCCCGCGAGCGCCTGATAGCCTCGGAGCTTGCGCGTCTTGATCCGGTACGCAACGTCAAGCTCACTGCGATCCAAATTGGCGAAGCCGTCATTCTTTCAGTTCCCGCAGAGTACTTTGTCTTCCTCGGACTTAGAATCAAGGCATCCGTCAAATTCCCGGTTTGCATGATTGCTGAACTGGCAAACGGAACAGTCGGATACGTCCCGGACGCTGCGGCTTTTGACAAGAAGACCGGAGGCGGATACGAAACCGTGCTCACGGCATACTCCAACCTCGTACCTTCAGCAGGAGATCAAATCGCCGACGAACTTATCCGTCTCGCCGGAACGTTGACGCCAGAGGAAACCAAACTGCCCGAACCGCCCCCACCAGCCAAAACACCATGGGGCTACGGAAAACGAGGACCAGACTGGGATTGATCAATCAACCAAAGACACACAACCCAGGTACGGGCACCCGGGTGCTCGTACCTAAATTGTTATCATGGCGTCAACTGCTTTTTTAGGGTTATTTCTTCTCGCAATCTGCCACCATTTTGGCAATGATATCGCGTTCTTGGAGGTTATCGATCCATTCCTGCGGGATTGCCTCGACTCCCAGCAGAGTGCCCATGATATTGCCCGTGATTGCGGCTGTCGAATCGCTGTCTCCGGAAATATTCGCTGCCAGGATGACGGCTTCGCGGAAATCCGTCGGATACTTGAGTGCACAGAAGATAGCGATTGCCAGTGCTTCTTCTGCAATCCATCCTCCTCCGAGTTGTTCCACGCTTTCGGCTGTTGCCGACCATTGGCTTGCGGCTCGCCGCGCACCCAGGATTGCCTCCTCCACTTGCTCGGAGTTGTCCCGTTTTCTAGTTTCGGCAAGTACGGTATCCAGTGCAGTGTCCAGCTCGTCCCCTTCCAGCAAGCGATTGATCAGCAGTGCCAATGCTCCTCCTGAAAGCCAGCCGGTAGGATGACCGTGCGTTAGCCAAGAAGCCGCACAGCCCAAGCCGAACACATCGTCGGCTTTCGCCCAGGCAACAGGGGCAACACGCATCACCGAGCCGCAACCCTTGCTGTCATTCTGAGCAGCCTCGCCAAGCAAATCAGCTGAATACTGGCGAAGGGACGATAAGCATGTGTTGCCAGGACAGCGACGACGATTCAGCCCGCTCTCGTGCACAAGCCAACCTGCATCCAAAACAGTCTTCGAGATCGCAGGCTTCACACCTTGCGTATATACCCAACGCAGGTACGACTTGTGAATCGAAGTCAATATATCCGAGCCTCCCTTCAGCACGCCTTCGGCAGTAAACAGAAGCATCTGGGTATCGTCCGTGATCGCCCCGGTTCCGTCTTCAAACTCAACGTATTCGCGTACGCCCTGCTCGCCATATTTGCGACGTATCGCGCCTAGGGACATGAATTCAATTGGCGCTCCCAAGGCATCCCCGACTGCTCCGCCCCAAATGCATCCTGCAATTCGACTGCTACGCTCTATCATCGATCAACCCTCCTGGCTGTGGTGCCTATTCGGACAATACCGTGTCAAAATCGTAAGTCAGCGTCAATTGGTCGGGCTGTCCTGGCACGGGCTTGAAGATTACGCTTCCGATGAACATCCGCCTTGGGTGAATTTTCGTTTCGCTGTCGTGGGCATGGAAGACGATTCTCAGTTTCCCTTCCTTGTCCTTGAAGAAAGAGTGGTGTCCCACGCCTACCAGTCCTCCGCATCGTTGCAGGATGGGGTTGTGGTCGTACTTCTTCCACAAGCCTCCGATATTGTCTGCCACTGCCACGCCAATTCCGTAGTCATGGCTTGTGTATCCGTTGCCCGAGTACGTCATGTAGTACAAGCCCTTGTGCTTAATCACGAAACTCCCTTCGTTGACGCGCCCCGCCTTGAGTTCCCAAGGCTGGTATGCGCGGATGCAATATCGGTAAGTCTCCGGCTTCACGGCGAGGCAATCGTCTGTCAACTCAATGCTCCACACATTGAGTCCGTCGTTGAAGCGATCGAAGAACATGTAGGGCTTTCCGTCATCGTCGATGAACAGCGTATTGTCAATCGCTTTTTCCGGCAGCATCGGTTCCTTTTTCTCCTGTTTGAAAGGTCCCAGCGGATGGTCTGCGACGGCGACGCACACGTGTTCGTTTGACGAGTAGTACATATGGAATTTCCCATTGATCTTGTAGACCTCGGGTGCCCAGAAGAACCAATCCCTATCTCCATACGAGTCGTCCTTGTGGAGCGCGACTCCTTCCTTGCTTCGTCCCTGTCCGATTTTCCAGATTTTCAAGTCGGTAGATGTCGCCACCGGGATTCCGTGGGCATGGTGGGTTCCGTATGCATAATACGTATCGCCTTCCAGCAAGATGAATGGATCCGCCAAGGGCACGCGTACTGGTGGCTTCACATTATTCTCGGCAGCCTGGGCTACCGAAACGCACAATACAGCCAATGAAAGCAATGATATGCAACGCATGAGTAGATTCCTCCTATAATAAAGTTGATTTCGATTCAACAAAAATTATATTCTACTGTTCATTCCAGAAAAAATCAAACCCAAACACCAAAAATAGGATTTTCCCCGTGACTACACAGATTAAAGACGCCGCTGCGACGTTTTGGCTCGAGGCTGAATCCTTCAAATCGAAGGGAGGCTGGGTCGTTGACCAGCAGTTCATGGAGCAAATGGGTTCTCCATACCTGCTCGCCCACGGGCTAGGGCAACCAGTCAAGGACGCCACAACAACTTTTGATGCCAGCGAGTCCGAAACCGTCTTCGTCTGGGCGAGAACCTACAACTGGACCTCGCCATGGTCCCAAAAACCAGGTCCAGGGAAATTCCAAATCATCATCAACGGCGCCACCCTTCCCAATATCCTTGGCAATACCGGAACCGCCTGGGAGTGGCAATTGGCAGGTTCGGCAACCTTGCTCAAAGGCACGAATCATATCGCCTTGCACGACCTCACAGGTTTTGATGGTCGATGCGACGCCATCGCCTTGACGCGAGACAAAACACCGCCAGCAAAACGACCGGAACCCAAGCCTGACAGACCGGCAGGGGACTTTGACATCGTCGTCTGTGGAGGCGGAATCGCAGGAATTTGCGCCGCTCTCGCCGCCGCCAGGCTGGGTTCCAAGGTCGCCCTCGTCAATGACCGCCCTGTTCTCGGAGGCTGCAACTCATCCGAGGTCAGGGTTCATTTGGGCGGACGGATTGAAACTGGACCTTACGTCAACCTAGGCAACCTCATCAAGGAATTCGGCCCGCTCAGGGGCGGCAATGCGCAACCCGGGGACTTCTACGAGGATCAGAAAAAGCTGGACATCGTCGCCAACGAACCCAACATCACCTCGTTCCCGAACTTCAGGGTCGTCCAGGCAAACATGAAAGACCGCACCATCGAGTCGATTGTCGCCCAGCACATCGAATCGGGGACGCGATTCGTTTTCAACGCCAAGATCTTCATCGATTGCACGGGTGACGCCACCCTCGGCGCCTTGGCAAAAGCCGATTTCAGGATGGGACGCGAGGCAAAACACGAATTCAACGAACCCGAGGCACCAGACAAAGCAGACGACCAGACGATGGGCGCATCCGTTCAGTGGTACTCCGTTCAATCCGACAAGCCGGAACCATTCCCGGAATTCGACTACTTCGACCTGATCAACGAAAAAACCTGCGAAAAGGTCACAATGGGTGAATGGACATGGGAAACAGGCATGTTCCAAGACCAGATCGATGACTTCGAGCGCATCCGGGACTACGGCATGCTCGTCGCCTATTCCAATTGGAGCATACTCAAGAACCGCCTCCCGGACAATCAGGCCTATGCCAACCGCAAGCTCGGCTGGGTTGCATATATCGCTGGGAAGCGAGAATCACGAAGGCTGCTGGGGGATCATATCCTCACGCAAAACGACTTGGTCAACAGGGTGCCCTACGACGATCCAACGGCCGCCACCACCTGGACCATCGACCTCCACTACCCGGATCCCAAGAACACGGCCAATTTCCCAGGATGCGAGTTCAAGTCCATCGCCGTCCACCAGGCGATCCACCCCTACCCCGTCCCCTACCGGTGCCTTTACTCGAGAAATACCGCCAACCTGTTGATGGCGGGACGAAACATCTCGGTCACCCACATTGCCTTGGGTACCATTCGGGTCATGCGAACTACAGGAATGCTCGGTGAAGTCGCAGGCATCGCGGCCAATCTCTGCATCAAGCACAACGCCAACCCCAGGGACATCTACAACGACCACCTGGACGAACTCAAGGCGATCATGGAAATAGGAACCGGCAAACAAAACCTTCCAAACAACCAAACCTACAACATGGGTACTTGTTTGAAACCCTAGGAGTTACAACAAATGAACAAACTAGCCTGGACACTCGTGGCAACGATGGGAATCTCGCTCTGCGCAACCGTCATCGAACCTGGCAAACTGCCCGAAAACTTCGATCCGAACAAGGTGGAAATCCGCAAGCTCGTCGAATCGACGCCGCGAGGCGGCCTGCCCAACTTCTACGCGAAACTCGACTCCAAGCAAGACACCGTCATCGCCTACTTCGGCGGCTCCATCACCGCCCAGGCAGGGTACCGAGTCCATTCGCTCAAGTATTTCCAGGAAGAATACAAGGAGACAAAAGTCGCCGAGATCAACGCGGCAATCGGCGGAACAGGATCGGACCTTGGAGCGTATCGCCTGGAACATGACGTCCTGAAGTTCAAGCCCGACCTTGTGTTCGTCGAATTCGCCGTCAATGACGGTGGCGCCAGCCCCTACTCGATCCGCCAATCGATGGAAGGCATCGTCAGGCACATTTGGGACGAACTCCCGTCCTGCGACATCATTTTCGTGTACACTTTGACAGCCGGGAACGTCAAGGAACTCCAGGATGGAAAAATGCAACGGTCGGCATCGGTGATGGAGGAAATCGCCGACTACTACCAGATACCCTCGATCCACATGGGGGTCGAAATCGTCGCCCTGGAAAAGCAAGGCAAGTTGCTGATGAAAGCCTCCAACGAGGGAATGACCCGGGTTTCCGGCAAGGAACTCAACCTCTCCGCCGACAACTATGTCAATGCCGAAGGCAAGATCCCCTTCGCGAACGACGGCGTCCACCCATACGACAATACCGGTCACGCGCTCTACATGGACGCCATCAAGCGCTCGCTCCCAGCGATCAAGAGCGCAGGAAAGCCTGGTCCCAAGGCGAACCTCCCCAAGCCAATGGTTCCCGATTGCTTTGAAAATGTCATCACCATTCCATTCGGAAACCCAACCGTCAAGCTCGAGGGACCATGCCAAAAGCTCCCAAAAGACGATCCGACCACCAGGCATTTCCTTAACCGAGCGGACGAATTCTTCGTCTTCGAACCAGGCGCAAAAATTACCTTTAAGTATAAGGGATTGCGGGCAGCCATCTACAACATCCTCGGACCACAAGGGGGAATCATCGAAATCAAGCACAATGGAGAAATCAGCAGGGAAGCAAGAATGTTCGATCCCTACTGCACCTATCACAGACTTGCAACAGTCGGACTACCAAATGCCAAAGACCAAGTCAACGAAATCACAATAACAGTACTCGATAAGAATTTCGACAAGAAAGCAATCCTCTTCGACCATAACAAGCCCGACTTCGACAAGAATCCCGCCAAGTACGAAAAGCTCAGGCTCTTCGCGGGTTGCATCTTCATCGTCGGGGAACTCGTCCCCTAGTCCAACAGGTATCCCACCATGCACCTCCCTCTCGATTTGTTTCTGGCATTGAGATATTTGCGTCCCAAGCGCACGTTTGTCTCGTTGATCACGCTCCTATCTATCCTCGGTCCCACCTTGGGCGTCGCCATCCTGCTGATCGTCAACTCGATCATGGCCGGCTTCGGCAGGGACATCCAGGAAAACATCATGAATTGGCAGGCGCACCTTCATGTTTTCCCCGCCATGGGTTCCAACACGATCCAGGATCCAGGAAAGATCAAGGACATCCTGGAAGCCAATGGCGTCAAGGCTTCACCGCTGATCCAGGATTCCGCACTGATCCAAATCAGATTCAAGTCGCATTTAGGCGGCAAAGACGAAAACGTAATCCAACCCAAGGTCATCTATGGTATTGATCCAGAAACAGAATACCATGTCACGGGAGTAAAAGATGCACTACTTTACGGGAACTTCGACATTGAAGAAGGGGAAGCCCTAGTCGGAGACAGATTCGCACGATCCATGGGACTGACCATCGGCACGACCATCCTCATCCATTCCCCGGCAAGGCTCACGCAAAACGTAAAGTGGGAAAAGGACGGACAAGTCAAAATCGAACAACCAGACGAGGTATATTTCCCGGAACAAGTCAAAATCGCCGGAATATTCTCAATGGGATTTGCGGATTTTGACGAAAATGTCATCTTTGTCCGGCGAGACCAAGCCGCCGACCTTCTGGGACTCGACTGGGGTTCGGCAACCTCCGTACAGGGAAAAGTCGCTTCGCCAATGCAGATGGACGCCATTGTCGCCAAACTCAACGAGCAGTTGAATGGGAACAGTTTCTTCAACATGTACCGAATCGTGACTTGGAAGGAACGCAACCAGATGCTGTTCGGCACGCTTCAGGTCGAACAGAAGCTAATGGCATTTTTAATGACCTTCATCTTGCTGGTCGCTTCCTTCAGCATTGCGGCGACGTTGATCACGGTCGTCGTGCAGAAGACCCGCGAGATCGGGACATTGAAGGCGGTTGGGATTTCCAGCTGGATGGTAGCCAGGATCTTTATTTTCCAGGGTGCGATCATCGGCTTTATCGGCACCACCTTGGGCATTGTGCTGGGATTGACGGTACTGCATTATCGCGATGGGATCGCCGCGATTTTAAGCGCCATCTTGGGGCACGATGTCTTTCCAGCCGAACTCTATCACCTCAACCGGCTCCCCGCCCTCTGGACTGCGTCGGACCTGGTCTCAGTCTCCATCCTTTCAATGCTGGTTTGCATCTCTTCAGCCCTGGTACCAGCGCTTTTCGCCTCCGCACTGCCACCCGCCAAATCCTTGCAGGACAACAACTGATGAATACCGAAGAACTACTCTACAATATCGTTGGATTGCACAAGGCTTTTTCCCTTGGAGGAGGCACTATCAACGTCCTCAACGACTTGAACCTGCAACTCCCGAGGAACAAGTGGATTGCCGTCACAGGACCTTCAGGCTGCGGCAAAACAACACTCCTGCACATCCTCGGCGGACTCGACAAGCCTACAAAAGGACAAGTCATACTCGATGGTGTCAATCTCGAAAAACTCTCCGCCTCGCAAATGACCAAACTCAGATACGAGAAAATAGGGTTTGTTTTCCAATCATACCACCTTTTCCCTGAACTCTCGGCACTCGAAAACGCGGCGTTGCCAGCCCTCCAGTGGAAAACCAACAGAAAACAAGCTTACCAAAACGCCAAGAACTGGCTCACGCAATTCGGCCTGGAAAACAGGATTCACCATAGACCATATGAACTCTCAGGCGGCGAGCAGCAACGAGTCGCCATCGCAAGGTCGCTGATCAACAACCCAAACATCATACTCGCAGACGAACCAACTGGAAACCTCGACGCCAAGTCAGCCCAGGAAATCATCAACATCCTACGGGACGTCAGAAACAACCAGAAAAAAACATTGATCATGGTCACGCACGATCCAAATATCGCCTCCCAGGCAGATCTGCACATCAAACTTGACAATTCCATGCCTTGAGCAATGATGCTTATTGTGGCGGAATAAAAACCTTCAGGAAAATCCCAGGTCTCCAGTCATCATGAAGCGATTACCGATTCGTTTGACCAGCAACTCCTTCCCGGGAAAAGCTTCCCTCAAGGCAGGAAGGAGCATCTCCTCCATATCATCCAAGATTTGGCTCTTTACTTCATGCGGAATTTTCGTCATGGAGTGAGCCCTGATTTCAATCACATAGCCTGGTCCATTCCCGCTCGCATATCCCAATGTGAACTTGGATTCGATGCCAAATACGCCATCGTACTTGCGGTTTGAAGTACGTCCCGCCTCAGGGCGACGAGGATGCAGGGGAATTATCGGACTGTACTTCGCTTCCAACCTAGCATCCACCGTGTCAAGGGCACCTTTCAACTTCAGTTCCCATTGCTCCAATCGCGTCAAAGTCATCCCAAAAACTCCATAAACTCAAATATAAAACCTAAAACAGAAGGCAAATGCCATTCGATTTGAATATCCAAACGGCATTTGCCTTCGCGATGGATCAACCATCTCGACCAGCCTCGTTATTCGGCGTAAATCGAGAACTCGTGGATAGACCAGTAGAACGGGTCGACAGGTTCGGTCAGCGTTATCTTCACAAACTTGGACTTGTTCTCCAAAAGCTTGATATCAACGACCTGGTTGGTTCCATTTCCAGCACCATATGGCCCCTTCCAAGTCTTTCCATCTGCGGAGACCTCGACCTTGTAGCCACGTGGATAATCTTCACGTGACGTACCTGCATCCAGGACTATCCTGCGGACGTTCTTGGCTTCGGGCAACTCAATCATGAACCAGAATCCCGGACGTTGAGCACCAGCCGTATCCCAGCGCGTCTCATTCTTGCCATCCATCGCCTGGAATGCTTTGTCCGGGTTTCTGTCGCTGGTCACCTTCAGGGTTGCAGGGTCCAAGCGTTCGCCATAAGTCGCTGGCATTCCGTTCATCTGCATTTCGCAGATTGACCAGTACATCCCGCCTGTTCCGGTCTGGACAATCTTGATGTAGCGTCCATAGACATCGGGGAGCTTAAGCACCATATGGCGGTCGGTTCCCTTCCCTTCCAGGACGGGCTTGTCACCCCACTTTTCGCCATCCAGGGACACGAAGACCTGATATCCAACCGGGAAGTCATTGCCTACTTCGCCGGCGAACAACTTCAGTTCACTCAGCGTCGTCTCATAGCCCATGTCAATCATAAACCACTCGCCGCCGGCCTGGCTTGCACCACTAGTCCAACGTGTCTTGGTATTGCCGTCAATGGCGTTTCTTACAGCACCATTGTTATGCGAAGCAGTCAGCTTCATCGACTCACCGCTCAAGCTATTCAAGATACGGCTGGCGGACATTGCGGCCTCAGTCGCCACCTCGGGATCGTCCAGGAAGGTCATCGCATACTTCAAGGCATCGGGATGCACGAGGAAACCCAGGCCATTGATCAAGGAACCCTTTTCCTGGGCTCCCTTCGCCAATGCAAATGCCTCTTTGTACATCTCCAACGTCTTCGGTATCGGGCGAGAACTCGGCAATGCCAGCATACGGGCATACCCGCGCAACGCCAACACCTTGTGGGCAAGCGATGCATTGTCGTCACGGCTCAAGCCACGCAATGTATCCAGCGGCTCGGGAGTCGACCATTCGCCCAACGCCAAAATCGCAATTCGCTTGACGGCTGCATCCTGGCTTGCGGCAGCCTCGGTCAGCGTCGGCAACGCGCTGGAATGCGCCAATTTGCCGAGGGCTTCCAGCAACGAAACCCGTACTGGAGTAGCCAATTTGCCATCCAGCGCCTTCAAGACGATGCCGGAGGCAGCAGCCTGGTCGGAAGCTCGCTTGCCGACGTTGATCACCTGGTTCATCAGCTTGCCGCGATCGGCACTGCCCTTCGTCTTCGTCAACAAATCAACCAATACCGGCAAATCCTTCTCGCCGGCAACAAGAGCCATGGACGAAATCGCTTCCCTGCGAAGATTCTTGTCCTCGGACAAAGCACACTTCGCCAACAACGGAACCGATTCCTTGTCAATGCGAGTTCCCAATGCCATGACCAACTCCGTTCGAATCGCAACATCGTTGGACTCATTGGCAACCTCGGAACGAACCTTCGCCCCAACAGCCTCGCCAACAATCCTGCCCAAGGCGCGACGCGCGGCAGCCTGACGACTGCCCTCGCTCTTCGATGCCTGTACAGCCAAAGGCAAAACACAGGCAACATCGCCGACCTCGGTCAACGTACGAGATGCCACAACCGAAACACTATCGTCGGCATGACCTAACAGATCGATCAAAGCACTTTCAAATCCCTTCGACTTTGACGAGGCAATGGCAGCCATCACCAGGCAAATCGAATCAGCAGGCAACGTCGAAATCGACTTCACTACGGCGGGCAAGGCATCGCCCATCGACGGCAATGCCTTCGCAACTGCGGATTTCATCAACAGGTCGCCCTTGGTCAGGCAAGCGGTCACGGCGGCAGCGTCAGCCTTGGCTCCAGCAGCCTTGAAGAGGGTCGCCTGGGCGGCGGCCCGTGCATTGGCGGGGCTGTCCGCCGCATTTAGGATCGCATTGCTTGCGGCGACGCAATCGGCCTCGGGAACCATGCCCAAGCAATCGACCATTCCGAAGATAATGCTCTTTCGCAAATCGCCCTTGGCAACCGGCAAGGCATCGGTCAGTGCATCCAACGCATCCTTGGTACCGATCATTCCCAATGCAATCGCGACTTCGGAGCCGCAAGAGGCATCGGCAAGCAACGGCTTCAAAGCAGGAACTGCGGCCGCACAGCGACGATGTCCAAGGGTCAACGCGATTCCAATCCGTTGCTTCGGCACGCTCGCCAAACCTGCGATCAAGGCGCGATCGGCTTCAGCGCCGCCAATGCGTTGCAAGGCGTACAGGCTCATCACCGCAGTATCTTCATCAGACAATTGGGAGGCAATGGCAGCAACTTCGGAAGCGGCGCCAATGCGAGACAATTGACGCAATGCGAAATTCCTGGCATCCACTGAGCTAGTGGGCTTCAGGAGGGAAGCCAAGCCTGCGGCCAGGATCCTGGCGCGATCCCGTTGATCGGGAGCCTCGGCATCGTTGACCAAACGCTCGACTTGACGGGCTTCCGTATCGTCAATCGAATATTTGTACTGGGACAAATTCTCTAGAATGACTTTCAAGCCACGTTCAAAACCTTCCTTTGCGGAGGCTTTCAGGTATGCTTCATCCAATTGGTTGCTGGGCCGTTCATCGCATTTTAGGTCGCCGGCGCAGTATTGAATCGAGTCGCAAAGCATTTGCAGCATTCCGGGATTCCAGAAAAGTTCGTGATAGTGTCCCAATCCGATATAGACAATGCGACCCTTCCCGTACCTCTTCAGCCAAGCCAAGGCGAAATCACCGTCGTCTCGACGGATTGCATCGCCCTTGTTCATATTGGTGCGCTGGGTATCCAGCCGCATCAACACGCGCAGGTTGTCACGGGAATACGGTTCCTTGACCTGATAGATTTCATCACGAACATAGAACGGGCAGCCCCTCCAGCCAGCCATCAGGGGGTGACCTGGGTCAACCAATTCCACGCCGACACGCTCGCTCCAAGGATGAAGGTTGAAGTAACCACCCATCATCTCGCCATATTCTGGCCAGTCGTACATCGCATCAATGGCCGCATGGATGCCGAGGATTCCCTTGCCCTCCGTGCGGACGAAATCCAGCAATCCGCTGCGCAATCTCATTTCACGGGCTTCCGCCGCCTGCTTTTCGGGACCATCCTCCATTTTCTTTGTATCGACTCCGCCCAAGGGAAGCCTGCTGGTGTTGTTGTTCAGGACGATTACATCGTACTTCTTCAGGTTTTCCGGTTCGAAGACCGAGGGATCGCCGCTAACGTCGGCGACTTTGAATGCGCCGGTCTGTTCGCCGATCAGTTCAAGTGCCTTGGTGGCAAAGGGAATTGACGTATGGTAGAACCCCTTGGTATCCACATAGACCAGGACATTTCTGGGTTTGGCGGGCTTTACCGTCGCCGTCTTGGGCATCGCTTCTTTCATTCTGGCAATTTCAGCCTCGCTGGGCTGGGGACGATTCTCCTGCCCATGCAAGGCTCCCGCTACCAGTATTGTACACGCAATTGTAAGTATGAAATTCTTTTTCATCATTGCTCTTCCGATTATTGCTATTTTTTCCACGTTTTGTTTCGGTTGCCTGACTGCCTGCCGTTTTGGATTAGACGATCCAGGGTGCCCTGGTGGGCTTGTGGATCAGGCGATCCGCCTCGGGATCATTGACGAAGCGTTCCTTGACGGGATCCCAATTGAGCGTCCTGTCCAGGCGATAGCAAATGATACCCAGGTGGCAGACGGTCGAGCTGCGATGCCCGATTTCGGCGGTGCAGACGCAATCGCGGCGTTCGCGGACACAATCGAGGAAATTGTTCCAATGGGTTGAGCTTTCGTACAAGCGGATATCATCGGCACCCCACTTGGTACGGATCAAGTCATCGGGTTCGGTCATCAGGTATCCGCGGTTCACGCAAATACGCCCCGTCTCGCCGATGATTTCCAATCCCGCTTCACTTGGCTTGGCGCCACCGCGAACCATCTTTGTGCCATTGGCGTACACGTAGGTCAAGCGACCAAACTCGGATTCGCGCGGGGGCACGATCTGCACCGGGCCGGAATCGTCCATGTCCAACGCCCATTGCCCGATATCAAAGTGGTGGGCACCCCAGTCGGTCATCCCGCCACCATCGTAGTCCGAGTACGAACGCCATGCGGGGAAGACCTTCCAGTCGTCCAGTGGGCACAGGATCTTGTTGTATGGTCGATAGGGCGCAGGCCCCAGCCAGAGGTCCCAGTTCAGCGTCGGCGGCGTGGGTTCGGCGGGAAGATAGCACGGACCTGAAGGATCGCCCACGTTGTTGATGAAGATCGTCTTGACCTTTCCGATCTTGCCGTTGCGAACCAATTCGCAAGCGAGCCTGAACTTGCCGTCAGACCGCTGCTGGCTGCCGTTCTGGTACACGATCCCGTAACGCTTCACGGCATTGACGATGGCGCGACCTTCGTGGATCGACAGCGTCATCGGCTTCTCGCAATATACGTCCTTGCCAGCCTGGGCCGACATGACGCTCATCGCTGCATGCCAATGGGTCTGAGTCGAAATCAACACCGCATCAATGTCCGAACGCTTCAAGATATCGCGGAAATCCTCGTAAATATCCACGGGACGGGCAGATGAGCCGAAAATTCTCTTGTATGCATTGTCCGCGATTTCCTTGGATTTGTTCAAGCGAATGCTTTCCACGTCACACAAAGCCATTACGCGAACATCATCGCGATGGACCAAATGATTCAAGTGGCCGATGCACTGCTTGCCCATTCCGATGATACCCATGCGAATAGGCGCCGTCTTCCCCTTGTATGCTTCCCACTTGACCTCGTTGCAGCGGACAACGCTGGGCAATACTGCCGCGCCGGCCGCAACCATCGCACTGCCACGCAAAAAATCTCGACGTTCCATTCCGTTCATCCTTGGGCCTGACCCGTTGCTAGCTTTGTACATAATATAAGATAAGATGAGCTTAAAATTCGTTAATATATTCTGTTTAACGCCTCTGACAAGTTCAGCGACTTCACTCAGGCAGACATTGCGTGTGCTATATTATGCAAATCTTGTTTTTGAAGTACAGTACGGCTCCTGCCCCTGAACACTCCTCGTCAAAACGCATCATCCGTTGCTAATGCGCCAATTTTTAATCAGCCTATTCATCATCCTGGCAACCGTTCCCAGCGCCTTTTCCAACACAACCACCCCTGAGATCGCCTGGAAAAACGGATTCTGGCTCGTGCTTCCTGACGAGCAGGAACCAACCCAGCAGCCCGGAAACGCAACGCCCAAGCTACGCAACCCAATTCCAATCGAGGCAATCCTGCCACATGAACCCTCCACGTTCGCACTCCTGCATCCCAACGCCTGGAATGCGGCCGAAATCATCCTAGCACTGGTAACTATCGTCAATCTGATCGCACTGTACCGCGATGCGAAAAAACGACGCAACTCACCGCAAGCAAAACAACTTAAAACAGCCAGGAAAATCGCCAAGACAATCCAAGGCAACAACCTGACAACAGCACAACTTGCAAACGCAATCAAAACCTGCCTCACAAACAACCCGGCAACCAACTTGACCCAACTGGCTGAACGCATCCAACAGCAAGCACCACAACTCGCCAAACTTTGCCGAGAAGTCGAACAAGCGCAATTCAACAACACCGATCAAGCAGTCCAGATCCAAGAATGCCATCTGCTTGAACTCAATGAAATCCTAAAGCGACAACGCATCGCAACAATCAATGCACTCCTGCTCGCAAAGACAATCCTCCTCGCAAGCATTGCGGCGCTCTCAATCATCATTTCATGCCAACTCTACGACAAAAACATGCTGCTTGGCAAAGCCCACGACAAGGCAACCAAACTCGCAACATCGGGACAAATCGACCAGGCATACGACCAATTCCTCAAAATCCATCACGCTGCACCCTCTGCAAGCAATGCCAGAAATCTCGCAACCGTCGCCTCCTGCCTTGGCAATCATGACGCAAACCTGGCGTGGAATGCAGTCGCCGACGCCTTCGACAATGCATTCAGCACACCTTCCTACAAGATCACCAATCATTTGCCTGAAATCCTCTTTGCCACTGTCATCTTGTTCCTAGCCTTTTTGGCGATGCCTTCATGCAAATTCCCCAAGACCCTTGGAACCCTCTTCGTGTCCACCCTTGCAATCCTCGTTGCCGTTAGCTCGCCACGCCTGAAATTGAACTCGACAGCAATCACCTCCAGCACAACAGCACTCTTCCCATTCCCACATGCAAGCGACCGCAAACTCCAATTGGATTCGATAGCGCCAGCCACTAAAGTCAAGGTGCACCGGCATGTCGGCGACTATGTTTTCATCGAGGCGATTCATGCCTCGGGTTGGGCACATGCCAAGTCATTCTTTTTTTGTTTTTCGCCCAAAAATTCTCCTTGATTTGCTTGCCTTTTCTCAAACAAGGAGTAATTTATTTCAATTGACACGCCGGAGTGGCGGAATTGGCAGACGCGCTGCGTTCAGGTCGCAGTGGGAGCAATCTCGTGGGGGTTCAAATCCCCCCTCCGGTACCACATTAAGCCTCGCATAATCTTGCGAGGCTTTTTTGTGCCCATTTCCCAAGGTGGAAATTGCTTTGCATGCTGGGTGGGCAGAGATGTGAAGATGTCTATCGCCAATTTCTCCGTTTACGTATTTCAGCATTCATCTGATCAACTTTAAGTTTGATCTTCTGCAAGAGATGATCTAGGTCTTCAGGTGTTTTCGCTGCTTCGATAAGACATGAAATGTCCCAAGCCCAATCACGGAGACGAGCATTACTTGAGAACATTTTCATTCCATCTCCCGCATCGGCAGACCCAATTATTTCAGCCTCTTGGGCTTTAATCAGCTTGTCAAGGAGAAAACAAGTTTGACTAATGAGGGTAATTTGAGTATTACAGATAAATTCTGCTTCTTTCGTATGAAAAAATTGCTTCCACTGTTCCCATTCTGTGTGTGTACGTGGAAATTTTCTAGTTTCAAGTACCAGTCGTGAATCTTTTGGCCACTTAGCTAACTTATGCGTAATTAGGAAATCGTTATAGTCTTCCCGCAATTCCTCCAGGGAAGCTCTTGCTACATTGGTCAGTTTGATTTCCGTCATCCTGCTAGTTCCTGCCGCTGCACTACCTTCAGCAATGTTTTGTTTACAACTTCGTGCCGCTTGTACCATCTGATCAACGGTACGGTCTCCAAAAGAAGGAAGAAAGCGTTTACAAAAAACAATCGTCCCCTGATAGACTATCTCGCTCTTCTTGTAGGAAATTAGACTTCTGTAACCACCATGCGGCAAGACTACACCTGCTTTATGTGCCATTTTGATAACTCTTTCGCTATGGGACTGGGACTGAGACAAATGAGACTTATGGGACAAATGAGACTTATGGGACTGCGAACGAATGGGACTGGGACATCAAAAACCCAATTTGAAGTCATAGTTCATTTCATTCCAATGTCCAAATCCGATGCCCCAGCCACAGAACCTCAAGGCTCACAAAACCCAAGGGCAAGGTCCCATAGTCTCAGTCTCATGTCCCAGTCCTATAGGTCACATTCGTCTCATATGTCTCATTGGTCACAGTCCCATCACGCAAACCATCTCTGCTCACACATCAGAAACCTTATTCATACCAAGTCCCATTGAACTGATTCCGGTCCAGGACCACTGGGAAACCTTGGTTTTCGAGCAGGTTTTCGCCATAGAATCCATTGGCGATCAGGTAAACGAAGTTGGTTGGAGGGGCTTGTTGCGGCGACCTCACGCACCGTATGGTCGTGGCTTCAGACATCACGCTGCTTCCCTGGATCGTCACGCCACCGCCATGGACGCCGATTTGGACTGCCGTGCCATCGGCGCCAATCACGCAGTTAAGGCAGGTTACATTCCCGGTTCCATCGCCGATGATCAGCGCACCATCTGATTCCCCTTCAACATCAACGCATACATTGCTCAACAACAGGCTATTGACCTCGGAACCTGATGTCCTGATGGTTCCCAGCAGCTCCACCTGATCATCGTCATAGGTCGCATTCCCCAAGATAGCGACTCCCTTTCGCACGATCCATTCGCCTGTTGGAGCCACGTATTGACCGCTCATCACCTGAACGCATCCGCCAGGAGCGACAGCTTCCAGGGCGGCTTCCAATGTTGCGAATGCATTGTAGCCGAACTTGTAGTCTGTTCCATTATGAGTGAACTCCTCGTTTTCGGCGTAGATTCCATCCCAGTCGTCATCGACCACAACTCGTGTGCTTGCGCTCATTTCCGCCTCCTCGCCTTCATCCAAAATCGTCAATGTCCCTTCCAGGAAGATCACCTCGTGTGCACCGGGAGCTTTTTTAACTTCAAGCGTACCGAGACGAATCGTATAGACCCCAGGTTCCTCCCCGGCATCGCGGGTCAAGCTTCCATTCCAACTATCATCAACTAGATTCCCAGACTGTATGCTGAACGTCAAAGCGGGATCTGCTTCCCCGACACGCTTCATCACATTGTTGGCGGCAATCACAACCTGACGTTTCGAAACTACAATCGTGCCATCGATAAACTCGCAATCGTAGCAACTCCTGCGGACAGCCAAGCCGAGGCAACTGACGTCAAAGACCTTCGGATACTCCTTGGACACAGGATCGCGCTCAATCGCAGAAAGCGAACCTACAAGATCACCTTCCAATACTACACGTCCCTCGATGACCTCATACGTCAAGGCAGGCATAGGATCACCATAGATGATGTGATGAGACTTCGCGCGAACCGTAATCTTCCGACGCAAACGAACAACATCAACTTCGGAGGTCAGATTCGGGAAATTACCATCGGCAGGAACAAAAACACAAGCGTATCGAACCTTGTTCATATCCAGCACAACATGGGCAGGTTCGGACCAGCTCCATGTTCCCTCAACGGGTTCCATCGTGATCGGATGCAGGCACAAGCCGCCAACCAATGCAGATTCCTGAAGCTCATCGCCGTACATCACAGGCTCCGGCACAGGCAATTCCGACAAAATCAGCTTGCGAGGAACAACCGTCAAACGACCTAAGTTAAAAGTAATCGCATACTTGTCAGCATTGGTCACTGACAAATCACCTCGCTGGACATATGCCGCAAAATTTGTCGTCCCTGCAATGAACGGACTTAGCGCCCCCACGAAACTATCTCCTTGCGCAAGGGATTGACCATCTGCAAGATAGTAGGGAATATCGTAATTGGGTTCTCCTGCAAGAATCTTGATGTCATCGCAATAAACTGTAATTGCCCGTTTGGTCAACGTCAGTTTTCCTGGCAGGACAGTCAAGTTGTAATTTGGATCTACCGACAATGTCCCTTGGGTAATCGGGTACTGTCCGAAGGCATCGGTATATTCGCAGGCTGGCTTTCCCTTCAACTGGTCGCCATTGACCAATGCGCCCGACTTTACATCCCACCCGAACTCGGGCATATCGTCACCGTAGCTAATGGTATAGCTTCGCAGTTGCACGATCAATTCGCACGGACCGATTACGAATGTTCCCGGTCGCAAGTCAATGGTGTAGTTAGCAGAGACAGTGCTCATCGTCCCCAGCGTAATCGGGTATGACCCCAACTCCTCGCCTGGCTCGCGGCTCAATTCACCATGTAGCCAATCGGCGTGCCTGGCACTCGCCAGCTTGTATTCGATGGCTGGATCCGCCTCGCCATATCCCTTGCCGCAAGCCTTGGGCGTCACGGGAATCGCAAATGGATGGATGACATAATACTGCTCCAAGTAGGTCACATCGTAGTTCGGACCAAAATCGATTGTCCCTTGCAAAACTTTGTACGAACCCACGTCATCGCCAGGTTCGCGTGAAAACGCCCCTGTAGGCGCATCGCCCTGAACAAGCGACCCCACGTAGACTTTGTAACGAGTCATCCAGTTCGTCTCCCTGTCGATGTATCTACGCGACAATGCGCTTTCATACAAGCCGACGGTAATGGTCCTGGGCACGACTCGTACTAAGGCTACTCCAGCAATGCCACCTAGATAATCCACATCGTCAGGCATAAAGTCAAATCCGATTTCGTACTCGCCAACTTCCAGGATGGCATCGCCGCCATTCCACGTGAACGTGCCTGGCACCATATCACCAGTCAACGGATGCCTGAGATCGACACGCGGGTCTCCGTACTCGTTCAGCGTTGTTCCGTAGATCAATTCAATGGGTTCCACTGGTCCCATGTTCGGCACTGCGGGAACGACCGTCAGCACCCCGTCAACCAATTCCAACTCGTAGTTTGCGCTATTTCCACCAGACAACTCAATGGGATACTCACCCACGACGGCATCGGAACCTGCCTCGCATTCGGCAACAGGATGTTCGGCAAACACTCCTTCGAACTCACTGGTATCCCCATTAACAAATCCCTCGTATTCGTACTCCCATTCAGGATTGTCTTGGCCAACCATTCGGCGAACGTCCTTGACCACAACCCGCAACGATGCCTTCTTCACAATCACATCCAAGATGCCACGTACAACTTCATATTGGGGCTCGTCGGGCGTGAATATCCATTCCTGTCCATGCGTCCCGGCAGGCAACAAGGTGTCGCCAGCCTCAACCCAAGCCAACTCACCGTCAATCACAATATCAAGCCCAGGATGCCTGAACTCGCCTGCCAAGGCGGCTTCGGACAATGGGTCGCCGTACACGATTTCGTTGGTTGCGACCTCCTGGCTTATCTCCAGCTTGGCTCCTTCGACCGTCAAGGTCCCGCTTCCATACGTAAACTCGTAGTTCGCCGCCTGACCACCGCCTAGCGTGATTGCATACTCTCCCGGACGACTTGTCAAATCAGCCCCGCAACTCGCAACTGGAACCTTGATCAGTACTGATTCGTCCTCTCCATGCACAAATCCAGTTATGTCAAGCTCAAACTCAGGATTCGCATAACCGTACTCGCGCTTTGGCACATTGTTCACCAGCTCGACGCTCAGCTGTGCAGGGCTGACTTCCACATTTGCATTCCCACCCAGGGGCTGGTAGCAATCAGCTTCCTCAGCCACAAAATTCCATGGGCGAGACCAATTTCCCACAGGCAACCCTTCGGCTCCGTCAACCCAATCCATTCGACCAGCCACCGCCTCGCCCGTTTTGCCGTGCACAACCTGACCAATCAAATCGGATTCGGACAAAACCTGACCATACACCAATGGAGTCCCGGACGCATCCCCGACCAATCGCAGGCTGCCAGCTAAAATCGTATAAGTCCCTGAAGTAAACGTCAAGGCGTAATTCGCTCCTGCGCTCAAATCCCCTTGCAGAATCTTGTACGTCCCGGGCCTCTCGCCTACCTCACGGACCAATGATCCAGCAACCTTGTCATCGAATGCCAAATCACCAGATCCGATCGACCATGTCAAGCCAGACTCCGCTTCGCCGTACTCGCGCTGCACATTGTCTGCGACAATCGTCAACGGGCGTGCCCGAATCGTAAACTCTCCAGGAACATAGCTCAATGTGTAGTTGGAACTTAGCGTCAAACTCCCCTGCACTATTCCATAAGTCCCGACATTTTCACCAGGGTCGCGCGCCAAGGAACCCGAAAAGGCATCCGTGCCCACCAGGCTGCCGCTTGAAATCGTGAACGCCAACTCAGGATCGCTGTCACCATATGCCTTTCCAGCTCCATTCGCCGTGACAGCAATCGGACGAGGACGTACCAATACCGGAATCTCACCCTCGCCAGGCAAGTGGTTCGCCTGATCCTCAGGCACAAACAGCCAACCGTGGTCACTGGTTCCAGCGTAGGGATATTCCCCTCCTGCCTCCCAAACAAACCTGCCAGGAACCAATGACCCGGTGGCTGAATTCTTCACGATACCAGTAAGTACCGACTCGGACAATGTCTGCCCGTATGTCAAATCACTGGCTGAAACATCAGCAATCGACAATGCCGCTCGTTCAATGGTCAACACGCCATCCGTCAGCGTCAATTCGTAGTTCTTGGCACTTCCGCCAGCCAAAACGATTGGATAGCCGCCTTCAACCACGGGACTATCCGCCGTAGCGACCGTTGAGATGTCCGGCAACTGGATGGAAGCTTGATCGTCGTCTCCCTTGAAACCTACGAACGTCATTGTCAGCGGTGGATTTTCCGCCCCATAGCTCTTGGTTTTGTTGTCGGCCAAGATGTCGAGCGGTGCCTTAGTGATGGTTATAATAATCGTCAAACCACCTTCGTAATGCGGATCGTCCGCCACGATATCCACCTGATATGAACCAGCGTCCTTAGGTGGTTCATTGGAGCGTCCGTACTCGGTACCGTCTATTCCGGCATAGGTCACATCAAGATTGACGCCATCCGGTTCCGTATCCACGTCCACCTGGAAGCCTTTCCCGTCATATTCCTTTTCACGCTCTTCCACCGCCAGCCCCGCAATGCCCTTCAGGCGCATCAGCTCTCCCGGCAGGAATTCGATCCTGTAGTTGACGCCGCCTCGTCCGTCATCCACATTCAGGTCACCGCGTCCTATGGCGTATGCCCGATTCAATTCCTCCCCTTCCTCGCAACTCAGCGAACCTACCAACTTGTCATCGCCAATCAAGCGACCGCTGACCAACGTCCAGGTCAACTCAGGGAACGGCTCCCCGTAACGATGCTCAGCATCATCCGCACTGATTACCAAGACCCGGGGACGAACGTCCACTGACTTTACAATTTCAAACACATTCCAATCGTCATTGTCAACCCACACCCGCAAACCAACATCGACGATCCCGGAACGCTTCCACTGACCAATCCACGTTGAAAGCGATTCCTCGCCATCAAGCAAAACATCGCCTGCATCGCCAAAATACATATTCTGGCATCCAGCAGGACTCAACACCCCCCAGTGAGTACGGATTCCAGAGTCGCCACCATACACAAAGGGGTATCCAACCGAAAAGTCCGCCGCCAAATTTCCACGCAACCCAGTTGCATACGCCCCAATGTCAACCAGGGCACCTGATTGCAGATCCATCCCTGCCGCATCATATCCCTCTATTCCTGCGAAACCACGGGCAATCGCGTACGAACCGCCTCCCAAGCGGAAATCCCCAGTCTCGGGCTCAACAAAGCACACATAGTACCCCCCAACCCAATTGTCGTTGACGTCAATCCCACCAGGACCGCAATTCTCAGCCAACAGCGGAATAATCCCGTATCCCGAGCAACCTCCTTCAACTGCGCATCCGCCAAAACTGACCGAATCCCCAAAAGCCTGAACCAAGTCAGGCGTATTCCCCCAGATAATGCTGTTCAGCACCTCGCTGCCAGTATCGCACCAGACTCCACTGCCTTCGCGACGACTCCGGTTCCCAACAATTGTACAATGGGATGCCTGCCCCTCGCCGACCAGATACATCCCACCACCATTTTGAACGCCACCTTGAGCCACTCCGTTCCAACATGCCACAATCGCCTGAACAACGTAGCCCTTGCCGCCCAAGTACAGACCGCCACCGCAACCTCCCCAGCCTTCTTCGACCAATTCATTGCCCTCGACCAGGCATCCAGTAATCGTCACCCCTCCGGTCAGGTACGCGCCGCCTCCGTCGCGAGCAAAGTTCCCACGAATCACGCAATTCCTAATCGTCAGCAATCCAGCCCCTTGAATCCCCCCGCCGCAACCATCAAGGTCGCTGCCGACAGCATTCCCGCCCTCGATGACAAAGCCATCGAGCACGCTGCCACGCTCAAAGGCAATATCGCCGCAACGCACAACGCCACCATACACGCCATCCCCCTGGCAAAGAACGGTCTTGTGGGCAAAATCCCAACTCCCATGCCCATCAGGCAGTACCTGACGGGCTTCGAGAGCCCCCTCGTCCCCACGAAAACCTCCGTACAAACTCACTCCGTCTCGAAGAGTAAACGATGCACCATACTCCTCAAGCCCAGACAGCAAGCGCATGACTTGCGGCGAGTAACTCCCCGCTCCCACCCAAATCTCATCGCCCGCCACGCTCAATTCCAACGCGCTGTCCAAATCCCCAAGCGCGTCCCCCCAACTGCTCCCGTCACCATTTCCGCCAACCTTAACGTAAATGATCCCTCCAACGCACTCCCCACCCAAAACAATCATTAAAAGCAAAAACAAAACACAAAACAAATTCCTTTCAACTTTCACTGAATTTTTCATTGATTGCATTACCGTCTCCTCAAGTTAATCTATTGGGTCTTCAACGAAAATAATACCTGAAAACGCCAATAAATTAATCCATGATTTGACTCATGCAAGCAAATGAATTGCACTATCATTTACTTTACTGAAAAATCATAGCTTTCATAGTGAAATTCATTATTTGCACAATGACTTCTTATGATTTTTCCTCAACCGGACGCCCCCCAAAAAAGTCGAGGAGTGACCGAAGCCATTTTTATCGTGGCAAATCCCTTGGATTTTGACAGGGGTTACAAACACAAAAAAGCCGCCCGCCATTTTGAATAGCGGCGGGCGGCAATTTTTGTCAACCTAGGATTGGATCAGTAATTTCCGAAGGCTGTGTCTGTTGATTGGTCTGGTGTGAATCCCATTCGCTTGCCGGCTTCGCTATACAATTTGTGTTTGTTGAAATTTTCCACATGTCCGTCACAGAAGACCAAGTTCGCCGAATCACTGTGTCGGATTGAGATTCGGCTATAGAGAAAATCTGATTGTATCCAGCCGGAGACCGCGTCAATAAAGATTGATCGTTCGGACGGTGTGTTGTGTGCGGGGTATGAACTGATGTATCGTTCTAGCTTCGTACCATGATCGGCTGTCGACATTCCAAAGCAGTGCTTGACCTGCCATTGATCTGCGGTATAGGTTTCGCTTCCATAAGTACTTCCGCCCATTGAGGTTGACGGACAATTGAAGATCTTTTTGTCTCCAATGTAGGGACCGATATACGGTGCGAAACTGCCAAACTGAATAATCTGGTACTTGTCGTACTTCGCCCAATACGCTCCGTCGTAACCATTGTAGCGATCATAAAATCAGCCTTTGTTGTCATCCAGGTACATGGTCAAGCCCAAGCCCATTTGCTTCATTTGGCTCGTGCAAGAAATCGAACGGGCTTTTTCACGGGCTTTTGTCAATGCAGGCAACAGCATCGCAGCAAGGATGGCGATAATCGCAATGACAACCAGCAACTCAATCAGCGTAAATCTTCTCTTCTTCATTGTCGTCTCCTGTATAAAGTCTCTAATATTTGCAACGAAACATCTTAGTAGTTCCAACGCAGGTAGGGCCAGCAATCGGGCTGGGCATCATTGAATGGGAATACCGAATGTGGCTCCAGCTTGTTCGGGACGCGATAACTCTGGACATGGCCGTCCAAATGCAGCGTATTGCATTGTCCGTTATGGCGTGTGCTCGGCCAGCCCCAGCCCGTGTCCGTATAGGTCTTGATCCCAGGCGTGAAGCGCCAGAACTGCCTGTTCGTCGGCCTGCCATCGGCTGAATTTTGGCAAGAGTCAATCGCGATAATCTTTGAGCTGTGGGATTGCATGGAGGACAGATTGCGGGAAACCTGGCGTGAGCAGATATTCCAGTTGGTGGCATAGCAGTACGTTGACCAGTTGTCCTGCTTATCCGAAGAAGGGCACTTCAAGGTCTTCGAATCCAGGTAGCCGCCCGCATAGTTCTTCTTGGTACTGTCGTACAAGGTTCCCATCATGACCTCGTTCCATATCGGGCGCTGAGTAGGTCCAGGCGGTCCTGAATCCCCAATTGGCAGATAGCCATCGTTATCGTCGACATAAAGCAACATCGAAATGCCCAGCTGCTTCATGTTGTTGACGCAGGAGATCGCAAGGGCTTTTTCACGGGCTTGCTGCAAGGCGGGCAACAACATCGCAGCAAGAATCGCGATAATCGCAATGACAACCAACAACTCGATCAGTGTGAATCTTCTCTTTTTCATTGCCTCCTCCTGTTTAAAATGATTCAGAGTACGCAGCGAAATACTTCAATAGTTCCAGCGAAGATATGGCCAGCAATCGGGCTGGGCATCATTGAATGGGAATACCGAATGTGGCTCCAGCTTGTTCGGGACGCGGAAATTCTGGACATGCCCATCCAAATGCAACGTATTGCATTGGCCGTTATGGCGTGTGCTCGGCCAGCCCCAGCCAGTGTCCGTATAGGTCTTGGTCACAGGCGTGAAGCGCCAGTACTGCCTGTTCGTCGGCCTGCCATCGGCAGAATTTTGACAAGAATCAATAGCGATAATCTTTGAACTGTGGGATTTCATGGAGGACATATTTTGGGAGCTCACACGCCCGCAGAGATACCAGTTGATGCCGTAGCAGTGATAAGCCCAGTTGTCCTGCTTGTCCGAAGACGGGCACTTCAAGGTCTTCGAATCCAGGTAGCCGCCCGCATAATTCTTCTTGGTGCTGTCGTATATAGTCCCCATCATGACTTCGTTCCAGAGCGGACGTTGGGTTGCCCCTGGCGGACCCGAGTCCCCAATTGGAAGATAACCATCGTTGTCATCAGTGTACAGTATAAGGGAAATGCCCAGCTGCTTCATGTTGTTGACGCAGGAGATCGCAAGGGCTTTTTCACGAGCCTGCTGCAATGCGGGCAACAGCATCGCGGCAAGGATCGCGATAATCGCGATGACGACCAACAACTCGATCAGTGTAAACTTTTTCTGTTCCATTGCCTTTCTCCTATAATAGCTTTCTCCTATATTAAAAGTTCCAGAGCGCGCTGCGAAATGCCTCAGAAGTCCCAGCGCAGATATGGCTTGCTGTCGGGCTGATCATTGAATGGGAAAACCGAATGCGGCGCCAGCTTGTTCGGGACACGGAAATTCTGGACATGCCCGTCCAAATGCAACGTATTGCACTGGTCGTTATGCCGGGTGCTCGGCCACCCCCACCCGGTGTCCGTATAATTCGTCAACCCAGGGAGGAAACGCCAGTACTGATTGTTCGTCGGCATGCCATTGGAGCTATTAACACAGGAGTCAATCGCGATAATCTTCAAGCTGTGGGATTGCATGGATGACATATTGCGGGCTGCCAGGCGCGGGCAGAGATTGTAGTTGATCCCGTAGCAGTGGTGCGCCCAGTTGTCCTGCTTGTCCGAAGACGGGCACTTCATGGTCTTCGAATCCAGATAGCCGCTGGAATAATTCTTCTTGGTGCTGTCGTAGTTGGTTCCCATCATGATCTCGTTCCAGAACGGATGCTGCTTGCCGTCGCCCGGCGCGCCAGAGTCCCCCATCGGCAGGTAGTTGTCATTGTCGTCGATGTAAAGAATAAACCCAATGCCCAGCTGCTTCATGTTGTTCACGCAGGAAATCGCACGGGCCTTTTCACGCGCCTTCGACAACGCAGGCAACAGCATCGCGGCAAGAATCGCGATAATCGCGATCACAACCAACAACTCAATCAGAGTAAATAGTCTTCTCATGATGAAACCTCCATAATAATTTAATTAACACTTCTTATTTCAAAACAAAATTAGAACATCCCATGTCCAAAGAGCTTTCCTCCCGAACTCGGATCCTTCAGCTGGTTCGAATTGCGGTGTTCCACGTGCCCGTCACCAAAAACACTGTTGGCTCCGTTGTTGTGGATGGTGATGCGAGTAACCTCGGTGGTAGCCTTGCAGTTAGGGCAATAGTGCGTGTAGATTCTATCGTGATCCGTAAACATGAAAGTTCCCGCAGGTTCCAAGAAGGACGACTGCCTACGGGATTGCCGATTTCCATCACCGACCCAAACGTGGGTCTGCAATGCAGCGTAATGCAGTCCAGTGACGGGACACAAGCCACCCGTATCCAAAGTCCGCTGCCAGGAGTCTGTCACGGTTATATTGGATGGGCAGGTGTAAACCTTCCAGTCGCCGGTATATGGCGCCAGTTTTTCCGTCCACCAGGGCCAGTGGGTATTCTCAGAACCATAGTCGTACACCGGAGGGAGGAAATCGTCACTGTCGCCCGCATACATGTTGATCGCCAAGCCGATTTGTTTCAGGTTTGACACGCAGGAGACAGCGCGCGCCTTCTCACGCGCCTTCGCCAACGCAGGCAGCAGCATCGCAGCCAAAATGGCGATGATTGCGATGACAACCAACAACTCAATCAACGTAAACAACCTGCTTTTCGCCACTGACTTCTTCATCTGGCTTCTCCTTGCGTCGCTAATGCAACTATGTGACTATAACAATGGAATTCTATTTTCTCGACACGTCTCGATCATCTGCTCTGGCCAAATCGACGCCTGAATTTCACCGATATGCGCCTTTTGCAGGAACAGCATACAGAGCCTGCTTTGCCCGATGCCACCCCCGATGGACAAGGGCAACTCACCATTCATCAACATCTTGTGGAACTGCAACTTCAGGCGGGATTCTTCGTTCCGCAAGGTCAACTGCTTCAACAAGGCAGCCTGGTCAACTCGGATTCCCATCGAGGAAATCTCGAAAGAACGCTTAAGGACTGGATTGTAGAGCAACAAGTCGCCATTCAGGCCCACGTGGCGATCGTCCGAAGGCGTCGACCAGTCGTCATAGTCCGGTGCCCGACCGTCATGGCGCTTTCCGCTCAATGGCAAATCGGCTCCGATGCCGATCAGGAACACAGCTCCGTACTTTTTCACCGCCTTGGTCTCACGCTGGGCCGGAGTCAAGGTGGGATACTCGGCTTCCAAGTCCTCCGTGTGGATGAACTCCACGGACGCTGGCAAAAACGGCTTCAGAACTGGATAGTCCGAACAGACAAACGCTTCCGTGCGACGCATCGCGTAGTAGATTTTCCTGACGGTTTCCTTCAGGTAATCCAGCGTTCGAAGCTCTTCAGTGATCGTCTTTTCCCAATCCCATTGATCTACGTAGAGGGAATGGAGGTTGTCCAATTCCTCGTCCGCGCGGATCGCATTCATATCCGTGTAGATGCCCGTATCGGGTTCGCACCCCAACTTGGCAAGCTTCATCCGCTTCCATTTCGCCAACGAATGGACAATCTCCGCGCGCTCGTCATTCATATCCTTGATCGGAAAGTTGACAGGACGCTCGACGCCGTTCAAATCGTCGTTGATCCCAGTGCCTGACATGACGAACAACGGAGCCGTGACTCGCTGAAGATTCAATTCAAACGCCAGATTGTTCTGGAACATATCCTTGATCTTGCGAATCGCCTTCTCGGTCGTCAACTCGTCAAGCAACGGACGGTAGCCTATGGGACATTGCAATGGTGACATACAACCTCAATTATACAATTTAAAAAAACGAATTTCAAATTAAAATGTCAATTTCAACTACAAATTTTAAGATTTAAACCAATTATTTTTTAGGTAATATAAACTCTCTCAATTGTATTCGCTCACATCAAAAGAATTT